>NZ_MOLR01000010.1:0-212028 GCF_001863355.1 Arthrobacter sp. UCD-GKA | reverse complement strand
CTGATCCCCGAGTCCGCCCCCGAATCACCACTCTTCTTCACCCTCGTCGAGGGAACCGCCCGGCTGCGCGAACGCTGGCGCAACGGACACCTCGCGGCATAGGACCCCCTGCCGCGACCCCTTCGAAACGACAGAAGCAAGCCCCTTTCGGAAGATGGAACCCGACGCCCCCGGCCGGCGACCTGGCCGTTCCTGGCGTGCCCGAAAATACGACAGGCCGCCGAATCCGGGAAAATCACGGATTCGGCGGCCCGTCGGCGTTCCATGAAAAATCAGGGCTAGCAGGCGGTTGGCATTTCATGGCCAGAACCTGATTCATGAAGCTGCACGGACGAACCAAGCCTTGCCGGTTGGAGCGCCGAGAACCCCGAAATAACCGCGACCGGAGTACCTAGTCGGCCTCTGGCTGCGCCCCGAGGCGGAAATGGCGCCCCGAGATGTTCCTGACCTCGATCTTCACCCAGGATTCCTTCGGGGTCGGGATCCATGGGGAGACCCCTGAGCTGCGCGCCTCCTCAATCTCCGCGCTGGTTTGCAGCTGGTGCGCGTGTCCGTGGATCACCACCGACCAGGCTTCGTCGGAGAGGATTCCGTCGGCCTCGAAGGCCACGGAATCGTGCACAGTCAGCGCCGCAAGCTTTTCGCCGGGAGCCGTGCGGATGTATATGGTCTTGCCCACCAGGCCGAAGTTGAGAGGGAAGATATCGACGGCGCCGCCCACCGCGGTGGCCAGTCGGCCGTGGGAAGTCCTCTCGAGCAGGCTCCAGGCCTGCTCTTCGGTCAGCATCAGTACGGGTTCATCTGCATCATGGTCAAACATCATGTCTCCATAATTCTACGAATTGTAGAAAAATACCAGAGGTGGCGACGGCCAGGTGAACTTTCCGGCAACGGGACTCAATTCATCCTTTCGATCCACTCCAGGTCCCCGGCTCATGAAAGACTGGGTTTCATGGTCAAGGAAACAGGAGCCGAACGCGCCCGGCACATCGCCGCACGCTTCGAGGACCGCGCCCTGGAACTGCGCGCAGCACGGGCCCACGAGCGCGGCCTGGTGCCCACCGTCCTGCCCTACACCGGCTACGGGCTCTCGGACCCGGCCAACGGCTGGGTCCGCATCTTCGCCCGCCTGGTGCTGGCCAAGCCCGGCGCGTTCGATGCCGGGCGCCACCGCGCCAAGGTCATCGCCGACGGGGTGCGCGGCTGGCGGAACTTCATTTCCCCGATCGTCCCGCACGGGCAGCTCGAAGTGCACATCAACGGCGAACGCTTTGCCGTGCAGGCCGACCGCGGGGGAGTGCTCGATGTCAAGGTCGCCGCCACGCTGGCACCGGGCTGGCACGAGATCACCCTGCACACCGAGGGTTCCGTGGCCGTGGCCGCCCCGGTCATGATGGTCGACGCGGCCGCCGAGTTCGGGTTGCTCTCCGACGTGGACGACACCATCGTGGTCACCGCGCTGCCACGCCCGCTGCTGGCCGCCTGGAATTCCTTCGTCCTGTCCGAGCACGCCCGGCTGGCCACCCCGGGGATGCCGGTGATGATGGAAAAGCTGATGCGCGACAAGCCCGGCGCACCCACCTTCTACCTGTCCACCGGCGCCTGGAACGTCGCCCAGACGCTCACCCGCTTCCTCTCGCGCAACCTCTACCCGCAGGGCCCGCTGCTGCTGACCGACTGGGGACCCACCGACAGGGGCTGGTTCCGGTCGGGCATGCAGCACAAGGCCGACCAGCTGCGCCGCCTGGCCAACGAGTTCCCGGGCCTGAAGTGGCTGCTGATCGGGGACGACGGCCAACACGACCCCTACCTCTACGCCGAATTCGCCAGGCGCTACCCCGACCACGTCGCGGCGATCGTGATCCGCCAGCTGACCCCCTCGGAGGCCGTGCTCGCAGGCGGGCGCAGCCAGGGGATCCTGAATTCCACCCCGGGGGTGCCGTGGGTGTACGAACCCGACGGGGCGCGCATCGCTGAAAAACTTCAGGCGTTGGGCCTCATCAGCCCCGACGCCGAGCCGGGGCCGGGGAAGTGAACGAACCCAAGCTCCGCGTCGAGGTCCCCATGCGCTGGGGAGACATGGACGCGTACGGCCACATCAACAACGTGAACCTGGTCCGCATGATGGAAGAGGCACGCATCGCCGGGTTCGGCGTGCCCGGCGGCACCGGCAAGCCCGGGATCGAGCCGATGGTCGACCTGTTCTCCGCGGTCCCGGAAAACACCCAGATCCTGGTGGTCGAGCACCGGGTGCGCTACGTCAAGCCGCTGGATTACCGCAACGTACCGGCGCACGTGGATCTGTGGATCAGTGCCATCAAGGCCGCAAGCTTCGACATCTGCTACGAATTCCACGATCCGGTCGACGGCGGGGTGTGCGTACGCGCCGCCACGACCCTGGCGTTCTTTTCCGTCGAGACCCAACGGCTGCTGCGGCTTTCCGCGGAAAACAAGGAAGCAATGGCCCGCTTCGGGGCCGAGCCGATCTTCCGCTAGGAACGCTGCAGCTCGGCCGTCAACGCGTCGAAGTCGCGGGCCAGGGCCTCGTCGCGCTCGAAGCTGCACGGTTCAAGCGGCTCGGTGCTGAAGGAGAAGTAACCCAGCCCCGCGCTGCGCCGTGGGTCGGCCGGAAGCGCGAGCGCCTTGTTGTGGAAATTCACCCGGCCCAGCGAGACACCCTCGGGACGGGCGGGGGCAATGCGCAGGAGATGCGCGATCACCGGAAGGTCGTGGGTGAAGACCTGGTGGTGCGCCCCGCCGGCAAAGACATGCAGCGTGAGCCCCTGGACGGGGGAAACCATGACCTCCACGTCGGCCGGAACCCACAGGGTGGGTCGGGCCATCAGGGACTTGACCGCCCGCGGATTGGTGCGGTGGCCGGGGTGGAAGGACGTACAGGATCCGGACGGGCATGGCTGGTTGCGCAAGGGATGGCGCCTTTCGTGTGCTCTTGTCCCCGGGGCGGTTGCCGCCAAGGACCGCTTCGTCATCCGAACCACCCGTGAAGCATGGGGTTGGTGTGTCGCCGGGTCGGAGCCCATATCTGGCGCGCATCTCGTGAAGCTGGTTTCATCGTACCAAAACCGGGCTGAAGATTTAGGGTGAAGGTATGAGACTGATCTTGATCCGCCACGGGCAGACCGCCTCGAACGTGGCGCAGG
The DNA here is from genome assembly GCF_001863355.1 of Arthrobacter sp. UCD-GKA. Classification (NCBI taxonomy): domain Bacteria; kingdom Bacillati; phylum Actinomycetota; class Actinomycetes; order Micrococcales; family Micrococcaceae; genus Arthrobacter; species Arthrobacter sp. UCD-GKA. The sequence continues at coordinate 208,867 of NZ_MOLR01000010.1, read as the reverse complement.
CCCTGGACACCGCAGCCCCCGGGGCGCCCCTGGATGAGACCGGGATTGCGCAGGCGCAGGCGCTGGTGGAGCGGTTGGGTGCCGAAGGGCAGGGCGTCAACGCGGTGTATTCCTCGACGTTGCTGCGCGCCAGGATGACGGCCGGTCCGTTGGCGCAAGCCCGCGGCCTGGAAGTGGCCGAGCATGCCGGGCTCACCGAGATCTCCGCCGGCGAACTGGAAATGCGCACCGACCGCGACGCCCAATTGGCCTACCGTGACGTGTTCTTCCGCTGGCTCTCGGGCGACCTTTCGGCCCGGGTCCCCGGCGGCGAGGACGCCCGCACCGCCCTGGATCGCTTCGACGCGGTCATCGAAGGGGCCAAGAACGCTGGGACCGGAAAGCTGGTGGTGGTCAGCCACGCGGCCATGCTGGTGACCTGGCTTGCGTCCCGGAGCGCAAACTTCGACTCCAAGCTGCTGGCCCCCGTGCCGTTGGCCAACACCGGTGTAGTGACCCTGGAGAATGCGACGGGATCGAGTTGGAGGCTGCGCAGCTGGCAGGGCCGGCACCTGGACTAACGGCATTTTTTTGGGGACCGGGACCGCTTGTGCAGCGTGCCGGGTCTCGGGCACATGACGCGGGCATTGGCTAAGCAGGGGCTTGGTCGATTAGGCTAGGCTTATCTTCCCTAATCCACAAAGGCGGTAATTGGTGAGCATCCAGCGTTCGGCACGTCCGGTTCGGCCCCAGGTTGTCCTCGAGGTTTTGGCCAGCGAGCAACTGTCCCGGCACATGATGAGACTGACCTTCGGTGGTCCGGGATTCGTGGATTTCCAGGACAAGGCGGTGTCGGACCGCTACGTGAAGATCCTCTTCGCCAAGCCCGAGCTCGGACTGGTGCCCCCGTACGACCTGGATGCCTTGCGTGAACAGTTGGCCCCGGAGGACTTCCCGGTACGGCGCACCTACACGCTGCGCCACGTGGACCTCGAAGCCCAAACCGTGCAGATCGACTTCGTCATTCACGGCGACCAGGGATTGGCCGGCCCATGGGCGCAGAACGCCAAGATCGGCGACCAGATCTGCTTCAACAGCCCCGGCGGGCTCTACACGCCGAACCCGGAATTCGACCGGCACCTGCTCATCGGCGACGAGACGGCGCTTCCGGCGATTTCCGCCGCCGTCGAGGACATGACCCAGGAGATGGTTGGTGACATCTACCTCGAGGTATCCGGTCCCGAGGACGAGGTCCAGCTGGATGTGCCGACCGGAGTTACCGTGCACTGGCTGCACCGGGGCGGGTACTTCACCCCGGAAAACACCAAGCTCGAGGAAACCGTACGCAACGCGCAATGGCACGAAGGCAGTGTCCAGGTCTTTGCCCACGGCGAGCGGGAGACCATGAAGTCGCTGCGGGCCTACCTCAATGGCGAGCGCGGCGTGGACCGCCGGGCCATGTCGTTGTCGGCCTACTGGGCCTATGGCCGAGCCGAGGATGAGTTCCAGGCCGAGAAGAAGACTCCCGTCGGGCAGATCTTCCCCGAGGCGCTTAGCGCCTAGCGAAGTTTCGGGCCGGGGCCACGCGGACCCGCCCGTCGACCGGATCGATCCTTGTGTCGATCCGGGTGCCGTACACCTGGGAGAGCAGCGCGCCGCGGGCCACATCCGCAACTTCGCCCTGGGCCACGATGCGGCCGGCATCCAGCATGATGAGCCGGTCTGCGTAGGCCGCTGCCGCATCAAGGTCGTGCAGCACCGCCACCACGGCATGGCCCTCGCGGGCCAGCTCGCGGGCGATCTGCAGGGTGGACTCGGCGTGCTTGATGTCCATGGCCGCCACCGGTTCATCGAGCATCACCACCCCGGCCCGCTGGGCCAGCACCCGGGCGAACGCCGTGCGCTGGCGCTCGCCGCCGGAGAGGGTGGTGACGGTGCGTCCGGCCAACCCGTCCAGTTCCGTGCGTGCCAGAGCGGCATCGATGGCGTGCTCGTCCTCCGCGCCCTGTGGCGTGTTGCGCCAGGGGGTGCGCCCGAATCGGACGACCTCGGCGACGCTGAATCCGAAGGCCACGTGCGAGTCCTGGCCCATGACCGAACGCAGCCGACCGGCCTGCGCCGCACCCCAGGAACGCAACGGCTTTCCGGCCAGTTCGATGCTTCCGGCATCGGGGCGCAACGATCCGGCCAGCAGCGAGAGCAACGTGGACTTCCCGGCCCCGTTGGGCCCGATGACCACGCAGAGTTCCCCGGCATGCAGCCGCACATCCAGCGGGTGGATGACCAGTTTCCCCTTGATCGAGTAGGAAATGTTCTCGGCCTGAAGCAGGGGATTCACAGGACACCTTGTTGCTTGAGCGTGGTTCGCAAGAGGATGAAGAACACCGGGCCGCCGACGAGCGCGGTGAAGATGCCGATGGGCAGGTCCGCGTAGGGGATCGCGGTGCGGGAGACCAGGTCGGCGACGGCCAGCAACAACGAACCGCCGAGCGCCGAGAGCGGCAGCAGCGAGCGGTGCGAGGGCCCGGTGAACAAGCGCAGGGCGTGGGGAACGATCAGCCCCACGAACCCGATCATTCCCGCGTGGGCGACGGCCGCACTGGTGAGCAGCGCCACCGCGACGATCGACAGGACCCGGAGGCGTGGCACATTGACGCCGCTGTGGGAGGCCGCCGAATCGCCCAGCGCCAACAGGTCCAGCCGCGTTGCCAGCAGCAGGACCCCGAGGGCTGCCGGCACCACGATGCAGGCGGTGCTGGCCACCGCCGACCAGGTGGCGCCGTTGAGCGACCCCATCTGCCAAAAGATGACTTGTTCGCGGCTGGAGGTGTCGGCAACGAAGACCAGGAACGAGATCACGGCCCCGGCGACGGCGTTCACGGCGATGCCGGTGAGCACCAGGGTGAGCACCGCCGAGGCTCCGGACCCGCGGGCCAGCCAGTACACCAGCAACGTCACGGCCAGCCCCGAGGCGAAGGCCGCCGCCGGAAGGATGAACGGGGACGCGGTGCCCAGGCCCAGCACGATCACCGTGCAGGCGCCCACCGCGGCGCCCGACCCGATCCCGATGACCCCGGGTTCGGCCAGGGGGTTGGCGAAGACACCCTGCATCAGTGCACCTCCGAGGCCCAGGGCGCCGCCGACCAGCAGGCCCAGGACCAGGCGCGGGAAGCGCACGGTCCACAAGGTGGCATCCAGCAGTGCCGACTCCGGGGTGCCGGTGCCGGAGACCCCGTGCCAGAACCCGGCGAGCACCGCGGCCGGCGAGGCCGGAAACTGTCCGGAGCCGGCCGACAGCACCAATACCGCCAGCAATGCCGCCGACAGCGCGACCCCGGTGGCCCAGGCGCGCCCGCGGCGCGGAGAAGCACGGACGGCGGACGGGGCTGCCATTGCGGGCGGGGCGTCGGCCAGGGTTTGCTGGCTCACTTGCTGCCCTTGGTGTAGATGGTCTGTGCCAGCGCCAGCAGTGCGGACGGGGTGTTGGGCCCGTACGAGAGCAGCTGACCGTCCGGCGCGTCGATGATCCGCCGGTGCTGCCCGGCCTCGGTGTTGGCGACACCGGGTCGTTTGAGCAGTCCGTCGAGGCCTCCGGTGGACTCCAGCCCGTCGCTCATCATCAGGTACACCTGTGGGTCCAGTGCCGCCAGGGACTCCGCATTGGCCGGGCGGGACCCCTTCAACCCGGCACCGGCGGCTACGTCTTGCAGCCCCAGCTCATGCATGAGGTCCTCGGCACCGGTGCCCGGACCCATGATGAAGAAGACCCCGGCGGTGCCACGGACATAGAGCACGGCGGTGCGCAACGGGGACCGGGTGCCCGAGGACAGGGCGGCGATGGCCGTGCGGGTGCTGGCCAGCTCACCGGCAATCCGTTTGTTTAGCGCGGCGCCGGCCTCCGGTACGCCCAGGGCCAAGGCCACGTCGGTGACCATCGGCGCAATCCCGGCAACGGTGCGGTCGGGCGTGAAGGACACGACGGGTATCCCTGCCGCGGCGATTTGCGCCAGGACTTCCGGGGGTCCGATGGTGGAGTCGGCCAGCACCACATCCGGGCGCATGCCCAGGATCGCCTCGGCATTCAGTTCATGGGCACCGGCCGTGACCAGGGGAAGGTGCTTGAGCGAGGCCCCGGCGTTCGATGCCGTTCGCCCGGCGAGCTTGTCGCCCAGACCCAAGCCAACCACGGTGTCGGCCAGCGTGCCGTAGATGTCCAGGGCGAGGATGCGCTCGGCCGAGGGAATGGTGACGGCCTTGTTTTCGTGGTCGGTCACGGTCGTTGGCAACGTTTGGGGAAAGGACTCCTGGAGGGGCACGATGTCCGGAATCAACGGTGCCGTGGCCGGTCCGCGTAGCGTTGAGGCGTCGAGGGGCGGGGTCGATGACGAGGCCGGGCTTGTGGGGGAGGCCGCGACGGGTTCCGGCGCAGGCATGACTGGGGTCTCGGCACCCGCTGTGCAGCCGGCCAATGACAGGGACCCGACGCACAAGAAGGCCAGAACGGTTCGACGATTCACTTGAAAACCTTTGGGGATGTGGGCATGAATGGTGGTGGGCGGAGCGCGCTCCGCCCACCACCATGGAATGTTCTCTTAGTGCGAGCGCACGAGGCGCGGGCGGCGCAACATCAGCAAGCCGGCCCCGGAGGCGAGCAGCAGGGCGCCGCCGACCGAGAGCACGATGGCCGATTCGGCGCCGGTGCTGGCAAGGGTGCCGACCCCGGATTCATTGTCGAGTTCGGTTCCTGCGTAGATGCCCGTGCCGGCGCTGACCAGCACATTGGAGCATCCGCTTGCCTTGCCCAACGGGAAGGAGAAGCTGACCGGGTCAAGAGCCGTGCCGGCGTTGTAGAACCCTGCGAAGGCGGCGGCTCCCGCAGCGGTCAACGTGGCCGGGGCTCCGGAAACCGAGACGGTGTTGGCCGAAACCGACAACCCGGAGAGATCCAACGTGGCGAAGGCGATGTTGCTGCGGTTGGTCTTCTTTCCGTCGGTGTCGCTCGAGGCGACGTTCGCATACAACGTTCCGGCCGAAGGCCCGTTTTGGGCGATGCGGACATTGGAGAGCTTCAGATCCAAGGTGCCGTCATGTCCGGTGAAGTGGATCGAGCCCGGAAACCCCACGGTTCCAGTGCGCTTGGTTTTGTCAAAGGTGCCCGAACCCGAAGCGAAGTTGAATGTCGAACCCGAGTAGGTAACAGAACCCAACGTCCAGCCGCCCTTGGCGACACCGGACCGGATGTAGTTCCTGAAGGAGGACTTCAGCCCCCAGCTCAGGGTTGCACCGGAAATCTGGTTGGCCGTGCAGACTTCCTTGTAAACCGGCTTCCTGGACACGGTGGCGGGACTTGCCGAAGTGCTGGGCACAGCTGTGACTGCCTCAGCGGTGGGCACTGCAGAAACGTTTGGGTCGGCATTTGGCCTGGTGCCCGGTGTGGTTTGGGGAGCGGTGCCCGTCTGGGACTGTCCGTAGGCGAGCTTGAGCTGGACGTTCTGCGACGGGTCGTTCACGCCCTGGCCGTGGGCCATGGAGGTGTAGAGCGCCAGCGCCTTCTTCGATGGGGCGGGGACATCGATGGTGACGCTGAAGCTGCCGTCGGCGTCCAGTCGTGAGGTGCGACCCAGCGCGGTGGTGCCATCGGTGTTGGTGCGGGAAATGTAGACGGTTGATCCCTCTATGAGATGCTCGGAGGCCTTGTAGAAATCGGGCAGTCCTGCCGGGCCCAGGCCTAGATAGATTCCCGGGCCGGAGGTGGAGAAGCCAGAACCGGTGACGGTGACCTTGCCGCCCGTGGCCGGGATCTTGGTCGTGCTGAGCCTTGGAGCCGTGGCGGCATTGGTGGGTTCGCTGCTTGGTTTGGTGCCGGGTTCCTCGGTGGGTTGCGGGCTCGGCGCCTTGGTCGGCTCCTCGGTGGGTTGCGGGCTCGGCGCCTCGGTCGGCTCCGGGCTCGGTGCCGGAACGGACCCGACGGACAGCTTGGCATCGAGGCTGGGGTCGCTTTTGCCCTGGTTGTGTGCCTTGGACGTGAATACGGCCAGATCCTCGGTTCCTGCTGGAATGGTGAACGTGACCTTGAACGAGCCATCCGCCTTCATCGGGGCAGTGCCGCTGCCGGATGTACGGCTGGGTGAAACCCAAAGTACGTCGGCGCGGTCAATTTGCCCTGACTCGAAAGCTGCATAGAAGCTGCGAGCGGTCGCTGGTCCGACGCCGATGTAGATTCCTGGCTCCACGGCGAGGTATCCGGTTCCGGAAATCGTGATTTTTCCGCCACCGGCCGGGATCTTGGTGGACACCAGCTTCGGGTCGGCAATGGGCATTGGTTCGGCGTAGGAAATCTTGGTAACGGTGTTCTGTGACGGATCGCTGAAGCCCTGCCCGTGTGCCTTGGACGTGTAGATCGCCAGCCCGGATTCAGGCTGCTCAGGCAAAGCGACGGTGATCGAGAAGCTGCCATCACGCATGGGCGCGGTTTTGCCCATGTCCGAGTTCCCGGCTTCCAGCCCCTTGCCAATGAAATGGGTGAGGCCATCGACCAGGCTTCCGGCGCCGGCATAGAACCCTGGCAGTCCCTGAGGTCCGACGCCCAGGTAGATACCTGGATCGCCGTTGAATCCGGAACCCTTGATGGTGACCGAACCACCACCGTCGGGTACCTGGTTTACGGAAATCGTAGGGACAGGCGCTGCCATGGCGGGCATGGCTGTCAAGCCGATCGAAGACAAGACTAGGGCCCCGGCGGCGGCGAATATCGCTCGCAGTCGGTGCCGGGCAGGGTGATGCATGGGTTGAAACCTCTTTCGGGTGGCAAGCAAGACGGGCGCCGAACCTCGGACGCAAGACTCTTGTTAAGGTATGCCTAACCTTGGTTAATCGCAAATGGGCATTGTGATGTTTCCTTATTTCCTGCATCGTGGTTAGGATGGCATTCATAACCCGATGAAAGGTGACGTCAGATGCCCGGCGAACACGAGCAGACCTTTGCCACCCGGCTGCGCGAAGTGACCCAGAAGGACCACAGCGAGGCGGAAACCAGTGAATTCATCACGACGCTAATGGCCGGATCGAGGGCCCCGCGAGACTATGTGCTGCTGCTGTCGCAATACACCTACATCTACGCAGCGCTGGAATCCGAAGTCCGCGCCCTGTCGACGGTCCCGGAGCTGTCGCTGATCTTTGACCTGCGGCTGGAGCGTGCCGCACACATCCACCATGATCTCGAATTGCTGCTCCCTGCCCACGGGTTCACCGACATCCCCGCACCTCTCGAGGCAACCGCCAACTACATCCGGCACATCCGCGACGCCGCCCAGGAGCCTGCGCGATTGGTCGCGCACCACTATCTGCGCTATCTCGGGGATCTTTCCGGGGGCCAGATTATTCGCAGGCTCGTGGGTCGGCATTACGGCATCGACCAGGAAGCGCTCACCATGTGGCGTTTCGAGGGGATCGACAAACACAAGCCCTACAAGGACGAATACCGCGCCAGGCTTAACGACTATGCGGTGACACCCGAGCGGGCCGAGGCCCTGCTTGAAGAAGCGGCGAAGGGATTCACGCTTAACAAGGCGCTGTTTAGGGATTTGCTCACCCAATCACAGCTGTCGGCATTGCTGTCGGCATAGCAGTCGCCGGCGGACTCCAATTCCGTCGGAGGGTAGTCGGGGCCGCGGGGTTTGGTAACGCCCTGCGGGCCCGTTTCTTCCTTTAGTCCACGGCGTCCGATGCCCAGAGGTGGACCATGGCGTAGGACCTGTATGGCGCCCACGAGCTTGCCAACGCCGCCGCTTCGCGTTCGGTGATCCTGTCCAGGGCCCGACGCGCGACCAGGTCCCCGGGCACAAAGGCATCGGGATCGCTTCGGCCGCGCATCTGCAGGTAGTCCGCGGTCCATGGGCCCACTCCGCGCAAGGCCAGCAGTTCCGAGCGAGACAGGGGGATGCCGGGCGTTCCGGTGAAACCCTTTTCGGCGAACACCTGCGCCATGAGGAACAGCGTGCCCGCCCGGGTCTTGGTCAAGCCGATGGTTTCGCGCAGGGTGTCAACGCCTTGGGCAACCACGGCCTCGGGCGTCGGGAAGAGGTGCAGTCCGCCGGGGCCCTCGCTTCCGTATGCTGACAGAAAGCGTCCGCCAAACGTCCTGCCTGCTGCCAGCGTCACCTGTTGGCCCAAGATCGTGGTGGCGGCGGCCTCGAACCCGTTGAGATAGCCGACCAGCCGCAACCACGGGCGGGCCTCGACCAGCGGGCCAAGCACGGGATCGGGGGAGAACGACGCCTGCATGCCGGACAGATCCGAGTCCAGGTCCAGCCATGCGCGGACCGCGGCTTCAAGCTGGTCGAGGTCGTTGGTGCTGGCGCCGGAGCAGGTCAGTTGAACTCCCTCCACGGCGAACTCCAGCTCAACGGCCTCCGGGCCGGAGTCGACGGCGATCACCCGGGTGTGTCGACGTTCGGCGGGCTCGTGGATGTCGAGCGTGGGGATCGAGTGGATGCCCAGCGTGCGCATCATGTGACCGGGATCCAACGGACCGTTGGATGCCAGGAAGCGCGAACTCATGCCGGCCAGACGCCCGAGGTGCCGCGGCGGTGTGAGCCGAGAAGATGTGTGTCCACGATTCCAAGCGCTTCCATGAGCGCGAACATGGTGGTGGGTCCCACGAAGGCGAAACCGCGCCTCCTGAGCGCCTTGGACAGGGCCAGGGACTCGGGGCTGGTGGTCGGGACTTCTTCGATGGCGGAAGGCATCGGGGTGGAATCCGGTTGGAACGACCAGACGAGCTCGGCCAGTCCGCCATCCTCGCGCAATGCGATGGTGGCCTTCGCGTTCTTGATGGTCGCCAGGATCTTTGCGCGGTTGCGGATGATCCCTGCGTTGCCCAGGAGTTCCTCGACCTTGGCTTCATCGAAGCCCTCGATGACCTCGGGATCGAAGGCGGCGAAGGCCGCGCGGAAGTTTTCGCGCTTGCGCAGGATGGTTGCCCAGGAAAGTCCCGACTGGAACGCCTCGAGGCTCAGCCGTTCGAAGACCCCGTGTTCGTCGCGCACCGGCATGCCCCACTCGGTGTCGTAATAGGTGCGCATCATTGGGTCGGCCGCCGCCCACGCCGGGCGGGCCAGGTTGTCGTCGCCGATGATTATTCCGGTGCTCATGTTCCAATCCTGCCACGGCCTTGCGTCCGTTTGTTTTATCGCAATGATTCGATATCATCGTAATATGACGATGATAGATCGGGTCAACCACGAGCGCCACGAAGCCATCCAAAGCCATGCGGCGGCGGCGGCACTCTTCCACGGCCTGGCCGACCCCACGCGGCTGATGATCCTGGCCCACCTTCGTACCGGGGAACACAAGGTCAAGGAACTCACCGACCACTTGGGCCTGGCCCAAAGCACTGTCAGCGCCCACCAGTCGTGCCTGCGCGACTGCGGCCTGGTGACTTCGCGCGCGCAGGGACGGGCCAGCATGTTCTCGCTGGCCAACCCGCGGCTGCTGCTCGACCTGCTCGGCGATGCGAACCACTACATCGGCACCAGCGACGAGAACGAACTGGACACCCACGACTTCACCGAGGTCCACGGCCCGGCCCCGGCACAGGAAGGCGCCAGCCGATGAGCCACGACCACGACCACGGCTCGGCAACCACCAACAGGAAGAAACTGGCCTGGGCTTTCGGCATCACCGCGACGATCCTCGTGGCCGAGGTCATCGGTGCGTTCCTGACCAACTCGCTGGCGTTGCTGGTTGACGCCGCGCACATGCTCACCGATTCCACCGGCCTGCTGCTGGCACTCACCGCTGCCACACTGATCATGCGCAAGCCCACGTCCAAGCGGACCTGGGGATTCCGCCGCGCCGAGGTGCTCTCGGCAACGCTACAGTCGACCCTGCTGCTCGGGGTGGGTGTCTACGCGCTCGTCGACGGCATCCGCCGACTTTTCCAGCCGACGGAAATTGCCGGCAGCGGGCTGCTCATTTTCGGCATCATCGGCCTGCTCGGCAACGTCGCCTCGATGCTGATCCTCGCTTCGGGCAAGGACGACAACCTGAACATGCGCGCGGCCTTCCTGGAGGTCGTCAACGATGCCCTGGGCTCGGTCGCCGTGATCATCTCCGCGATCGTCATCTCCACCACGGGCTGGATGCAGGCCGACTCGATCGCCGCCATGCTGATCGCGATCCTGATCATCCCGCGCGCGTTGAAGCTGCTGGGGGAGACCACACACATCCTGCTCGAGTCCACGCCCAAGGGACTGGACCTCGAGGATGTCCGGGCCCACCTGGTTGCGCACCCCCAGGTGCTGGCCGTCCACGACCTGCACGCCAGCCAGATCGCCTCGAACCTGCCGATCCTCTCGGCCCACGTGGTCGTCGAGGACGCGGCGTTCCACACCGGTGCCGCGGCCACCCTGCTGGGCGAATTGCAATCCTGTGTGGCCGAGCACTTCGAGGTGAGCATCGAGCACTCCACCTTCCAGATCGAGTCGTACAGCCACCAGACCCCGGAGCATGGGCGGCACGACTGAGCCGACGCCGCGAACGGTACATCGAGCCCCTCACCGACGGAGGAGGCAGGGAAGCATCGCCCAGCGCCTGATGGGCATCGAGACGGTGCCAGCGGTGCGGATCCTGGAGCACGGCCCCGACGTCCTGATGGAGGACGCGGGCCCGGAGTAGGACCTGTCTTGGGACGGGCCGCATGCGGGCGACCGGGCAAGTTGGCTGTGGAGCACGTTCCTGGACCCGGTGGACGCGGAATGCGAGGTGCTACAGCTGGCGCAGTGATTCCGGGGCGGCGGCATCGGAAACGGTCCGCCTGCGCCTGGCAGCGGTCACCAGGGCCCAGCCGATGAGGGCCGCGGCAAATCCACCGGCGGTGTTGGTGATGACGTCGGTGATATCCGAGGCGCGATTGTTGCGCAGCAACAGCTGCGTGGTCTCGACGCAGGCGGAAAGGCCCAGCACCAAGACCGTGGTCTTGAGCACCGCGAACCGGCGCCAGTAAAAGGCCAGCACCAACCCCAGAGGCGCAAAGAGCCCGAGGTTCGCCACCATCTCCACTCCGAGGTCGCGTTCCTGGTGCGCGAGGAACGGAATCCAGTTGAAGGTTCCGGTCGGGATCGAGGGATCCGGCTGCGGGGCCGCCGGAAGTACCGCCACGGCCAACCCCACCGTCCAGACCGCGAGGGCCACCAACAGCACCTTGCGCACTGCCCGCTCGCGGCCGCGGGAGGTGAATTGCAGCAGCACCGCCAGCAGGGCTGCGCTTGCGGCGAGGCCGACGACAACAAGCAGGGCAACGGTTGGAACCGCGAAATAGAGCATAGGCTTGCGATCCTATCGCCAGACCCTGTGAAGGTGCTGTCTCATACCCGAGTATGAGCCAAGGGATGGAATAAACGGTCCCTGCGGATGATCCAAAACCATCCAACGGCAACATAACGTGGAACCATGACCATTACTGCACCACATACCAGCACCGATTTTGCTGTCCACGCCACAAACCTGACCAAGATCTACGGCGAGGGCACCACCCGCGTCGAGGCGCTGCGCGGTGTTGACGTCTCCTTCGTCCGCGGCAAGTTCACCGCGATCATGGGCCCCTCGGGTTCGGGCAAATCCACGCTCATGCATTGCCTGGCCGGCCTCGACGACGCCAACAATGGGCAGATCTTTATTGGCGGGACAGACATCTCCACGCTGAATGACGATGCATTGACCAAGATGCGCCGTGAAAAGGTCGGATTCGTCTTCCAGTCCTTCAACCTCGTCCCCACGCTCACCGCCGAGGCCAACATCCTGCTGCCGCTGGCCCTGGCCGGCAGGAAGCACGACAAGGCGTGGTTGGAGACCATCGTTGCCACCCTGGGGCTGAAGGACCGCCTGAACCACAAGCCGCACGAACTTTCCGGTGGCCAGCAGCAGCGCGTGGCCGTGGCCCGCGCCCTGCTCACCCGCCCGGAGGTGGTCTTCGGCGACGAGCCGACCGGCAACCTGGACTCGCGCACCGGAGCCGAGGTGCTCTCGATGCTGCGTTCCTCCACCCGCGAGATGGGCCAGACCATCATCATGGTCACCCACGACGCGGTGGCCGCCTCCTACGCCGACACCGTGCTGTTGATGAAGGACGGCGAGCTGGTCGGCCAGCTCGAAGACCCCACCGTCGAGACGGTCACCCAGGCACTTTCCGGGTTGGGTGCATAAGCCTTGCTGCAACTCGCACTAGCCAACCTCAAGACCTATTCGCGGCGCTTCATCGCCGTTACCCTGGCAGTCATGATCGGCACCGCCTTCCTGGCAGCCACCCTCATGGTCAACGCCTCGGCCACCGAAACCCTGAAAAACAGCATTGGTTCCTCCTACGCCAATGCCGACCTGGTCATCGGGCAGGACTACATGATGGACATGGCAGCGGGAGACGAGAACAAGCCGGAAACCCATGTCCTTGGCCCCAAGGCCCTGAAGGCCATCGAATCCGTCGACGGCGTGGCAGCCGTCCACGGCTCCGCCAATGTCGGGGTGAGCGTCAACGCCGGGGGCAGGGACTACTACGCCTCGGCCAACACCGCGGCCACCAACAAGAAGCTCAGCTCCACGGTGCTTGAAACCGGGGCACTGCCCACCGGCAGCGAGCAGGTGGCGATCGATGCCACCTATGCCGGCGAATACAACATTTCCGTGGGGGACGTCCTCGAAATCGGCACCACCACCGCCGACGGCAAGGAAATAAGCCGCCAGGTCAAGGTCTCGGGCATCACCGCGGCCTCGAACGACCCGATGACCGGCTCGGCCATGAACCTGACCATCGGCCAGTCCCTGCTCGATGCGCTCTCCGGCCCCGGGGAGACCAGCTACGGCAGCATCGTGGTGGCCGCACAGGACGGGATCGACCTGCAAGGGCTCAAGGCACCGATCACCTCCGCCCTCGAGGGAACCGGCCTGAAGTACTTCCAGGTCAACACCCCCGACGAGCAGATCGTCAAGGACATCGCCGCGTTCTCCGGCGGCAACGACCAGCTGACGATCGTGTTGCTGGTCTTTGCCCTGATCGCGCTGGTGGTCACCGGGCTGGTGGTCATGAACACCTTCGCCGTGCTCATCGCCCAGCGCACCCGCGAGCTGGCCTTGATGCGCACCCTGGGCGCGCTGCGGGCGCAGATCCGCTCCTCGGTGCTCATCGAAGCCCTGCTGGTCGGCCTGCTGGCCTCGGCCGCCGGCGTGCTGCTGGCCACCGGCATCATGGCGGCCCTGATCAAGATCCTGGTCGCCACGGTGCCCGAGATGTCCATCGCGACCCTTGCCGTCAACCCGCAGGCCGTCATCGTGCCCATCGTGGCCGGAACCGCGATCACCCTGGTGGCCGCATGGATGCCTGCCCGCAAGGCCATGCGGGTCTCACCGCTGGCGGCACTGCGCCCGGCCGACGACGCCGCCGTGGGAAACAAGGCCGGCAAGGTGCGCATCGTGTTCGGTGCGCTGCTGGTGGCCGCCGGCACCGCGGCACTTGCCTACGGCGCAGCCGAAGGCGACATCCTCATCGCCTTCGGCGGCGGATTGCTTTCCTTCCCGGGCGTGCTGATGCTCGGCTCGCTCTTCCTGCCCAAGACCGTCTCGGCGATCGGTGCCCTCACCTCCGGCGGAACCGTTCCGGGGAAGCTGGCCAGCCTCAACGCGGTTCGCAACCCCGGGCGCACCACCGCCACGGCCACGGCGCTGCTGATCGGCGTGACGCTCGTGTCCATGATGATGGTCGGCGCGCAGACGGCCAAGGCGTCCTTGGACGCTGCCCTGGGCAGCGAGTACCTGGTGGACGTCGAGGTCAACGACTACTCCGGCACCACCTTCCCCGCCGAGTCCCTGGCCAAGGTCAAGGCCATGAACGGCGTCCAGGACCTGGCGGAACTCACCGCGGTGGGAAGCTCCAAGAGCGGCCAGGAACTCTTCGCCACCGACCCCGGGTCACTCGAATCCGTGCTCAACAACGGCAGCCAGGTCCCGGCCGCCGGCCAGGTCCTGGTCTCCTCCAACAACGAGGGCAAGACCATGGAGGCCACCGGCTTCGGCGGGAAGACCGGCAAGCTGGAAATGCTCATCACCGAAAGCAACTCGCTGCAGCCGGCCGTTGGTTGGGACACCGCGACCTCCATGCTTGGAGTGACCAAGGAATCGGTGGCCAAGGACGCCAACGCCCGCACCGTGTTGTGGCTGAAGGTCGATGATTCGCTGGGCAATGCGGAGCTTCGCACGCTGCAGACCGACATCGCCGACGAGTTGAACGTCGAGGAGTACGCCGTGGGCGGAGGGGTCATGGAAAAGCAGATGTTCAACACCGTCATCGACATGCTGCTGATGATCGTCTCGGGCCTGCTGGCCGTCGCGGTGCTGATCGCGCTGATCGGCGTGGCCAACACGCTGAGCCTCTCGGTGCTGGAGCGCACCCGGGAGAACTCGCTGCTGCGCGCGCTGGGCCTGACCCGGGGACAGCTGAAGAAGATGCTGGCCACCGAGGCCGTGCTGATCGGCGGGGTCGCGGCCCTGCTGGGCGTGCTGCTCGGATCGGCCTACGGCCTGCTCGGCGCGCAGTCGGTCATGGGCGCCTTCGGTGCCATGAACGTGTCCATCCCGTGGCTGCAACTGGCCGGGGTGATCGCGGTGTCCGTGGTTGCCGCACTAGCCGCCTCGATCGTCCCGGCCCGCCGGGCCGCGAAGCTGGCCCCGGTGCAGGGGCTGGCCAGCGAATAACACCGCAGTGAAACAGCGTGGAAGGTCCTGCCCGATCCCGGGCAGGACCTTCCCGTTCTCCGGCCCCTGGGCCGGTGGTCACTGCAGGCCCAGGCCCACCCGGCCCGATGCCGGCATCTTCGTGCTGGTCAACCGTGATATGTTCGGCTTGTTTCCACGCCCGGGCCGTGCCCAAGCACTGCCGCCGGGTGCTGCGCGGTACGTCCGTGCAGGTGATCAAACGGAGCAGCTGGAAGGCTGGGCATGGCACGGTTCTGGACACGCCTGATGGTGGTACTCACGCTGATACTGGGCGTGAACTACATCGGTTGGCGCTGGGCGGCCTCGTTGAACTGGGACGCCTGGTGGATCGCGGTCCCATTGATTGCCGCCGAGACCTACAGCCTGATTGACGTGCTCCTGTTCGGGATGACGGTATGGCGCGTGAAGGAACGGACCGGGGCGCCGCCGGCGCGTCCGGACGCGACGGTGGATGTCTTCGTCACCACCTACAACGAGCCGCTGGAGATGGTCATGAACACGGCGCTGGCCGCCGACCGCATCCGGCACCCGCACAGCACCTGGATCCTTGACGACGGGGACAGGCCCGAACTGCGGCAGCTGGCGGCCGATCACGGGCTCGGGTATGTCACCCGGGGCGAGGACTGGGACAACAAACCGCGGCACGCCAAGGCCGGGAACCTGAACAACGCGTTGATGGCCACCACGGGCGAATTCCTGCTGATCCTGGATGCCGACCAGGTCCCGGAACCCGACATCCTCGAAAAGACCCTGGGGTACTTCAACAACCGGAAGGTCGCGCTGGTCCAGACCCCGCAATACTYCACCAACGTTCCCGACGACGACCCGCTGGGCAGCCAGGCCCCGCTCTTCTACGGACCCATCCAACAGGGCAAGGACGGCTGGAACGCCGCCTTCTTCTGCGGCTCCAACGCCGTGCTGCGCCGCGAGGCCCTCATGGAACTCGGCCTGCTCGGCTATGTCCAGGAGACCGAAAAGAGCATTCGCCGGGCCCTGGCCGCTTCCAAGAAGGCAATCCGGCAGGCCCGGAAGGCTGCCGATGCCCGATCGCCGCTGGTCGGTGCGATGCTCGACGAGGTCGAGGCCGCCATCGCCCAAGCCGACAGCCGGCTGGCGGCCGGGCAGTCGCTGAGCGAACTCACCTACGAGGTCCAGCGCAAGGTGGACGCCGCGGTCCGCACCCTGGTCCAGGCCGATGTGCACGCACTTCAGGCGGACCTTCAGGAGATCGCCGCCATGGACCTGGCTGCCGTGGGCGACACCGGGGTCCTCGTGGTCACCGACGAAGCAGTGCAACGGCTCTCGGCGCGGGAGTGGTCCCCGCTGGGTGCCATGGAATCGGTCCAGGCGGTACTGGACGCCCTGACGGTGGAACGCGCCGGGGAGGCACAGCCGCTCATGCCGCTGGCCACGATCTCGGTCACGGAGGACATGGCCACGGCCATGAGGATGCACGCCCGCGGCTGGCAGAGCGTCTACCACCACGAGATCCTCGCCTACGGCCTGGCCCCCGAGGACATCGGCACCATGATGACCCAGCGCCTGCGCTGGGCCCAGGGGACCATGCAGGTGCTGCTGCGGGAAAACCCGCTGACCCAGCGCGGCCTGAAGTGGGGCCAGCGGTTGATGTACTTCTCCACCATGTGGAGCTACCTCAGCGGCTTCGCGGCCATCGTTTATTTCGCCGCCCCCGTCATCTACCTGTTGCTGGGCATCCTGCCGGTGGCCAGCCTCAGCGCCGACTTCTTCATCCGGTTCATTCCGTTCATGGTCGTGAACCAGGTGCTCTTTGCCGTCGCCGGGCGCGGCATCCCCACGTGGCGGGGCCAGCAATACAGCCTGGCGCTGTTCCCGACCTGGATCAAGGCCTGCACCACCGCGGCCCGGAACGTCTGGTTCGGACGCCCGCTGGGCTTCGCAGTCACCCCGAAGAGCCGGCAGGACGGCGGCCCGCGCTGGAGCCTGGTCCGGCCGCAGCTCACGGTTGCCGTTCTTCTGGTGGTTGCCGCCGTTGCCGGAATCGTGCGCCTTGCCACGGGTTTGGCCGAACCTGTCGGTACGCTTGTCAACGTCGCCTGGGTTGTCTTTGACCTGCTGGTGCTCAGCGTCCTGTACAAGGCCGTGCGGTACAGGGGCCATGCGCCCGGCGAGAACAGGCCCGATCCACCCGACGCGTCGCCGGATTCCCCGGCCGACCACTGAAAGGAACCTCGATGGAGCTTAGCCACAAGGCCAACGGGTCTTACACGGAGGTGCTGGCCTCCGGCAGGTTGAACATGGTCTCGGCACCCAACCTCAGGGCCTACGTGGGAGAGGTGGTGGCCTCCGGCTCGAACCGCATCGTCGTGAACCTGGAGCAGACCACCTTCATGGATTCCTCCGGGCTCGGCGCGCTGATCGGATGCCTCAAGGCGGCCCGGCAGGCCGGCGGGGACCTGCGCATCGCGGCCGTGCAGCCACAGGTGAAGATGGTCCTGCAACTGACCAGCATGGACCGGGTGCTGACCTCGTACTCCACGGCCGAGGAAGCCTTCGGCAATGAATGAGCCGATCGCCGGGCGGAGCTTCCGCGACCAGGCCGTCCCGGAATCCATCGAGACCGTCCACATCCTGCTCGACGAGCTGTGGGCAGATGCACCCTTCGTCCCGGAGATGGACCGCATGACCTTTGCCACCGCGGTGATCGAGGCCGCCTCGAACATCGTCCAACACGCCCGGCCGGAATTCCCGACGCCGGTGGAACTCGGCGTCGACATCAGCGTCAGGACCCACAGCCTGCGGGCGGAGATCAGCGCCTTCGGCGCCATCGACCCCCAGCTGGACACCGGGGCCCAGGGGATGCCCGGTCCGGAGGCCGAGTCGGGGCGCGGCCTGGCGCTGATCCGGGCCCTGGTCAGCACCGTCACCTTCGCCCGGCAGGACGGCACCAACACCTGGGTCCTGTCCCGGGACTCGACGCCCCACCCATACTGAGGGAAAATCCATGACATCTGGCCCCCCGCGCGTCCTGGCCGGACTCGACGACCTGTCCCCGTTCAGCAAGCAGCTGCCCTTCGTGGTGCTCTACCTTGCCGCCGCGGCCATGAGCGCCATCATCCCGTCGCTTGTCGTCAGCAGTGTGCCGTCCCTGGTGGCCGGGCTCTGCGTGGTCGGCGGCGCGACGGTGCTGGCGATTGTCTTTCGCCCGCCGAAGCTGGCACGCTTCGGCACCATAGTCCTGGCGCTGGACGTCGTGGCCGTCGGCCTGCTGCGGCACGGCACCGGCGAAAGCCACTCCATTTTTTCCTCGCTGCTGTTGCTGCCTGTGCTCTGGTTCGCAGCACTGCAGGGGCGGCGCTATGTGCTGTATGCGGTGTGCGGGGTCGCGTTGTCGATCAGCGTGCCGTTCCTGCTGGGCGCCCGCGTGGCGGACAACCCCAACGAACTGGCCCGCGGCCTGATCACTGCGGGAGTCTATGCCGTTGCCGCGCTGGTCATCAACCAGTTGGCGGCACGGGCGCGGCGGCACCTGGGTTCGGTCAGCAGGAAGGCGGCCAAGGCCTCCGAGGAGCTGGCCCGCGCCGCGCAGATCCAACGCTTCCTGTTGCCGAAGCAGTCGGCGATCCTGGAGGGCTACGAGACGGCCGGTGCCTGCATCCCGTCCAAGGCCGTCGGCGGGGACTTCTTCGACTGGTACGCGATCGACGGGGGCCTGGGGTTCACCCTGGGCGACGTCATGGGCAAGGGTGCCGGGGCGGGCATGATCGCCGCGACCACCCGTGCGGTGATTCGCAGCGCCCGCAACAGCGAGGACCCGGTGCGGGCGCTGATGCTGACCTCCGACTGCCTGGCCACCGAGCTGAGCGAAGCTGCGGCCTTCGCCACGCTTTTCCACGCCAGGCTCCGGGCCGAAGACGGCCGGGTGCTCTTTTCGGACGCCGGGCATGGCCTGAGCCTGCTGGTGCGCGCCGGCGGCACCTGGGAGCGGCTGGGGTCGGGCGAGATGCCCGTGGGGCTGATGCCCGATGCGACCTGGACGTCCCGGGAAATCACCCTCGCCCCGGGCGACATGATCGTGAGCTTCAGCGACGGGGTGCTGGACCTCTACGACGGAACCCTGGCCGCCATCGACGAGGTTGCGGCGCTGGCATTGAACGCCGACCGCGCCCAGGACATCGTGGACGCGGTCCACCAGATGGCCTCCGGCAACAGCAATCCCGACGATGTCACGGTCTTGGCCGTGCGGCGTTCCGGGTTGGACACGGCGGCTGCCCGGGATCCGGGCCTTGGAAACGGGCGCGCCCTGTCATCGGCATCCACCGCCTAGGACGACGGGCCGGCCAAGCGGTCATGCTCGAGGTCCAGCAGGACCTTCTTGGCCTCAAGGCCGCCGAGGTAGCCGCCCAGGGAACCGTCGCTGCGCAGTACCCGGTGGCAGGGAACCAGGATCGGCAGCGGGTTGGTGGCGCACGCGGTGCCCACCGCACGCACCGCCGCCGGGCGACCGGTCAGCGCAGCCATCTCCTTGTAGCTGACGGTGTGCCCGTAGCCGATCTTCGGCAGGGCCAGCTGCACTTCCAAGCGGTAGCCGCTGGACAGCCGGTGGTCGAGGGACAACTCGAAGCCCGTCCGCGAATGCGCGAAGTATTCGTCGAGCTGGGCCGCCGCCGCATCCAGTGGTGCGGCACGGTGCAGCACCCGCACCCCGACCTTCTCGGCCAGGGTGCCGAGCACCGCGTCGAAGTCCTCCGCGGTGAAGGCGACGCGCACGATCCCGCGCTCCGTCGCGGCCAGCATCAGCTGCCCCACCGGTGAGTCCACCAGCCGGTAGGAAACATCGATCAGCCCCTCGGCCGCGGCCCGTTCGGCCAGCTGGCTCCGCAGGACATCCATCTCGTGCATGGCAAGTTCGCTCATGATTCTTCCTCCGCTTCGTGGTGTTGGCTGCGCATGGCCTTGATGCCGTCCGCGGCGGCCCGGCGCAGCGATGCGGGATTGCCGCCCAGGAACGCCGGGATGTCCGCGTACGGGAACCCGAGCAGATAGTGGTAGCCGATGACCTTGCGTTGCAGCTCGCTCAGCGAGGCCAGCGAATCCAGCATTTCCAGCTGCCCCGTGAGCTCGGGGAGCACCGCGGATTCCGGGAGCTCGTCCATGGGGACGGGGTGGTTGGCGCGCAGGATGTCGATGGCCTTGTGCCGGGCGATGGTGATGAGCCACGCCTCGATATTGGCTCCGGCGGCCAGTGCCGGGTAGGCGCGCAGGGCCGCCAGGAACGTTTCGCTCCAGGCGTCCTGCGCATCGGGTCCCGGGCCCAGCAGGGCGGTGCACATGCGCAGCACCGAGGTGCCGTGCCTGCGCACCACCAGCTCGAAGGCGGGGTTCGTTGTCATCTCCACACCCTGTAAACGCCCCGGAGCACCATTGTGTGAGGTCCTATCGCAAGATGATGCTCGTGGCCACGGCCGGGGAGCGGCCCGAGGCCACGAATCCGGAGACGTTGGATTCGGGGTGCTTGATGATGTCGCACACCGATCCCAGGTGCCGGGACAGGTCGATCTTGTCCTCCGGGGCCGCGAGCAGCAGCTGGAAGCCGAATTCCTGCAGCGCGTTGATGCCGGCGGCCGCGTACTCGGAGTTCGCCTGGATGAAGGCCTCGTCGATCATCACGGTGCCGTAGGCGGTGAACCCGGCGGTGGCGAATCCCAGCTGGTAGGCCAGAGCCGCGCCCATGATGAAGGAGGTGAAGCGCTGGCCCTCGCCGCCCGAAAGCGTTCCGGGCTCCAGGCCGGTCTCGACCTCGCCGTTGGGCTTGTGCTCGTTGCAGCTGATGGTCACGTGCTGGCGCACGTCCAGCACGGTGTCGCGCCAGGCTGCGCGCGAGGAATCATCCAGCGCATCCACCAGGGCCTCGAGCGCCTTGTAGCTCTCGCTCAGCGTCCCGGCGCCGCGGGAGGAATACGCGCCGGCCAGCGCCTCCTTCAGCGCCTGGCGGAAGGCCCGCGCCTCGTCGGGGACCGTCGTGGCGACCTCGAGGGCCAGCCTGGACCCGTGCTCGAAGGTGACATCGGCCAGGATCTGGTTCAGCGGGGAGATGCGTTCGGCAATCGACCGGCGTTCCTCCTCCAGCAACTGCAACAGGTCCGAGAAGCGCTCGTAGGAGCGGTTGGAGAAGTATTCGCGGAACTCCTCCTCGTGCTGCGGCAGCCCCTGCTCGATGATGCCCTGGTGCAGGGCGACGTAGTGCTCAGCCGACTCCACCGAGGTGCCGTAGGAGGCTGCGGCGGAATTGCCGAACTCGCGGGCGAAGGCCTTGAAGGTGTCCTTCAGCGAGGCCTCGAGCGTGTAGGCCTCGCGCTTGAGCTCGGCCCCGGACTCGGACAGGGCCAGGGCCAGCGCGTTCAGCGATGCCTCCAGCTCGGTGGTGGACACCGCGGCCCCCTCGTCCAGGCGCTTGATGAGCGGGGCCAGCTGTTCGCTGGCGGCCAGCTTTTCGGCGGCCCAGGCCTCGGTGGTGGTCTCGCGCACCGATGCGGCGCGCAACGCGTTCTGCGCCCTGTCCAGGGCGGATGCGAGCGTGGTTGCCTCGGCGCGGGCCACCGCCAGGGTGCCCACGCATTCCTCGAGTTCGGCACGTGCCGCCTCCAGCGAGCGGCGCACATGCGACAGGTCCCCGGATTTGGACAGCGCTTCGGCCATGCGGGCCTCCAGGTCCTGCAGCGTGTTCAGCGCGCCGGAGGCGTCCAGGGAAGCGAAGGAGCGGTCGTCCCCGGCCAGGGAGCCGAGCAGGGCCAGCTTGGCGGCGAGCTGGTCCTTGGCCGCGGAGCGGTCATCGGCCACCGCGGCGGCGCGGGTGGTCTCCGCCTCGAGGGCGGCCAGCTTGGTTTCCAGCTCGGAGATCTTCTCCGCGTTGGTGAAGCCCAGCAGGTAGTCGGAGGCCGCCACGCCGCGGGTGTCGCGCTCGAAGGTGCCCGACCCGGTCTTGATGGTGCCGGCCAGGGAGATGGCCTTGTCGTGGATGTGCAGGCCGGCATCGGATTCGACGCAGGCCAGCGGGTAGTCGGCGGCGATCTTCGCGCGCAGCCAGATGCCTGCCTCCGAGTGCTTGAAGTCGAGCTTGCCCACCAGGTCCCCGGGGCCGGAGACGACCTCGCGCGGGGTCTTGGAGATGTCCATCCAGCGGATCCGGCCCAACCCGGAGAGCGAGTCGATGGCCCGGGTGACCGACTTGATGTCCTCGCCCTTCACCAGCAGCGTGGTGGCCAGGGAGCGCAGCGCCTTTTCGGCGGAGGGACGCCACTGGCCGTGGGAGGGGGACAGATCGATCAGTTCCCCGGCGAAGGGCAGGTCCTCGAGGTCCAGGTTGGTGGACGCGGCGATGGCGCGGCGGGCGGCGATCGACCGGTCGTCGATGTTGGAGCCCCGCTTGGCGTAGGAGTCGATCTGGAGCCGCAGCTTCTTGGCGCGGTCCTTCAGGTTCATGACCGAGGCCATGGCCTCGTACTCCATGGTGCGCGCGTCCTTGGCGATGGAGGCCAGATTCTCGGCGCTGACCGCGGCCTGCCGGCGCATGGCCTGCAGCCCGGAGGCGGTGAAGGTGAAGTTCAGCCCCACGGCCTCGAAGTTTTCGCGCAGCGTGGACAGCACGGCCTCGCGGTCGGCCAGGTTCCTGCGGGCGGCCTGCGCTTCGCGCTCCAGCAGTGCCAGCCCGGCGCCGCCTCCGGCCTCGTGCTGCTCGTTCAGCGAGGAGACCTTGGCCTCCAGCGTCTCCTTGCGGGCGGCGCTCTCCTCGATCAGCGCGGAGTTGGCCTCGACCGCCGCGGTGAGGGTTCCGGTCTCGCCCTGCAGGGCGCGGGTCGCCAGTTGCGCCCCGTAGGCCGGCAATTGCGTGGAAACCAGGGCGTTGAGCGTGGCCAGCTCGGCGTTCAGCTCGTCGTGGCGCAGCTTCTGCTCGGGCACCGAGGCCAGGGCGTCGCGCTGGGCGCGGGCCTCCTCGAGCTGGCGGTGGATGCCGCGCAGGTGGGAGAAGTCCTCGATGGCCCCGGCGGCGGCCTTGATGGTCGCGGGGATTTCCAGCACCTCGTAGCGGAAGAACTGGTTCACGCCCTTGTCCAGTCCCTTGCCGTTCTGCAGCGTGCGCAGCAGCGAGAACGCCTTGTCGTTGTCGATGCCCAGGCGGCGGCGGAACTTCTCGGCGAAGGCGCGGTGCACGTCGAAGGCCTCGAAGCCGGGCAGCGACTTCTGCAGCGAGGACGGGGTGAAGCGCCGTGCCCCGTGCTCCTCCAGCGCCGCGGTGTCCAGCACCCGGTCGCCCATCACGTAGTGCTTGCCGACCTGGCCCTCGAGGCCGTTGGCGGGCAGGTCGAAGATCGCGCCGATGCACACGTTCGAGCCCAGTCCGTCCTCGTACACCAGGGCCAGGGCGCTCCAGGTGGCGCCGGGGCGCTGGTACAGGGTCCCGGCCTCGGTCTTGAAGCGGCGCCCGCGCATGTACGAGTAGGTGGTGCGGCGGTCCTTGCGGGTTGAGGCCTCGTGCGCGGATTCGTTGAGCCGCGGGGCGGCATGGAAGATGTGCCCGATGCCGTCGAACAGGGTCGACTTGCCCACGCCGGGGTGCCCGGTGAGCAGCGTTCCGGCGCGGTCCACGTACAGGGTGTGCCGGCCGTGGAAGGTGCCCCAGTTGATGACCTGGATCTGGGTGAGTCGGTGCTGTCCGGGGTTCAACGCATCGGAGAGCGGGAGGGTCATTTCAATGCTCATGGCTCTTCTGTCTCCAGCTCGAATTCGTCGGTGTCATCGGTGCCCACGCGCTCGATGGCCTTGATGTAGTCGGGGATTTCCTCGATCGCGGCAAAGGGCAGGGCCAGGGCCAGCGCACCGGAGACCTTGTACTCGTCGGCCAGCTCGGTGGGCAGGATGAGCTTGAGGTTCAGCAGCCGGGTCAGGGCCGCATCGGTGTTCTCCTCGAGTTTCTTGTCATCGGTGTCCCCGGGCACACGGTGCTCGAGCAGGATTTCGCGGGCGGCCGCGCGGGTGATCACGGCGTCGGTCCCGGATCCCGCGTGGCGTTCCAGCAGCAGGCGCAGGCGCAGGGCCAGCAGCGTTTCCTCGCGCTTCAGGGCCCGGCGCGGGGCGATCGCGGTGGTGTGCGCGGCCTCCAGGTCCACCGGGGCCAGCAGCGCGATCTTGCGGTTGGCATCGACCTCGAGCACCAGGAAGATCTCCGCGACGTAGGCTGCGATGTCGGCCCGCCGGTCCAGCAGCAGCTGCCAGAGCCGCGGGTCGGCGACCCCGTCCAGGTAGGGACCGCGCAGCAGGCGCACCAGCAGCTGGCGCAGCGGCCGTTCGAAGGAACCCGTGTCGCCGGTGAAGAGGCGGCGTTCATCGACGGCGCCGGATGGAAGTGTGCTGCTCATGCGGGATCCTTCGTAAAGCTCATGGACGGCACCAACGCGGTGCGTGTGGCGCCGTTGACCTGGATGAAGCTGATTTCCTCGAGGGAGGATTCGTCGATCGAATCCCCGCCGTTGCGAGCCGTCTCGATCAGGTACCTGATGGTGTTCAGGTGCCGGTGTTCCGCGGACAGCGTCTCGTACGTGTCCCGCAACCCCACGGAACCGCCGGCCTTGGCCCGGGAGGAAGCAATCGCCTGGTGCAGCGCCGGGATGTCCGGGGCGGGGGTGGAGGGGGTGCGGCGGATGTCGGCGACCGAGAGCGGCGGCGGGGCAGCCAGCTTGGGCGGGGCGACATGTTCGTCCGGGTCGTAGATGCCCAGCGCGGCAATGGAGGTGAAGCGCGGGGCATAGAGCCGGATCGGGGCCACCGGCGTGCGCGAGTGCAGCACGCGGGAGGAGGACACCGCGATCTCCGCGGCCCGCACGGCCTCGCGCAGGATCGCCGCCTCCTTGAACTCGGCCGATTGCACGTAGGCGTGCAAGGACTCGGAGAGCCGGCCGTAGGACTGGTGGACCTCGGAGGCCTGGCGGCGCAGCTCGCGCAGCATGTTGGCCAGGGTGTGGCGTTCCTGCGCGTCCAGCGCGTCGACGAAGTCGCGTTCGAGCACCTCGTTGACGGCCTCGCGGAAGCGCGCCTGCGCCTCGGGGGAGTTCAGGAACTCGGTGAAGCCGCGGAAGGTTTCGCCCTGCGGGGTGCTGCGCAGCTGCTTGTCGCCCTCGAGCACCGCGCCGACCGCGACGCCTTTCACGGAGGAGGATTCCATGATTTCCCCGCGCAGCGCGTGGAGCATCTCCTGGACCCCGTCGCGCATGCGCTTGAAATCGGCCGGCAGCCCGGAAGCCATGTCGAGCACCGAGCGGGTCGCGGCCAGTGCGCCCTCCCGGGGCAGCACCGCCGGGGTGGTGCCGTCGCGCAGCGAGGCGATCTTCTCCTGGCGCTGCGCGATCTCCGCCTCCAGCGCGCGGATGCGCGCGGCCGGGTCCGGGTCGGTCTCGTGGGCCAGGGATTCGAGGGACGTGAGCAGGGTGTTCAACCGGGAGGAGTTCAGGTTGGTGCGGTCCCCGGAGAAGTCCGAGAGGAACTTCAGCACGCGGGCGGTCTGCGCTGTCGGTTCGTAGACGAAGTGCCCGTCGACCAGCGGGCGGGCCAGGAACTGGTTGCGCACCCAGGCATCGGCGTATTGGGCGGCGGTCATCGAGTCGTTGAAGGCCGGGTCCTCGGAACGCACGACCTTGAGGAAGGATTCGAGGGAGGCATGGAAGACCTCCAGCCCGACGCGGGGCTTGGCGCTGGTGAATTCGGCGCGCAGGAAGGCCACGGCCCAGGGTGCGGTGGAGAGCAATTTCCAGGCGGCGGACGACCTGAATTGTTGCGTCTGACTCCACAGCGGGCTCGCCTGGTGGGTAGGTCGCATCACGGTCCTTTTGCTGGGGATTGACCAAACAATCCTAGTCCATCGGCGCGCCCGTTTAAGGTTGCCCCCAATCTGGGTAAGGTCGTTTGAACCACACCGGTGACCCGAGGCGCGAGGGACTGTCCATCCCCGCACCGGGACGAAAAGTGAGGGGCACGCCATGAAACCTCGGATACGCCTGGCCGCAGCCGCGGCCCTCTTGACTGCCTCGGGGCTGGTCCTGGCGGGGTGCACCACCCCGCCCTACATGCCCCCGAGCCAGTACGACCCCACGTCCGTGGGCTCTGCCCCGCAATCATTGGTTTCCCCCAGCGAACACGCCGAGGGGCCCACCGAGGCCGAACGGATCGAGCAGGCCAAGGCCCTGGCCGCCGGCTACGACTATGCGGCGGCGAAAAAGGCGCTGGCCGGGTTGGAGGGGGCCGAGGCCGAGGCGGCACTGGCGGACATCGAGGCCGCCGCAGCCAAGACTGTGGTGTGGGAAGACAACTCGAAGATCTCCCACCTCTTCGTCCACTCCCTGGTGGTTGACACCAAGCGGGCCTTCGACGGGGATTCCAAGGAGCAGGGCTACCTCGACTACATGGTCACCCTGGACGAATTCAAGAAGATCCTCGCGGAGCTCTACGCACGCGACTACGTCTTGGTGAACCCGGCGGACATCGCGTCCCTGGATGCCAACGGGAAGATGAAGTACAGGGACATCCACCTGCCCAAGGGCAAGAAGCCGCTGGTGCTCTCCGAGGACGACGTCAGCTACTACGAATACATGAAGGGTGACGGGTTCGCCTCTAAGCTGCTGATCGATGACGACGGCAAGGTCACGAACGAATACGTGGATGCGGCGGGCAAGAAGCACCTCGGCGCCTACGACATGCCCCCGGTGGTTGACGAGTTCGTTCAGAAGCACCCTGACTTTTCCTACCGCGGGGCCAAGGGCATCCTCGCCTTGACCGGCTACAACGGCGTGCTGGGCTACCGCACCTCGAAGAGCGAGTACCCGGATTCGAAGTCCCTGGATGCGGACATCGCCACGGCCACCGAGGTCGCCACCGCGCTGAAAAAGGACGGGTGGGTCTTTGCCTCGCACGCCTGGGGACACATCAACATGACCACAAGCTCGATCCGGCGGATCAAGCACGACCTGTTGCTGTGGGATGAAGAGGTGCGCCCCATCCTCGGGGACACCGACCAGTTCATCTACCCCTTCGGTGCCGATATCTCCGGGGTCCCGAAGTACAAGGGCACGAAGTACGACATGCTCAAGAAGGACGGGTTCGACTTCTTCTACGGCGTCGACGGGACCACCCCGGCCTGGATGCAGAAGGGCGATGGCTACCTGCGCCAGGCGCGCATCAACATCGACGGGCTGCAATTCGCCAAGGAACACCGCGGGGACCGGCCCGTGCTGAAGCACTTCTTCGACGTCAAGGACGTCATCGACCCCGACCGGCCCACATCGAAGTAGCCGCCGGGGCTAGAAGTTTGCTGTCATTGGCTCGTTTTCTGTGGGGCCACTCGTAAGGGAGGCACCGTGGACACCGATCACGCCCTTATCCTTCATGAAAAACACATCGTAAGTAACCTGCACCGGCTTGGAATAAGAAGTCTTGTCTTTGGTGAGCTTCAAATCGACGTAGGCCTCGACAGTGACGGTGGCACCATCAATCTCGGTTTCGGACTTGGACGAATCGAGGAAGTCGCCTTTGTCGTACGAGTTGGCTGAGGTCAACTTAACCGTCGGGTTGAGGAAGCGGCTGGAGTCCTTCGCCTGGTAAATCTCGTATCCGGAGAAGTAGTTCAAAGATGGCTCAGCCCATACAACGAGTCCGTTTTCGCTCACTGGACCGTCAAAAAGTGATGCCCACTCCTTGGCACCACCCCGGTCCTGATCCGACTTAGTAAGCCGCTTGCTGAAGCCTTCCATTTGAGCTGCAATATCCTCCTTGTTTCCACCGATGGCAGGGCCCGAAAGGATGTCAACGAACACGAAGTCCACTGCCGTGAGCTGTGCCTTGGCCATGTCAGCTTCAGTCCATGATTTGCCGGTGCTCGTCCACAGAGTGGGGTCGAATGTTGCGAAGTCCGACTCCTTGTCGGCACCCAGTTCAACGTACTGGCCCGCTTTATTCTTCGAAATCTTGGTGTAGACCAGGCCCTCACCAAGGTTGTCAGGGTCGGTCTTCTGCACAAGCTCGATCGGGGTGGGCACCTTCTCGGATGCTGAGGCTGAAGTTGTTGGGGATTCCTCTGGCGTTGCAGCCCCGGTGGCAGCACAGCCAGCGAAAAGCATGGTGCCGGCAAAAGAAAGAGCCAGGATGGGCAGGATACGAGGTGTTTTCAAAGTGATGCCTTTCAATGACGATGCTGCGTTGATTCAATAAATGCGGGTCAGCTAAATTATTTGAGAAATAGGACGCTATCCATCGTCGAGGTACGGCTTGGTTCAACCGACCCTGATCCACTTGCAGTGGAGGCACTCGCACGACTGCCATCCAAAAGCGTCCGTGACGAGTGCTCCACGGGTGCTTTTGGATGGCAGCGAGGGGTTACCTCATCGAGAATTCAAAGGTGCCGCCAGTGCTTTCGACGTTGCAGTGCCCAGGCTGGGTAGGACCGGGCAACATGCAGGCGCCGACCCCCGTGAGTTCCACCGCGCCGGTGTGGATGGGTTGCTTGAGCAGCCGCGTCAACAAGGTCTTGGCCTCATCGCAGGAGAGCCCCGAGTCGCCCAGCTCGTAGGTGAACTTGGCACCGGCGCATCGGCCAGTAGTTGCTGATTCCGAGCCGGCCGGAACTACGTCCTTGAGCTGCTTGAACGAGAGCATTGCCTTCTTGAGCTGGGAGTACTCCTCCGTCTTGGCATACGCCTTGAAGCGCTCGGCGCCCTTCACCGAATCGGCTACGCCGGGAAGCACAGACTTACTGGTCAGTGCGGCGCTGAACTCGCCCGAACCGCCGGCGTAAATGAGACTTTCGAGCCTGTCTCCCCAGGTCTCGGCAGAATCGCTATCAAGCGCCGTGAGCATCATTTCTGCCTGGTCCGCCTGGCCATCGTAGGAAAGGAATTCATAGTTCAGGCCCCCGAACTCGCCATCACCCGCTGAATCGAAAACCGTATTCTTTGCCAGTCCGGCCAAGGGGACGATGTCCCAGATTTCTTCACCACCGGTGCGGATCTCCGCAAGCTGTCGGCCGTCGGCTGCAACGATCTTGAAGCTTGCGGTACTGTCCTTGTGAACCTGGGCGGCAACATTGGTGAGCTTCTCGAGCTTCCAGTCTGAAGGCATCGTTATCTGGAAGTGGGCGTTGGCGATCTTGTGCGTTTCCAGCGTCGCCTTGGTGGGGCTGGGTGGACTGCTCTCTATCGCCTCTGGAGTCGACGGCCTGCTCGAAGCTTCTGTCACGGACGCCGGTGCCGCCGGTGCCGCCGATGGCGGCACCGTGGTTCCTGGCGACGTAGCCGCCTGGCCGCACCCGGTGAGCAGCAGGGCTGCCGAAATCGCCATACCCGCCCACATGGTCATTTTCGGGCGCGTGCTGAGTCTGCCCATATGTATCCCCCAAGATTTAATGCGGTCTGAAGCATCTGGTGAGACCGCGAATTATTCCTAGTCTATCCGAGGGACTTACGCCTGCAGTGATCCCGATCATGTGTTGCTTTGAGAATACCTGAGCAGCACATGGCCGGTTAGCCCGAATTGCCTTTGGCAGCTCCTTGGCCTTTCGTTGGTGAGCTGGCGCAGACGGGCTGGTTCGTGATGCGATTCCAGGCCAAGCAGCCGAGGAAACGTAACCAAGGGTGTGCCGCATGGGGGTAGCGGAAGGTGAACCCGACCCGTTTGACCCGTAGTTGCCCGGTGCTGTCGGCACGGTGGGTGCATCGCAGGCAAGACTCGAAGTTGCTGATGGGATCATGGACCAGGGGCGTGGTCGGCGGTCGAAACCCTTTCTGGGATGCTTCGCGTAGCCCATCCAACCTTCCGTGTGGACGACGGCGCCCGGTGCGACATTTTAGCCGCAAAGGGGGCTCTCTGGCTTTAGCGGTGGCGTCTTCGAATACGCGGGACCCCTGGACGACGGAATGGGAACCGATCCCCGAAAGGTGGACCGAATATTTCAGATCCACGGACTGTGGGAACCCCGGAGGTGCTCCCCAACGCTTTACGGCGGTTCAGTATTTTCCCTGTGGGACCGGCGCAAATTCCTCGGTGTCGATGGTCTTCTGCTGGTGGACGTTGTAGCGGTCCCCGGCGATCGTGGACTGGTTGATGATCTCCCCGGCCTCGGCAAGCTCCGCGGGGGCCAGCGACAGCGACAGCGCCCCGAGGTTCTCGGCCAGGTGGTCGCCGCGTGTGGTGCCGGGAATGGCATGGACGTGATCGCCCTGCGTCAGCACCCAGGCCAGGGACAGTGCGGCGGCGGTGGTGCCCAGCCGGGTCGCCAGCAGGACCAGCCGGTCGACCAGTTCGAGGTTGTGCGCATAGTTCTGCGCCTCGAAGCGCGGCATGGAGTGGCGCATGTCCCCGGCCGGAAGCGAGGCGGTCTCGCGCAGGTTGCCCGAGAGGTATCCCCGGCACAGCGGCGAGAAGGCCACGAACGCGGTGCCCAGCTCCGCGCAGGCCTGGAGGGTCCCCAGTTCGGGATTCCGGGTGGCCAGCGAGTATTCGGTTTGCACCGCGGCGATCGGGTGCACCGCCTGGGCGGCGCGCAGGGTCGCGGCCGAGATCTCCGAGAGCCCGATGCCGCCGATCTTTCCGGCCGCCACGGCCTCGGCCAACGCGCCGACCGACTCCTGGACCGGGACGGCGGGGTCCAGTCGGTGCAGGTAGTAGAGGTCGATGTGCTCGGTCTGCAGCCGCTGCAGGGACGCATCCACCTGGGCCCGCAGGGTGTCGGGCCGCCCGTCGATCTTCCCGCGGCCCTCGACCAGGGACAGGCCGCCCTTGGACGCGAGGAAGTATTCGTCGCGGCGCTTTTTCAGGTGCTGCCCGATGAGGTTTTCGCTGCGGTGCCCGCCGTAGAGGGTGGCGGTGTCCAGGTGGTCGACCCCGGCATCCAGCACCTCGTGCAGCAGCCGCCCGGCCTCGTCGTCGGTGGGGAAGTTGGAGTAGCCATGGGTGATGTTCATGGCGCCAAAACCCAGGGGGTTGACGTTTTTTCCGGCCAGTGCGCGCGTTGTCATGACTTCATTTCTAGCACGCGGGCACGGGCCGGCGGGGAATTTGCCGCCTCACGGCGTCACGGAAACCGTGCTTCCGGTGCCCGCAGCGACCGGCTCCGGATCACCGGCATGCTTCCGGTTGGGCACGGGCCCCAGATCGGTGCAGGGCAACCGGAAACCCGCAAGGTCCCAGGCCGGGGACTTGCGGTGCAGCTCGGCGGCCAGGGCCCTGCCGGCGATGGGGTTGGTGGTGAAGAAACGGCTGTGCGGCGCGGAATCGGCAATCATCATGCCCCCACCTTCCCCCGGGAAGATGGCGCAAAGGCGACGGGGGCATGAATTCGACGGGGCACCACGGGGTCGGACGGGCGGACGGCTTCTAGGACCCCAGGGCCAGGAATGCGCCGAGCTGGGCGAAGGCGGCGGGGGTGCCGGGCAGGAAGTGGGTGAGCGCGGGGGAGCGCACGATCACGGCGCGCCATTGCCCGCGCGAGACCGCCACGTTGATCCGGTTGCGGTTCAGCAAAAAGTCGATGCCGCGGGCCGCGTCGTCGGCCGAGGAACATGCCATGGACACGATCACCACCGGTGCCTCCTGGCCCTGGAACTTGTCCACGGTGCCGACCTTCACATCCGCCAACCCGGCGTCGTCGAGTGCGGTGCGMAGCATGTTGACCTGGGCGTTGTAGGCGGCGACCACCAGCACGTCCTCGGCCAGCAGCGGCCGAGGTTCCTTGCCTTCGTCCCCGATCCAGGAAAGCCCCATGTGGGCGCGGACCTGGTTGATGACCTCGTGCGCCTCCTCCACCGCCTGGGTGGTGTTTCCCCGGTGCTCTACGAAGACGGTGGAAACCCCGGCAGGCACGTGGGACAGCGAGCGCTTGGCGGCCGCGGGGGCCGAATGCAGCTTGGAGGAATAGCTCAGGGCCGAGACCTTGGCACAGAGCTCGGGGTGCATGCGCCAGGAGTCGGCCAGGAAGTAGCCCAGTTCCTCGGGCAGCGTGGGGTGCCCGGCGCTGAGCCAGCCCAGCGCGGATTCGTCCACCGGCTGCGGGTGCGAGCCCTGGGTGACCTGCGGCAGCTGCTGCGGGTCGCCCAGCAGCAGCAGGCGGGTTGCGGCGCGGGAGACCGCCAGGGTGTTGGCCAGCGAATACTGTCCGGCCTCGTCGATGACCAGCAGGTCAAGGGAGCCCTCCGGGACCCGCTTGCCGGTCATGGTCCAGGCGGTGCCGCCGATCAGCGCGCCCTCCTCGGAATTCAGCAGTTCCTCCACCGCGTCGTCGGTGGTGCCGGCCCACGGGACCTCGGTCTTGTCCCCGGCCTTCAGTTTCTTGGCGACCTGCTCGGGGTGCACCCCGGCGCCGGTGATGGCCTTGGTGAGCACGTTGTCGATGACCGCGTGGGACTGGGCCACGACCCCGACCTTCCAACCCTGCTTCACCAGGGCGGCAATGACGTGGGAGGCCACGAAGGTCTTGCCCGTCCCGGGAGGTCCCTGGACCGCGAGGTAGGAATGGTCCAGGTCGTTCAGGGCCTCGACGATGGCGCCGACGACGTTGCGTCGCCCGTTGGCCAGCGCCGGGGCCGGCGGGGCGGAGAGGGTCTTGAAGCGCGGGGCGGACTTGCGCAGGATGTCGATGCCCGGGTGCCTGGGCAGCGAGGGCAGGGCGCCGCCCACGGTGCGCGCGAGCTCCGCCAGGGCCTCGCGCAGCGAGGCGGTGTTGATGGGCTGGTCGGGGGTCAGGGCCACCGGCAGCGTCCCGAAGGGGGGCACCTTCTTGCTTGACTTCTCCGCAACGACGAAGCGGTCCTCGTTTTCCCGCACCACGGCATTGAACAGCCCGGCCCGCTGCGCGTTGCTGGGTTCCAGTTCCGGCGGCAGGGGAGCGGAATACATGGCAAACCAGGAGCTGCCGACCTTGAAGTCCGAGCCCTCGGCCATGGTGCCGGTCAGCTCGGTGACGCGGGTTTCCACCTGGGCGCGGGCGGTGGCCTTGTGCCAGTCCTCAACCACCTGGGCGTCATCGACCAGGAACACGTTGCGGGTGTCGGCCCACGCGTCGAAGGGTTGGTCGAGGCGGTCGAAGTGCTCCCACCAGAATTGCTTGGCCTCGCGGCGGTGGTAGCCTGTGGCGGCGGCGACCATGGCGATGGCCCGCTCGTCGTTGCTCAGGGCGCGGTCCGCGGGCAGGGATTCGAGGTATTCGCGCAGCGCGATTTCCTCCGCGCTGGGCTCGACGTCATCGACGCCGGGCAGGGCCGCCTCGTCCACCCACTGCGTGTGCGGTTGGTGCGGGACCAAGCCCCGCAGCCAGTCGCGCAGCCGCAGCGTGGAGAGGCAGTCGTATTCGTTGTAGTCGCGGATGGATTCCAGGATCCGTGCGGCCGCCGCCTCATCGACCTCGAGCTGCTCGCAGTACTTGGCGTAGGCGACCACGGAGGCCCCGGCGTCCTTGACGTCCCCGCCGCGCAGGTGCTCGCCCATGTACAGCGGCTCGAGCTTCTTGATGGAGTAGGAGCGTTCGGAGATCAGCAGGGAGTGGCGGACCGTGTCGTAGAGGTCGACCAGCAGTCCCTCGCGCAGCCACGCATCGATGGTGTCCTCGGCAACCACGTGGCGCAGCGAGAGGTTCCGCAGCGCGCTCTTCTCGTAGGGCGCGTAGTGGTAGATCTTCATCTTCGGGAAGATCGCGCGCCGGGCCTCGACGTAGGCGACGAAGTTGGTGAAGGCCTTGCGCTCGCCGGCCCGCGAGTGGGCCCAGAAGGGCTTGAAGACCGGTTCGGCGGTGTCGATCTCGATGACGCCGAAGAGGTATTCCAGTCCCCAGGATTCGTCGAAGGGGTCCTGCCAGAGCGGGTCGCCCTCGAAGTCGAAGAAGATGTCCCCGGGATCGGCTTCCGGGAGCCGGGAAATGGTTTGGTTGGCGTTGATCTTGTAGGCGACCCCGCCGATGGTTCCGTCGGTGGCGCCGAGCCCGACCTGCATGCGGGCCTGTTCGGCGAGCTTGTGGTGCGGATCCCGGGCCTTGGTGTTGGAGGCGGCGAGCTCGTCGATGGTGGTGATGCCCGCCTCGAGGAGCTTCTTGCGCCGGGTGGAGCTCATGCCGGCGACCAGCAGCAGGTCGCGGTGGGCCGCGACCTGGGCGGCGCAGTAGTCGCAGCGGCCGCAGGCCCCGATGCCGTCCTGGCCCCAGGCGACCGGGTCGTCTCCGGCGCGGTGGGCGGCGGTGAGGGCCTTGAAGCGGGCGCGGCGGTCCCTGAACACCGGCAGCAGTTCGTGCATCTGGTGCACCGAGTGGGTCTTGTCCCCGAGCACCAGGGTGGTCTGCCCGGCCACCGGGATCCCGGCGCCGATGAGCTGGTCGCCGTAGGCGGCCAGCTGCAGCAGGGCGGTGACGCGGGCGTGGCGGGCCAGCTTGGTGTCCCACACCGCGTAGGAGCCGTCGGCCTCGCGGATGAGGAAGTCGGCAAAGCCCACGAATTCCCCGTCGAAGAAGGTTGCCTGGAAGACCACGTCGGCACCGTTGAGCAGCGCCTGGTGGGTTTCCTCGTGGGCGGCCACCAGGGAGGCGCGGTCCCCGCGGACCCCGGCGGCGAGCATCTTGACGCCCCGACCGGTGGCGGGGTCGTGGTCGCCGAATTGCGCGCGCAGTTCCTCGAGCACCTTGTGTTCGTGGGCATCACCGAGCACCGCGGTGCGTTCGAGCATTTCGTCGGGGCCGAAGTCGGCCTTGGCGCTGCGTCCCAGGCGTTCGTCGAGCTTGCTCAGGGAAGCGAACTCGCAGCCGGCCGCCACCACGAGGTCGGATGCGGAATAGATCAAGTCCTGATCGAGGAAAAACACGGGGACGGTGCTCCTTTGGCGAAGTGTCGTAGCTTCGAAGCTAGCACTGAGGCGCCGACATATTGGATTCCAGTGACGGTTCCAGGTACTGGTGCAGCGAGGCGGAAAGCCCCGGCATGCGGTGCACGCCGGGACTTTCCACCTGGGCACAGGTCAGCGGACGGGCTGGGCAGAACGCAGCTTTTGGGCGACCTCGATTGCGTCCCCGCTGGGGGCGTCGGATTTCTTGTCAGGCTGGGCAACAAAGAGGTACAGGGCGCCGGATCCGGCAACGACAGCCAGTCCGATCAGCACAATCCAGTCGGCGACAAAGTCACCGGTGGCCCCGGGCCTGGCCAGCAGCACCATGGCAAAGACACCGTAGACCAGGGCAAGAACATTGATCACGAGACCTGCTGCTCCCAGGCTGAAGGGCCCGGCTGGCTTCCAGCCCTTGAGGCGTTGGCGCAGCGCGGCCAGGACCACGGCCTGGAAGGAGACGTAGATACCGAGGATGGCGAAGCTCGTTACCTGGGTCAGCAGGGACTCGGGACCGAAGTAGATCATGACGCAGATCAGCAACGGGATGGAGCAGGCCACGATAAGTGCGTTGGTGGGCACCTTGGTGGTTGGCGAGACCCGCGCCAGCCATCGGTGGCCGGGAACCATGCCGTCTCGGGCGAACGAATACATCAGCCGTGAAGCGGCCGCCTGCAGGGAGAGCACGCAAGACAAGAACGCGGTCAGTGCGACGAGCAGGAAAATCTTTGCTCCCACCGGGCCGAGGGAAGACTCCAGGATGGCCGGGATGGGATCGGTGTCCTCGCCGTTGACGATCGACTGCAGGTCCGGGGCTGCTAGCACGTAGCCGCCGAAGGAGAGCAGGGCGGAGATGCCGCCGACCAGGATGGTCATCATCATGGCGGTGGGAATGCGGCGTGCCGGGTTGCTGACTTCCTCGGCCACGTCGCCGCAGGCTTCGAAGCCGTAGAAGAGGAACAGCCCGGCCAAGGCCGCGCCCATGAAAGCCGCAGAGTAGCTGCCGCTGCCCTCTACCCCCATCGAATCAATGAAGATGCTGAAGGGCTGCTTGCGGGCGAAGATGAGCAGGTAGAGTCCCACGGCGATCACGCCGATGAGTTCGGCCGCCAGGCCGATGCGGGCCACCCGGGCCAGGGTTTTGGTGCCGGTGAAGTTGAGTACCAGGGCGATCAGGAGCAGCGCGACGGAGAACGCCAGTGTGGTTCCTCGGTTCAATTCCGCCCCGAAGGTGCTGGCCACGAATCCTGAGCCGAACTGGGCAACTGCGGTGATGGTGACGACCATCGCCCAGATGTAGATCCAGGCGGCCATCCAAGCGTAGCGCCGTCCCCATAGCCGCCGGGTCCAGGGGTAGATGCCGCCATGGATCGGGTACTGGGAGACGACCTCGCCGAAGACCAAGGACACCAGGAACTGGCCGCCGGCCACGACGAGGATCCAAAATACCGAGGGCGGACCTCCAGTGGAAAGGGCTAGGGCGAATAGTGAGTAGACCCCGACCAAGGGGGAGAGATAGGTGAAGCCGAGGGCGAAGTTCGCCCAGAGGGACATCGAGCGATCAAAGGATTGCTCGTATCCCAGGACGGCGAGGTGGTTGCCGTCTTCGATATTTTGGCTGCTCATGGCGTGTGGGACCTTTGGTGGCTGCGAGTGGGATATGGCGGTGGACCATGGCCTGCGTAGCACCGGGAGCCCGCCTCGTGACCGTCGTCACAAGAGTTAGGCTACACGCTTATCATCCTAAATRGAATGATTATTTTCTCCGGTGGCCACCACCAGTGTGGTTCCCGGGACTGGGCATCCCGAAAACTCCTTCAGGCTTGAACCCAGGTCCCAGTCGTCGGCGGTCGAGACGATGATGCGCCCTCCGGCGGTGGCAAGCGCCGCGGGTCCGTCAATGGCGCGCAGTAGCCGCAGGATTTGGGGCTCGATCTTCCGTACCAGGATGTCCAAGCCCACGATGCCAGCTCCCCGGGCGCCCACCGGGGTGGTCAGGGTGAGCATGTAGTCGCAGGTGCACAGGTGGTCTACATAGGGTCCGGTAATGTGTCGGGCACCCGTGGATTCGGGGACCGAATACCATTCCAGCGAACTGAAGTCCCGCAAATAGTCTGCGTATTCCCTGGCGGCAAGGTCCAGTCGGGTGACCTCGGTGGTGGTGCCGGACAGCGGGTTCTCGGCCAGCGGGCCGAGCCACCAGGCAAAGTGCATGGCCTTCGCGCCTCCGACCCCGGGGGTGGGCGAGGAGCCGGGACCGCCGATGTATCCGGCCCCTGCCACCGTGGCCCCTTCGACCATGAGCCTGGGCTGCACGAAACCAAGAACGAGGGCGTCGAGATCCGCACCGCGTTCCATTCCGCCCTCGACCTGGGTGCGCAACGCGTCAAGCATGGAAAAATGTTCGTTGAAAAGTGCGCCGATGCGCTCAGCGGTTTCCTGGGTCGTGGTCATGCCGCGCGCTCCAATCGTTCCTTGGTCTTCAGCAGCCATGTGGTCAGCGTCTTGAGCAGCCGGCGCACGGTGCTGCGCGCCAGGTCTATGTCCCCGGCGGAAATGGCCGCGACGATGGTTTCGTTGCAGCCGTAAACCTCATGGCGGATGGCCTGCTCGCCAAGCCCCAGCCACAGCAGCTGGCCGAACTCGGCCTGGAAACGGATCTGCTCCCGCACCAAGCGCGGAGATTGGGAGATCACCGCAAGTTCCAGCAGGAATCCGCCCTGGTTCCGTGCGGCGGTACGTGCGGTGGTGAAATCGGCATCCGCTAGCCAATGGGCGAGCCGGGTGGCTTCCTCGCCGGAAGCCAGTTCGGCGGCGCGTTCGGCCGCCCCGGCACACAGCGTGGCCTCGTAGGTGCCGACATCGGCCAGCTCGATTCGCGAAATGCCGCGCAGCCGCGCCGTGAGCACCTGGGTGGGGGTGTCGCTCGAGGCCAGGACGAAGGAGCCCCCGTCGCGTCCGCGTCGAGTTTCCACCAGCCCTGCCCTCCGGATCTCGCTCAGCGCCTCGCGCGCGGTGACCAGGGCAACGCCAAAGCGCTGGGCCAGCTCAGCCTCGGTCGGAAGTCGCTCGCCGGGGGAAATGACGCCCAGCAAGATGGCGTCGGTAAGGCGCCGGGCCACCTGCAGGGACCGGGTAGCCCCGTCCAGCGGCGTAAACACGGCGCTGCGGGGCCCTCGCGGAGTGGAGGGACTTTGGGTCATGGCTGCAACTCTATCCGCAGCGCAACGGGCATGCCCCGGGACGCGGTGTTCAGTCCTTGGCCAGTTGCGTTCGGATGAATTCGGCCGTGGCTTCGGCGAGCCCGGCGCCATCTTCGGAAACGGTGCGGCCGGAGCGGGCCACCTTGAAGGAGTGGTCGCCGCCTTCGAGCCAGAGAAGTTCGCTGTCCCGGTTGAGGTTGGAGAAAACGCGGGTCATGATGTCCCGGTTCGCGAACGGGTCGCGGGTGCCTTCGAGGAAGAGCATCGGCACCGCCAACGCGTAGAGGTGCTCGTCGCGCAGCTTGTCTTCCTTTTTAGGGGCATGCAGGGGGTATCCCAGGAAGACCAGGGACCGGGCGTCCATGCCTTCGGCGACGGCCAGGGACGCCATGCGGCCGCCAAAGGACTTGCCGGCGGCAAACACCGGAAGGTCCCCCGACAGGTTCGAGCCGACCCACGAACGCACCTGCTTCCACACCGTGACAGCAACGGGTGCACGGTCGGGGAATTTCCTGCCCGCGTCCATGTACGGGAAGTTGAACCGCAGCACCGAGATGCCCTGGTTGGCCATCGCCCGGGCGTAGCCGGAGAGGAAGTCGTGGTCCTTGCCGGCGCCGGAGCCGTGGGCGAGGACCAGGAAGACACGGGGGTTCTCGGCCTCGTCAAGCAACGCGGTGAGGGTTTCGTCGCCCCACGGGATGGTCAGTTCCTGGCTCATGCCTTCCAGCCTAGCGTTCGTGCCTGCGGTTGGATCGAACCGATCGCCCTGCCCGGCGGGCGATCCGGCGGGCACCCCCAAGCTAGATGGCCAAGTGGGACAACGGGATCCTGCTGGTGCAGGTCCCCGAACCCGGCCTGCCCCTTGCCGTTCCCGGCCGCCGCTCACCGCCTGGCCCCGCCCACGTGGGCGAAGCGGTGCTTGAAGCCGAGGAGATCAGTGCAGCGGGTAGCTGGTGTCCTTTATGTTCGCCTCGACGCGGGTGTAGGCATCGCGCGCCACCGCCTTCCAGAAGCGCAAGGCGGTTCCCGGGTCATCGGCCTCCAGCCTGGCGATCGACGCGGCCGAAAGCACCTTCAGGTGCAGCCTGCCCACCGCGGTGACCCGGGTGGTCTGCTCGCCCTCGCCGCCCAGGGCGATCTCGCCGAAGGTCATGCCGGCCGAGAGCCTGGCGTGCCGCACCGGCTTGCCGTTCTGCAGGGTCGAGGTGACCACCTTGCCGCTGAGGATGAAGTACACGCCGCCGAATTCCTGGCCGGGCCGGCGAATAATGCGTCCGTCCTCGATCCGGCTTTCCTCCATCAGGGACTCGAGCAGGTCGATGTCCGCGGAATCCAGCGGGTCCAGCGCCGCGAAGTCGCGGACCGCGACCTCGCTGGGCACCAGGTCCTCGCTGCCGTGGCGCTGCAGCAGCATGGTCTCGGCCCACTCCACCGCGTCGTTGCGGCTGGGGAAGCAGCGCAGGGACGCCAGCGGTTCGAAGGCCTTTTCCTGCACCAGTGCCAGGGTGCGTCCCTCGGCCTCCAGCTCCCGGCCCAGCTGGTGGATCATCTGCACCGCGATCCTGTCGATCTCGTCGACCCGGCGCAGGTCCAGGATCACCAGCTCCACGGACGGCTCCAGCCCGCTGACCTCGCGCACCATGGACTCGGTGCCGGCGAAGAGCAGGTCCCCGGCCAGTTCCACCACATGTGCGCGCTCGCCGTACTCGGCCAGCAGCCGGTTGGCCGCATCGCTGTACCGGGTGTAGGACGGTGCCTCGGTGATGTCGTAGTTCTCGCGGATCGTCGAGCGGCCCAGCCTCGCGGCGCGCACGAAATGCAGGCCCATGTCGGCGCTGATGCGCTCGCTGGCCGCGACCCCGCGCACCGAGGAGCCGTGCGCATCCAGCGCCGGGGAGTAGATGGCCAGGCCGAGCTGGCCCGGYAGCACCGCGATCAGTCCGCCGCCGACCCCGGATTTCGCCGGCAGCCCCACCGCCGAAATCCAGGCCCCGGCGTCGTCGTACATTCCGCAGGTGGTCATGACCGACAGGGTGCGCTGGACCGCTTCCTTGCCCATGACCTGCACCCCGGTGGCCGGCTGGGTGCCGCCGTTGGCCAGGGTCGCGGCCATCAGGGCCAGGTCCCGGGTGTTGACCATGACCGAGCAGGCGCGGAAGTAGTCCTCGAGCACCGGGGTCGGGTCGGTCTCGATGATGTCGAAGGAGCGCAGGAGGTAGGCCAGGGCGCGGTTGCGGTGCCCGGTCAGCGCCTCGGAGGCGTAGATCGAATCGCTCAGTTCCAGTTGCCGCCCGGCGGCCGCCGAGAAGTGCTGCAGGATGCGGCCGAAGCGCGGGGCCTCGGTGTCCCGGATCAAGGAGATCGTCGCGATGGCCCCGGCGTTGATCATGGCGTTGGCCGGACGACCGGAGTCCCTGGCCAGCGAGATCTCATTGAACGCATCCCCGCTGGGTTCCACGTCGATCTTCTCATCCACCGCGTCCAGCCCGATGTCGTCCAGTGCCAGCGCGTAGGAGAAGGGCTTGGAGATGGATTGGATGGAGAATTCCAGCTCGGCGTCCCCGACCTGGTAGACGTGCCCGTCGACGGTGGCGATGGCGATGGCGAACTTCGTGTTGTCCGCATCCTTCATCGCCGGGATGCCCTGGTAGGGGGTGCCGGAGGAACGGCCAAGCAGGTCGGCGTGCAGGTCGGCGAGGTAGCTGTCGATGGGGGAGCGCATGGCTCCTAGCCTAGGGGCTGGGGCCCCTCGGTGTCGGCGATTGCGACGACGGGTTTCGTGCCCAGCGCCTGGCCGATGGCCGCTCCCAGGATCTTCGCGCCTTCCACGTTGGGGTGCACCCCGTCGTCGCTGAGTCCGGCGGCGAAGGTGTTGGCGTCGCTGCGCAGCCCGGCGGCGGCGTCCACGAAGATCCACCCGCGCTCGGCGGCCAGGGATTGCAGGAAGCCGTTGTACTCCACGGTGGCTTCCACCGCGTCGTCGCGCGGCGGGACGCTGGAGAGCAGGACCCTCGGGGCCTGGACGATCTGTGAGATCCGGATGAGGTTTGCCGCGGTCCGCTCACGTTTGGTGTGCCGGGCCAGGTCGTTGGTCCCGGCCAGGAGCACCAGGGCGTCGGCGCTGCCGTGGCGCAGGGCCGCGGCCATGTCCCCGGTCTGGGCTCCGCCCAGCGCCCACCCGCCGGTCCAGGCCAGGGCCGGGGGTGCCCCGGGCGTGTTCACGTAGTTGATCCAGGAGGCCTCCCCGACATGCCCGTCGGCCACCGTGTGGCTGCCGGCGGCGGTGATCGAGTCCCCGGCGACCATGAACCTCACCTGGACCCCGCCGGCGGGCAGGGCAAAGGCCTGCGGCACCGTTTCATCGGCGCGCGGGCCTCCGGAGAGGCCGAGCAGGCCGGCAAAGACGGACACGATTGCGAGTATGAGCAAGGGTTTGCGAGTTCCCAAGGTATTGCCCCCTTCCTGGCCTTTAAGCCTAAGGGTGCACCATGCCCGGGAACGTGCGGGACGGACTCAATCCTGCAACGATTCGCGTTCGCGCAGGATGAAGCGCTGCAGCTTCCCCGAGGAGGTCTTGGGCAGCTCGGCGGCGTAGGTGATCTTCCGCGGGTAGGCGTGGGCCGCATAGCGGGTCTTGACCAGGGCCTGCAGCTCGGCGGTGAGCCGGTCGCTGCCGGTTGCCCCGTCCTTGAGCACCACGTGGGCGACCAGGACCTCGCCGCGCAGCTCGTCGGGGACCCCGATGACCGCGGATTCGAGCACCAACGGGTGTTCGGCCAGCACGGACTCGACCTCGAACGGGCCGATCCGGTAGCCGGCCATGATGATCACGTCGTCGTCGCGCGAGGAGAAGAAGATGTAGCCGTCTTCGTCCATGGTCCCTGCGTCCCCGGTGAGGTACCAGCGGCCGTCGGCGGAATAGCGTTCGGCGGTGCGTGCCGGGTCCCCGGTGTATCCGTTGAACCAGAGCATCGGGGAGCCGGCGACGTTCAGCGCGACCCGTCCGCGGGTTCCGGCCGGTGCGCATTCGTCGGTGTCGGGCTGCAGCACGCAGGCCGAGTACCCGGGCATGGGCCGGCCCATGGATCCGGCCTTGACCGTGTCGATGACCTCCGGTGCCCAGCCGTTGACAATGCACATGCCCATCTCGGTCTGCCCGTAGTGGTCGCGCACCGGGACCCCGAGCACGGCCTGGGCCCAGGCGATGGTGGTGGCGTCCAGCGGTTCGCCGGCCGAGGAGGCCTTCGCGAGCGTGAGCCCGGGAACCCCCTTGGGCTTGGCGGCGCGCAGGGAGCGCACGATGGTGGGGGCGGCGGCGAAGTTGGTGACGTTGAACTTTTCCAGCACGGCCCAGCAGGTCTCGGCACTGAACCCGGTGGACAGCAGCAGGTTCCGCCTACCGGCGTAGAGCGGGGCGAGGATCCCGTAGTACAGCCCGTAGGCCCAGCCGGGGTCGGCCACGTTCCAGAACGTGTCGTCCTGCGTGACGTCCAGGCCGTAGCGGAAGTACGTGTCGAAGGCTTCCAGCGCACGCACCGGAACGGCAACCCCCTTGGGGGTTCCGGTGGTGCCGGAGGTGAAGATCTCCACCAGCGGGTCATCCAGCGACCGGGTTGCCGGTGCGAAGCCGGCCGGCTGCGCCTCGAGCAGGGCCGCCAGCTCCCCGGTGCCCAGCACCGGGTGGGGCAGGGATGCGAGCTTGGGCGCCTGGGCGGTGTCGGCGACGATGAGCTTGGCATCGGCCCCGGCAACCCGGACCTCGATGGCGGGCGTGGCGAATGCGGTGAACAGCGGCACATGAACTGCTCCCAGCCGCCAGAGCCCCAGCAACGTGTAGAGCAGCTCGGCGCTCTTGCCCATCAGCGTGGCCACGCGGTCCCCGGGCTTGATGCCGCGGGAGGCAAAGAGCGCCGCGGCCTGCTCGGAGCGCAGCTTCAGCGTCGCATAGTCAAGGTCCACCGAGCCCAGGTCCGCATCGATGACGGTGAAGGCGACCGCGTCGCCGGGGTGCCTGTCGCACAGGAGCACCGCCGGTTGCACGTCCCGCGGCAGGGTGGAAAGGACCGGGATATTGAATGAATGCATGCCTGTTGCCTGCCTTGGTTCGTGAGGCGGGGATTGCTTCCCCGCCGCCAAAGCTACCAGCGCGGGGAGGCAAAACCACTGATTGTGAACCTACCTGCGGCGCCCCGCCACCAGGGAAGCGAGCACGACCGCCGCGGTCACGGCGTTGACCGCCGGCCACGCACCGATCTTCTTGGCCAGCGGGTGCGAGGCGCCGAAGGCGGCCAGGTAGAGCCCGGTCAGCGCCGCGGCCCTGGGGGCCCCGACGTTGGCCTTCCAGGCCAGGAAGGCGCCGGTTCCCGCGACGGCGAGCACGGCCCCGCCGGCGGGGCGGTTCTTGGTGGTGCGGGCGGTGGCGAAGCCGCCGATGAGTCCGGTTCCGGCTAGTGCGGAGGGAAGCAGTGACATGGTTCGGTGTTCTCCTTGTTCCTTGTCCTTCAAGCTTAGAGGCCGATGCCGCCGGTGCACGGTGCGCCCGGCTCCGGGGTCTGGGGACCCTGGCGGTACTTCTTGACGAACGCGGCGATGCGCGGGTCGTCGGCGGAATCCACGCTGAGCTGCTCGCCCCAGGCGGTGAGCTTGATCTTGGCGCCCTGGTCCGGATACGGGCTCAGGAGCATGTAGGTCTTTTCGCCCACGTCCTGCTTCAGCGTGGCCAGCTCGGCGTCGGATACCCCGTCGTAGCTGACCCACACCGCGCCGTGTTCCAGGGAATGCACGGCGTTGTTTTCCGGCACCGGCTTTTCGTAGATGCCGCAATTGAGCCAGACGGGGTTGTGGTCCCCGCCGACACCGGGCTTCTGCGCGTAGGTCACCTTGGCATCGACGTGGTTGGCGGAGGCGATCTTGTAGTCCTTCACGCCCTCGATCGGGCTCGCGGCGGCCGCGGCGACCGCGGATTTCTCCTGGGCGGCACCGGTGAGCACCACCGCGGTGGGAACGATGATGGCCAGCGCAGCGGCGGCGACCAGCGCAACGGTGAGGAGCTTGGTGCGTTTTTCCTTGGCCTGGGCCTTGGCAAGGACTTCTTGGGCTTCTTGGCGCTTGTTCATGGGAAGGGAATCCTTTAGCTCAGCTGCGCGAGCAGCTGGGTCAGGGCCGAGATCTCGGCCTGTTGGGTCATGACGATTTTGTTGGCGAACGCGGTGACCATCGGGTCGTTCCCGCGTTGCAGGTAGGCCTGTGCCATCTCGACCCCGCCTTTGTGGTGGGCGATCATCAGGGTCAGGAACTGGCGGTCGGCAGTGCTCCCGCGCGCGGCGGTGAGCTTGTCGATGTCGGCCGCACTGGCCATGCCCATCGAGGCCATGGTGTGGGCTTTGCCGGGGGCAGCTGTCCGGTGCGCGGCATGGGTGCCGTCGTCGGTGAGCAGATCGCTCATCCAGGTCATCGATTCGCCGGTCTGGGGCAGGCCCCAGGTTTCGAGCCAGGCATACATCTGCCCGGATTGCTGTTGCTGGGTCAGGGCGATGTCGTAGGCCATGGAGCGCACCGCTTTGTTGGCGGAGTGCTCGCGGATGATCATGGACAGCTGCACGGCCTGGTGGTGGTGCGTCTGCATGTCGCGGGCAAAGCCGGCCTCGGGGGAGGCCTCGGAGGGGAAGGTGCCCCGTGGGTTGGCGGAGCCCAGGATCCAGCCGCCGGTGGCCATGG
Source organism: Arthrobacter sp. UCD-GKA (assembly GCF_001863355.1). Taxonomy (NCBI): domain Bacteria; kingdom Bacillati; phylum Actinomycetota; class Actinomycetes; order Micrococcales; family Micrococcaceae; genus Arthrobacter; species Arthrobacter sp. UCD-GKA. Next base: position 164,330 of record NZ_MOLR01000010.1, on the reverse strand, counting down.
CAAGCATGAGCACCACCACGGCGATGACCAGGGCACGGGAAGTTTTGGGTTCGGACATGAGCGGTCCTTGGAGAAATGGATGCGGTGCACCGCAAGGCGGCGCGCTGGCGGCAGGGGGGAAGGGGCCGCGTTCTACGTGCGTGAAATGGACAGTGCGTGCAAGTCGGGGGCCCGTGCCTGTTGCGCCCGCGGAGCCCCGGACGATGGGGCAAGGGTTGCCGGTAGCGCGCCGAAGGCCCCGGAGGAGTCCGGGCGCGGGGCGATCTGGGCGATGTTCAACTGCGGATCCGTGCTCGGGGCGCAGTGCTGCTTGTCCGGAGCATCCGTGGGGCAATGGGTGGCCCCGGTCGCTGCGGAGGCGCTCGCCGAGATGCCGAAGTGGGTGGCCGAATCGGCCACCGATGCCGGTGCCAGGGTGTGGCACAGCGGAAGCAGGACGCAGAGGGCAAGCAGCAGCCCCAGCAGTCGCTTCACGTGTGCCGCCCTTCGGATCGCGGACCAGATGTTGGTTGAGGAATCAACGATATAAATGCGAGATGTGCATTTGCTGTGAGCCAGGTGCGCAGACCCGGGCTCCGGCTGCCCGGCTGCAAAGGGCATGCATGATCGCGGCATAGGGTTGGGGGATGGAAATCATTGACCGCTGGTGGCAGGCGGTGCTGGCCGGGTTCGGCGGCACCGAACCGTTGGTGCTGGCGCCGTGGCCGGTGCTCGGCCTGCTGGCGTTGTGCGTGCTGCTGACCGTGCCGCGGGCCACCTGGCGGATCTTCGGGCTGTATGTGACCTTCGTGCACGAATTGGGCCACGCCTTTGCCGCGCTGGCCACCGGGCGCTTCGTCCATGGACTGAAGATCCGGCTGGATCATTCCGGAGAACTGGTCAGCAGCGGGAAGCCCGGGTTCTCCGCGGTTTTCAGCGGCTTCTGGGGCTATCCGGCACCCGCCGCGGTCGGCCTGGGCCTGGTTGCCTCGACGTACTTCGGCCATGCCTCCGCGGCCCTGTCCATCGGGGCACTGGTGCTGTTGGGGTCGCTGGTGTTCCTGCGCAACTGGGCCGGGATTGCGGTGGCGCTGTGTTCCGCGCTGGCGGCCCAGCTGCTGGTGCTCTACACCCCGGCCCAGGCCATGGGCTGGGTGGTTCTCGGCCTGGGGCTGATGCTGCTGGTGGGCTCGGTGCGAGACCTGTTCAAGGTGATCGGGGTCCACACCCGTCGGCGCGAGCTGGTTTCTTCCTCCGACGCGTACATCCTGGCCACGCGCAGCTGGCTGCCGGCCTGGTTCTGGCTCCTGGGCTTCACCGTGGTGGTGGGCGGCTCGGTCGTGCTCTCCGGCTGGATGCTCGCGGGTATGCTGGCCTGAGACAACCCTGGCCCATCCATCAGGCGCGTCGCTCCGGTAGGTTTGGAAACACACGGGAACGGTGCCGGGCCAAGCCAGGGAGGTGAATCCGGATGGGAGTCCACCGCTGGACGCGCTCCGGGGAAGACCTCGCCCTGCACCTCATGCAACCGAGACGCCTGCATTCGGTCGTCATCACCCTCAGCGCACGGGCGGAAGCGGCCGGGTTCGATGCCCAGGCGATCTACGAGGAAGTCAAGGACTGGGCCGAGGTCATCGTGGTTCCCACGGGCCGGCTGACCTACGAGCTGCGCGACCACCTGCCCTACGGGTGGGAGGTGTTCGGCACCGCTGCCCGCGTCTATCCCACCGGGCCCGGCAGCCAAGGGATCGCGCCCGGGCGGCCGCACGTGGTGCGCGCCGGGGACTCGATCGAGCGGATCAGCAATGAGCTGATCGATGAGGTGCTCTTCCTGCCCGACCCCCGCACGTTGGTGGTTTCGGCGTCCCCGACCCCCGGACCCGGGCGGCACGCCGCGGACCCGGTGCGCACCGTGGGCTCCCCGGTGCCGGTGTCGACGGGCACCGGAAGCCACTCGGTGCTGGTGGCCGGAGCGGTTGCCGGATTCCGGAACCACGGCTTCACCGCCGTCATTGCCCTGGACAACGGCGCAAGCGCCGAGATCCACAGCGAGGACATCTATCCGCACGCCCCGTTGACCTGGATGCTGGAAACCGGAAGCCGGCTCGCCGGCGCCCGGGAACCGGGCAGCGGGCGCCTGCTGATCCGCGAATCCCTGCTGCACCCGCGCCTGCTGCAGCACTACTCCTGGAACCAGGTCGTCCCGTGCCTGGTGTTCGAGGCCGGGAAAGATGCAGCGGTGCTGGTCCCGGTGCCGGGGGAGAACATCACGGTGCACCGCGCAGATGTCTCCTCCAACGAACTGGACGACGTCGACTCGCTGCTGGCACCGGGGCAGGTCGTTGCGGCGCGGCTGGTCAATGCCTCCGGGGTGCGCAAGCTCGTGCTGGTGGATGTCGATGACAACGAACCGGTGGCCGTAGCCCCGGCCCTGGTGCGCGGCGGCACCCCCTGGCTGGTCGTCGACCGGGACCACGTCCCGGAACCCGGAGAACCGCCGGCCGCAGAATCCACGACCGGAATGCCGGTGGTTCCGACGCCGGAAAAGCAGCGCGAGGCCCTGCGCCAGGCGTTGCTGCAGATCGATGCGCTCAAGTCCGAACTGAAGGCGTTGCGCCAACAGCAGGCCGGCAATGCGGAACCCGAGTTGGCCTCCGCGCTGCAACAGCTGGGCCGGTACCGTGCCGAGGCGCTCAAACTGCGGACCCTGCTGCGCAACAAGTCGGAGGCGCTGAACCAGAACCACCGGATGGCCCGGCGGAAGGCCCGCACCACCGTGGAGCCGGCGCCGAGCGACGCCCGGGACCTGTTCACCACCGCGGAGGCGGCATTGCGCCACGAGCTGTACCTGGAGTGGGCACACCGCGTCCCGGCGAACGAGAAGGCCGTCTATCCCTGGGACCCGGGCTTCGTCATCGGCCCGAAGTTCGCCGCCTCGTTCTACGCGCACGGTGCCGCGCTGCGCGGCAAGACCCTCAAGGCCCTGACCCAGCTGCTGACCGGGAGGGCGGACCGGATGGCCGCGCGCGAGGTGCACCCCAAGCGGACCGGTCCCGGAGGGGACGACCCGCAGGAGATCCGGGAGACGGACGGGGCAACCTGTTGGCGGATGAGCGTGGAGATCGGGGTGGCCGCGGCCCGCCGCGTGCATTACTGGAAGCTGCCCGACGGGCGCATCGAACTCCACGAGCTCGTCTCCCACGACACCTTCGGCATCTGATCCCGGCGCCCGGAGGCATTGCTACGTCCCGGCGGGCGGAATCCTGCCGGCCGGGGCCCCGTGGAGGAAATGCCAGGTGAGCACGTCCTGGATCGCAGGTTCCTCGACCCCGTAGGTGCTCGCTATTTGTTCCAGCGTCCACCCGGCGGTGCGCAGCTCCATGAGGGTTGGATAGGCCGGCATGCCGATACCCATTTTCGCTCCCCCTGACTTGACGATGGATCGATGCCACCAGCAAACCACGTCCCTAGGACAATTTGGTTCCGCCGGAGCCCCGCCGCCGCCGGGGCCTGACCGAAGAGACGGATTTCGCCTAGTGTGGGTGGAAGGGGGCAACGAACACGACACCTAGGGATGGGCACGGCCATGGCAACCTTTGAATACACCACGCATCTGCCCTACCCGCGCCAGATGGTGTTCGACTGGTTTGCCCGCCCCGGGGCCCTGCCCCGGCTGGCCGCACCCTTTACCGGAACCATCAGGCAGGAACCCGACAAGGGCCTGGCCGTGGGCTCGCGTGCCGTCATGGACATCGCGGCCCCCGGAACCATGGGCACCTCGCTGGCCGCGGCCGTCGAGACCGGCGTCCGGACCCTCGGGCTTCCCGGGTGGGTGCGGGCACAAGTCCCGTGGCACGCCAAGCACATCGCGCTGAACCCCGGGCACGCCTTCACCGACATCATGGAATCGGGCCCGCTGGTCCGATGGGAACACCGGCACCTCTTTGCCGACGACGGCTCCCCGGCAACGCCCGGCACGGTGATGCGCGACGTGGTGGAGTACGAACTGCCGGTGCTCAACCGGCTGCCGTGGCAGCAGGCGCACCGGCTCACCGAGAAGGCCTTCAGGCACGAGCTGATCCAGGTCTTCCGCTACCGCGAACGAATGCTCCGGGCCGATTTGGCCTTCCACGCCGGCCACCGGGCCCGGCCCCTGGTGGTTGCCGTGGCCGGGGCCTCCGGAATGATCGGCACCCAGCTCTGCGCCCTGCTCGGCGGGGGAGGACACCGCGTCATCCGGCTGGTCCGGGACCGGGCCGCGGCCGACGGGAAGGAGCGGATCTTCTGGGACCCCGAGAACGCGGTGCTGGACCCGGAGGATTTGCGCGGGGTCGACGCGGTGGTGAACCTGGCCGGGCACACCATTGGCGGTCGGTTCACGCAGGGAACCAAGGAGTCGATCCGCTCCTCGCGCGTGCTGGGCACCGGTCTGCTTGCCCGCGCCCTGGCGTCGCTGGCGGGGGACGGGAAGCCACGCAGCTTCATCGTTGCCTCCGCCATCGGCATCTACGGGGCGAACCCGCATGGCACGTCCCCGGCCGTGCCATTGGCAGAGAACGCGAAGCCCGGCACCGACTTCCTCGCAGGGGTCTGCACGGCCTGGGAGGAATCCTGCGCGCCGGCCGCCGCGGCGGGTGTCCGGGTGGTCAATGTGCGCACCGGGCTGGTGCAGTCCCCGGCCGGAGGCATCCTGGCGCAAATGCTGCCGCTCTTCGCCCTGGGCCTGGGCGGGCCCCTGGCCGCGGACGCCTGGCAGTCCTGGATCGGGCTCGATGACGTGGTGGGCATCTACGCGCATGCGCTGCTGACCGATTCACTGTCCGGTCCGGTCAATGCCGTGGCACCGAACCCCGTGCAGGGGCGCGAATACGCCAGGGTCCTGGGCAAGGTGGTGCGCCGCCCGGCACGGGTCCCGGTCCCGGCCTTCGGGCCCCGGCTGCTGCTGGGCCGCGAGGGCGCCGCCGAGCTGGCCTTTGCCAACCAGCTGGTGGACAGCGGAAAGGTCGAGGCCAGCGGCTACGAATTCCGGCAGCCGGACCTGGAGTCGGCCTTGCGCCACGTGCTGGGCCGGTCCTGAGCCAAGGGGCCTGCTAACGCCCCGCGCCGTGCCGCCGCCCGGCCAGGTACGCGCCCACGGCACCCAGGGTCCCGGCCAGCAGTCCCCAGGGGATGCGCGGCCCGGGAAGATCCACGTCGGGGTGGGCCTCCCCGCCCGCCCGCATCCGCAGCGCCCGGGCGTCCTGGTGGTCATCGAGCATCGCCAGGCGCGCCTTGGCGATCCCGGTGTCGTCGCGGGCCGGCAACGCCAACTCGTCTTCCACGGCCAGGCCCTGGCGCAGTTCCCGGGCGCGCTCCAGCTCGGCGTCCAGTTCCGAGCCCAGCAGCAGGGAGATGTTCGCCAGCCAGATCCACAGCAGCAGGATGATCACCCCGGCCAGCGCCCCGTAGCCGCTCTGGTACGTCCCGAACGCCACATAGAAGAAGAACCCCGCGGTGGCCAAGGCCAGCACACACAGCGCACCCAGGGACCCGGCGCTGATCCAGCGGAACCTCGGCTGGCGGATGTTCGGGGTGAAGTGGTAGAGCAGGGCAACCATGAACACGGCGATCAGCACCAGCACGGGCCACTTGGCGATGTTCCAGGCCAGCAGCGTCGCCTCGCCCAGCCCCAGCACGTCCCCGATGCCGCGGGCCACCGGCCCGGAGAGCACCAGCAGGGCCAGCGCGAGCACCGCCAGGACCACGATGACCAGGGTCAGCAGGTACATCTGCGGCCGCAGCTTCCACAACGGGCGCCCCTCGGTGGTGGCGTAGGTGCGGTTAAGCGCCCTCCCGAAGGCCCCCACGTACGCGGAGGCCGACCACAGGGCACCGAGCAGGCCAACGAGCAGGGCCCATCCTGCCCCGGTCTGCTCGCCGAGCTGCTTCAGCAGCGCCTCGGCATTCGTTCGCATCTCCGGGGTGCCGACCGCGCCGATGGCCTGGACCATCCAGTCCCGGGCCTCGGACCCGCCGCTGACCAGGGAGAGCAGCGAGAGGATCGCCAGCAGCCCGGGCACCAGGGACAGGACCGCGTAGTAGGTCAGGGCGGCGGCGAGGTCGGTGGCCCCGTCGCGGGAAAACTCGCGCACGGTTCGCTTCAGGGCATAGAGCCAGGAATCCCGGCGTAGCGTCGGATCGTTGTGTTCTGGTTTCTCCACTGGGGAAATCACCGGCTTTCGGCGGGCTTGGCTTGGACTTTTTCCCACCCTACGGCCTTGGCCCCCTCAACGCAGGGAACGCGACGCGCGAAATCCGTCGGCGGCCAGCAGGACCAGCGCCAGGATGATCGGTGCGTAGGTGAAGGCATCGCGGGCGACGAGTTGTTCGCCCATGGCCACCGCTGCCACCAGCAGGAGCACAGGTTCGACGTAGCTCAACAGCCCGAAGACCGACAGGGACAGCAGCGAGGCGGCGCCCAGGTAGAGGAACATGGCCAGTGCCCCCAGCACTCCGATGGAGAGCACCGGCAGCAGTTCGGCCCCGGGTCCGCGTGCCCCGGTGAGGATGAACCAGAGCGCCAGCGGGGTCAGCAGCAGGATCTCCAGGGTGAAGGCGGCATTGGATTCGAAGCGTGCCCGTCGCCTGGCGGCGAAGTAGATGGGGTAGCCCAGGCAGATCAGCAGGGTGGGCCAGGCCAGCCCTCCGGCGAAGACCAGTTGGTGTGCCACCCCGAGAGCAGCCAGCGCCACCGCGATCTTCTGTCCCCGGGAGAGCCGCTCGGCGAAGGCCGCCCGCCCCACTACGACCATGACCAGCGGCAGCAGGAAGTAGCCCAGCGAGGTCGCCAGGGCGTACCCGTTCATGGGTGCGTACATGAACAGCCAGAGCTGGACGCCGACCAGGGCACTGGCGATGACCCCGAAGAACAGCAGCGAGGGCCGGGCCCTGATGCGTCCGAGAAGGGCGAGCATCTGGGCCCGGCGGGAGGGAACCAACGCGTAGACCGGGGCGATGATCGCCAGCGTCAGCACGATCCGCCAGCCGTAGACCTCGGTGTGCCCGATGTCCTTGAGGGACCCGGAGACCAGGAAGATCACGGCGAACAACGCCGAGGCAACAAGGGAGGCAAGAACGCCACGATTCACCGACGACGCTCCGTCTCTGGGGTTTTGACTGTTCCTCCATCCTAATTCACCGGCCTTGGCTAGACCTCGAGCTTGCGCCTGATGAAGGAGGAGAGCTGGTCGACCAGGATGATCAGCACCAGCACCACGATGATCTGCGTGGCCATCGCGTCGAAGCGGAAGGACTTGATGGACTGGTTGATCAGCAGCCCGATGCCGCCCGCCCCCACGAGCCCCAGCACCAGCGAGGAGCGWACGTTCACGTCGAAGCGGTRGAGCAGCAACCCGACGAACTGGCCCAGCACCATGGGCAGGGCAGCATGGGTGACCTGCTGCAGGCGCGAGGCCCCGGCGGTGGACAGCGCCTGTTGCGGACCGTTGTCGGCCTCCTCCATGGACTCCGCCCAGAGCTTGCCCATGACCCCGGTGTTGTGGCAGATCAGCGCGAGCACCCCGGCGAAGGGGCCAAGGCCCACCGCGGTGACGAAGATCAGCGCGAAGACGATGTCGGGGACCGCGCGGAAGAAGGACAGGACCGCGCGGGAAAGCTGGTACACGGCCCGGTGCGGGGTGGTGGTGCGCGAGGCGAACACCGCCAGCAGGAGGGCGGAAGGGATCGAGAGCGTGGTGCCCAGCAGGCCGATCCACAACGTCACCGTGGTGGCCTTCAGTGCCGGGGCCAGCACCCCTTCCCAGTCCAGGTCCGGCGGGAAGGCATCGGCCAGGAAGGAGGCCATGCCCTCGGCGCCGGTGACCAGTGCCGCGACCTCGAAGTCGGTGCCGCGCAGCGCGAAGACGTGCAGCACGACGAAGACCGCGATGGCGGTGAGGATCGAGGTGATCCGCCACCCGGCGTTGGGGAGCTTGGGGACCGAGAGGCGTGCGACCGGCGCGCTCATGCCGCTGCCCGGTTCGGGGTGTAGAGGCGGGCCTGCATGGACGCATCCAGGCCGGAGATGTCCCCGGAGTATTCGATGCGGCCGTCTATCAGGCCGATCACGGTGTCGGCGTGGCGCAGGGCCAGGTCCGGCTGGTGCAGCACCGCGGCCACGGCCAGGTTTTCCCCGTGGGCGAGTTCGGCCAGCAGTTCCATGACTTCCTCGGCGGCCCGCGGGTCAAGGGCGGAGACCGGTTCGTCGGCCAGCAGCACGGAAGCGCGCTGGCACAGGGCGCGGGCGACCGCCACGCGCTGGGCCTGCCCGCCCGAAAGCCGGCCGGCCTTCTCATGGGCGCGGTCGGCCATGCCGACCCGGGCCAGGGCCGCCATGGCCTCCTCCTTGAGTTCGCGGGGGAAGAACATCGGGCTGAGGGAGGCCGGTCCGCCGAGCCTGCCCAGGGCGCCGGCGCACACGTTTTCCAGTGCGGTGCGGCGCGGGACCAGGTGGATCTTCTGGAAGACCATGGCCACCGAGGACCTGGCCCTGGCCAATTCGGTTCCGCGCAGCGCTGACAGCTCGGTCCCGGCCAGCTTGATGGAACCGGCCTCGGGGGTCTCCAGGCCCATGACGCACTTGAGAGTGGTGGACTTGCCCGAGCCGTTGGCGCCCAGGAAGGCGACCACGGAGCCGCGGGCCAGGGTGAAGTCGACCCCGTCCAGCACGGTGCGTCCGCCGAAGGACTTGGTGAGGTTTTCCACCTCAAGGATCGGTTCGCCGGGCACGGTGGCTTCGGCCAGCCGGGAGACTGGAAGGTGCAGGGTGGTCATTAGATGTCCTTCTCGGTCAGGCCCATGGTTTCGGCCAGGTCGAAGAGCGGGTTGTAGGTTTCCTTGGTGACCTCGATCAGGGGTCCGGCCGGGGTGACGTCCAGGAACTTGCCCACGGCCTCGATGTCGGCCGGGGCCAGGTTCAGCAGCGCGTCCTTCACCGCTGCCTTGAAGGCCGGGTCGGCGTCCGCCGAGACGGTGATCGGGTCGTTGGGGATGGATTCGGATTCCCAGACCTGGCGGAATCCGGCGGGGTCGAAGTTGCCCGATTCGGTGGCGCTGGCCAGGGTCTGCGAGTTGATCTGGGCCGCGTCCACGGTGCCCTTGGCCAGGGCCAGCAGGGCCTCGGGGTGCCCGCCGGCGTAGTTCAAGTTCAGTTCGTCCTCGGTGATTCCGGCCTTCTTCAGGCCGAAGCGTGGAAGCACGTCCCCGCTGGTGGAACCGACCGAGCCCAGGGCCAGGTCCTTGCCGCGCAAGTCCTCGATGGAGCGGATGTCCGAGTCCTTCGGAACCCAGATGCCGGCGGTGTAGGAGGAGAGCTTGCCGTCGGAGGTGCCGAAGGACGCCAGCGGCTCGGCGTTGGCCTTGGTGGAGGCGAAGACGTAGCCCATGGGACCGAACTGGCCGATGTCCAGCTTCCCGTTGCGCATCGAGAGCACCTCGGCGGCGTAGTCCTCCACGACCTGGACCTCGATGCTGCAATCCAGTTCCTTGCCCAGGGCGGAGGCCAGGACCTGGTAGGCGGGTTCGAGCTTGGTGGGGTCCTCGAACGGTTCGATGCCGAATTTCAGTTCCCCGGTGGGGCAGTAGGCATTGGAATCGGCGCTGGCCGGGGCCTCGGTGGAGGAGCAGCCCGCCAGCGTGAAGGCGGCGAGGGCGGCCAGGGACAGGGCGAGGGTGCGAGTGGTTTTCATGGAAAGTCTGGTCCTTAGCGGGTGGTGGAGGCGGTGGGCCGGGAGACGGGACGGGAGTTGAGGTTTGCCTCGGCCAGGCCGAAGGAGAGCGTCATGCCGATGCCACTGGTCACCGAGACCAGGGTGATGGCCTCCGTGATGTCGCGGACCAGGAGCGGGGAGACCTCGGAGGAGGCGTAGATGCCCTGCCAGCGTTCGGAGGGGGCGAAGGAATCGACGTCGAGCACCTTTGCCGCGGCCTGCAGGAGCGTCTGGGTCGTGGATTCGTTCAGGAACGGGTCCTGGGACAGGTCGTAGGAGTGCGAGTCCCCGAGCAGCAAGGTGCCGTCCGGACGCTGGGTGAACATCACGTTGGCGCCGATCTCCAGCAGGTCGGGGCGTGCGGCGGCGACCTGGGCGCGCAGTGCGCTCGCCGAGGGCAGCTGCGTGAACGCGTCGTAGCGCAGCATTGAGGTCGCGGTGAGCACGGCCGGGATGATGGTGGTGGATTCCGGGGCGGGGGCCGCGGCCATCTGCAGGGCGCAGCGGGTGATTCGGTGCTCGGCGGCGATCTGCGGGAACAGGTAATCCACGTCGTGGCCGACGCAGATGAATACCCTGTCCGCCTCGAAGGCGCCGCGGCCGGTGTCCACCCGGGCCTTGCGCGAGGTGCCGGCGCCGAGGCCCAGGGCGGCGGTGTTGAAGTGCACCGCTGCGTCGTCCTGGGCGTCGAGCCAGCCTGCCAGGGTGGCGACGGTGGTGCGCGGGTCGACACGCAGGTCGTCGGCCAGGAAGGCGCCGCCGCGGATGCCGTCGGTGTTTTCGCGGCCGAGCCTGGCCCGCACGGCGTCCGGGTCCAGGACGGTGACCTGGCCCTCGGGGCGCGAGGCGGAGAATTCGCGCAGCAGCTGCAGCTCGGTCTCGGTCGCGGCCACCACCAGGGCGCCGGACTCGATGGCCCAGAATCCTGCCTTGGCCGCGAAGTCGAGCCAATGCTTCCGGCCGGCCTGGGCAAGTTCGTAGAGCTCGCCGTGCTGGGCGGTGATGCAGGCATGGCCGAAGTTGCGCACCGAGGCGCCCACCGCACGGTGGTCGCGTTCGATGACGGTGACGCTCAAGCCCGCTTTCAGGGCCAGTGCTGCGTGGGCCAGGCCAATGATGCCTGCCCCGACGACCAGGACGTCGGTGCTTGCCACCGGTTCTGCGGTGGCCTCGGAATTTGTTTTGATCATGTTCACGGCATTGATGTTTGCCGCTCGGGGCACCCGGGATCAAGCCAGAACGGCACTTGTCCAAACAAGTTCACCAACGGTTCATTTGGTCGACAATTACTTCATGACCTGTTCATTTGCAGTTCACTCAGGACCCCGGATTGTCGCGGAATCCACTTGTATGCTCAAGTACGTGCCGTCAATATCCGATGAACCCATCCACCAGCAACTCAGCGAACTCTTCCGCGAGAAGATCTCCTCCGGCGACTGGAAAGAGGGCAGGCCGCTGCCCAGCGAGGCGGAGCTTTGCGCCCAGCACGGTGTTTCCCGTGGAACGGTCCGCCAGGCGTTGGCAAGCCTGCGCAGCGAGGGGATGGTCACCGGTGGCCGGGGAAAACCCCCGGTGGTCGCCCGCCCGGTGCCGTCCCAGTCGTTTGCCACCTTCATGTCCTTTTCCGAGTGGGCCCATTCGCTGGGCCGGGAACCGGGGCAACGGACCGTGGAGATCGCCCGGCGCCCGGCCGGCGAGGACCTGGCGGGAAAGATGGGGCTCCGGCCCGGGGAGCCGGTCATCCAGGTGCTGCGGCTGCGGTCCCTCGACGGGAAACCGACCATGGTCGAACGCAGCAACTTCATTGCGGAGGTCGGCAACGCCCTTTTTGGCTTCGACACCGACAGCGGCTCGATCTTCGGATACCTGACGAGCCGGGGCGTGGACCTGACCCGGGGCCGGCACGTGATTGATGCGGTCGGCGCGGACGCCACCGACGCAGAGCTGTTGGGCGTGGAGCCGGGCGCGGCGCTGCTGCGCGAGCACCGGCTGACCTATGCGGCCGACGGCCGCATCCTTGAATGCTCGGATGACCGGTACCTGCCGCACCTTGCAAACTTCGTCATCGAAAACACCAGGGCATCCAGGGCCGCGCTGGTACGCGTCCCGCTGGTTGCCTGACACCTGAACCACCAACATAAGGATGAAAACAATGATTGAACTTGTCGTCTTGGACATGGCCGGCACCACCGTGAACGAGCACGGGATCGTCTACCGCGCCCTTGAGGATTCGGTCACGGCCACGGGGGCCACCGTGGATGCAGCCGACCTGCAGACCTGGATGGGGGCGGACAAGACCGAGGCCATTGCCGCACTGATGGAACTCGGCGGCGTGAAGGCGGACCCCGGGGTCGTTGCCAAGCAGTTTGCCCACTTCCGGGCCATGCTGGCCGAGCGCTACGCGGCGAACCCGCCGGAGGCCCTGCCAGGCGTCGAGGACGCGCTGCGCGCACTCAAGGCCCGCGGAATCAAGATCGGCCTGACCACTGGTTTTTCGCGCGACGTTGCCGCACCCATCCTGGAAACGCTGGGGTGGGAAATCGGCCAAGGCCAGCTGCTCGATGCCGTGGTCACCAGCGACGAAGTGGCCGCCGGCCGGCCGGCGCCGTACATGATCCACCGGGTCATGGAGGCCACCGGAGTGCACGATGTGCGCGCCGTCGTGGCCGGCGGGGACACCGTGGTCGACCTCCTGGCGGCCCACCATGCCGGCGTGAAGGGACTCGGCGTGCTCACCGGGGCGCTGGGCCGCGAGGAGCTTGAGCGACACCCGCACAGCTGGGTGTTGGAAGGCGCCAAGGACCTTCCCAGCGTTCTCGAGTCTGCACTAGTCAGCCGCTAATAATATCGTTTTGGTAACAGCGTCCCGGGAGCCAGTGTGGTCGCCGGGACGCTTTTTGGTGCATGATCAACTTTTTTATACGGTTTGACTAGGCCTGATGAACATGGGGTGGGCCCCCGACTTGACTTGGCCCCGGGGTGGTGCCGTACGGTCTTTAAGTAACGTTTCTATAACAACAGGTTACGGAACGCGTCACAACTACCGCCGAGTATCCCTCGTTGTCCACGGCGGCGGTAGCCACTCGAACGTCGATTGCGACGCCGGACAACGCCGCCATGATGGTCCTGGACGACCTAAGCGGAGGATGGCACTGGAGAAACATGATCCAGCAGAACACCAAAACCAAAAACATTCGCCGTGGCGCAGCAACCGTCGCCGCAATCGCCTTGGCGGGGGGAGCCATGGCAATGTCGGTGGCACCTGCCTCGGCAGCCAGCACCAGCACCTGGGACGCACTGGCCCAGTGCGAGTCCGGCGGCAACTGGTCCATCAACACCGGCAACGGCTACAAGGGCGGGCTCCAGTTCTCGAACTCGACCTGGCAGGCCTACGGCGGCAGCGGAAGCGCCGACAACGCTTCCAAGTCCGAGCAGATCCGCGTCGCAGAACGTGTGAAGGCCGGCCAGGGCTGGGGCGCATGGCCCGCATGCTCTGCCAAGCTGGGGCTCTCCGGCGGCAAGGGCTCGGTCGCCAAGACCTACGAGTCCACCCCGAAGAAGTCCACCGAGGCTTCGACCTACAAGTCAACCTCGGCCAAGACCTACAAGACCAAGTCGGTTCCGGCCAAGAGCTATGCCTCTTCCGGCAAGCGCGCCGCAGCACCGGTGGCCAAGGCCCCGGTCATCAGCGTCAACGTCAAGGACTCGGGCAAGAACTACACCGTCAAGGCCGGGGACACCCTGTTCAAGATCGCCCAGGCCCAGGGCCTGAGCAGCTGGCAGGGCCTGTACTCGCTGAACCAGGATGTCGTTCCCAGCTCCGACCTCATTTTTGTTGGACAGTCGCTGGACCTGCCAACCAAGTAAACCGGTCCCTCGCATGAGCGGACGAACGGCCAGGAGGGCTGTTCCCTAGCCAAACCCCCAAGTGGCTAGGGAGCAGTCCTTTTGCGTGTCCGCTCCCCGCTTCCCGATGCCGGGGCCGCGGCTCAGGCGAACGCGAAGACCGGCGGGAAAACGAACACCACCACGGCCGCCCACAGGCCATAGACGGGCAGGTACCTGGTCTGCCAGCGTTCGAGCTCCGCGAACCGGCACCTGCCGCGCAGGAACCCGGCCGAGAGCCAGGCTGCCCGAAGCAGGTGGACAAGCAGCAGCAGGTTTAACCCCAGAGCGGCGATCTTGTTGGGGCTGGAGCCGAACTCGGCGATCCGCGCCAGCATGGCGGTAAGCATCACCGCGTCCACGGCCAGGGCGGCGACCAGCAGTACCAGCTGCAGGACATCGAAGATGCCCGCCGGAGCCAGCGGCTCGCGCGCCGACAGCGCATAGAGCAGCAGGCACAGCACCAGCACCAGGACAGCATTCATGAGGATCAGCAGGCCGCGGTCGACATCGATGAGCCCGCCCGCGGTGGTGAGCACGACCAACATGGCCAGCAGCATGGCGATGGTCAGCGGCGTGAAGATGCGCGTGAGCACCGGCGCGATGTTCTCGATGACGTCCTGCTTGGCCTCCACCAGCCAGGCGGCGACGACCAGGGCCCCGGGGACGGCGAAAGGCAGGATCCAGGCCTCCATGATCGGTTCCAGGTCCAGGCCCACCAGCTGCAGCACCGCGGCGGTGAGCCCGATGAGCACCCCGCCGCCGAGGCCCAGCAGCGTGAAGTAGATGGCCAACTCGCCGGTGAACCTCACGAAGTCCATGCGCCGCCCGTCGCTTCGCCACCGCCCGCCGACGTACGCCACGCCGGCCAACAGCCACAGGAGCACCGGTGCGTGCAGTGCCGCCAACAGCCCGGTGGAACCCTCCGGGGCGAACGGGTAGGCGTTCAGCACCACGGCCAACGCGGCGAAGGGAACAACCAGCGCGAGCAGGAGCCGCACGGCGAGCCGCCGCTTCCACGCGAAGTAGGCGGCCAGGAAGGGGAAGACCAACAGGCCCGTGTTGCGCAACAGCACCTCGTCCCCGCCCAGCCAGGATAGCCCGGCCTTCAGGGCCAGGCCCGCGCCCACTGCCAGTGACAGCACGACGGCAAGCTCGCGCCACGGCGGAACGCCGGTTGCCGCAGGGTCCTCGGGAAGCAGCACCAGCTGCTTCCACAGCCTTTCGGAGTGTTCCCGGGCAAATTCGCGTGAAACGGCGTCCAGATTGCCCATGCGCTTGATGGCCACCAGGAAGGATTCATCCTCGTCCAGCCCGCCGGCCCGCCGTTCGGCGATTTGTTCACGCAGGTGGTCCTCGAGCTCGTCGAGGTCGGCGGGCGAGATGGCACGGCGTCGGGCGACGTAGCCGCGCCAGTGTGCGATTTGGGCTTCGAGCCCCTCATGCGGTTCCATCACGCCCACCCCGTTTCCATCGCCGGCGGCAGCTGCGCGTTGTGCCAGACCTGCCGCAGCGCCTTGGCCACCACGCTCCACTGTTCCTGACGCTCGGCCAGGGCCTCACGTCCGGAGGGTGTGATGGCGTAGTGCTTGCGCCGACGCCCGGTCTCCGGGGAGTGGCCCCAGCTCGCCTCGAGGTGGCCGAGCCGTTCGAGGCGGTGCAGCAAGGGGTATAGCATTCCGTCGGTCCATTGCATGTCCCCGCCGGAAAGCTCCCCGACCTTCTTGATGATGGCATAGCCGTGCAACTCGCCTTCGGCGAGGATTCCCAGCACGAGCGGGGTCGCCGATGCGGCGACCAGGTCCTTGTCGATGCGCACGATTCCTCCTATACATAGATCTTCTATGTATTGAACGCCCGTGCGTCCCTGAAAGCAAGCCAAGGCGGTGTCGATTCAACGGCAAAGGTCCCTTTTGCCCCCACTTTGTGGGGAGAAACGGGACCTTTGCGATGTGGCCCGGTGATGGGCCTGTTGCCTACTTGCCCTTGGCCAGGATGGCGTTGGCATCCACGGTAGCCATGGCGTTGGTGTCCATGTTCTGGGAAGGGCCGTTGAGGAAGCGCTCCAGCGAGTCGTCCATGGCGTTGATCCAGCGCGTGTGGTGGATCTCTGCCATGGTTCCGGTGATCACCGAACGGTGGGCCTTGTCGCGGTAGCCCAGGATGTCCTCCGACTTGTGGCGCATCCAGTCCTTGAACGTCTGGAAATCGGCCTCGGCGTCGTGGTCGGCCAGGGCGGCCTGCGCATCGAGCCAGGACTGGATGTCGGCGGCACGGGCTTCGGCCGAGGGCAAGGCGATCTTGCCGGTCATGGCATCGCGGGCAAACCATGCCTGCGCATCGAACATGTTGAAGGTGTAGTACTGGTCTTGGGCGCCCAGGTAGAACAGGTTGGTGTTCTGCTGCCACACCACACCCTTGTAGAGGTTGCCCGGGTACAAGACGTTGGGGGAGCTTACCGCCAGGTCCGAGGGCAGGAACGGGTACTTGTGCAGGTAGCCGGTGCACATGATGACAGCATCGAATTCGCCGCTGGTGCCGTCGGCGAAGTGGGCCGTGGTGCCCTCGAAGCGGGTGACCAGAGGACGCTCGACGGTGGTCGAAGGCCAGTCGAATCCCATGGGTCCGCTGCGGTAGCTCAGGGTGATCGAGGCGGCGCCCATCTTGTGCGCCTGCATGCCGATGTCCTCCGCGGAATACGAGGACCCGATCATCAGCAGTCGCTTGCCGCCGAAGCGCTCGGCGCCGCGGAAATCGTGGGCGTGCAGCACCTCGCCGGGGAAGGTGTTGATCCCGTCGAAGTCCGGGATGTTGGGGGTGGAGAAATGCCCGGTGGAGACGACCAGCTTGTCGAAGACATGGGTCTTGGATTCGCCGGTCTTCACGTCCTGGCTGAAGAGCGTGAACTCCTCGGTTGCCTCGTCGTAGTTGACCCAGCGAACGGCGGTGTTGAACTGGATGTACTTGCGCACGTCGGACTTTTCGACGCGGCCGGCAATGTAATCGAAAAGGACCTCGCGCGGAGGGAACGAGGAAATCGGCCGGCCGAAGTGCTCGTCGAAGGTGTAATCGGAGAATTCGAGGCATTCCTTGGGCCCGTTGGACCACAGGTGCCGGTACATCGATGAGTGGGCCGATTCCCCCGAGCCGTCGATGCCGGTGTGCCAGCTGTAGTTCCACTGGCCTCCCCAGTCGGATTGCTTTTCGAAGCAAACGATTTCGGGCATGTCCGCACCCTTGGCGCGCGCGGCCTCGAATGCCCGCAGCTGTGCCATGCCGCTGGGTCCTGCACCAATGATTCCGACTCGCAAGCTCATGCTTTTCTCCTCATTCCGGGGCCGATTCAATTACCCGTGGCAAAGGGAAATTCGGGACCGCGCCAATGAAAGGCGACAGCGGAAGTACGACCCTTGAAAGAAGAAGTGCTCTCCTCCGAATACAAGGCCAGGCGCTTCGTGCGCCGCAAGGTCAAATGCTCCCGGGCCTCGATCCCCACAAGGGGAGAGGCGCCGCAATAACAGAAAAAGACCGGCAGATAGCGGTCATTGCGGTTCCGAATGAACCAGCGTTCGGCCCGATGTGGGTGGACTGGTTCTCTCTCCATAACAACAGTAGCGGACCAATTAGTCAAATCTTGTGCCCTAATTCAAGGCTGCGAACCCAGCCAAGGGCAAGAGTTCCAAATAGTTATATGTCGGAATATTCCCCGGGATCCTGAGGCTGATCGGCAGATGGGATAAGCGTTCCCGTGCGTCCATGTTCCAACGTCACGATTTTGACAATGACATGAGTGAATTGGCGGATATTTGAAATGCTAAATTGCTCGTCCGAGTTCGGTTGCCGAAGGCGTTGTGGCTGACTTCGGGCACATCCCGGGCGCGCGGGCGGGCCCGAAACGCAGCTGGTGGCCTGGCGGGACGAACCCGGCTGCACCGGACAGCTGCTATTGGAACCGCCAAGCGGAAAACTGCCCCGGCCGGTGGATTCCTCCCCCCTGCCCACCGTGGGTTTCGCTTTGTCCTATGCTCGGGTGCACCGGGATGCCGCGGCAGGGCAGGCACCCCGGGACACCTGCTGGTCAACGGGCGGCGAGCAAGGTTTCCAGCCGTTCGTAGCCCTGCGACATGCCCTCTTCCATGCCGGATGCGGCCATGCCGTCGCGTGCTTCGATCGAGGGGTAGACCGAGTGGCCCACCAGCCGGCAACGGTTGCCATCAAGGGCCTCGAAACGCATGTAGTCCATGGCGACGACATCGGGCTGGCCGTCGTACTCGAAGGTCTGGATGGCGAAATCGTTCTCGCGCACGGTGTGGAACACCCCGGTGAAGCCGTACGAGCCGATCTCGTTGGAGTGCGTGTACTTGTAGGAACCGCCTGTGCGGAAATCGTAGTGGTCGATGGTCATTTCCATGCCGTTCGGCCCGAGCCACTGGGCGACCAATGCGGGATCGCGATGTGCCTCGAACACGGCCCCGACGGGGAAGTTGAACTCCCGGGAGAAATCGATGAAGGGAGTGCCTTCGGGGATGCTGAGGTTCAATGGGGTGCTCATGATGAGACTTTCCTAAAATTGTCCGCGGCGTGCGGAATGCTTTTGGAGCACGGCATCCAAGCGGTCGTATTTTGCCTCGGCAAGTATCCGGTACTTGTCGATCCAGCCGGTCAGTTCCGTGAGTAGTGCAGGATTCAGGTGGACCGGGCGGCGTTGCGCCTCGCGTGTGCGGGTCACCAAGTGCGCCTGTTCCAGGACCTGAATGTGCTTCGAGATGCCTTGGATGGACATCTTGAACGGTTCGGCGAGTTCGTTGACGGTGGCCGGCCCGGCAGAGAGCCGGACGATGATCTGCCGCCGCGTCGGGTCAGCGAGGGCGAGGAACGCCCTGTTGAGGTCCTGCTCGTCAAACATCGCGTATTCAACTCATTCCTTTATCAACCTTTCGGTTGAT
Source organism: Arthrobacter sp. UCD-GKA (assembly GCF_001863355.1). Classification (NCBI taxonomy): domain Bacteria; kingdom Bacillati; phylum Actinomycetota; class Actinomycetes; order Micrococcales; family Micrococcaceae; genus Arthrobacter; species Arthrobacter sp. UCD-GKA. The sequence goes on along the minus strand of NZ_MOLR01000010.1, from coordinate 145,774 downwards.
TACTAGGATCCGCCGATGCCCGTCCGGAGTCAAGGGGCGGGCGGAAGGAATCCTGTAAAATTTCCCGATTCGGCACGATCCGGGACGCGGCCGGTGCGGATGTTGCCGCGGTGAATCCCCAGGGCAGCGCCCGCAGCCATGCACCGTGCCGTCTATGCAACAGAGCGCATGAATTCGCGGGCCGCAACAGCATGGCGCCCCTGGATTCCCAGGAACAGCTCGGCACTTCGGTGCCCGGGCCAGTTGCCGGGCAGGTAGCCATCGGGCAGGCCGGGATCAAGGTAGGGGATGGTCCGCCAAGAGTCGATGGCCCGCACGTAGGCCGCGAAGCTGTCGCCGGCGTTGGGGAAGCCGGCCTTGGCCACCGCCCCGTTCTGCTCGAGGAACCCGTGGTGCAGGGCGGCCAGCGCATCCAGGTCCCACCATGAAGCTGCCAGGGCCTGCGGCGTGCCGGTGAACTCCAAAACGTTGGAAACGATGATGGTCGCGTGGTCCTCCAGGCCGAGCACGCGCAGGATCTCCCACACCTCGGCGCGCAGGTAGTCGGGGAAGATCCACAGCCCCGGGGCCACCAGCCCGCCGCCGATTCCCTGCAGGTACTTGCGCAGTTGGTGGCGGCGTTCGCGTTCGGACTCCGGGATCGAGTAGGAAGCCAGGCACCACGAATCGCCCGCTGCCATGGAGCGTGGCTCGAAGATGCGCCGGTCCCCGCGGGCCAGGATGCGTTCGCCGGTGGCCGTGAGCTCGAGCCCTGTGGTCCCGTCCCGTTCCTGCTGGTCCAGGATCCCCTTCTTTTTCAGGCGGGAGATCGCCGTCCGGGTCACCTGCGGTTTGGTGCCCAGGGCATCCATCAACGCAATCAGGTGCGCCGAGGAAATCCAGCCGCCCAGTTCGCGCAGGTACAGCCCCACGATGGTGCGGACCAAGGACGTGGTGCTGCCCGGGCGGGCGTCCAGGTCGTCGAGTTCGGAAAGCACGTCTTTAGGCTACTTGCCGATCTCGGTGCGCACGGCGTACAGCTCAGGGAAGAACGTCAGGTCCAGGGCGCGCCTGAGGAAATCCACTCCGGAAGATCCGCCGGTGCCCTTCTTGAATCCGATTGTGCGCTGCACGACGCGCATGTGGCGGAAGCGCCAGGCCTGGAAGTTGTCCTCCAGGTCGACGAGGTCCTCGCAGGCCTGGTACAGGCTCCAGGTGGTGTCGTCGGATTCGTAGATGTCCTTGTAGATGGGAACCAGGGCCTCGTGGAACACCCAGGGCTTGGTGACGTCGCGGCCCAGGATTTCCTCGGGAATCGCGTAACCGGCGCGGGCAAGTGCATGCAGGAAGGCGTCGTAGACGGTCGGTTCGTGCAGGACCTGGGTGAGCAGCTGGTGCGCCTCCGGATCGGACTCGAAGACCTTGAGCATGCCCTCGTGCTTGTTGCCCAGGATGAACTCGACGGCCCGGTACTGGAAGGACTGGAAGCCGGAGGACGATCCGAGGAACCCGCGGAACTGTGCATACTCGCGCGGGGTCAGCGTGGCCAGCACGGCCCACTGCTCGGTGAGCGTCTTTTGGATGTGCTTGACGCGGGCCAGGCATTTGAGCGACTTGCCGATTTCGTCGTTGTCCATCAGCCGGCGCGACTCCGTGAGCTCGTGCAGCATCAGCTTGAGCCAGAGTTCGCTGGTCTGGTGCTGGATGATGAACAGCATCTCGTCGTGGTGCTCGGGAACGCTGACCGGGTGCTGGGCCGAGAGCAGTCGTTCGAGGTCCAGGTAGCTTCCGTACGACATGGCATTGTGAAAATCGGTGCGGACGGTGTCTTCGATTTCGCGGGCACCCTCGGGTGTCTGTGCGTGTGGGCAGGCCATGGAAATAGCGTATCAGTATCTCAACGTGCGTCAAGAGAGTGAAATAAGCCGGATCTGGATCCCCGGGGCAAAAAATGCTGGACGGATGTCTGGTCTCGTCGGGTCAGTAGAGTTGCGAGGTCTGTTCGGGGCCGTCGCCGGTCCGCCCCATGTCGAGCGCCTTTCCCGGGCGTTGTCATGGTTTGATTGAAGTTTGTATCGAGATCGTGGGCCGCAGAGAAAACGCGCCCGAAAACATGGGGGATTCATGAAGACTTTCACTCGCACGCTCACTGCCCTTGCCGCGGCGGTGTCGATCGCGTTTTCCGGGGCCGCCGTGGCAACTGCCGCACCCGTGGCACCCGTGCAGGGGGCCGCCGTCGTTGCTGCCAAGAAGGCGCCGGCCGTTGCGATCGGGAAGATTCCCACCAAGACCGTCAAGGGATCGGCGAAGGCCACCATCAAGCCGTTGGCCAAGGCGGCCAAGGGCGTGAAAGTCACCTCCAAGGTGCTGACGGTCAAGCAGGGGAAGAAGACCGTTGCCAAGAACAAGACTTCGGTCAAGCTGAAAACCGGCACCTACAAGGTGACGACAAAGGTGAGCTACAAAATCGGCAAGAAGAAGGGGACCATCTCCAAGACGCAAACCCTGATCGTCAAGAAGGCCGCGGCGAAGAAGTCGTGGGCAGCACCGAAGGGCAAGAGCTGCCCGGCAGGGTTCCCGGTCAAGGGCAATAAGACCGGCAGCAACAAGGAGTGGAAGTACCACGTTCGCGGTGGCCAGTACTACACCCGCACGGTTCCGGAGCAGTGCTTCAAGAACACCTCCGACGCGCGGAAGGCCGGATACCGCGCTTCCAAGCGCTAAAGCCGTTCCGGCAATCTCATGACGGCCGTGGCCCGCAGTCAAACTGTGGGCCACGGGTGTTTACATGTACCTTTGGCGCCGTGCCTCGTTGAGTCATCTTGAAAGAGCGATTTGAAACACCTGATTTCCTTTATTCTCACCGTGTTGATCCTGACCGGATCCCTGGTCGTGGACCCCGCTGTCATGGACGGAGCTTCTCCGTCGGAGGCCGCGAGCGGTGCCTCGGCATCCGTCAGCGTTCCCGCCGCGAAGGCCAAGCCCAAGGCGCCGGCCGGGGTCGCAAAAGTCCTCCCGGGTGCCAGGCTCGACGGCCCTGCCGCGATGACCGTCCTGAATTCCTTGCCGGTCAAGGGCAAGGCGCCGGCTACCGGGTATGACCGGAACAAGAAGTTCGGGAACGGCTGGAAGGACTTCGACCGAAACAAGTGCGACGAGCGTCAAGACACCCTTACGCGGGACATGTCGAAGGTGAAGTACAAGGACGCCAGAAAATGCCAGCTGGCCTCGGGCGTCCTGGCCGACTCCTACACCGGAACCGCGATCAAGTGGAAGGTGAACAGCGGATCCGTTGACATCGACCACGTGGTTGCGCTGAAGAACGTCTGGATCTCCGGGGGCCAGAAGCTTTCCCAGGACCAGCGGCTGGCGGTCGCCAACGACCCGTTGAACCTGATGGCTTCGCAGGCCTCCGCAAACAGGTCCAAGGGCGATGCCAATGCCGCCGAATGGTTGCCGACCCACAAGCCTTTCCGCTGCCAGTACGTGGCCACCCAGGTCAGCGTGAAGAAAAAGTATGCCCTTTCGGTGACCGCTGCCGAGAAGACTGCCATGAAGCGCGTCCTCAACTCCTGCCCGAAGCAAAAGGCCGCAAAGGTGGCACCAATCAAGGTGGTTGCGGCCAAGGCTCCACCCGCCGCACCGAAGAACACCGCGGCACCGACCCAGAAGCGGCCAACCAGCGTGGCCGCGCCCAAGCAGGTGTCGCCCGGCGCATACTGCGCGAAGGCCGACAAGGGTTCCAGAGGCATCGGCAAGAAGAACGGCAAGAGCTACACCTGCAAGACCGGCAGCTCCGACACACGGTTGCGTTGGCGCTAGCCCCCGCAACCAATTGCCGTACCGATATCCGGTACGAACGTGAAATTGCCGCCCATGCGCTTGCAGGGGCGGCAATTTCGCTTCATCCCGCGGTTGGCCCGGGACTACCTGGCCGAGAAGAGCCTCCCAAGCCAACCGCCCTTCTTTTCCTTGGGCGCATTCGGGTCGCAGCCGCATCGTTCGGTGCGCGGGACGTGCTTCATGACCTGCTGGACGTGTTGCCCGCACCCGGCCCAGGTCGTCTTTGAGCATTTGCGGCAGGTGACTGCTCGACACATATTCGTTCTCCAGGAATAGGTCCAAGGCGAAGGCCGATTGGATGACGCCCAAACCAACGATCTCATATACCCCAGGGGGTATCAAAATGGGTGGCGTGGCCGTCCTTGCGGGCGCCCCGCCCCCGCTACTCCGACGCCGCCGGGGACCCCGGTTCGAACGCAGTCTATTGGACCTGGAAGTGGCGGCCGGTGCGCAAGGGGAGCACCTTGCCCAGATCCACGCCCTCCGCAGCGATTTGCAGCATCAAGCGCTGGCGTTCGCCGGCGGTGATGTCCGCCGCGTAGCAACGCCTGGCCACCAGTGCCAACCTGTCGGCCAGCTCATTCATGGGATCGCCCGCGTGTGCCTTGACCCAGCTGTACCGTACCTCCGAGCGGGACAGCAGCTCATGGATCCTGTGGACGATGGACCGGGCCGCCTGCGACCTGCTGCGTGCGTGGCTGGCCGGATTGTTGAGCAGGTCGATGGCCATGAGGGAATCGGATCGGATGTGGAAGCGAACCCGTCCGGTGAACAGATCCTCGCGGTACCTGCTGGCATCCAGCAGGGCGTAGTGGATCGAGTTCAGTTCGCCTTGCAGTATTTCCTTGCCGGTGGCCGCATAGGCATTGATCGTTGGCGACGAGCCCCTGCCGTAGTCAAGGATCCAGCCATGGCCCATCAACGGGCTGTGCCAACTGCGCGAGGCGTCGGTGGTGATCGTCAGTTCGGAATGGAAGTCGTCGATGCTTTCACGCAGCAGTGCGGCGGCGGCGCGGGCTCCAACCAGCGGACGGAATTGCTCGGAGACCTCGAAACCCATCCGTGCCAGCGCCTCGGGCAACCTCAGGTGCCCCTCGAGCAGCACGTTGTCGCAAAAGACGGACTCCGCCGCGTTGCAACGCACCGCACGAATGGCCTTGTCGATATGCGCCATGAGCACGCCGAGCTTTTGCCCGGATTCGTGGACGGGAAGCACCCCGTTCCTTTGCCCAACCACCTCGATGGCCTGGGTCCGCACGACGGCCCAGAAGAGGTTCTGGTTGTGGGGCACCACCTCGACGGTGACCCCGGAGCGTTCGGTGACCTCTTGGACAGCAGGGATGAACCGCATGGCAGGAGGCATGGGGCGTGGTGCCTGCATGGTCTCCTCCTCGGTTCGGCGCTCGGGTATTTCCGCATCCGGAAACCCCCGTCTCCCAAAGCTACCCAAAATATTCCGTCGTGTGGATAGAAGACACTTCCCGGACCACGGAAGTTGTCGACTTCGCTCGGCCGTCTCCTGGCCCGGTCCGGCCTTGATGCCACCGCAGGGATTGCGGAAAACAAAGGGAGGTGAAGACGGCAGCGATGCTTCGGGTGCCACGAACATCGAATCCTGAAGGCGATGCCGGCATTCCACGGGCAACGCGATCGACCGCTGACGGGCTTGGTATGCCGGGCATTGGGTCGGGCTGTCTAGGATGGTCCTAGGAGCAAGAGAGTCTAGATAAGTGAGCGCGCACAGGCATGGATCCACGGCCGTCCAGGTTGCAACACCAGCAGCTGATCGTCACCCTGTTTGGGCTCTATGGCCGCGCGGGCGAAGGCGTCTTTCCGGTGTCGGTACTGGTGGACATGCTTGGTGCCCTGGGCATCGAGGGTCCCGCGGTCCGCTCGACCGTTTCTCGGTTGAAGCGCAATGGCGTGCTCGTGAGCCGTCGGCAAGCTGGCGCGGCCGGCTACTCGCTCGCCGGCGATGTGCGTGATGCCTTCGAGGAGGGCGACCAGCGAATCTATGCCCCCGAGCGGTCGCGCCCAGGGGATCAGTGGTCGTTGGTGATTTTTTCCGTACCCGAGGCAGAACGCAATCGCCGCTACGAGTTGAGAACGGAATTGACGAGCCTGGGATTTGGGGCGGTCGGGGCCGGTGTGGCCATCGCGCCGAGCAACGTGCTTTCGCAGGCGGTGCGGCGGCTCAAGGACCGGGGTCTCGATGGGTATGTCGAATACTTCAGCGCCGATTACCTGAGCGCGCACGACATCAAGTCCAAGGTTCCCCAATGGTGGGACCTCCAGGGCCTGGATGACCAGTACCAGGAATTCCTCGACCTGTACGGTGCCGCCGAGGGGGAATGGGCGGCGCGAATCGACGCGGTCGATGGCGACATCGAATCCGGCACTGAACTGGCCCGGGAGGCCTTCGCCTACTACGTCCCCATGCTGACGTTGTGGCGGCGTTTCCCCTACCGGGACCCGAACCTGCCGCTGGAATTCCTTCCGGACGGGTGGAAGGCCCCGGCGGCCAAGCAGGCGTTCTGGGCCTTGGATGCCTTGTTGGCACCCATTGCCAAGTCCTATGCGCTCTCGCTTCTGGGCTCGCGGGGTGTGGGGCCGGACGCCGCGGACATCCAGGAGAGTGCGTTGGGCCAGTGATCGGCCAGCGGGTCGATGGCCTCCAAGTGGCCCAGGTGGCTGTATTCGACCAGCGACACCCTCGCTGCTTGCCTGTTCGCTGCAGCCACGAAGTCGCGGGAATGCGACAGGGGCACGCGGTCATCGTTGATGCCGTGCAGGACCAGTATCTGTGTGTTGCCCAGTGGTTGCCGCATGGGTGAGGCTGCGCGATAGGCCTCCGGGGCGTCCTCGGGGGAAACCCCGAAGTATTCGGCGGCCGCATCGTCTCCCAGCCGTTCCCGATAGGTCCGCTCGACGTCGGTGACCGGAGCCAGCGCCACGACCGCGTCGACGAGTGGGGCCGTGAGCAGGGCGAGCTGGCCACCCACCGAGTGCCCCACCGCGACCAGGGGCCCGCCGATCCTTTCGGCCTGCTTGAGCTCGGACACCAACGCCAGTGCCGTGCGAACATCGTCCAGGGGTGCCGGCCACGGCCCGGTGGTGCCGCGGCGGTATTCGACGTTGGCGGTGACCCAGCCGTTCTCCCTCAGTGAGGCCGCCAAGGGATCCATGAGCGAGGCGTGCAGGTGCGAGCGCCAGTAGCCGCCATGGATCAGCGCGGTGATGCCGCGAGGGGTGATCCCGGGTGCCGGCCACTCGATCGAAACGTGCTGTGCCGCATCGAGGCCGTAGGGCATGGGAACAGTGCCCGGTGCGCGAGGTGCCATTGTGTGGGCTCCTTGGTGGAAATGGGTGACGGGAAGGGCGGGCCAGGGGGTGGGGTCCGCGCTTCCCGTCTGCGGTTGTGGCGCCTAGGCTCCCGGGACCGAGCCCGGTGGCAGGAAATTGACATCGCGCAGGGCAGAGAGCCGGACGACTTCCTCGGGGTCCGTCAGGTTGTGCAATTCGTCAAAGAGGGTCGAAAGCTGCCCCGACGGGCTGACCCAGAAGAGGGACTTGCCCGGGGTTTCGTGCTTGTTGTAATACGCGTGCGGCAGGCCCATCGGCATGCGCACGGTGTCGCCGGGGCCCGCGGTGGTCCACTCCCCGTCGAGGTAGAGCGTGTAGACGCCCTCCATGATGTAGATGTGCTCGTCCTGTGTGGGATGCACGTGCGGGGGAACACCGGTGCCGACCGGATCCAGGGACAGCCACGCAAAGGACGACGAGCTTTCGACCTTGGACAGATAGGTGTGCCCCAGGACGTTCCAGGTCTTGTTTCCCATCGCCTCGCTGGCGAGCGTGATTCCCTTGGGCAGATCGCCCAGGATGATTTCTTGGCCTTCTTGGATTTCCATGGTGGCTCTCCTTGTCGAACGTTCTCTTGATGTCCCCAGCATGGCAGAGGATCGATCCACTATGCAATAGGTATTGCGATCGCAAGTTTCACTGCATATGATGTGGATCACGCTTGGGGGCGTGTTCTGCGGCAGGGACAACCTGCCGGGGTGCGCACAACCCACAAAGATACCGGGCACCAATCCGACTGCCCTTCAACGACGAAGTGAGGCACCAGCGTGAGTAGCAAGAAATTCAACGGAATGAGCGTGCATACCCTGGGAACCGGAGGCGGACCGATCGTTTCCAGCTCCCGGGCGGGCACCAGCACCGCGGTGCGCGTCGACGATGCAACCTACGTCTTCGACGCCGGCATGGGCAGCATCCGAAACTACCGCTCGCACTGCGAATGGGGCCAGCTGCGCGGAATCTTCCTGACCCACCACCACTCCGACCACATCTACGACCTCGGCTCCTTCCTGGTCACCGGCTGGCAGGTGCCCGGCGAGTCCTTCGCCGCACCCATCGAGGTCTTCGGGCCCGGCAGGCCCGCCCGCATTCCGGCATTGGACGAGGCGCACGCCAAGGACATCGACGCGCGGGTGGGCACGCGCGAGATGAGCAGCACCACGCAGATCGTCGACGCGCTCCTGGACACGGTCTTCGCCTCCGACATCGCCATCCGCATGGCCGACGAGGGCCGCGGGGAGCCGCACGAATGGGTGCGCGCCCACGACATCGAGATCCCGGAAACGGCGGGCGCCGACCCGGTGGCCAACCGGCACCCGGAGATGGAGCCGTTCGAGGTCTACCGCGACGACCTGGTGGTCGTCTCGGCGATCCTGGTCGACCACCGGTTGTGTTTCCCGGCCTTCGGCTTCCGCATCGAATCGCGCCACGGCTCGGTGGTGGTCTCCGGGGACACCGCCTATTCGGAAAACTGCATCAAGCTGGCCAAGGACGCCGACATGCTGCTGCACGAAGTCATCGACCTGCCCTCGATCCTGGCAACCTTTCCCGAGGGCCCCACCCGCGAGGGGATCGAGGTGCACCTGCGCGAATCGCACACGCCCTTCGCCGACGTCGGCAAGGTCGCCGCCGCCGCGGGTGTCAAGACCCTGGTCCTGCACCACATCGTGCCCAACACCCCCGGCACCGCGGACCTCGAGGCCATGGACGCGGCGGTGCGCCGCGACTTCGCCGGCACCGTGCACATCGCCGAAGACAACGATGTCTTCTTCCCACGGGGCACCGATTCCGGGATCATTGAAACCGCAGCAATCCGCTATGCGGGAGTGAACGCATGAGCACCTCCGAACAAATCCAGCCGCACACCCTGCGCGCGGCGGTCAAGCACGGCAAGATGAACCGACGCGCCTGGGTCGTCACGTTCCTGCTGGTCATCTTCCAGATCATCAACTTCGCCGACAAGGCGGTCCTGGGCCTGGTCGCCGACTCCGCCATCAAGGACCTCGGGCTCACCGCCGGCCAGTTCGGATTCATCGGCAGCGCCTTCTTCTTCCTCTTCGCCATCGCGGCGGTTGCCGTGGGCTTCCTGGCCGGAAAGGTCCCCACCCGCTGGATCCTGCTGACCATGGGGATCAGCTGGGCCGTGCTGCAGTTCCCGATGCTCTTCGGCGGCGGAGCCGCGGTCCTGCTGGTCACCCGCATCCTGCTCGGCGGGGCCGAGGGGCCCGCCACGCCCATCTCCCTGCAGCACGTCCACGGCTGGTTCCCGGCCAAGGAACGCGGGTTCCCCTCCAGCATCATCGCCGTCGGCTCGACCCTCGGGCCCATCATCGCCGCACCGATCCTGGCCGGGATCATTGCCCACCCGGACCTCGGCTGGCGCTGGGCGTTCGGGTTCCTGGGCATCGCCGGGCTCGCCTGGTCCGTCCTGTGGTTCCTGCTGGGCCGCGACGGGCCCTACTCCCACATCGCGAAGAAGCATGCGGGCGCGGAGGCCGCCCCGGCCACCGATTCGACCCCCGCGCAGCGCGAGGTGCAGCGGCCGAAGGCGCCCGCTGCCACCGGGCGCTCCGGCAGCATCACCGAACGCGCCGACCTGCTCAAGATCGTGCCCATCCGCCGGGTGCTGGGGTCGAGGATGTTCCTGGCCGCGGTGCTGGCCGGCGCCGGATGCTTCTGGGCGCAGGGCTTCCTGACCACCTGGTCGCCGAAGTACCTCGGCTCGGTGGTGGCGCTCTCGCCGGAAATGATCGGCCTGGTCTCGACCTTCCCGTGGGTCATCGGAGCCCTGGCGCTGCTGGTGCTTGGCTACGCCTCGCGGCTGTTGATGCGCCGCGGCGTCACCGTGCGCTGGGCCATGGGCGCCCTGTTCGGGGTCTCGCTGCTGGTCTCGGGCATCTGCTTCACCGTGCTGCCGCACCTGCACGGCTACGCCGCCGTGACGGCGCTGACCCTGGGGGCGGGGCTGGCGATGATCTACCCGCTGGCTCCCACCGCGATTGCCTTCTGCGTGTGTTCCAGGCAGCGCGCCGCCATCATGGCGACGCTGACCGGGCTCGCCTCCATCGGCGGTGTCATCGCCCCGGCCATGGTGGGCATGCTGATGGACCGTGCCGGATACGTCCCGGGTCCCAAGGGGATGCGCGACAGCGCCGAGATGGCCTCGCTGCTGGCCCAGGGCATGAACTCCTCCTTTGCGATGATCGGGGTCTACCTGATCGTGGTGGGCATCATCTGCGTACTGCTGCTGAACCCGGACCGCACCGCGGAGAGGCTGCAGACCCGCTTCGCCTTCAACGGGTAGCCGCCCGCCGGCGAGCACCGGCCGGATGCGGGGGAGCGGGGGAGAAGCCAATCTTCCGCGCTCCCCGCGCGTGCTTGGCGGGCAGGCAAGGGGCAATGGCTACCGACTGCCTTCCCCGCGGGTCATCGTGAAGGTGGAGGCGACCGCGGCGGAAAACCTGTCCGAGGCAAACAGCGCCCGGGCCAGGGCATCGCGCACACCCGTTGCCGGGCGCCACAGCGGCCTGCCCAGCGCCATGTTCACGTGCGCCTGCACCGCCGCGCGGCGGGCCGCGGCCAGCCGGAGCCGGGAAAAGGCATCCAATTCCTCCCGGAGGCCGGTCCCGGCGATCCGTCCGCCCAATGCGGCATCCAGGATCCCCGCCAGCCCGGCGGCATCAAGCAGGCCAAGGGTCATGCCCTGCCCGCCGATGGGGCTGACCTCGTGGGCGGCATCCCCGATGAGCAGCACGTCCCCGGGATTCATGGAGCGGACCGCCAGGTTTGCGGTCGTGAACCGGCTGAGCATGGAGTTACGCCCGGCATCCACCGTGTGCCCGGTCCGCCGAACGATGAGCTCGGGCAGCGACGCGGTCTCCGTTTCCCTGATCCAGCACACCCAGCGCCGCGTGTTCCCGGGCAGCGGAAAGGACTCGGTGATCCCCTTCTCGTGTAGGAACAGCGCGGCAATGGACCCGAATTCCGTGCTCTCGGGGAAGTCGCCCATCAGGTAGGTGTCCGGCAGCCGGTGGCCGGCAAACGGCGCCCCGGCGCCCCGGCGCACCTCCGAGCGCGTGCCGTCGGCCCCGACGAGGAAGCGGCATTGCACGGTGCCCGCGTTCCCGCCGCTGTCCCGCGTGTGGGCGAGCAGGTGACGGGGGTGCGCATCCACGGAAGCGAACGCGGTTCCGGTGGCCAGCGCGCCGGGATCCAGCGAGCGCAGCCGCGCCCGCAGCAGCGCGACGGTGTCGTTTTGCGGCAGCGAGAGCACAAAGCGGTGCTCCGCCTCGATCGAACCGAAGGACAGCTCGGCCACGATCTTCCCGCGCGAGATGCCCACCCCGTGCCCGATCCGCACCCCGCGTGCCGCCGCCTCGGCACCGACGCCCAGCCGGTCAAGCACCGCCAGGCCCGGGGGATGGATGCCGATGGCCCGGGAGTGCCCGCCGATGGCGGTCCGGGATTCGAGCACCTTCACCCGGTGTCCGGATTCCAGCAGCAGGATCGCCAGGGCCAGCCCGCTGGGCCCGCCGCCGACGATGGCCACATCGATCATGGGGCCATCCGTGCCCCGGCGTGCCAGATCGCCAGGTTCCGGTACGGGCCCTGGGGGTGCACGTGCCAACCGGGCGGCAGCACGCGGGCCAGTTCGCCCGGCGTATAGCTTCGCCGGATGGAGGTCAGCCCGTCGCGCCGGATGAAGGAGGAACCGGCCAGCGGCAACGTGGCCAAACCGAACAGGAGCAGCGCGCTGCGCCGGCGCCGGATGTCGCTGTGGATCGCCAGGCCGCGGGCGAGGCCCTGGCTGTCGGCCAGGACACCGGCCAGCTGCGGGGGGTCGAGGTGGTGCAGGACATGGTTGGAAACCACCACGTCGAAGCGTGCGCCCTCGGCCACCAGCGCCGAGCTTGTGGTCCGCCGGAATTCGATCCCCGGTTCCCCGAACCCGGCGGACGCGGCGGCCCGGGTGGCGAAATCGTGGGCGCGGGCATCGGGGTCGATGCCCAGGACCCTGACGTCGTGGCCGTCGGCCCGCGCCCAGCGCAGCAACGCCAGCGCAATGTCCCCGCCGCCGCACCCGATGTCCAGGATGGTGCCGGTGCCCCGGCGCGGCAGCTGCGGGCGGACCAGGCGCACGTAGGTGCCGCGCCACCCGGATACGGCTCGGTTCACCCAGCGGAACTGGGCGTAGGTGCGTTCGAGCAGGGCGGGATCGGCGTCGGGACGGTCCATTTCCTCGGTGGCCGCGATGTCCCGTTGCATGGGCGCGGCCTAGCCCCGCTGCCCGGTGTCTAGGGTCATCAGCGCGGTCTCGACCGTGAGCCCGGGGCCGAAGGCCATGGAGCAGACGCGCTGCCCGGATGCCGCGTCCCTGGAGAGGTTCTCGTCCATGATGTCCTTGAGCACGAACATCACCGTGGCGCTGGACATGTTCCCGTAGTCGTTCAGCACCCGGCGGGCCGGCATCAGCTGTTCGTCGCGCAGCTCGAGGCGCTTTTGCACGCGGTCGAGGATCGCCCGGCCCCCGGGGTGGATGCCCCAGTGCTCGATGTCCGCATAGTCGGGGCCCAGCGACCCGTCGCGGGCCAGCAGCGGTTCCAGCGCCCCGATGATGTGGTCGTCGATGATGTGCGGGACGTAGGTCCCCAGCACCATCTCGAAGCCCTCGTCGCCGATGTTCCAGGCCATGGCCTCCTCGCCCACGGGGGTCAGGACCGTCTCGAAGTGGTCCAGCCGAAGGCCCGTCCCGGCGTGCGGRCGGGCCGTGACGATGGCAGCGGCGGCACCGTCGGCGAAGAGCGCCGAGCCCATGATGGTGTCCGGGTCGTTGGAACTGCGCACMTGGATCGAGCACAGCTCGGCGCAGACCACCAGCACCACGGCCTCCGGGTCCGCCTCGCAAAAGCTCTTGGCCGCACGCAGTGCCGGGAACGCGGCGTAGCAGCCCATGAACCCCAGGTGGTAGCGCTGCGTGGAGGGGCGCAGGCCGAGCGCCCTGACCAGCTGGTAGTCGGGGCCGGGATTGTAGAAGCCGGTGCAGGACACCGTGACCACGTGGGTGACATCGCCCGGGCCGAGGTCGGGGCAGGCCTCGAGGGCCTTGTGCGCCGACTCGATGTAGAGCCCCGGGGCGGTGGCCACGAAGACCTCGTTGCGTTCCTTGGTGCTGGGGCTCAGCAGGAGCCCGGAATCCGCATCGAAGAACAGCGGGTTCTCGGCCACAGTCTCGGTGGTGAACTCGGTGACGGCGGTGTGCCGGGTGGAGATCTGGGCCGAATCAAACGACGTGCTGATCAGGCGCTGGCCCAACCGGGTCAGCCCTGGTTGGGCGCCAAAGACATCCCTGGCCTTGTCTTGGTACAGGATGGTGGGCGGAACGGCTGTTTGGATGGTTCTGAGCATCACCGGCATAGTGCTGAGCCTATGGCCGGACGCGGTGCGGGTAAAGGGCGGGGCCCGGCAGCTGCCTGTGAATCGGAAGGCCAATGCCCCTGAAACCGGGCACTTCCAGAAAATGCTGGATTCCGCGCGGGCTCAGGAGTATCGTGATTTTTGGGAGACCAGCATCGGTCGTAATTGATCCCCGCCCCAGGGTGAGAGGTAATTGATGCCAGACAAATCACCACATAGACACGAACACAAAAAGCCTGCAGGCAAGTCGATCAAGGCGCGACGCGCGGAGAAGCGCTCGAAGAACGCACCGGAGTCGGACACCGAGCAGGTAACCCACATCAAGAAACACTGAGCAACTTGATGATTGGAGATATCTTCAAGGGAAGCGGAGAAGAACAGACATCTTCTCCGCTTCTTCCATGTCCGCCGGCATGCGGGAACGCGGGACCCCTGCGCCGGCGAAAAAGTTTTTTGGCATGTTTCCAATCCGTTTGCGGACCGGCACCGAATGCTCCATGACAGCCCGAACCAACAGTGGTCGGGAAGGCGCGGAGGCCCAGGGGCCGACGCCAAGCAAGGAGCATGACATGAAGCGCATGAACAGCAAGTTTGCCGCAGCACTCGGACTGATTGCAGTTGCCACCGTGGGCCTGACCGCTTGCTCGGCGGGCACCGGGGCCAACGAATCGATGGCACCGTCCTCCTCGGCCGCCCCGTCCAGCAGCGCGGCGGCCCCGAGCAGCTCGGCCGCGGCCATGGACCCGGCAGCCAACCTCGTGGGCTCCGGCTGCGCCGCCTACGCCGAGGCCGTCCCGAGCGGCGATGGCTCGGTTGCCGGAATGGCGAAGGATCCGGTGGCCGTTGCAGCCTCGAACAACCCGCTGCTCAAGACCCTCACTGCGGCGGTGTCCGGCAAGCTCAACCCGAAGGTCGACCTGGTTGACACCCTCAACGGCGGCGAGTTCACCGTCTTCGCACCGGTTGACGAGGCCTTCGCCGCCATCCCGGAAAAGGATCTCAACGCGGTGGTCGCCGACGCCGATACGCTGAGCACCATCCTGACGTACCACGTGATCCCCGGCCAGATCGCCCCGAGCGACATCGCCGGATCTCACAAGACCGTCGAAGGACAGGACGTGAAGGTCACCGGCAGCGGCGACAAGCTCATGGTCAACGGCGCCTCGGTGATCTGCGGCGGTGTCCAGACCGCCAACGCAACCGTCTACCTGGTGGACACCGTGCTGATGCCCCCGRCCAAGAAGTAGTAGCAGCGCCTCGCACTGCGGCAGGTCAACCCACCAGGGGGTTGGCAACCGGTGGAACCCTCCACCGGTTGCCGGCCCCCTGCGGTCTACTTGCCCCGGTCGGAAATTTCGGCGGGCAGGAAACCTGGATTCCTGCCCGCCGCACCAGAACGGATGAATGGCGGGGCCCGGAATGCATGAGACGCTATATCGCATGAGCTCACACCTACCCGGTGGCACGGACCAAACCTCCGCCCCCACCACCGAAGAACTGATGCTCGGGATCGCCACAGGTGACGAGAACGCCTTTGAGGAACTCTACGACCGGCTCTCGCCCCAGGTCTTCGGCCTGATCCGGCGCATCCTGAAGGACCAGGCACAAAGCGAGGAAATCACCCAGGAGGTGTTCGTCGAAGCCTGGCAGCAGGCGGCGCGCTATGACGCGGCCCGCGGCAAGGCAATCACCTGGCTGCTGACCTTGGCGCACCGCCGGGCGGTTGACAGGGTCCGCGCCAGCCAGGCCAGCAAGGACCGTGACCTGCGCGAAGGCATCAAGGACTTCCAGGCGAGCTACGATGACGTTGAGGAAACTGCCATCGCCCACGATGAGGGACAGCGCGTCACCCGGGCGCTGGAAAAACTCAGCGCAAACCAACGCGATGCGATCCAACTGGCTTATTTCGGCGGCTATACACACCTTGAAGTCGCCGAGCTGCTCAAGATCCCGGTGGGAACGGCAAAGACACGAATACGCGACGGAATGAACAAACTTCGAGACCTGATGGGAGTGGCGTGATGGACAAGCACCAGAACGAGCTGACCGGCAGCTTCGCCCTGAACGCACTGGGCGACGCGGAACGCGAGGAACTCCTCCGTCACGCCGAAACCTCCGAAGAGGTCCGCCAGGAAGTGGAGTCACTGCAGGAAACCGCTGCGCTCCTGGGGCTCTCCGCCGCACCCGTGGCCCCTCCGGCCCGGGTCAAGGCCAACATCATGGCCTCCATCCGCAACACCCCGCAGCTGCCGCCGCTTGTCTCCCCGCAGGACGTTCCGTCCGGTGCCACATCCGGGTCCGCGGAACAATCCGCCCCGGTTGCCCCCGAGGCGGCAACCGACGCCGCCGCGGAACCCGTGTCCGGGACGGCGCAGAGCGCTGGATCCGCATCGCACCCGGTCCAGGGGAAGTCCAGCCAAAGGATGTTCGCCCTGGCGGCAAGCGTGCTGCTGGTGGCCGCCGGAGTGCTCAGCGGCGTCGTGGTCAACCAGAATGCCGAGCAGCAAAAGCTCGAGGAACAGCTGGCCGCGCTGAGCACCCAGCAGTCCGAGCTGACCCGCATCCTGACCGCTGCCGATGCCCAGTCCAAGAGCCAGAAGCTGGAGGACGGGGCGACCGTCACCCTGGCCTATTCGGCCTCGGAAGGCAAGATGGCGGTGACCACAGCCGGCCTGCCCGCCCTGCCCAGCGACAAGGCCTACGAACTCTGGCTGATCTCCGGCACGGATGCCGTGCCGGCGGGCATGGTCCCCGGGACCCAGGCCGATGGCATGGTCATGGTTTCCGGTGCCATGGAGGGCGTGACGCACTTTGGCATCACGGTGGAACCGGCGTCCGGTTCCCCGGCACCGACCACCGAACCGATCCTGGTCCAGGAGCTCTAGGATTTCTTGGGGAAAAGGCGCCTTGCGTCCAATCCGCCGATGGTAGCGTTCCGAATACGTAGTGGACAGGTTCCTCCCCGCAACCGCGGGGAGGAAGCATCACAACGTACGGGTGGGTGAAATCATGAACAAGTCAACAGCATCGAGGATGCGGGACCTGGGGGCCTTCGGGCTCGCGGGCTTCGCGGCGGCTGCCGTGCTCTTTTCCGTGGCTCAATTTGTGTCGGCCTTCTTCGCCACGGCGTCGGCTCCCATGGTGGCGATGGGCTCGGTGTTCATCGACCTGACACCGCCATGGCTCAAGGACTTCGCCATCGCCACCTTCGGCACGAACGACAAGCTCGCGTTGTTCATCTCCATCGGCGTGATCGCAGCGATCGCCGCGGTGCTGGTCGGGATCCTGGCCAGGCGCAGCTATGCCCTGGCGGCGACCTGCATCGTCGTCCTCGCCGTGGCGATCGGTGCGGCGGTGCTGTCCCGGCCGGCCACTGGGCTCGTTGACCTCACGCCGACCATCCTGGGGTCCGTTGCCGGGTTGGCCGCGTTGCGCTGGCTCACCGCCCTTGCCTCCAAGGCCCGTCCGCCGGTGCATGGCGGCACCCCCGTCCACGGGGCCTCACGCAGGAACTTCCTGATCGGCACGGCCGTGTCGCTGGTGGGTGCCGCGGTGGCCACCGGTGTCGGAAAGTCCCTGGCTACCGCGCGCAATGTCGCGGACGCCGCCCGTTCGGCCTTGGGACTTCCGCCGGCCGCGGTCACGGCACCGCCCCCGCCGGCCAACGCCCAGGTCGAACTCGCCGGCATGCCGAAGTTCATCACGCCGAACAAGGATTTCTACCGGATCGACACGGCACTTTCGGTGCCGCGCATCAATCCGTCCGAGTGGTCGTTGCGGGTCCACGGCATGGTGGAGAAGGAATTCACCATGGGCTTCGAGGAGCTGCTGGCCGAGGACCTGGTGGAAAGCTGCCTGACCCTGACCTGCGTTTCGAACCCCGTCGGCGGCCAGCTGGTGGGCAACGCCAAGTGGCTGGGCTACCCGTTGCGCCTCCTGCTGGAGCGGGCGGTGCCGCGGGACGGCGCGGACATGGTGCTGTCGACCTCGATCGACGGCTTCAGCGCCTCCACTCCGCTGGAGGTCCTCACAGACGACCGCATGGCACTGCTGGCGGTCGGCATGAACGGGGAACCGCTGCCGCTGGAGCACGGATTCCCGGTCCGCATGGTGGTTCCCGGTCTCTACGGATACGTTTCGGCCACCAAGTGGGTCGTTGACCTGGAGGTCACCCGCTTCGCCGACAAGACCGCTTACTGGACCACGCGTGGCTGGTCCGATCACGGGCCCATCAAGCTCTCCTCGCGGGTCGACGTGCCCCGGTCCTTCGCCAGCGTTCCGTCCGGAAAGGTGGTCATGGGCGGAACCGCCTGGGCACAGACCCGGGGCATCTCCAAGGTCCAGGTGCAAATCGACGAGGGTGAGTGGCAGGACACGGAACTGGGTGCCGAGGCCTCCGTGGACACCTGGCGCCAGTGGCGCTACGAATGGGACGGCGGTTCCACGGGAAACCACGTGGTCAGCGTCCGTGCCTTTGACGGAGACGGGACAATGCAAACCAGCGAGAAGGCCGACCCCGTGCCCGACGGAGCCAGCGGCTGGCAGCGCGTCCAGTTCTCGGTTGGCTAGCTCGTCCCCGGACGAACTGCTGCGGGCGAGGGGACGGGACCCCACGGCCCGCATCGACCAGCACCACACCGCCGTCACTCACCGCCCCGGCCGGCGGGGGTTCGCCGTGGAACCGGGGGCTTGGCTACTTCTTGTCGTCTCCGGTCAGTCGCTGGCTCAGGTACACCGGGATCATCGAGGCGAGCACCAGCACCGCGGCGATCACGTTGACCACCGGAGCCTGGTTGGGGCGGGACATGTTGTTGAAGATCCAGATCGGCAGGGTCTCGGTGCCGGGGGCCGCGGTGAACGTGGTGACCACGATCTCGTCGAAGCTCAACGCGAAGGCCAGCAGGCCGCCGGCGATGAAGGCCGAGCGGAACCCGGGGAAGGTGACGTGGAAGAAGGTCTTGAACATGTTTGCCCCCATGTCCATGGCCGCTTCCTCGAGGCCGCGGTTCATCCGCCCCATGCGTGCCTGGACGTTGTTGAACACCATCACGATGGAGAACGTGGCGTGACCGACGATCACCGAGAACAGCCCGAGCCCGATGCCCAGGGGTTCCAGCACGGTCTTGAAGGTGTTGTTCAGTGCAACACCGGTGACGATGCCCGGCAGGGCGATGGGCAGGACCACCAGCAGGTTGACGGTGTTCTTGCCGAAGAACTCGTAGCGGGACAGGGCGAAGGCAACCATCGAGCCGAGCACCAGGGAGATGGCGGTGGCCACCGAGGCTACCTTGAGGGAGGTCCACAACGCCTCGCGGACGCCCTCGTTGTGCCAGGCGGCAACCCACCACTTGGTGGTGAATTCCTTGATGGGGAAGGCCCCGGAGGTGGTGGCGTTGAACGAGTTGGTGATGACCAGCACCAGCGGCAGGTAGATGGCCGCCATGACGATGCCGGCAAAAACACGCAGGGTGACCTTGGCGGGGGCAGAGAGTCTCATGACGGTCTCCTTACAGGGCCTTCAGGGCGCCGGTCTTGCGCGCCAGGAAGAGGTAGATGACAACAACGACGATCGGCACGATGCCGAACGCCGCGGCCAGGGGCGGGTTGAGGTTGATGTTGGAAGCGATCACGGTGCCGATCACCTGGGTCTTGCCGCCGACGAACTGGGCGGCGATGTAGTCGCCCAGGGACAGCGAGAAGGTGAAGATGGATCCGGCGATGAAGGCGGGCTTCAGCAGCGGGATGGCCACGGTGCGCACCGTCGCCCAGGACCTGGCGCCCAGGTCGGCGGAGGCGTCAAAGAGGTTGTCGGGGATCTGCCGGAAGGCCGAGTACACCGGGACCGCCATGTAGGGGAACCAGAGGTAGGCCAGGGTGACCACGAGGGCCGCGGTGCCGTAGCCCGGGCCGGTGGCACCGATGGGGGCGAGCAGCCAATCCAGCGGGCCGCCGGTGGAGAAGGTGATGCGCCAGGAGAACACCTTGACCAGGTAGCCGGCCCACAGCGGCAGGGTGATGCCGATGGCCAGCACCGCGCGCATCCTGGGGGAGGCGACCTTGGCCATGTACAGGCCCAGCGGCAGCGCGAGCGCCGCACAAAGAATGGTTACGGCCAGGGCGATGCCGATGGTGCGCAGGGCGGTGGCCTGGTAAGCGGGTTGGGTGAGGATCTCGGTGAAGTTCTCCAGCGTGAAGGCCGGGATGACCTTGGAGGTGAAGGAGTCGGTTCTCCAGAACGCGGTGATGAACAGCAGCGCGAGCGAGCCGATGTAGAGCACCCCGAGCCAGAGCAGGGGCAGCAGCAGCAACCCGGTGACCCGCATCTTGGGGCGGACGTAAAGGTAGCGGGAGATCTTGTCGCCGAGCGAGTTGCGTGCCGGGGTGGTGGAACGGATGGGTGCTGCCGCCGTGTCCGGCGGGGTTTTCAGTGCGGTCATGGCGGTTGCCGACGAAGCTCGTCGATCCTCCTCGTTGCTGGGAGTGAAGAATGCGGGGGTGCGGGGAAGGCCGGCGCGGGAAGGTGCTTGGGGGTCACCTTCCCGCGCCGGCAGTCGGGGCGAGGCTCAGGGAACCGCTATCCCTTGACCTCGGTCCAGGCCTTGGTCCATTCCTGGTAGTTGGTGCAGGTGACGTCCGTGCGGCCGTCGATGCACTGCTCGACCGGGGTGGTCCACATCCAGACCTGCTTGTAGTAGTCCTCGTCGGTTGCGTGGAAGGTCTCGCAGTGGGCTTCGTTTTCCTTGGAGCCTTCGCATGCGAGCTTGTTGGCCGGGGCCATGCCGAAGTTCTGGGCGATCTTGGCGTTGACCTCGGAGCTGGAGGCCCAGTCCATCCACTTGTAGGCGCAGTTCGGGTTCTTGGACTTCGCGGAGATCATCCAGGTGTCGGACCAGCCGGTGGCACCTTCCTTCGGGAGCACGGATTCGACCTTGCCGCCGTCGCCCTGTGCCAGGTTGACCACGACCTGCCAGCCGGTGCCCAGGGAGGAGGTGCCCGAGGAGATCGAAGAGACGGCCTTCAGCGCGTCGTTCCAGTATTCGCCCACGACGCCGTTTTGGGTCTTGAGCAGTTCGACCGCGGCGGCCAGCTGGTCCTTGTCCAGTGCGTAGGGGTTGGTGATGCCCAGCTCGGGTTGTGTGGCCATCAGGTAGACGGCCGCGTCGGCGATGAAGATGGGCGAATCGTAGGCCATGACCGATCCCTTGTAGGGGGAGTCCGCCGCCCAGGTGTCGGACCAGGAGGTGGGGGCCTGGGCGACCTTGTCGGTGTTGTACATCAGCACGTTGGCGCCGCGGCCGATCGGGACCCCATAGCTCTTGCCGTTGAGGGTGTCATAGATCTGCCCCTTGAGCCCCTCGACGATGTGCCCGAAGTTCGGGATCAGCTCGGTGTTCACCGGGGCCACGTCGCCGCCGGCGATCAGGCGCAGCGAGGCATCGCCCGAGGCCGAGACCAGGTCGTACTCGCCGCCGCGCATGAGCTGGACCATTTCGTCGCTCGTGGCGCCGACCTTGCGGTTGACCTTGCAGCTGGTTTCCTGCTCGAACGCGGAGACCCAGTCGGCGTCGGGGTTGGTGGAGCCGTCCTCGACGAAGCCGGCCCACGCGATGATGTTGACCTGGCCCTCGGACTCGCCTATTTCGGTGGCGGCGGGGAGGTCGGGGACCTGGATGCCGCCGCCGGAGGTGGCTCCGGAGCTGGCGCCACCGCAGGCCGCCAGGACGAGGGAGAGCGAGGCTAATGCTGCGAGGGGAAGTGCCTTGGAGATCTTCATGATCGTGGCCTTTCTGGGTGAATGATGCTGCGGCCGGGTTGCAAGCGGGCGAAAGCCCCGGCCGTTGGGGGGAAATGGATCAGACGGTGTAGTTGTAGCGGGTGGGCCATTCGAGGCGGACCCTGGAACCGCGGGCGGCCCCGGCCGAGGATGCGCCGTTTTGTTCCTGCACGATCAACCGGGTTCCGTGATCGGTGCGTGCCATGTACCGGGTGGTTGGTCCGGTGTAGACAATTTCCTCGATGACCGCGGTGACGGCGGAGGTTGCGGATTCCTGGGCGGATTCAAGCGGACGAACCACGATGTGTTCGGGACGCAGGGAAACCAAGGCGGGTGATCCGGTGAGTTCCTGGGCCAGGGAACCTTCGATGAGGTTGGTGTTGCCCAGGAACGAGGCGACAAATCGGGTGGCGGGACGTTCATACAGGTCCGAGGGCGAACCGATCTGGTCGATCTTGCCTTCGTTGAAGACCGCGACCCGGTCCGAGAGCGTGAGTGCCTCCTCCTGGTCGTGGGTGACGAAAACGAAGGTAATGCCGACATCGCGTTGGATGGCCTTGAGCTCGATCTGCATCTGCTCGCGCAGTTGCTTGTCCAGCGCGCCGAGCGGTTCGTCGAGCAGCAGGACCTGGGGCCGCAGGACCAGCGCGCGGGCCAGGGCGATGCGCTGGCGCTGGCCGCCGGAGAGCTGCGAGGGGAGCCGGCGGGCGACCTGGGGAAGCTGAATCATTTCCAGGGCCTCGGCCACGCGCTTGGTGCGTTCGGCCTTGGGCAACTTGCGCAGCTTGAGCCCGTATTCGACGTTTTGCGCCACGGTGAGGTGCGGGAAAAGCGCGTAGTCCTGGAAGACGGTGTTGACGTCGCGCTCAAAGGGCGCCGCATTGGTGACGTCGAGGCCGCCAAGCTCGATGCGGCCGATGGTGGGCAGTTCAAATCCTGCAATCATGCGCAGGACAGTGGTCTTCCCGGAACCCGAGGGACCGAGCAGCGAGAAGAACTCGCCGGTGCGGATTTCCAGGTCGAGGCCCTTGACCGCGTCGAAGTCACCAAAGGACTTGCCGACTTGCTGCAGGGAGATCGCGGGAGTGCTCCGGGAATTCTCGGCTTGGACCGGGAGTTTGGGGGAGGTCGCTGTGGCGGGCACGGTGTCCGTCCTTTCTCGGTGGGGTTGTGGTGCGGGTTACTTCTGGGCTGTTACCTATAGAACCAGATGTTAGATGTAATAGCCATCACTTTCGCAAAATAATCTGTGAGAAGATCTTTGGGAGCGAGTCGCCGATGCCCAAACTCCCGGCATTCGAAAGGATGGTGAGCATGCCTCGAGATTCTTCCCCGTACCAGCGCCAGCTCTCCTCCGTCTTCGCGTCGCTGGGAGACGAGGGTCGCGCCAAGCGCGTCGAGGACCGCATAATTTCGGGTATCGCCGCAGGCATCCTGCTCGATGGCGACCGGCTGCCCAGCGAGTCCGAGCTGGCTGCCTCACTCGGGGTGGCCACCATGACAGCACGCGAAGCGCTGGTCTCCCTGCGCGCCCGGGGACTGGTGAAGACCACCCGGGGCCGCGAGGGCGGAACTTTCATCACGCTGCCGCTTGGGGATCGGACCAGCATCCTGCAAGACCGGCTGGCGGCCATGAGCCGGGTTGAATTGCGGGACCTGGCGATCCACTACGTGGCCATCGCCTCCACGGCGGCCGAGCTTGCGGCGAATGCCGCGGACGAGCATGACGTGGTTATCCTGCGTCAGCTGCTGGAAGGCAGGATCGAGGGCAATGGCGCCCGCGGATCGGTGGTGGGTGACTTCCTGCTGGAGCTGGCCGCGCTGAGCCAGTCGGCGCGGCTCACACGTGAGCATGTCCGGCTGCACACGGACTTTGGTTCGTTGTTGGCCCTGGCGCACGCCGACCCGGAGTTTGACGCCCGGATGATCCAGCTTTGCGGTGACATTCTTGATGCGATTTCCGCCAGGGATCCGGCCAGGGCGCGAAAACTGGTCGGGGACTATGTCAGGGAGGGTGTCGTCTGGCTCATCGCCGACCAGTCCCGGGCCGGGATCCGGGCCGTGAAGCCAGAGAAGACCAAGCCCGAACGCCCCGTCCGGAGGACCTCATGAGCCAAGACAAGACCACCGGCACCGGTGCCGGTGTTTCCTACTTCTTCGAATCCCTGCTTCGAGACTTGCACGAGTGGGCCGGCAGGATGGGCAAGGTCTTTGAATCCCACGACGGAGCCCCCGGTCCGCAGGACCTCGATGCGGCGATCCATCCTCTGGTCAACGAGTTCCTGGATCGGAAGGAGCTTCCGCTGGTTGGTGCGGGGTTCGTTGCCGCCCGGGACGCGTTGGCCGGTACTCCGTGGCATATGGCCTGGTGGCAGGGGCCGGCCAAGGAGCGACTGCTCATGCTCACCATTGAATCGGCCGGCGAGACGTATTCGCGACGCGAATGGTTCACCGTCCCCATGGAATCGGGCGAAGGGCACGTCACCGGGCCATACGTGGACTTCCTGTGCACCGACGAATACACCTTGACGCTCACCGTCCCGGTGACGGCCCGTGGGACCATCGTGGGTGTTGCCGGTGCCGACGTCCTGGTCGAGACCATCGAGCTGCTGCTCATGGACCGGCTCAAGGACATCGACCCGCGGGCCACGCTTGTCAACGGCAGCGGCCGAGTCATCGTTTCGGCCGATCCGCAACTGGCCGCCGGAGCGCTGCTGGTCCGCGGTTGGCAGGGATCCGACGCTGCCAACCTGTCGGTTGCCGACAAGGACCTTGGCTTTGACAAGGTTGCCGTCGGCCGCTGCGGGACGTTGCCGCTGGCTATTGCCGTACCGGCCTGATCCGGGCCCCCAAGCACCCATAAACCTAGCTAGCCCAGCCATATCGGCGTAGTCTCGGATGTAGGTCGTCGTAGCGTACGCGCGCTCAAGCGGCCACCCTAAGGAACGCGGGGACTTCATATGGATGACGCAAAGAACTCGGTGCCAACGGCCATTCGGCCGTAGCCAGGCCCGGGGTGTGCACAACATGGACCCCCGTTCGAGTTCGGGGTTTTACGGCTTCCTTCCTTGGCGGAGCGCCTTGACCCCGAAGGATCCCCGGCCCATTGCCTTGATTCCACGGACGGGCCCGACTGTCGGCACCCACCCGGGATGGCCCGGAAACCACCACCGAAAATCATTGCCCATGCTTTGGCGACTAAGGAGCGCATGATGAGCAAAGAAACCACGGTCCAGCCAGCCACGGACGTCCTGCCCGACGACTCCGCGGATGCCCGGCCCAGGAGGCTGTCGCCGGATGAACTGCCGGACGGCTCGGGAAATGACGCACCCAAGCACCCGGAACTTGGCGACGAAAACCGATTCGA
Source organism: Arthrobacter sp. UCD-GKA (assembly GCF_001863355.1). Taxonomy (NCBI): domain Bacteria; kingdom Bacillati; phylum Actinomycetota; class Actinomycetes; order Micrococcales; family Micrococcaceae; genus Arthrobacter; species Arthrobacter sp. UCD-GKA. The sequence goes on along the minus strand of NZ_MOLR01000010.1, from coordinate 121,037 downwards.
CGCGGGATAACCCCGCATCACGACGGAGGTCTCGCGCCCGATAGGCGCGTGTGACAGCAACATCCGGCCTGGAAAACATGAAGGGAGTGAAAAGTCATGACTCAAGATGCACACATTCCGGCACCACGTGAGGAACCCGAGGCAACGCCGAGGATTCCGAAGAGGCACCCTGCCCGCGGATTTATCGTAGGAGGGTCACTCACCGCACTGCTCTTCCTGCTGTTCATCATCACCGGCGGCGCCACGATGGGCGATGCGGTCAGCCCGCTGTGGATCGGATTCATCATCGGCGTCCTGGTCGCGCTCCTCGGAGTCTTCCGCCTCGTGGGCGGCACCGAGGCCTTCGGCCTGGGCGACACGGAGCACAAACACCCGACGGCATGACGTCGTTCGGGCACACCACCGCGAAAGGCCACCGTTCGGCACCCACCGGTCCGAACGGTGGCCTTTCCCCTGCCCGGCGCGGGGAAAGTACTTGTGAAAGCCAAAGTGTCTTGGCCATGGTGTAGCGCCGTGGCGGTTTAGGCTGGGCAGCACAGTACCTAGAAAGGGACCTGCACCCGATATGAGACGCGTCTTGGCCTACCTGCTGCGAATTGGCGGAAGCATCGCCATCAGCGCCGCAGTGGTTGTGCAATTGCAACGAAGCATCACCAATGAGGGGTCGGGCCAGGGKGAAGTCGGCTTTGTCATCCAGAACTTCTTCTCGTTCTTCACTATTGAATCCAACGTCCTGGCGGCGATCGTCCTGTTCGTGGGCATCTTCACCCTGTCCGGACGACCCGAGCCCCGCGGCTGGAGCATGTTCCGGGCGGCCGTGACCGCATACATGGCAACCACAGGGGTGGTCTACAACCTGCTCTTGCGCGGCATCGAGCTTCCCCAGGGTGCCACCGTTCCCTGGTCCAACGAAGTCCTCCACGTCGTGGGGCCCGCCATCATGGTGCTCGATTGGCTCATCGCCCCCGGGCGCCGGCGGCTGCACGCCAAGGCGCTCTGGGGGATCGTCGCCTTCCCCCTCCTGTGGGCCGGGTACACCTTGGCGCGTGGCCTGATGGTTCTCGACCCGCGCACGGACAACCCGTGGTACCCCTATCCGTTCCTGGATCCGAACACGAGCCCCAACGGGTACTACTCCGTCGGATTCTACGTGGTGCTGATCGCCATGGTCATCGGCGTTGTCGGCTCGGGCGTCTTGTGGGTCAGCAGGGTCCGGCGCCGCACCGCGTAGCCGTTCCGTCGGACCCCGGGATACCCTTGGGGGTATGCATCTCGGCTTTTCCGGGGACTTCAAGCGGCAATGGCGGGACGTGGCGAAATGCGGGATCGGGTGATCTGGCTGGTGGTAGGCGTGGTCCTTGCCGCCATGGCGGCATCGCTGTGGCCCGATGCGTGGGTTGCCGCCCTGGGCGCCGGGTCCGCGGCGGCCCATTGCCTGCTGGCAGCCATCCGCGGACGCTGCTTCGGCGACGCGTGCACGCTTTCGGCCATCGATGCGCCACCGGCGGAAAAGGCCCAGGAAACCGCCCGGGAATGAAACGGCGACCTTCGTGGTTTTACATGCAAACACATGTACTCCATGAAAGGGAACCACACCATGAGCCAAAACATCGTAGTCATCTCCGGCGGCCTGGGCACTCCTTCTACCTCCGGCCTGCTTGGCCGCCAGCTCGGCGAATCCGCCGTCAAGGAACTTGCAGCGATGGGCGTCCAGGCGGACCTGACGGTGCTGGAGCTGCGTGACTACGCCGCGGACATCACCAACAACCTGCTCACCGGCTACGCCCCGCCGCGCCTGGCCGAGGCCATCGAAGCGGTCCGCAACGCCGGCGGGTTGATCGCGGTGTCCCCGGTCTTCACCGCCTCGGTCTCCGGGCTCTTCAAGTCGTTCATCGACGTCCTTGACCCCACCTCGCTCGACGACAAGCCCATGATCCTGGCCGCCACGGGCGGAAGCGCCCGGCACAACCTGGTCGTCGACTACGCGATGCGCCCGATCTTCGCCTACCTGCGCGCCCGCATCATGCCCACCTCCATCTTTGCCTCGCCCGAGGACTGGGGAGCGGACCAGGGCCACGGTGCCCTGGCCGAACGCGAGCGCCGAGCCGGAATCGAACTGGCGCAGGCCATCGCCGGGCCGAACGGGGCTGCCGCGCAGGCCCAGGACCTCGGCGACACCCGCTCAATCGCCCCGCGCGTGAGCGAGACCGCGAACCCGCGGGACAACATGACCTCGCTGCCCTTCGAGCAGCTGCTGGCCAACATCCAGGCGGGCTAAGGAGCCGGCACCCGGGTCACTGGGCAAACTCCGGGTCGGTTGCGTCCTTGTTGTCGCAGCCGTCGACCGCGGCCCCCATGCGGTGGATCATCCCGCCCAGGACCGGGTGCGGGGTGGCGAAGTTCAGCCGGACGAATCCGCGGCCACCGCTGCCGCAGGCGCTTCCGTTGATCAACGCGACCTGCGCCTCCTTGAGGAAGAACTGGGCCGGGCCGGGCTCCAGCACCAGCCGGGAGACGTCCAGCCACGCCAGGTAGGTGCCCTGCGGGGGAGTGTAGCGAACCTGCGGCAGGTGCTCGGTGATGATCTCGCCAAGCAGCATCCTGGACTCGTCCAGGTAGCCGATCACCGAATCGAGCCAGCCGGTGCCCGTGCGGTAGGCGGCGGTGGTGGCCGCCAGCCCCACGTTTGCCGCCCCGTGCTCGGGGACTTCGCCCACCCGCGCCCACACCATGCGGTCCACGTCGTTGGTCAGCACCAGTTGCGCGCACTTGAGCCCGGGCAGGTTGAACGCCTTGGTGGCGGCGACCGCCGTGATCGAATGCGCTGCGGCCGCATCCGACACCGTGGCATAGGGAATGTGCGTGGCACCGGCGAACACCAGCGGCGCATGGACCTCGTCGGCAAACACCCGTGAACCGGTGGCCTCGACCAGCGTGGCGATCCCCAGCAGTTCCTCGCGCGTGTAGACCTTGCCGAGGGGATTGTGCGGATTGACCAACACCAGCAGCGCGCCTCCGGCCAGGGCGCGTTCCAGGGCGCTCCAGTCGATCTCCCAGCCGGTGGGCGTGGGAACCATGGCCACCTGGATCGAATCCCGCCCGAAGCGCGAGGCCGTGGAAATGAACGGCATGTAGGCCGGGGTGAGCAGCACCAGCGGTGCATCCGGACGGTACCTGGGGGAAAAGTGCATGACCGCCGCATCCAGGGCCGAGGCCACGGAGTTCAGCGGCCGCMCCTGCTCGGGGTCCACCTTCCACTCAAACCGGTTGTCCAGCCAGGCCGCGGTGGCCTCCTGCATGTCGTGGACCAGGCGGGTCGGCGCGTAGCCGATCAGGCCGTTGGCCAGGGTTTCCTGGGCCGCCGCGATGACGCCCGGAGCGGTTCCGAAATCCATTTCCGCCACCCAAGCACCCAGTGACCCGTGGTACTCGGACCACTTCAGCGATCCGGTCTGGCGCAGTTGGTCAACGGTCAGCAGGTCGAATGGGTGGGCGCTCATCTAGCCAGCTTAGACGCGTTCGCCGGCGAATGCGCCTGCCGATTTTCTTTTCTTCTGCCCCCGGGGCGGCTTCTTCGGTAGGTTGGGAAGTCAAGAGGGCAAAAGACGGATCCGGCTATACCTCCCGGATCTGTTTCGGGCCCCGGTCCACGGGTTGGTTGCCCGGGAGGGAGCGCAATGAACGGGCGAAATGAAAGTGTCGAGGAGCGTCTGGACCGGAACTGGAACGAGCTGATGCAGGAGCTGCGTGTCATGCAGACCGGTGCCCAGATCCTTGCCGCGTTCCTGGTGGTGCTGCCGTTCCAGACCGGGTTCGCCTCGCTGGGACATCCGGAACGGACCTTCTACCTGGTTCTCTTGGTGTTCTCCGCACTGCTCATCGTCCTGCTGGTCACCCCGGTGGCGGTGCACCGGCATTTATTCGGCCAGCGCGTCAAGGTCACAACGGTGCGCATGGGCCACCTGATTTCCAAGATCGTGATTATCGGGGTGGGGGTCCTCGTGGCTGGTTGCGTGTGGTTCGTGGTGCAGGTCCTCTACGGCTGGGCGGCCGGGGCGCTCGTGGGCGGGCTGGTGATGCTGGCGGTGGTATTCCTGCTGGTAGTCCTGCCGCGGATCATCAAGCCCAAGTCCTCTGTCCCGGTCCTGCCGGTCGACGGGCAGTTGTAGCGCGGCGACCCGATAGCCTTGCAATTGGAGGGCGGGGGCGGAAGATTCCAGGCCCTGGGTACCCGGTTGGGTGCCCCTGACCCGGGCCCACCACCCGGAACCGAGCACAAATACGAGAATCGAGCGACAGTGCCCGCAAGCATCGAAAACCGCGCCGGGGACTTGCCCCGCCCAGTGGGCGGCATGTTATCCGAATCTGGCCGCATGGCAGTTCACGCGAAACTTGAGATCGCGGTCCAGGACGCCGCCGGAGCCAGGATCGCCCTGGAGAACGGTGCGGACCGGGTCGAGCTGTGCACGGCCTTGGGCATGGGCGGGCTTACGCCCACCCTGGGAACCATCGAGGCCGCCGTCGCCGTGGGGATCGGCGTGCATGTGCTGATCCGCCCGCGCGGCGGCGGCTACACCTACACCCCGGCCGAGGTCGAGCTGATGGCCGGGGACATCACCCACGCCGCCCAGGCCGGGGCTGCCGGGATCGKGATCGGCGCACTGGCCGAGGGCGACGCCGCGCTGGACCTCGAGGCGCTCGCCACCCTGGTGGCCGCGGCGCACCTGGTGAACCAAGACATCGAAGTCACCGTGCACCGCTGCGTGGATGTGCTGCTGGAAAACGGCCTGCCGATTGCCGAGCTCGTGGCGCAGCTGCGCACCGTGGGCGCGCACCGGATCCTGACCTCGGGAGGGGCCCCGGCCTCGGGCGCCGGCGCCGGGATGTTGCACCGGTTGCGCACCGAGGCGGCGGGCAACCCACAGATCCAGGCAGGCGGCGGCGTGCGGATCGAGGACATCCCCGCCCTGGCTTCGCTGGATGGCATCCACCTCTCGGCGCGCACCCAAACCACCCGGGGCGCCTCGGGTCCCGGGGGCGGGGAATCGGCGTTCGACGTGACCAGCGCGGAGCTGGTCTCCGCGGCCGCCGCGGCACTGGCCGCATGCCGGTAACTGTCCGGAAGCCCGGGGCGGCACCGCCCGGCGCAGACACAAAGACGGCCCGAATGTGACCCCGGTGACGTATTGGCTAACATGTTCAGGGTGTGACCCCGTTCCCGCAAGCCATGGCCGGGGAGCCACGCGACGTGCATCCAGAACTTCAGAAGGGGCCCAGGCCAGCATGCTCAACGATGAGACCATCACCCGGATAGCCGATGAACTCGTGCAGGCGGGCCACGACCGCGTGCCGGTCAAGCGCCTGACCGCGCGCTTCCCCGACATGACGGTGGAGGATTCCTACCGGGTCCAGAACCTCTGGCGCCAGCGCTCCGAGGCCAACGGCCGCGTTCTGGCCGGACGCAAGATCGGGCTGACCTCCCGCGCCATGCAAATGGCCACCGGAATCACCGAACCTGACTACGGCATCATCTTCGACGACATGGTGCTCGACTCGGGCTGCACCATCGAATGGGACAAGTACACCCACCCGCGCGTGGAAATGGAGCTGGCGTTCAAGCTCAACAAGGACGTCGAAGGTCCCAACGCCAACATCTTCGACGTCCTCAACGCCACCGAGTACGTCATCCCGGCCCTGGAGATCCTGGACTCGCGCATCGAGATGGAGGGCCGCACCATCGTGGACACCATCTCCGACAACGCGGCCATGGGAGCCATGGTCATCGGCGGCAACCCGATGAAGCCGCAGGACATCGACCTGCGCTGGGTCTCGGGCATTCTGTTCAAGAACCAGGTCGTCGAGGAGACCGGCGTCGCCGCCGGCGTGCTGAACCACCCGGCAGCCGGGGTCTATTGGCTGGCCAACAAGATCGCCGCCCACGGCGACAAGCTCAATGCCGGGGAAATCATCCTGGCCGGATCCTTCACCCGCCCGATGTGGGTGGACAAGGGTGACACCGTCTTTGCCGACTACGGACGAATGGGGACCGTGACATGCCATTTCTCATAGAACCCGACCCGTCCTTCAAGGATGCGCTGGAACATGCAGACCACGCCCTGTCGGGGATCTGGGTGTGCTCGGGATCCCCGCTGGTCGCGGAGATCTGTGCCGGCGCCGGATTCGACTGGATCTTCATCGATGCCGAGCACTCGCCCAACGGGCTCGAGTCGATCCTGGGCCAGTTGCAGTCGGTGCGCGGCTACCCGGTCATTCCGGTGGTCCGCCCGCCGGTCAACGACACCGTGGTCATCAAGCAGTACCTTGACCTGGGCGTGCAGTCGCTGATCATCCCGATGGTCAACAACGCCGAGCAGGCCCGTGCCGCGGTCGCCGCCTGCCACTACCCGCCGACGGGCGTGCGCGGCGTCGGCTCGGCGCTGGCCCGCTCGGCCCGCTGGAACCGCATCCCCGACTACCTGACGCGCGCCGGGGACACCCTGACGCTGATGGTGCAGATCGAATCGGCCGAGGCGGTGGCCAACGTCAAGGAAATCGTGGAAACCGAGGGCGTGGACGGCATCTTCATCGGCCCCTCCGACCTGGCCGCTTCGATGGGCGTGATCGGGCAGCAGGACCACCTCGACGTGGTCGCCGCGGTGGAGACCGCGATCGCCGCGGGCAAGGCCGCCGGAAAGTACGTCGGCGTCAACGCCTTCGCCGAAGCAACCGCCAAGCGCTACATCGAGCTCGGCGCCCACTACGTGGGTGTCGGTGCCGATGTGGCGCTGCTGGCTCGCGGCACCGAGGCGCTRGCCGCCAAGTTCCGGCCCGGCGTTGGAAGCCAGGCCGGGGCCCCGGCCAGCTACTGACCGAACCGGGCTGGGGCCTGGAGCGCAAGACAAGCGGTCCTGCGGGAGGTACTTTCCTCTTGCATGGCCGCCTGTTTCTTGTCCTCTCCAGGGCGCCCGGAAGACTTCTTGCGTCCGGTGCAAATCCGGCAACATTTTAGATCCGCAAAAACAACATTTAAATCTTAGGTCGTTCCAAGCCCGGGATCGCGGTGTTTTTTACAGTTCGTAAAATTGAAAGAATTTAAAAAGGTCAACCAAGGATTTTAGTACTTGTCGATTCGGTTCATGCCCTATGCGAAATCGTCGCGCAGGATGCTCGGGAGGAATCCGAGGTCGTCCAATTGGCGAATGACGAACGAAGTCAGTGGACCGGGCGCCATGACGAGGCGGTAGCTGCGTTTGCCGTCGGCGATCGGTTCTATCAGTCGTTGGTCAAGCATCTTACGAATCCCTTGGCTCCGTCTTGCGGCAGAGCCCACAAAAATATGCTGGATATCCTGGGGCTTGATTTCCGTTTGTCGAGCGAGGAGCCCAAGCACTTCGGATTGCTGCACGTCGATCGCTCCGGATCGCGTTGCTTTTGTGATGGCTGGCAGTAGCAGTCTCTCGGTCACGAATTTGCGGTCGCCAAGTTGCTTCAATTTTTCAAGGTCATCGCGGAGGCCTTCGAGCAGGTAGGTGCACCAATCAACGATTGCGCCGGTCTCCAGCGAGTCAGCCCTTTCAAGCATTCGATAGTAATTCGTGCGATCCGCCCCGAATACCGCCGTGGGGTTCAAAGCCCGGTAATTCGTAGTTGTTGAGAATCCCTGGCTCACCATGACCGCGTATGTGAGCAGCCTGCCCACGCGTCCGTTTCCATTTCCAAATGGGTGAATCCATACGAAACGGTGGTGCGCAATCGCTACTTTCAGCAGGTCGTAGCTTTGCTCCGCTTCGGCGTTGATGAAGTCGAGCAATTCGCTCATGTCGGCTTGCACGGAACCAGGGAGGGGAGGCACGTGTCGGGACCCGCCAATGGAAACCTCCGTTGTGCGGTACGCGCCCGGAGTTCGATCACCCTCGCGTACCAAACCGGACACTGCAATTCGATGTAATTCACGCACGAGGCTGTGTGTGATGGGGGTCCCGGGCGAAACCACTTCGTCAATGAATGCGGCGGCCTTCTGGAGCAGCAAGATTTCCTGGACGCCATCGGAAGGATTCGCGTGCGGGTTCACCTGTGCACGGGCGGCACCCTCGACTGCATCCACAATTGACGTTCTGTTGCCTTCGATACGGGCACTCATGATGCTGGTCATGAGCTGGAACACCGACTTCAACTGGGAGAAAACGATTTGATCGGTTGTGCCCGCCCCGAGATCGCCGCGAAGTCGTTCCAACTCGATAACCACTTTTGCCAAGGGGGAGTTGAACGAGAATTCCGGGAAGCTGATCGGCTGCATGTGAACATTTTAGACAGACGAAACCAGCATTTAAATCCGTAATCGATCCAAGCCCGGAATTGCGGGGTTTTTGGCAGTTCGTAAAATCAAAAGAATTTAAATCCGCCAGCCCGAGATTTCAGGTCCGGCTCCGCCGACCGGTCCGCTGGAAGCAAACAGACCGGCACAAACGAGCGGCCACAAGAGATAGGCTCGATCGAATGGAACTTCCCCTCATCTTGCTCGTCCTTGGCATGGTTGTGCTCGGTGCCATTGCGCAGCGCGTGGCGGGGCTCGGTTTCGCGATGCTCGTCTCCCCGTTCCTGGTCCTCGCCCTGGGCGCCCACCAGGGGGTGTTCCTGGTGAACATCTGCGGTGTGGTCTCCTCGGCGATCATCGTCCCCCGGGTCTGGAAGGACATCGACTGGTCGATGTTCCGCTGGCTGTGCTCCTTCAGCGTCGTCGGCTCGGTGGCCGGCGCTTTGCTGGCCGGGGGCCTGCCCCAGGCCCCGCTGTCGATCGTGGTCGGCGCCACGGTGCTCGCCGCGCTGCTGCTCTCCCTGATCCTGGTGCGCTCAAACGTGACAGTGGACGGGCAGGTCCCCAAGGCCGGCGCCGGGTTCCTCTCCGGGCTCACCAACTCCCTGGCCGGGGTCGGCGGCCCGGCGGTGAGCGCCTACGCGGTGCTCGCGCGCTGGCCCCAGCGACCCTTCGCCGCGACCCTGCAGCCCTTCTTCGTGGTGACCGGGGCTGTCACCGTGGCCATGAAGTTCATCACCACCCCCGACCAGCTGCCGCCGCTGCCGGGGTGGGCCTGGATCGCGGTTGCCGTGTTCATCGGGGGCGGGGTGCTCATCGGCGAGCAGGTCCAACGAGTGGTCACCGACCGGCACGCGCGGTTCTTCGTGCTGTGTTTCGCCTTCTTCGGTGCCGTCACCGCGTTGGTCAGCGGGTTGCGCGCGCTGTGACGCCAGGGTGCGCGCAAACGCGTCAATCAGGGCCGCAAGCACGCATCGATGGCACGATTGGAAGCAATGAGTGAGAAGAAAAAGCAGCCGCCCGCCGCGGCGGCATTGAACGCGGCACGCCAACGGCTGAGCACCGGCTGGCCCATGCCGTTGTTCCTGCAAGGGGCCTTCGAGTTCATGCAGGCCGCCCTGTTCTCGGCCTTCCTCGTGGTCATCCCGTGGTTCGCCGTGTGGTTCAGCGGAGGCTTCGCGGACCGCAGCATCGAATCGGTGCTGAAGATGGGTGGACAGATCTGGCTGCTGATCCACGCCGTCCCGCTGCACCTGCTGCAGGTAGGCACCGGTGCCGACCCCTCCCAGGGCTCCGGGCTGCTGGATTTCACCCCGCTGGGACTCACGCTGATCCCGTTCTTCCTGTGCTGGCGCGCCGGGCGGCGCATCGCGCGGGCCTCCTACACCGACTCGTTGTGGCAGGGCATCCTCGGGGCGCTGGGCGTCTACCTGCTCTGCGGGCTTTTCACCGGGTTCCTGGTGAACAACGAGGAAGCCTCGGTTTCGCTGCTCGCCGCCACCCTCATTCCCGCCATCCCTGCCGGCGCCGGGGTGGTCATCGGAGCCCGCCGCGAGGCCGGATCCTGGGGCCGGCTGATCGGCTTCGACGCCGCGGCCTGGATCTCCAAGACCTCCCAGCATTCGCGCTGGGCCGGGTCCTACGTGTGGGCGGTGCTGTGCGGCGGCACCCTGGCCTACATGCTCACCTTTGCACTGTCCTCGCTGCTGCTGGCCATCAACCTGGGCGTGCACTGGGTCGATGTCTCCAACGTCTACCAGCAGCTGCGCCCCGGGCCCATCGGCTCGGCCGTGCTGACCCTGGGCCAGCTGGGCATCATGCCCAATCTGGCGCTGTGGACCCTGGCCTGGATCACCGGCGGCGGCTTCACCCTGGGGGTGGGCAGCACGCTGTCCACGCTGGAAACCACCGTCGGGCCGCTGCCGGCGGTCCCGGTGCTCGCGGCCCTGCCTTCCGGGGACCTGTCCTACGCCTGGGCATTCATGGGCCTGCCGGTGCTGGCCGGGATGCTGGCCGGCTGGTACTTCCTGCGGGTGGGGGAGAACCACCTGGACGACTGGGTCTCCAAGCGCATCCGCTCCCGCTGGGCCTCCCTGGGCCTGTCAACCGTCGCCCTGGGCGTGTTCGTCGGAGCCTTCGCCGGGGCGCTGTCGCTGGTGGGTTCCTGGCTGGCCGGCGGGTCGCTGGGCATCGGGCGGTTCACCGAGGTGGGGCCGGATGTCATGATGACCGCGCTGCTGCTGGCCGCCGAGGTCGCCCTGGGCACCGCCATCGGATACCTCATCTCCCCGCTGCTGGAGCACGACCCGGTGCTTGACGGCTAGGGTTCGGTCCTATTCCCGGCCGCGTGCCACGCCCAGGTCGTGGTGCAGGTGGTGGGCCGCGTCGTGCCAGGCGTACTGGGCCAACGTGGCGGTGGTGAACACCGCGCCGTTGGACCGGGTGCCCATCCGCGGGATCTGCGCATCGGTCAGCGCCTCCAACGCCCCGGCGAAGGCCAGCGAGGCTTCCTCGAGCATCCGGGCGACCTCGAGGGCCGGGATCGAGGCGTAGTCGTTGGCGACGGCCGCCGCATCCTGGTCCCAGTTCGCGAACGACGGGGCGTCCTTCTCGACGATCAGCGCCAGGCGCTCGGTCATTACCTGATACATCTGGGCCACGTGGGCCACGTATTCGTGCGCGCTCCACACCATCGGCGAGGGTCGGGTGCCCGCGCCGGGGGAGCCCAGGACCTCGGCAAAGCGCCCGGAGGCCTCGCGCACCAAGGCGGCGACCTGCGCGGTGCTCAGCGCCCGCACGTCGATTCCGCATTCCTCGCAGGTTTCGTTAAGCACCAGGGTCCAGTCCTTGGTGTCGGGCATGATTTGTTCGCTCATTTCAAGATCCTCAATCCACTGGGTTCCAGTTGCTTGATGTATTCCCGGGTGCATGCCGCCTGGGAGCGCAGCGTCAAGGCGTCGCGCTGGCATTGCTGGTATTGCAGGGACGGCCCGTAGAAGGCCAGCTGCCCGGCCAGCGGCAGGGCGAAGAGCCCGCAGGCCAGCGTTGCGACCGGGGCGGCCAACCGCAGCATGCCGGCGGCGGGGTTCCGCCACGCGCGCACGCAGGTGATGGCCCCGACGACGGTTCCGGCCACCGCGAAGGGCAGGCCGGCCAGCCGCCACGGCAGCGGCTGGTACCAGAAGCACAGGGCCCCGGCCATGGCCGCGATGGTGCCCGCGACCCAGCCCAGAAGCGGGCGTGCGGGATCGGATGCCCCGGTGGTGGTGTTGCTGCCCATATCTTCCACACTAGACCCGACGGGCCCGATCGTTACAGGGACGGGTTAGCGCCGGGGCCCGGTGCGTACGATAATGGTTTGTCAGCGGTGCTTTCGCACCACGGGCGGCGCACGGCGCCGGCCCCCAAGCACCTTTAGAGGAATGATGGTTCGATGCAGGCAATCTTGACGGCCCGACGCGGCAGGCGGGGCGCACGGCTCGCTGCCGTGCTTGCTGCGCTGCTGATGCTGGCGGCCTGCAGCGCCGGATCCACCGGCGGGGCACCGGCGGACAAGGACAAGCTCGTGGTCGCGCTGACCGGGGAACCGGTGAACCTGGACTTCACCACCACGGCCGGGGCAGCGATCCCGCAGGCCATGATGGCCAACGTATACGAGGGCCTGGTGACCCTGGACCAGACCGGCGCGATCCGCCCGCTGCTGGCCACGAAGTGGGAAACGAGCAACGCGAACAAGTCCTACACCTTCACCCTGGTCGAGGGAGCCACGTTCTCCAACGGGGCCGCCTTCGATGCCGAAGACGTCAAGTTCTCCATCGAGCGGGTCAAGTCCGCCGCGTGGCTCAACGGGCTCAAATCCAAGATGGACGATGTCCAGGACGTGGTGGTCAACTCTCCGAACTCGGTCACGGTGAACCTTGCCCGTCCCTCGCAGGCCTGGCTGTACTCGATGACCACGCTGGTCGGGGCCATGTTCGACCCTTCGGGCGTGGACGATTTGGCCAACAACCCGGTGGGCACCGGGCCCTACAAGCTTGCCTCCTGGGCGCGCGGGGAATCGATCAACCTGGAGGCCCGCCCCGACTACTGGGGTGCGGCCCCGGGCATCAAGGACGTGTCCCTGCGCTACTTCGCCGACGCCATCGCGACCACCAATGCGTTGTCTTCCGGGGACGTGGATGTCATCTACAACATGCAGGCACCCGAGCTGCTTTCCTCCTTCGAGTCCAACCCCGCCTACCAGGTCATCGAGGGCACCTCCAACGGCGAGGTCATCCTCTCGATGAACAACAAGGCCAAGCCCTTCAACGACAAGCGGGTGCGCCAGGCGGTGCTCTACGCCATCGACCGCAAGGCCGTGCGCGACACGGCCTGGAACGGGTTGGGCACCCTGGTTGGCGGGCCGGTCCCGCCCACCGACCAGTACTACGAGGACCTCAACGACCGCTACCCCTTCGACCCGGCCAAGGCCAGGGAACTGCTGAAGGAAGTCGGCGTCCAGGACCTGAAGATCACCTTCACGGTGCCCACCCGTCCGTACGCCACCGCAGTCTCGGAGATCGTCCAGTCGCAGCTGCGCGACGTGGGCATCGACGCGAAGATCGCCTCCGCGGAGTTCCCGGCCGTGTGGCTGGATACGGTGTTCACGCGCCACGACTACCAGATGTCGGTGATCCTGGCCGTGGAAGCCCGCGACCTGCTGACCATGTTCAACAACCCCAACTACTACATCGGCTACGACAACTCCAAGATCAAGGACGAGGCCGCCGCCGCGGACGCGAGCGACGAGGCGACCTATGTGGAGGGCATGAAGAACGTGGTGCGCACCATCGTGGAGGACGCCCCGGTGGACACGCTGTTCATCTTCCCGAACATCTCGGTGGCCAAGGCGGGGATCACCGGGCTGGGCGCCAACTCGGTCACCGAGGCGCTGAACCTCGCGCCCATCGCCTGGTCCTAGGGCGGCGCACATGCTGGTGCGCATTGCGGGGAACCTCGCACGCTTCGTGCTGTCCCTGTTGGCGGCCACCCTGGCGGTCTTCGCGCTGATGCGCGTGCTGCCCGGGGACCCGGCGGCCATCGCCGCCGGGGAAAACGCGACCCCCGAGGTGGTGGCGGGCCTGGCCAGGCAATTCGGCACCGACCGGCCGCTTCCGGTGCAGTACTGGGACTGGTTCTCCGGTCTCTGGCGCGGGGACTTCGGGATCTCCTACGTGACCCGGACCGACATCTCGCCGCTGGTGGCGGACAAGGTGCAGGTCTCGCTGATCCTGGTGACCCTGGCCATGGCGCTCGCGCTGGCGATCGCGGTCCCGGCCGGGACGATCGCCGCGGTGCGGCACCACAAGCCCTCCGGCGCGGTGATCTCCGCGGCCAGCCAGCTGGGCATCGCGATCCCCGGTTTCCTGCTGGGCATCGTGCTGGTCTCCTTCTTCGCGCTGCGCCTGGGCTGGCTGCCGGCCAACGGCTGGGTGGCCCCCGGGGTCGACTTCGCCGGGTTCGCCTCCCGGCTCGTGCTGCCGGTCATCGCGCTGGCCGGGGTGCAGTCCGCGATCCTGGTGCGCTACGTGCGCTCAGCGGTGCTGGAGGTCATGCACGAGGACTACCTGCGCACCGCCCGGGCCAAGGGCCTGTCCCCGCTGGGGGCGCTGGTGCGGCACGGGCTGCGCAACGCCGCGATCCCGGTGCTGACGGTGACCTCCGTGCAGTTTTCCGCGCTGATCATCGGGGCCGTGGTCATCGAGCGGGTCTTCGTGATCCCGGGCCTGGGTTCGATGCTGCTTTCCGCCGTGGCAAACCGGGACCTGCTCACCGTCCAGTCGGTGGTGATGGTGCTGGTGGCCCTCACCCTGGTGGTGAACCTGCTGGTGGATGTCCTGTACACCATCGTCGACCCGCGCATCCGCGCCGCCGCCCAGGGAGCACGATGAAAAACGCCCGCCCCACCCCCGCCCTGCTCGCCGGGGCCGCGATCGTGGCCCTGATTGCCGCCGCGGCCCTGCTCTCCTTCGTCTATACGCCCTTTGACCCGTTGCAGGTCAATGCGCCGGCGCGGCTGCAGAGCCCGAGCCTGCAGCACTGGCTGGGCACCGACAACCTGGGCCGCGACCTGCTCTCCCGCATCCTGGTCGGGGCGCGGATCACGCTGCTGGTCGGGGTGGTCTCGGTGGGCATCGCGGTGCTCATCGGCACCCCGGTCGGCATCTGGGCCGGGRTGAAACGCGGAGCGGTGGAGGAGATCACGATGCGCGGCGCCGACATCCTGCTGGCCTTCCCCGCGCTGCTGCTGGCCATCATGTTCGCCGCGATCTACGGGGCCTCCACCGTCTCGGCGATGGCGGCGATCGGGCTGGCCTCGGTGCCGGGCTTCGCCCGGGTGGCCCGCGCCGGGACGCTGCAGGTCATGAACGCCGAATACGTGCTCGCCGCCCGGGCCGCGGCCCAGCGCCCGGTGCGCATCGCCGCCCGCCACGTGCTGCCCAACATCACCGGCATGCTGCTGATCCAGTGCTCGGTGACCTTCGCGCTGGCCGTGCTGGCCGAGGCCGCGCTGTCCTTCCTGGGACTGGGCACGCCCCCGCCGGTGCCCTCCTGGGGGCGGATGCTGCAGGAATCCCAGCAATACTGGGGCAGCTTCCCGGCCATGGCGATCTGGCCCGGACTGGCCATCGCGCTGGCCGTGATGGGCTTCAACCTGCTCGGGGACGGCCTGCGCGACCGGCTGGATCCGAAGCTGGGCAGGGGCAAGGCATGAACGAGGAAATAGGCATTGCAGACGAGCCGCTGCTGCGCGTCGACAACCTGGGCATCGCCGCCGGGGCCACGCCGCTGGTCTCCGAGCTGTCCTTTTCCATGGCAGCCGGCGAGCGCATCGGGCTGATCGGCGAATCCGGGTCCGGCAAGTCCCTGACCGCCACGGCCCTGCTGGGCCTGCTCCCCGAGGAACTGGCACTGACCGGCAGCGCGCACCTGCGCGGCTTCGCACCGGAGCTTTTCACCGCCGGGGACAAGGCCATGAGGGGGCTGCGCGGGGACGGGATCTCGATGGTCTTCCAGGAGCCGCTCTCGGCCCTGAACCCGCTGATGAAGGTCGGTGCGCAGGTCGCCGAGGTGATGCTGGTGCACCGCACCGTGCCCACCCGGGCCGCGGCCCAACGGCGCGCGGTCGAGCTGCTGGCCTCGGTGAAGATCCCCGACCCGGCCCAGGCCGCCGGGGCCTACCCGCACCAGCTCTCGGGCGGGCAGCGCCAGCGCGTGATGATCGCGATGGCCCTGGCCAACGACCCGCAGCTGCTGCTGGCCGACGAGCCGACCACGGCGCTGGATGTCACGGTGCAGTCCCAGGTCCTGGAGCTGATCTCCGCCCAGGTTTCCGAGCGCGGCACCGGGCTGCTGTTCATCACCCACGACCTGGCCGTGGTCGCCAACATGTGCACCCGGGTGCTGGTGCTGAACAAGGGCAGGCTGGTGGAATCCGGCGACATCGACAGGATCTTCACGGCCCCGGCCCACCCGTACACCCGGGCGCTGCTGGCCGCCAGCGACATCTCGGCCACCGATGCACGCGGCCGGCTGTTCACCGTGGACACCGCCGCCGGCTACGTGCCCCCGGCACTGCGCGAGGCACCGGGCACGGCCGCGCCGGCACCCCGCCGGGCCGCCGCGGACCCGGCGCTGATCACCGCCACGAACCTGGGCCGGACCTACCACCGTGCCCGCACCAAGGCCTTTGGCCCGCGCCCCGTGGTCAAGGCCCTGGATGGGGTCGGCTTCAGCATCGCCGCCGGGGAACGGGTGGGCATCGTGGGGGAGTCCGGCTCGGGCAAGACCACGCTGCTGCGGATCCTGGCCGGGCTGGATGCCCCGAGCACCGGAAGCGCCGTGGTGGCCGGGACCGAGGTCGCCGGGGCCAAGGAGGCGGACCTGGCGCCGCTGCGCCGCCAACTGCAGATCGTCTTCCAGGACCCGATGGGTTCGCTGGACCCGCGGATGAAGGTCGCCGACATCATTGCCGAGCCGCTGCTGGTGCCCGGCCGGAAGCTGGATGCCCGCGGGCGCGAGGCTGCGGTGCACAAGATGCTGGGGCTCGTGGGCCTGGATCCCGAGTCCGCCTCCCGCTACCCGCACCAGTTCTCCGGCGGGCAGCGCCAGCGCATCTCCATCGCCCGGGCCCTGGTGAACCGCCCCAGCATCCTGGTGGCCGACGAGCCGGTCTCCGCGCTGGATGTCTCGGTGCGCGCCCAGGTGCTGAACCTGCTCGCGGACCTGGTGGACAAGTACGCGCTGACGCTGCTGATGGTCTCCCACGACCTGTCGGTGGTGCGCCACCTGTGCGACCGGGTCATCGTGATGAAGGACGGGCGGATCGTGGAAACCGGGGACACCGAGCAGATCTACAACAACCCCGCCCATCCCTACACGGCACAGCTGGTGGCCAGCTCGCTGGACCTGGCCGAGGAGCTGGCTCCGACCCCGTAGGGTGGCTGGCACGGAACCGGGATTGCCGGAATCCGCCCCGCCCCGGTGAACCCCGGGTTGGTGGCCGTTGCCGGGCACCCGGTCAGCGGCAGCGGGATCCGCGCATCGAGGATCTTGTGTTCCGGAGCCGTCCTGGCCTCCCTGCCCGGCGCGGTGGTCCTGCCGCTGGCCAAGGCCGGGTGAAGCTCCCACTAAACTGGTACCCATGCGCATCGTAGTTCTTGTCTCCGGCACCGGGTCCAACCTCCAGTCCGTCATCGACGCCGTCGCCGACGGGTCGCTGAAAAACGTGGAAATCGCCGCCGTCGGCGCAGACAAATACGGCACCCACGGCGTGGAACGCTCCGCGGCCGCCGGCATCGAGACCTTCGTGGTGAACTTCAAGGACTATGCCGAGCGCGCGGACTGGAACCACGCGCTGACCGAAAAGTGCCTGTCCTACGAGCCGGACTACGTGGTCTCCTCGGGGTTCATGCGCATCGTCGGGGAAGAGTTCATCAACGCCTTCGACGGCACCTACATCAACACCCACCCGGCCCTGCTGCCCGCTTTCCCGGGCGCCCACGGCGTCCGCGACGCGCTGGCCTACGGGGTCAAGGTCACTGGCTGCACCGTGCACATCGCCGACGCGGGCGTGGACACCGGTCCGATCCTGCGCCAGGAAGCGGTGGTGATCGAGGACGACGACACCGAGGAGTCGCTGCACGAGCGCATCAAGGTCGTCGAGCGCCGCCTGCTCATCGCCACGCTGGCGGACCTGGCCGGGAAGTAGCACCCGGCTTTTCGAAGCAGGAGGCCTGCCCGGATTGGATCCGGGCGGGCCTTCCGTTTAGGCAGAGCTTGCAGGACCGCCCCAACGGCATCACGCGTGGTTAAGCAGCTCGCGGAGGGAATGTACCGCATCGGCAAGCTCGTCTTTGCCTACGCCGAGGCGGTTGGGGTGCTGCGAACCGAAGCAAAGCACCTTCCGGGCACACGGAAGCTTTGGCGAAGACGCTGCTCAGGCATTGGCGATTATCCGCTGCAATGTATCCCGCCCTGCCCCGCGTTCGCGGATGTCGTCGGAGTCCATCAAATCCAGTGCGATGACGGCGTCGGAACCCACTGCGCCCGAAACCAGTTCGGGGTCGTCTAAGAACCTGACAAGCACGCCGCCCGTTTCGTCGTTGGCAAGGGGAATCTGATCAAGCAACGACTCGGCTGAACCGGTCCAATACCCTTCCAAACGGTCCTCATCCAGAACACCGGCCAAACCGAACCGGCCGGCAACGGATTCCTGGGCGATCGAACTGACACCGGTTGGCAGCAGCATTCCGGTGAGACTGGAACGAACCCGCGAGCCCGCGCTGAATCGCCTCACCTGGCAGTGGTTTCGCGCCAAACGCTGCAACTCGGACGCTTCCATCGAGCGCAACTGCCTGGTGAGCCTGGAACGACGGGGCTGGTCGATGAGTTCCGTCTGGTGGCGGTGCAGTATTTCCAACGCCGCCCATGCGGTTCTCGGAGACCAGATACGTCCCGGGGCCTGCGAGCAGCGTTGGATCCTGTGGATGGATGCCGGTTCGAAAAGAAGCCTGCCAGCCATTTTTGTCGCCTGGAGCCGACCGCTATTTACCAGGCGTCGCACTGCTGCCGGGGAGATGCCAAGCACCTCGGAGGCCATGGCAGTCGTGTAGAGATCCATGTTTCAATCATGTCTGAAACGACACTATTGATACATAGTTGGTGAATCCATCTGCCTGGGAATACTTATGAGTGCTGCGTAACGACTCCAGAGGCGCCCGGCCTCGACTCCGAGGTCCACTTGGCGGGTCAATCGGTGAAGACGTTCCAGCAAATGGCATTGCGGTGCTTCTGGTCATCGAGAACCAGTTCACGGACCGCCGCAGGCAGTTGGGAGCGTTGCCATTCCCGTTCCGCTGCACGGGCCGCCGCGGCGTCCCGGGATTCCGCAGCGGCACCGGCCGCTCGGATGGCGTATGCGGCGGCACCCAGATCGTGGGCTGCCACGTGGGCCACGGCGACGGCCTGCCCGGCCGCAAGGGCCGCGAACTTCACCGGATCGGGCATGGAGCGCCCGGCGGAATTGGCCACGAAGGCCTCTCGGTGCGCTTCGCGCATCGGGACCTCGCCACGGATCCAGGCCCGGCCGACCTCGATGGCGTGCCGGGGTCGGGTATCGCCAGGTTGCCGGTCCTCAAAGAGCGGCAGCACGTGTTCGGCGCAGTCCAGCGCCCAGGCGGCAAGCATCCGGTGGTGTTCATCGCTCAGTGTGCCCCCGCGACGGATGGTGACCAGCCGGGGATCGCGCTCCTTGGGAAGGATCGGCATGCTGCAAATATACGCTTCACGAAGTTCCAAGGCACGGGGGTCCAGGGCGAAGCTTGCAGGTTTTCCGGGACGTGGCACGGCGAGGGGAATCGGCACGTCGTTGATCAACGCAAGCGAGGGATCTGGCACGGTTGCCGGGTGGGGAACGGACTGCCCGATAGGAGGGCCATCCGTGCGGCCTGGCGGACCGTCCTGAAATCACCGAGGATGCCGCCGTGGGCGTCGTCTTGCATTTTCAGGATATCGCCTGCCAGGGGGCTTGCCGCAAGCCCCGCGGCGTGCCATACACTGCTCGAAAGTGCCCTTGGAGGCACACCATCGGGAGGGAAGAACATGGCGGATGTCCTCATCGTGGGCAGCGGCCCGGCCGGAATGATGCTGGCCGGGGAATTGGCCGTGGCAGGCATCGACGTGGAGATCATGGAGCGGCGGCCGACGGGGGCGCTGGCCGAATCCCGTGCCGGGGGCTTCCACTGCCGAACCATCGAGATCCTCGACCAGCGCGGGATTGCCGATCGATTCCTGGCGGCGGGAAAAACGGTGCAGACCGCCCGCTTCGGCAGCACTGTGCTGGACATCAGCGATTTTCCCACGCGGCACCCCTATGGGCTTGGACTGTGGCAGAGCCAGATACAACCAATCCTCGAAGACTGGATCAACCAGCTCGGCGTGCCCGTGCACCATGGGCGGGAGGTCATCGGCTTCGACCAGGGCGACACCGGGGTCACGGTCGAGACCGCCGGCGGCGGCAACCACCGCACGGCGTACCTGGTGGGTGCCGACGGTGGACGCAGCCTGGTTCGCAAGGCGGCCGGCATCGATTTCCCCGGATGGGAAGCAACCCGCAGCAACCTGATCGCCGAAGTGGAAGTGTCCGAGGAACCACCCGCCGGTACGTTGCTGGATGCGGCGGGAGTCCACGGCTTCAGCCTGCTCGACGACGGGCGCACCTATCGCGTCATCACCACGGAGCAGCAGCTCGGATCGCGGGAGGCACCCGGAGTAGGCGATCTGGCCGATTCCCTGACCGCGGCGTACGGGACGGACTTCGGAGTGCACAGCCCAACCTCGATCTCCAGGTTCACCGACGCCACAAGGCAGGCAGCAACATACCGCAAGGGACGGGTGCTGCTGGTCGGGGACGCCGCGCACGTGCACTATCCCGCCGGCGGCCAGGGGATCGGCCTGGGCATGCAGGATGCCGTGAACCTCGGCTGGAAACTCGCGCAGGTCCTCAAGGGCAGCTCACCGGATTCCCTGCTGGAGACCTACCACGCTGAGCGGCATCCCGTGGGGCTCCGCGCGCTCAAGCACTCCATGGCGCAAACGGCCCTGCAACGCCATGACGCACGCTCCGCAGCGCTCGCCGAGACCGTCAGCGAGCTGATGCACATGGACCAGCCGCGCCAGCACCTCGCCGCATTGATCCACGGCCTCGACATCGCCTACGACCTCGGGGAAGGACACCCGCTGCTCGGGCGACGCATGCCCGATCTCGACCTTGACACGCCCAACGGCCCCACACGGGTCTTCGCCCTGCTTCATGATGCCAAGCCGGTGCTGCTCAAGCTGGCCGGGTCCAACCGCCTCGAGATCGCGCCGTGGGCAGACCGGGTGCAGCAAGTCGAAGCCCGGTTCAACGGCCCTTTGAAGCTTCCTCTCCTGGGTGAGGTGGCGGCCCCCGCCGCGGTGTTGGTCCGCCCGGACGGCTACGTCGCCTGGGTGGGTGAAGGCTCCGACCAAGGGCTTGCTGACGCGCTCACGCGCTGGTTTGGATCGGGGACGCCCGCCAGAACGTGATCGTTCCAGGGGAGTACGCCGTTACTCCTGCGATGTCCGCACGCGTCGTCACGACGACCCCATGACCGGCGGCGGAAACCTGGCGGGGACGGCCACCGCCGGTGCGGAAAGCGGGAGTTATTTCGTTGCCGCGACCGTTGATCATCGTCGATTCCGGGTGCGTTCCTTGTGCATGATCATTTCCGTCTCGACGGGGAGCAAGCCGAGCTTCGAGTTGATGGAACGCATCCACTTGTTTTCGTCGTCACTGCTGGACCTGACCCCACCGGCCATCGCCCTGCGGGACCTGCACCAAAACGAAGAATCGGGTGCTAGCGACCGAGGCGGAAGCGCAGGGTTCGCACCTCGAAGGCCGTCAAGGAAATTCTTACCGACCCGTTGGTGTGTTCGGCAATGCCGCCGTCACCCTCGATGGCGTCCTCCAGGAGGCCGATCACGGAGGCCGAATCCACCGGATGGTGCACCTTTACGGTGCCTGAGGCACGGCGGCCCAGGGACTCGTAGACGCGCACGACCAGGTCGCCGGACTTGTCGCCTGCCAGCTTCACGCTGGAGAGCACGGTGCCCGTTCCGTCGACGGTGACCAGCGGGTCGAACCCGTGGGCGCCGGTGAGGGTGCGCTGCGTGGAATTCAGCAGGGCGCCGGCCTCGGTGGCCGAGGCGATGTCGGCGCCGATGACCAGACCGTAGCGGTGGGTCTGGATGCCCTGATCGGTCTCCGGATCCGGGAAGCGCGGGGCACGCAGCAGCGACAAGCGAACGTTGGTTGTTACGCCGGCCTCGGTGGAATCTCGGGTGACGTCGAAACCGTAAATGGAATCGTTGACCAGCGCGGCTCCGAAGCCCGGTTCCCCGGCGAGCACGAAGCGGTGCATCGAGGTCTCGAACTTCGCCGCCTCCCAGCTGGTGTTCACGTGGGTGACGCGCTTGTGGTAGCCGAACTGGGTCTCGGCGATCACATGCTCGGCGCGGATATCCAGCGGGAACGCGACCTTGAGAAACTTCTCGGTCTCGTGCCAGTCGGTGACCTGCTCGATCTGCAGCACCCGCGAACCCGGCGCCAGAGCCAGTTCCTGGCGCAGGGTCGAGGCGGAGAAACTGCGTTCGATGGTGACGCGTGCGGTGCCGTCCTCATCGGTGGACAGGGCGATCGCATCGAGTCCGCGCAGGTCGGTGACCTGGTTGCGGTAGTACTTGTCCACGTCCCAGGCATCCCACTTGTTCGGGAAATCCTGGTGCAGTTGCAGCAGGTTGGCCTCGGTGCCCACGGCAATGGCCTCGCGCCCGGTGGCGTGGTCAACCGCCGAGGTGACCAGGCCCTCGCGGGAAATGGCGATGGTGACCAGCTCATTGGACAGCACGAAGCCGTCGGCCGACTCGCTGGCCTTCACTGTGTCGGCTACCGGGGCCAGCTCGGCCACCGGCACGCCGGCTCCGGTGCGGATGCCCGAGCGGGTGAACGATGCAGCGTTCATCGCGATCGGGGTCTCGCCCTTGCCGACCAAGGCGGCCTGCGCCGCGGCGATGATCGCCTCGGTGGCCTTGGTGGCCCGCGCGTACTCGGCAACGACCTCGCGGTGGACCCAGGCGATCGAGGTGCCCGGAAGGATGTCGTGGAACTGGTTGAGCAGAACCGTCTTCCAGAGTGCGTCGATCTCCTCGTGCGGGTACTCGAAGCCGGTGTACACGGCGGCGGTGGCGCACCAGAGCTCGGCCTCCACCAGCAGCTGCTCGGTGCGGCGGTTGCCCTGCTTGGTCCGGTGCTGGGAAGTCAGCGTGGCGCGGTGCAACTCCAGGTAGAGCTCGCCCACCCACACCGGCGGGTTTGCCAGCTCGGTCTTGGCGCGCCTGAAGAACTCGTCGGGGTGTTCCCACTTCACCTTGGCGCTGCCCTCGAGGTCGGCCAGGCGGCGTGCCTTGCCGGTCATCTCTCGTGTGGTGCCGCCGCCGCCATCGCCCCAACCCACAGGTGCAATGGAACCGGTGGCGTGGCGCGATTCGCGGAACTGGCGCGAGGCGCGGGCTACTTCCTCACCCGAAAGCTGCGAGTTGTAGGTGTCCATGGACGGGAAGTGGCTGAAGACGCGCGAGCCGTCGATCCCTTCCCAGTTGAACGTGTGGTGCGGGAATACGTTCTGCTGGTTCCAGGAGATCTTCTGGGTGAAGAACCATTCGAAGCCGGACCGTTTC
The DNA here is from genome assembly GCF_001863355.1 of Arthrobacter sp. UCD-GKA. Classification (NCBI taxonomy): domain Bacteria; kingdom Bacillati; phylum Actinomycetota; class Actinomycetes; order Micrococcales; family Micrococcaceae; genus Arthrobacter; species Arthrobacter sp. UCD-GKA. The sequence goes on along the minus strand of NZ_MOLR01000010.1, from coordinate 97,924 downwards.
ATCAGCTGCGGAAGCGCGGGGGAGTACCCGAAGGAATCCGGAAGCCAGACCCCGGCGCAGGTGATCCCGAATTCCTCGCGGAAGAAGCGCTGGCCGTAGTAGAACTGGCGGACCATGGATTCGCCCGAGGGCATCACGGTGTCCGACTCGACCCACATGCCGCCCAGCGGCAGGAAGCGTCCGGAGGCCACGGCTTCCTTGACCCGGCCGTAGACCTCGGGGCGGTGCTCCTTGAGCCAGGCGTACTGCTGGGCGCTGGACATGCCGTAGAGGAAGTCCTCGTCGTCATCGAGCATTTCCACCATGGAGGAGGAGGTCCGGGCGACCTTGCGGATGGTCTCGCGCACCGGCCACAGCCAGGCCGAGTCGATGTGGGAATGGCCCACCGCGGAGATGCGGTGCGCGGATTCGTCGGCGCGCGTGGCCAGCACCCCGGCCAGTTCGGCGCGGGCCGCGGGCGCGGTTTCGGTGATGCGCTGCAGGTCCAGCACGTCAAGGGCGTTGTCCATGGCCTGCAGGATGCGCATGCGGCGCGGGCCCGCGGGCAGCTCGGCCTGCAGCTCGAGCAGCACCTCCAGGTCCAGGGAAAGCTCGTGGACCTCGGGTTCGAAGATCGCCAGGTCCATGCGTCCGGTGGTGTAAAGCCTGCGCGAGGACGAGGTCTGGATGTCGCCTTCCTGGGTCGGAAGGAACGGGTGGTAGTCCAGCAGCACCGGGTTGGCGGCGGCCTCGATAAAGTAGTCCACCTTCTCGTCGCCCTTGGCGCTGTCGGCAACGGGGATCCACTGGTTGCGCGGGTTGATGGCCTTTACGGTGCTGCCGTCGGCCCGGTGGACCAGGCCTTCGCATTGGAAGCCGGTCATGTTCTTGTCAAAGCCCAAATCAACCAGGGCCTCGAGGCGCTTGCCGGCCCATGCTGCCGGGACGGTGCCGCGCAGGTGGAACCAGGTCGTTCCCCACGCCGCGCCCCAGGCGGTGCCGACCGAATAATCGGTGTAGTCCAGGCCCATGGCTTCGGCCGGCGCGATGGGCTCGCCGGGAAGTTCGTGCCATTGAACCTCCAGCGGGAGGGCAACGGGGTGGATGGCAGGGCGGATGCGTTCCCCAAGGACCCGCGCAACACGTCCGAGGGTCAGGGGGATGTCGTCATGCATGAAGAATGCCTTTCGCGGGGCCGCGGCCCGAAGGATGGTGTCCCAGGGGCCGGGCGGGGGTGCTCTGCAAGGATTTCGTCGTTGACCTGTCTTGTCAGCGTATCCGAGAAGACCTCCACCGTCCCGGAAGATCCGGTCCAGGCCAACGGGAGGCCGTGCCGAACCTGCCCCCCGTCCGGGGCGAGAACGCGGGAGACGGCTCCGCGGGGGTTCGGGTGCCGGACCGTCGCGTGGGCGCGTCCCGGAGGGAAACACCTGGGGCCCGGGCAGTGATGTCCCGCAATGGGACGGCAGCCATCCACCGTGGCGGACGGGCAAGGGCAGGCAATGGCGGATACGATGCCATCATGATTCAGGGCTTGCACCCGCAAGCGACGGTCGTTGCCGCAAGGCCCGCCGAACCGACCGTGGCTGGCGGGGAGCCGCGGACATGCCGCCGTTCAGCCTGTCCGTGAACGGCTCGGGCACCAGGCATCCGGGGGAAAATGGGCAAGGACCATCACCCCGGCGAGGCACGGGCATCACCCACGAGAAGGAACATTCATGAGTAGCACCCGGCAGAAACCGCTGGCCTTGGTGGGCCTGGACATCGGCGGAACCAAGACGCACGCCATGGCCTGGAGCGGTGGGACACGGCTTGCCGAGGCCAAGAGCGGAAGCGCCAACGTGCAGAACGTCAGTGTGGAGACCGCCAGGGCCAACATTGCCGAGGTGTTCGCCGCACTCGGGGCCGGGCATATCGACCGGGTCGTGGCTGGTGCAGGCGGCATCGACACCGAGGCGGACGCCGGGTTCCTGCGTTCCATGATCGCCGTCCACGCCCCGGATGCCGAGATCCTCGTGGTCCACGACACCCGGCTGGTCCTGGCCGCGGGCCACGCCTCCACCGGCATGGCTGTCATCCTGGGGACCGGTTCGGCGGTCTGGGGCGTTAACGCCGAAGGCAAGGAAGGCCGGGCCGGTGGCTGGGGCTACCTGCTGGGGGACGAGGCCAGCGGCTACTGGATGGGCCGCGAGGCGGTGCGTCACACGCTGCGCGAGTTCAACCGTGGACTGGCCCCGGGCGAGCTGGGCCGGCGCGTGCTCGCGGCCAACAAGGTTTCCTCCCCGGACGAGCTGATTGCGCTCTTCCACGGTGACACCGACCGCCGCTACTGGGCCCAGCAGTCCCCGCTGGTCTTCGAGGCCCTCGCGGCCGGGGACCCGGACAGCGCCGTGATCGTTGGCGAGGCGGTCGAGCATGTGTGCCAAATGCTCTCGGACATCTCCGCACTGCTGGAAACCCAAGGGCCGGTCATCATCGGCGGCGGCCTGGGCATGCACCAGCCTGTCTACCAGGAGATGCTGCGCCAGGCACTGGGAGACTTGGGACTTGTCGAGATCCGCTTCCTGGATCTCGACCCGGTGGAAGGGACCAAGTTCATCTCCGACCACACTCCCTTGCCCGCAAAATCCGCCTAGGCTCCGCCGATCCAGACCCTGGCAAGACCTATTGCAGGGCGCGGCCCTTGGTCTCGGGAGCGAAGAACGCCATCAGGATGACAGCGCCCAGCACCAGGGCCCCGGCCACCAGGAACAGGTTGCCCAGGCCCACCACGGGCCACAAGGCGGCAAAGGCCAGCGGCCCGAACCCGGCACCCAGCCGGCTGAACGAGGATGCCCAGCCAAAGCCGGATCCGCGCAGTTCGGTCGGGTACAGCTCGGAGACGTAGGTGTAGAGCACCGGCACGGCGATCTGCACGACCACGCCGAAGACCAGCAGCCAGATCAGCGCGAGGGTGGGCGCGTTGATGGTCACCGCGACCATCACCAGGATGATCGCGGACAGCGGGCCGGTGATGCCCAGCAGCCACTTGCGCCCGACCCGCTCGACCAGCAGCGCCGCGATGCCCACGCCGATCAATCCCATCAGCGCCATCACCGAGGTCATGAAGAACGCCGTGGACTGGACCATGCCGGTGTCGGCCAGGATGGACGGCATCCACGTCAAGGCCAGGTAGTAGACCAGCAGGATGGTCAGGAACAGCGACCAGGAGACCATGGTGATCCGCGGGCTGAAGCGCCAGATCTTCACCAGCTGCTCCAGCCAGGACCCAGCGGACAAGCGCGGGACGGACTGGGGCTCGGGCAGCGTGTAGGGCGCGGCGGTGGCTCCGGTGCGCGCCACCAGGTCGTCGATGACCTTGGCCGCGGCATCGCGCTGGCCCTTGCGGACCAGGTAGAGCGGGGACTCCGGGACGCTGCGCCGCACCCAGAACACCAGCAGCGCCGGCAGCACCATGACCACCAGGATCAGCCGCCAGTTTCCCGTGGTCGCCTGGACCCAGCCGGAAACGAAGAATGACAGCGCGGCGCCGACGGGCCACCAGCCATCCATCGCGGTGAGYACCCGGCCGCGTTGCCTGGCCGGGGTGAACTCGCCGACCAGCGCGTAATCCACCGGGATGCACCCGCCCAGGCCCACCCCGGCAATGAAGCGGCAGGCCACAAACCAGCCGAAGCCCGGGGCCAGGGCCCCTGCGACGGTGAAGATGGAGAAGATCAGCAGTGTCCAGGTGAAGGCCTTCTTGCGCCCGATCTTGTCGGCAATGGTTCCCCAGAGGAACGCGCCGAGGGCCATGCCCACCAGGTTGCCGGTGCCCAGCAGCGCGGCGGTGGTCCGGTCCAGGCCCCATTCGGCGGCGACCAGCGGGATCAGGGCGCCGTTGAGCGTGACATCCCAGGCGTCGAACATGAAACCCAGCCCGCCAATGATGAAGATCCTTCCCTGCACACCCCACTTCCACGGAAGGTTCTGGACGACCGATTCGCCGGTGGGAAGCTTCAGGAAATTGTTCATCAGGAATTGGCCTTCGGAAAGGTGCGGACCGACGCAGGACGGGGGTACAGCCAGGACAACATGGAGGCAAAGCGGCAGGGCGGAGGAAGTCCTTCGGCGCCTGCCGGGAACAACGCTACGCGCTGGAATGGAAAACCACAGAATAGGCCTTGACTTTTTGTGGCTTTGTGTTGCGCCGACCGGCATCATTCCGGCCCCGGCGCATCCGCCGAAGCCCCATGTGCCGGGGCTGTTCCGGTGCGGGGCAACCCGGGGTAGGCTCTGGTTATGGGAGTAGATTGGACCGCTCTCGAAGAGGCGATACGGGTGTCGGCTCTTCGCCAGGCGGAAGAAATAATTGACCGTCACCCGGACGAAATGTTCTATGCCGTTGCCCTTGACGGGGTGAGCGCGGACGAAACCGACCACATCGATTTGCCCGTGCTGGCCCTGAACTCCGAACAAGCCCTGACCCGTTCCCTCGCCGGCGACGACGAGGAAAACGACGAAGAGGACTTCGACGACGAGGACGAGGAAGAATACTTCGAGGAACGTGCCGACGCCGACGACGACGGGTCCGACAGGGACCTGAATCGCGACGACAACAACAGCAACTCGGACGATGACGACGAAGACGAGGGCGAAACCACCGACGAGGACGACGACGATGAAGACATCGACGCGGTCCTGAAGGAATTCGACGCGTTGGCCTCCGGTGCCGAGCAGGGCTACTACTCATCCAAGTGGAACCCCGCCGATTGGCAGTGGAGCCCCATCGAGCTCTTCGACGAGTCGGCCACCGAGCTGTGGAGCCAGGCGCTGACCAACGTCGCCAAGGACCATGGGTGGGAAAAGACCAACCGTCTGTACTACGAGATGCTCATCCGCGTCACCGAGTCGTTGCGCAACACCCTGGCCAAGGGACGCAACAAGGACATGGTCGTCTACCTCTCGGATGACGACCACGGCGATGCCCTGCTGCGCAGGTGCCTCACCGAGGCACAACTGGCCAAGCATTTCCCGGAACTGGCGATTTAGCTCGGCAACTGCGCAGGCCCCTCCGGAACATTGAGCTGCGCGAGGATCCTTGAATCCACGTCGCGCAGCTGGATCACCGAGATGTGCCCCATCTGCGTGGGTACGGCTCCGCTCAGGCGGGCCGTACCCGTCTTGGTTGCGTTCCAGGATCCTGCCCGGTCGACCTGGCCGGAGCTATCGATGACCCACAACGACAGGGTCCCGTTGGTGGGCAGGTCGGTGGCGCTGAACTGCACCTCGGTGCCCCACGCCTTGGCATTCAATCCCACGTCCACGCGCGGCCCGGCGGCCGAAACGACCTGGTAGCTGGCATCGGGTGCCGGGGCAGGGTTCAGCACCGGTGCCAGGAACACCCCTCCGGCCACGGACGCGGCAACCGCGAGGACCGCCGCGGACCCCCATGCGGCCCGGCGCGTCCGGCGCCTGGCCCGCAGCCGGTCCAGCAGCTGAATCCCGGGCTCGGCCACCGGCGCCGCCGGCTCGGCCTCAAGCATTGCCCGGGCGGCCTGTGGGTCCAAGGCACCCAGGCGCGTCGTTACCGGGGCATATGAGGCAAGCTCCCTGCGGCACTGGGCGCAGGATTCGAGGTGTGCCTCGAAGTTCCGGGTTGCCTCGGGGTCCAGCCCGCCCAGCACATAGGCACCCAGATCCAGGTGATCGTTCACTGTTCCACCCCCATCTCCGCCAGGATCCCGCGCAGGGACCGCATCGCATAGTACGCCCGTGATTTCACCGTTCCCTGGGGGATCCCCAGGCTGGTGGCCGTTTGCGCCACCGTGGAACCCAGATAGTGCAGGTGGACCACCACCTGCCGGTGCTCAAGGGTCAAACGCATCAGGGCCTCTTCCATGAGGATCTTGTCCAGGACCGCTTCCATGCCTGCGAATGCCCCGGCGGCCTGCGGGTCCTGCTCGCCGAGTCCGGTGGCCGAAATCCGTGCCGCGGCGCGGCGGTGCCGGTCGATGATCACGTTGCGGGCCGTGGCAAACAGGTAACTGCGCAGCGAACCGGTCAACTCCGGTGCCGCCTTCCACACCTTGAGCACGGTTTCCTGCACCACGTCGTCGGCCTCGTCGCGGTCGGAGGCCACGCGCAGCACGAAGCGGCGCAGGGCATCTCCGTGGTCGCGGTAGATATCCGACACCACTTGCGCATCTAGCGGCACATGGGCTCCATTGGGTCTTCTCGGGAACATGGGTTCACCCATTCAGACGCATCGGGACGGCAAAAGGTTCAAACACCCTCCAAGTATGCGCAAAAAAACCTGCAACACCATGAACCACCTTGCGCTTTCGTACGTCTTAGCCGGTGAGAGGTCTCCCGGATGCACCGGCTTGGTGCCCCGGGGGATCCCTGGCCCCGAAGATCACCGGGGCCCAAGTCCCGCCCCAAGTGTTAGGAATTGCATCATGATCCGGAACAACCACCCGAAATTCGCTTCCACCGCCGCGGTGCTCCTGGGTGCCGCCTTGCTGCTGGCCGGCTGCGGCAACAGCACCACCCCGGCCCAGAGTCCCGCCGCAACCTCCGCGGCCAGCTCCTCCGCAGGGGGAGACGGGTACGGGGCTCCGGCACCCAGCGCCACCGCCTCGAGCCCGGCCGCGGCAACCACGGACCTGAAGACCGCATCCACCTCCCTCGGAAACATCGTTGTCGACTCCAAGGGCATGACGCTGTACTACTTCACCAAGGACGCCAAGGACACCACCACCAGTGCCTGCACCGGCGAGTGCCTGGCCGCATGGCCGATCGCCACCACCACCAACGCCACCCCCACGGTGGAAGGGGTGACCGGCAAGGTCGGGACAATCACGAGCCCCGACGGCGCCAAGCAGCTCACGCTCAACGGGATGCCGCTGTATTACTACGCCGCGGACTCCAAGCCCGGGGATGTCAAGGGGCAGGGCGTCAAGGACGTCTGGTACGTGGCATCGCCTGCGGGGGAAATGATCAAATAGTTCACGCAGCACACGGAAGAAGGCCGCTCCCAACGGTGCGGGATAAGATGGGCAGTGCACCCCCTCAATTCCGCACCCTGGGAGACTTTTGTGAGCCAGACCGTCCTTGAYCTCGTCCCGATTCGCCGGGCCCTGATTTCCGTCTATGACAAGAGCGGACTGGAGGAACTGGCCGCGGGCCTGCACGCAGCCGGCGTCGCCCTGGTCTCCACCGGTTCCACCGCCAAGCGCATCGCCGCCGCGGGCATCCCGGTCTCCGAGGTCGAGGAAGTCACCGGTTCCCCGGAAATGCTTGACGGCCGCGTCAAGACCCTGCACCCGCGCGTGCACGGCGGCATCCTGGCCGACCGCCGCGTCCCGGCCCACATGAAGACCCTTGAGGACATGCAGATCGAGGCCTTCGACCTCGTCGTGGTGAACCTCTACCCGTTCGTCGAGACCGTGCGCTCCGGCGCCGAGAACGACGCCGTGGTCGAGCAGATCGACATCGGTGGACCGGCCATGGTCCGCTCGGCGGCCAAGAACCACGCCGCGGTGTCCATCGTGGTGGATCCGGCCTCCTACGGCGAGGTCATCGCCGCGGCCGCCTCCGGCGGCTTCGACCTGAAGTCCCGCCAGCGCCTGGCGGCCAAGGCCTTCGCGCACACCGCGGCCTACGACACGGCCGTCGCTTCCTGGACCGCCTCACAGTTCCTGGACGAGGACGGCGACGGCGTCATCGACTGGCCCGCGTACACCGGCCTGGCCCTGGAACGCTCCGAGGTGCTGCGCTACGGCGAAAACCCGCACCAGCAGGCTGCCCTCTACGTGGACAAGGCCGCCCCGGCCGGCATTGCCCAGGCCGACCAGCTGCACGGCAAGGCCATGAGCTACAACAACTACGTCGACGCCGACGCCGCGCTGCGCGCAGCCTTCGACTTCGACGCCCCGGCCGTCGCCGTGATCAAGCACGCCAACCCGTGCGGCGTCGCCGTGGCCTCCCCGGATGCCGTGGACCCGATCGCCGACGCACACGCCAAGGCACACGCCACGGACCCGCTCTCGGCCTTCGGCGGCGTCATCGCAGCCAACCGCACCGTGACCGTGGCCATGGCCAACGCCGTCAAGGACATCTTCACCGAGGTCGTCATCGCCCCGGCCTTCGAGGCCGAAGCCGTGGCCATTCTCGCGGCCAAGAAGAACATCCGCCTGCTGGCCCTGCCCGAGGGCTACGGCCGCTACCCGAGCGAAATCCGCCAGGTCTCCGGCGGCGTGCTGGTCCAGATGAGCGACAAGGTCGACGCCGACGGCGACAACCCGGCGAACTGGACCCTGGCCGCCGGTGCGGCCGCCGACGAGAAGACCCTCGCGGACCTGGCCTTCGCCTGGACCGCGGTGCGTGCCGCGAAGTCCAACGCCATCCTGCTGGCCAACAACGGCGCGGCCGTGGGCATCGGCATGGGCCAGGTCAACCGCGTGGATTCCTGCAAGCTCGCGGTCGAGCGCGCCAACACCCTGGGCGTCACGGTCGAATCAACCGTGGATGCCGCGGGCGGGGCCTCCGGTGCCGAAGGCACCTCGGCGGAGCGCGCCCGCGGCGCGGTTGCCGCCTCGGATGCGTTCTTCCCGTTTGCCGACGGCCTGCAGATCCTGCTGGACGCCGGTGTGCGCGCCGTGGTCCAGCCCGGCGGCTCGGTCCGCGACGAGGAAGTCATTGCCGCTGCCAACGCAGCCGGCATCACCATGTACTTCACCGGTGCACGCCACTTCTTCCACTAGGAACCAGTGGTCCGGCTGCCGCCGGCGACCTCCCGCACCGGGGGATCGCCGGCGGCAGCCTTCGGTTTTAAGCGCCGTTGCCATGCGGCCAGGGTTGCGGCGCCGCCCCCCGGGGGCTGGGGGAGGCCGGACTGGATCTTCACGCCAGGGGCAACCGGCGGTGCACATACCGGGTTGAACCCCGTGCGGGAAAAACATCCAAAGTTCCATCGGCCAAGGCACGCACTCGCGCCGACGAATCACTAGATGCGCATGACACCCGCCGGGGCGCAGCCGGCCATGGCATAGGCGGCAGGTTCTGCCGCGATGTCTCTGGGGACGTGGGTTCCTGAAACTGCGGGCCGGGAATGCGGCCTGCCAGCCGCCCCCTGCCGATCGCGGGGCCAACCGATGGACCGATGCGCTGCCAGGCTACCGGTGGTGCTTCCGGTCGGTGGATAGGCTGGCCAGCCGGACCGGAAGATCAATCTGCGAGGTGCCGGTCCGAGCGGAAGCATCCTGTGGACCGCATCGGCGCTCGGCGGCCTCTTGAGCGTCGGCCATGGCTGGACCCCTGCGCCGCAAGATCGGGCACGTCGCGGTATCAGGATTCCAGTGCCGACATGATCTTCTGGATTCGCCGCATTCGGGTTTCGTCGCTCTTGGCGCTTTGGACAGACTGCTCGTGGGCGCGCTGTTGGCTGTAGGAGAGGGCGGACCAGGCCTTCGACGCCGCCGGGTTTGAGGCGAACAGCCCTGCCAGTTCGGTGGGGATTTCGACGGTTCGCGGGGCGTCGTCAACTTCGAGCCCGACCTCGATTTCATCGCCCGCGCCCTTGCCCGTGGCGGACCGGGTCTCGGCGTTGAACGAGATCAGGAATTGGCCGCCCATCGATGCGATGGTGTTTCGGTACGAGTAATTGCCATCAATGGTGACGACCACGGGAACGCGCTTCCCTCGGCCGAAGCCGAGCACAATGTCCTCGGGCACGATGATGCCGACGTTGTTGCCGCCGGCGGCCCACAGCGTTGTTCGGAAGTTGACCATGGTTGCTCCTCCAATAGGGGATGCTGACCATGCTAGCGCGGTGTGCGTGAAGCAGCTGATGGCTCCGGGACACAATATCGGCAAGTCCACAGGGCATCGACGCGGACGGCCAGCGGGGCCCCTGGCAGTGCAATGAACCCCGTCCGCCGGGAAACCGCGGCCAGGTTCGGGGCAGCAAGAGCACTGCTGCACGCGCCTGCCAAGGGGGTTTGAAAATCGCCAAAATTGCCCGGGAGGCCATCAGCCCCAAGAATGGACCGCCTGGCTCCGTGCAGTAGCCAGGCGGTGCACTCATTTACTTGTCGGTGGCACTCAGCTGCCAGGAAACACCAAAACGGTCGCTCACCCATGCGTATCGCTGGGCGAAAGGATACTCGCCAGGCGGCATCAAGACCTGGCCCTGGTCGGAGAGCCGGTCAAACAGTGCATCCAAGGAAGCTTCGTCGGGGCAGTCGAAGAAGAACGACACCGACGGAGTGAACCCAAAGGCGTGAACGTCCGGGCTGTCGATGCACAGCAGTGTCTGGTCGGCAATCCGGAAGCTTGCCGTTTTGACCGTGCCTTCGCGGTCTGGTTCCTCCGGTCCATAGCGGTCCATGTCGAGGATTTCGGCGTCGGGGAAGGCCGAGACGTAAAAGTTCATGGCCTCTTCGGCCTGGCCCGTGAACATCAAGAACGGTGTCAGTGTCATGCCACCACTGTACCGACGCGGCTCGGTGGCAGGCATCCACCGGCTGCGATGGGTGCGGGCCCGCATCGCCCTCCGGCAGGCGAGGGCCCCGAGCCACTGATCCGCCCGGGGCCCGGTCCCTGGCAGGGGAGCGCGTCAGCGCCGCTTGTCCACCGCGACGAAGAACGAAACGGCCAGGCCGATGGTGGCCAGGACGGCACCGACGATGAAGGCGACGTGGGCGCCGGAGAACAGCGCGTGGGCCAGGTCGGACCCCGCTTCAAGCCGAGCCGTGGAGAGCAATGACATGACGGTGATGAAGACGGTGGTGCCGATGGCGCCGCCGAGCTGCTGGCCGGTGTTGAAGATGGCCGAGCCGTGGCCGTACAGGCGGGGCTCGAGGCTGGCCATGGCCGAGGACATCAACCCGGTCATCAGCAGCGCCAGCCCGATGGAGAAGATGACGTGGTTGAGCATGAACACCCACAGGGCCGTGTCCGAATCCACGCCGACGTAGAGCCACTGGCCAAGTGCGAGCATGGCCGCACCCGGAATCACGACCGGGCGGGGCCCGAAGCGGTCGTAGATGCGCCCGAAGATCGGCGCGACAACGGCCTGGGCCAGGCCGCCGGGCAGCAGCATCATGCCGATGGCCAGCGTGCCGATGCCCGCGCCGGATTCGAGGATGATCGGCAGCATCACGATGGTGCCCAGCAGCGTGCCGAAGGCGATCATGATCAGCAGCACGGAGAAGGTGAAGCTGCGGGACCTGAACGGGGTCAGGTTCAGCAATTCCTTGCCGTCGCGGGTGAGGCGGACCTGGCGCTTGATGAACAGGGCCAGGGACAGCAGGCCGAAGGCGAAGCAGGCGATGGCCAGCACCGGGTTCTCGGCGGCATGCTCAAGGGTGGAGATGCCGTAGACCAGCAGTCCGAAGGCGAAGGCGGAAAGCACGACGGAGAAGACATCGACCGGGAGCTTGCGGGCCGTCGAGGGGAGCTTGATGAAAACGATGCCCAGCACCAGGATGACCACGGCCAGCGGGGCCATCAGGATGAAGATGTAGTGCCAGCTGAAGGAGTTGACTATGGCGCCTGAAACGGTGGGTCCCACGGCCGGGCCCACGGAGATCACGATCGAGTTCAGCCCCATGACGGCCCCGCGCTTGTGCACGGGGACCAGCTGCAAGGTGGTGGTCATCAGCAGCGGCAGCACGATGGCGGTGCCGACGGCCTGGATGATGCGGGCCACCAGCAGCACCGCGAAGGTCGGGGCAACGATGGCGATGGCCGTGCCGACGACGAAGCTGGACAATGCGAAGATGAACAGTGCCCGCGTGCTGAAACGCTGCAGCAGGAACCCGGTGGTGGGGATGACCACGGACATGGTCAGCAGGAACCCGGTGGTCAGCCACTGCCCGGCGGCCGCGGAGACGGACAAGTCCGCCATGATGGCCGGCAGGGCGACGCTGAGCACCGTTTCGTTCAGGATCATCAGGAAGGCGGCCAGGGCCAGGGCCCCGATGATGCCGGTGAGCTGCCTGGTGGGCAACGTGGGCGGGGCCTGTCGCGACGTGGTCGGGGGCGGCGGCATCGTGTCATCTGCGGTCTGGGCCATCGAAAATACCTTCTTCTGTGAAAAGTGAACAAACCAAATCATGTCACGGTGTGACACGTTTGATAAGCTAAAGTTGTCAGAGTGTGACACAAGATATACTTTTTCAAGCCCCGGAACGCGCCGGGGCGCCGCCGCGTCAAGGAGTGGGACGAACTGTGGGGATCCGCGAAGAACGCCGCGCACGGATGCGCCGAGAGATCCAGGGAGCCACGCTGGACCTGGTGGAGAAGCAGGGCCTTGACGCCACGACGATCGGCGACATCGCCGCACGCGTAGGAATTTCCGAGCGCACGGTTTTCCGCTACTACGCGTCCAAGGAGCATGCGCTCATGCCCGGCCAGCAGAGCCTGATCGACACCCTGGTGGGCAGCGAAAGCGCCCATTCAACTTCCTCCGGAATCCTGGGGGATCTGCTGGCCGTGTGTCGGGACCTGTTCGCGCAGGAGGTCGAGCAGAGCGATTTCCGGAGGATCTCCCGCCTGATGGTGCAGGAGCCGGCGATGATGAGGGTGGTCGTGCGGCAAGAGCGGATACTGGTTGAGGCGCTGAGTGCCGCGCTCGTCGGGCGGGGGCAGCTGGAATCGATCCAGGCGCTGCTGGTGGCCGAGGTGGTCACGGCCGCCTGGCGGGTCGCCTGGCAAAGCTTTGCGCGGAACGAAGTCGACGGCGTGGATTCCGACCCGGTGGAACTCTTCGAGAAAACCATTTGCGAATTGGGGAAGTTGTTTCACGAAGGCTGAGGTGGGCGGCTCGGACCATTCAGTTATGACGGGTTAACTTAACTCGTCCCGAGTGCGGAAGCCCCGATTGCCCCGCCAATGCGCGGCGAAACGGTCCCGCAAGGTGACGGGATCCTTGCCACAAAAAGTGTTTACGGGCGGAAAGTCGGGTAAGTTGGGGACGTTGAGATCAGTTCGGACCACACGTATCCGATAAGACCGTTCAGGGAGACGCCTCACCTATGGCCAAGATTATTTATACCCACACCGACGAAGCTCCGATGCTGGCAACCCACTCGTTCCTGCCGATTGTCGAAGCCTATGCCTCGACCGCGGGTGTAGAGATCGAGACCCGCGACATCTCGCTGGCCGGCCGCATCATTTCCGTCTTCGGCGACTACCTCACCGCCGAGCAGCAGATTCCCGACGCCCTGGCAGAGCTCGGCGCACTGGCCAAGAGCCCGGATGCGAACATCATCAAGTTGCCGAACATCTCCGCCTCCATCCCGCAGCTCAAGGCGGCCATCGCGGAACTGCAGGCCGCCGGCTACGCCCTGCCGGACTACCCGGACAACCCGTCTTCCGACGAGGAAACCGACATCCGCGCCCGCTACGACAAGATCAAGGGTTCGGCAGTGAACCCGGTCCTGCGCGAAGGCAACTCGGACCGCCGCGCACCGTTGAGCGTGAAGAACTACGCCCGCAAGAACCCGCACTCCATGGGTGCCTGGACCGCGGACTCCAAGACCAACGTCGCCACCATGGCCGAAGACGACTTCCGTGCCAACGGGAAGTCCGTGGTCATCGACAAGGACCAGACCCTGTCCATCCGCTTCGTCGGCGAAGACGGCGAAGTCAAGGTCCTGAAGAAGGCACTGCCGGTCCTCAAGGACGAAATCATCGACGGCACCGTGATGCACGCCGCCTCGCTGAACGCCTTCCTCAAGGAAGCCATTGCCCGCGCCAAGGCCGAGGACGTGCTCTTCTCCGCACACCTGAAGGCCACCATGATGAAGGTCTCGGACCCGATCATCTTCGGCCACGTCGTCAAGGCCTACTTCTCCGAGCTCTTCGAGACCTACGGCGAGCAGCTCGAGGCCGCCGGCCTGAACGCAAACAACGGCCTGGCAGCCATCCTCGGCGGGCTCGACGAGCTCTCCGACGACGTGCGCGCCGGTGTCGAGGCACTGATCGCCAAGGGCTTCGAAGACGGCCCGGCCATCGCCATGGTCGACTCCGACAAGGGCATCACCAACCTGCACGTCCCCTCGGACGTCATCGTGGATGCCTCCATGCCCGCCATGATCCGCTCCTCGGGCCACATGTGGGACGCAGAGGGCAAGGAACGCGACACCCTGGCAGTCCTGCCGGACTCCTCCTACTCGGGCATCTACCAGGTCGTCATCGACGACTGCCGCGCCAACGGCGCCTACGACCCGACCACCATGGGCACCGTCCCGAACGTCGGGTTGATGGCCCAGGCAGCCGAGGAATACGGCTCCCACGACAAGACCTTCGAAATCAAGGCCTCCGGCCACGTCCAGGTCCTGGATGCCACCGGCGGCGTGCTCATCGAGCACCAGGTCTTCCCGGGCGACATCTGGCGCGCCTGCCAGACCAAGGACGTGCCGGTGCGCGACTGGGTCAAGCTGGCCGTCAACCGCGCCCGCGCCTCACAGACCCCCGCCGTGTTCTGGCTGGACGAGACCCGCGCGCACGACGCCGTGCTGATCTCCAAGGTCAACGAGTACCTCAAGGACCACGACATCGAGGGCCTGGTCATCGAGATCCTCTCGCCCGAGGCCGCGACCCAGTACACCATCGAGCGCATCCGCCGCGGCGAGGACACCATCTCGGTCTCCGGCAACGTGCTGCGCGACTACCTCACCGACCTGTTCCCGATCCTCGAACTGGGCACCAGCGCCAAGATGCTTTCCATCGTGCCGCTGATCGCCGGTGGCGGGCTCTTCGAAACCGGTGCCGGTGGCTCCGCCCCGAAGCATGTCTCGCAGCTGGTGAGTGAAAACCACCTGCGCTGGGATTCCCTGGGCGAGTTCCTGGCCCTGGCCGTCTCCTTCGAGCACCTGGCCAACACCTCGGACAACGCTCGCGCGCAGATCCTGGCAGACACCCTGGATGCCGCAACCGGCACCTTCCTGCTGGAGAACAAGTCGCCCAAGCGCAAGGTCGGCGAGCTCGACAACCGCGGCAGCCACTTCTACCTGGCCAAGTACTGGGCGGAAGAGATCTCGGCTCAGACCAAGGATGCCGAGCTGGCAACGGCATTCAAGGCCGTCTCCGAGGCACTGGGCGGCAACGAGGAAGCCATCGTGGCCGAGCTCGCAGCCGTGCAGGGCGCTCCGGTTGACCTGGGCGGCTACTACCGCCCGGTCGAGGAAAAGGTCGCAGCCATCATGCGCCCGAGCGCCACGCTGAACACCGCGCTGGAACTGCTCAAGAAGTAGTTTCACGCCTGACTCAACGCCTGACGGCGGGTCGCCTGCTTTTCCCTTTCCGAGGAAGCACGCGGCCCGCCGTCGGCGTTTTGTGCGCACATGTCTGGGAAGTCTCACGGCATAGTCGTGCCATGGCAAGGATCATATGGTTCAACGGGGCGTTCGGCTCCGGAAAGAGCACCGCGGCGAACGAGCTGGTGGAACTGGTACCCGGATGGTGCACCTTTGACGCGGAGATCGTGGGGTTCATGCTGCGCCACTGCATCAGCGAACCCGTGCCGGTTTCCAGGACCACCTCGCCGAGATCCTGGACGGCTTGTCGCACCGCGGCATCGAGCACCACCACGTCCTGCTCGATGTCCGGGAAGAGGAGCTGGTGCGTCGGATCGAGACCGACGCCATCGAAACCGGTGCGCGCCAATGGCACCCGGACCACGTGGAAAGCTACCGGGAAAGCCGCTCTTGGCTGCGTTCGCTCTCCCAGGTCGTGGACACGACCGCCATGGATGCAAGGGATGCCGCCCGCACCATCGCCGGTCGCCTCGCCGCGACTGTAGGGGGGAAACCCGCAGGTCGTTGGGTGCGGCCGAGCAGAGAATGAACACTCCCAGTTTCGTGCTTCCGCAGTTGCTTCCCGTTGGTTCTATTTGCCCGTTTTGTTCTCGACCCAGTCAAGACCGGAGCGCAGGCGAGCTATCACGACGGCAAGCTGACTGGAAGACCGACCTGTCAGTGGATGATGATCGCAAACGTTCTGTCTGACAGCAATGCCCTGGCTCGTCTCATCTCGTCTGACAGTGCGCGAAGTTCCAGAGACTAATGGTTCCGTCACGGAAAGCTCTCTCTTTCTACGCTCAGCGATGGCTCTCCGCCGCACGCGACTGGATGAGAAGAGCTGGCGATGACGCATGACATGTATCGGGTAGGAGAAAACCATGACGGCTTTCCGCCAGCCAGGAGAGGCTGGGTAGCACACCAGCATTAGTGGCCAGAGAAGCCCGAAAGTCAGGAAAAATGCAACGACGAGGGAAAAGGTCACTTTTTCAGAGGAGATATCTTGGCCTATTATTTCTGGTTGGGTGGCGATATCGACGGCAATCCAGGCATAGGTTGTGACAACCACAATGGCTGCAGCTAGCGAGAATACCGATGGGATCCATACCCAAAGTGTTGCCCAAAAAATGTCTGAAATAAGAGCACAAAACGTTATTGCGACAAACATTAGAACGAGCCAAAGTCCGTACAGATCCATAAGTTCAGGGCTTATTAATAAAATGATACCTGGAATCACAACAAATGTAATTAGGATGAGCAGGGTAAGTATTGCTATGGCTAGACCAAGGGAATTTTTGTTAACTTTCAAATTTACAAGAATTCCCCATCGGTCTTTCTGATCTGCAGATAAGAGTTTATGCTGTTCCCTATATCTAGGTAGCTCGTGTGCGGCTGCGAGCGCCAATTCGTCGGTTGTCGGTTGTGTCTGGATTGCAACGAATGCAATGACTTGAGCAATAGCGAGAACCAGCACAACCATGATCAAGTTTACGGGTTCTCCTCCTTTTGGCCGGAAGTACGTGATCGAGTGGAATGCTCCGATGGCAGTTGCCGATGCTCCAAGGGCAGTGGCTACCCCGGCCGATCGAATTCGCTGGAGGGCCAGTGATGTGGAATCAAGAGCGTTGGGATCAAACCGGTCGCGGCTAAAGGCCAACGCAACGACAATTGTGGCTAACAGTGCAAGCAAGCCAATCGCGTTGTCACTTGTCAGATGTAGTTGTTCGGCGATTCGGTCAACCGTGTCTGCAGGATTCTCCGACTGGTGGAAGACAAAAGTTCCAGTGACGAGAAATAGGCTTACTGCAAAGACTAAACCCAGCAACGAAGTCCATAGCCATGCCGTAATTGGATGAACGCGATGCTGTGTGGAAGTCGCTTCTGCACGTAGTTGTTTCCACCGTTTTCGGCGTTGCTTGATGTTATCCTGATTTGATGTCATGGGCAGTCCTCAACCCCTAATCTTCAGTCGAAAACGACTTTTTGTGATGAGTCGGAAATATATCGGTGGGGATGTTCTGGCCCCATCGATCGGTTGCCGAGTATTGGCGCCCTGCAGTCGAGAAGCGGCTTGGAATCAGAATTCGGTGGCTCAGTTTTGGCGTTGAAACCAGTCATAACCCGCGTCCCACTTCCCAGATGGACTCGGAGGTGCCGGTGAGTAGGGCGTTGACGGAGGCCGCCTGCGCGTCGGTGAACGAGGCGATGTAGTCGACGATGGCCCGGGCCCGGCCCAGCCGCTCGATCTCCCCGCGCGAGGCCTCGGCGAACAGCTTGGGGGACTCGGTGAGCAGCCGGCGGTACTCGCCGGTGGCGGCCTCGACGGAGTCCAGCAGCCGGCGCGGGGCCCGGGCGGCATCCTGCGGGTCATCCAGCCACGCCGCCAGCCCCTCGGCCAGCGACCTGATGATGCGGGTCTGCCCGCGCTGGTACAGGGCCAGGTCTGAGCGCTCGAGCACGAAGCGCTCGTGCACGAACTTGAGCACCACCACGTCGTGCCAGGCCTCGTCGGCCAGGCGCACGTGCCCGCTGCGGACCACAGGGTCCTTCTCCACCGCGATGGAGGCCTGGAGCCGGTTGATCCAGCGCCGGGTGAAAGCGGTGACGGCACGGTCGGCATCAAGGCCGCCGTCGTAGGGCAGCGCCAGCAACCCCTCGACCAGGTCGTGGTCCACCCGCTGAACCGAGGCGCGGAAGGCCTCGGCGTTGGCGATCCACGGGTCCTTGGCCGCGACCTTGCGCCAGGTGCGCTCCAGCCCGTGGCCGGGGACGCGCAGGTCAAGGTCGCGCGCATCCAGCGCGGACAGCGCGGGCCCGGAATCGAGCCAGCGCCGCAGTTCGGAGGACACCAGGGAATACTGCAGCACCCCGGCACGGTAGAAGTCGTCCAGGTCGTGCACCGCATAGGCGATGTCGTCGGCGATGTCCATGACCGAGCATTCCAGGGTCTGCTGGTGGTCGGCGATCTGCCCGAAGACCGAGAGCACGTCGCGCATCTCGGCCGCCTCGATGTCGTAGGCCGAGTACTTCACCGCCGGGCGGCCGCCGCCGGGGCCCACGCCGCGCGGCAGCAGTTCCGGGGGACGGGACGGCAGGGAACGCCACTCGTTGCGGGTCCACGGGTACTTCAGCACCGCGGCCCGCACGGCCCGGGTCAGGTTCAGCCCGCGTGCGGAAGCGTCGCAGCTGTCCAGCGCGGTGAGGATGCGGAAGGACTGGGCGTTGCCCTCGAAGCCATCGGGGAGCCCGAGGATCTGGCGGGCGGCCCGGTCCAGTTCCTGTTCGCCCAGGTGCCCGAAGGGCGGGTGGCCCAGGTCGTGGGCCGCCGCGGCGGCCTGCACCACGACCGGGTCGCAACCGCCGAGTTCCTCCACAAGCCTTTGCGTGGGTTCGTCGGCGTTGCGCAGGCCTATGGCGATGGAGCGGGCCACGGCGGAGACCTTCAACGAGTGGGTGAGCCGGTTGTGCACCACGGTGCCGGCGCCGGCCTGCGGGATGACCTGGGTGACTGCCGAGAGCCGGGAGAAATAGGGGGAGAATCGGATGCGTTCGATGTCGACGCGGAATTCGTCTTCGCCGGGCCGCGATTCCTCGCCGATGTCCCGGTCCCGTCCGCCGCTGAGGTGTGTCGTGTTCCTGTAATCCATGGTGGGCTCCAGCCTAGTTCGCGCCGGGCCGGGCGGCACGCAGCACCACGGCAAACACGTCGGAAGACACGGTGCCCAGGACCAATGGCGTCTGCCGCCCCCGGCCGTTGTCTTCAGGGTTTCCGGACCGGGGAAGGACGCGCACCTCAGCCCAGCGGGGGAGCCGGGTGGTACCTGCCGCTTCCCCAGCCAATTTCCCAGCCCCTGTCGTGGTCCATGTAGTCGGCGTAGGCGACGGGCAGGTCGTCCATGGAACGGACACGGTCCATCAAGGAGTCGTACCAGCGCACGTACCGGGGATCGGAACCCGTTGCCCTGGGTGCGGGGAGGTGCACCAGGATCAGCAAGGCAATCGTTTCCACGCCGGTATCGTCATCGACTTCTGTTCCGGCGAACTCGTACCACCCGGCGCTCGAGTACCTCACGCAGTCGGCCTCATCTTCGGGTTCCGGATCGAACCACTCGGCGGAATCGGCCCGTGGGTTTTCAAAGGCATTGAAGATCGTGATGCGCCAAGCCGTGCCCGAGGCGTTCATCCCGGGGTGGATGCGCAGTGAACCGAATCCCTGCCGGTGCAGGTTGTGCACTGCCTGCAAGATCAGCAACGGAACCTTGAAATCCATGGGTATGCCCCCAAACGTGTCGTCCATCGGATGTGGCTTCAATCTTTTCAGGCTAGTCCCACGTTTTGGGGCGCCAGGCACCCGATCCCGCCTCCGGCATCATCGGAGAGAAAACAATAGCGGGTGCCCATCAGGAAGGATGGGCACCCACTATTGGAACCAAGGCATCACATGGACGCGGTTGTCTTTAGACCCGCGCGGGCAGCGGAACCGAGATCTCCGGTACGTAACGCACCGCACCCTTGTCCGCGGACTGGGCGAAGGCCGCGTAGGCACGCAGCGCCGGGGAAACCACGCGGTCGCGGTCGCGCGGCTGGTAGCCAATGCTGGCTTCCAAGACCTCGCGGCGGCGGGCCAGCTCGTCCTCGCTGACCTCCAGGGTGATGGAACGCGACGGGATGTCGATGGAAATGGTGTCCCCGTTCTCCACCAGTGCGATGGCGCCGCCGGCGGCGGCCTCGGGGGAGATGTGCCCGATCGACAGCCCGGAGGTGCCGCCGGAGAAGCGCCCGTCGGTGATCAGCGCACACTTCGCGCCCAGGCCCAGGCCCTTGAGGAAGGAGGTGGGGTAGAGCATTTCCTGCATGCCCGGCCCGCCGCGCGGACCCTCGTAGCGGATCACCACGACATCTCCTGGAACGATCTCCTTGCTCAGGATCGCGGTGACCGCATCGTCCTGGGATTCGAAGACCACCGCGGGCCCGGAGAACGTGAAGATCGATTCTTCAACGCCGGCGGTCTTGACCACGCAGCCATCCAGCGAGATGTTTCCGCGCAGCACGGCCAGGCCGCCCTCCACGGAGTGGGCGTGTTCCATCGAGTGGATGCAGCCGTTCTTCGCATCCACGTCCAGGGTGTCCCAGCGCTCGGACTGGGAGAACGCCTCGGCGGAGCGCACGCAGCCGGGGGCCGCGTGGAAGAGTTCGATGGCCGTCTCGGTGGCCTTGCCGCCGCGGATGTCCCAGTCATCGAGCCACGAGCGCAAATCGGTGCTGTGGATGGAGCGCACGTCGTGGCGGAGCCGGCCGCCGCGGTCCAGCTCGCCCAGGATGGCGGGGATGCCGCCGGCGCGGTGGACGTCCTCGACCAGGTAGTCGCCGTTGGGGGCGACCTTGGTCAGGCAGGGGGTGCGGCGGGAGATCTCGTCGATGTCGTCCAACGTGAAGTCCAGCTCGGCCTCCTGGGCCGTGGCCAAAAGGTGCAGGATGGTGTTGGAGGAGCCGCCCATGGCGATGTCCATGGTCATGGCGTTCTCGAACGCGGCCCGGTTGGCGATGGCGCGCGGCAGCACGGAGGCGTCGTCGTCGAAGTAGTGGGACTTGGTGATGTCCACGATGGCGCGGCCGGCGTCCTCGTACAGCTCCTTGCGGGCGGTGTGCGTGGCCAGCGTGGTGCCGTTGCCCGGCAGCGACAGGCCCAGGGCCTCGGTGAGGCAGTTCATCGAGTTGGCGGTGAACATGCCCGAGCAGGAACCGCAGGTGGGGCAGGCGTTTTCCTCGATGTTCAGCAGTTCCTCGTCGGAGACCGCATCGTTCACGGCGTCGGCGATGGCGGAGATCAGGTTCAGCCGCTTGCGCACGGTGCCGTCCACCAGCACCGCGGTGCCGCCCTCCATCGGGCCGCCGGAAACAAACACGGTGGGGATGTTCAGGCGCATGGCGGCCATCATCATTCCCGGGGTGATCTTGTCGCAGTTGGAGATGCAGATCAGGGCGTCGGCGCAGTGCGCGTTGACCATGTACTCGACGGAGTCGGCGATCAAGTCGCGGCTGGGCAGCGAGTACAGCATGCCGCTGTGGCCCATGGCGATCCCGTCGTCCACGGCGATGGTGTTGAACTCGCGCGGGATTCCGCCGGCCTCGATGATCGCGTCGGAGACGATGCGGCCCACCGGCTGGAGGTGGGTGTGGCCGGGGACGAATTCGGTGAAGCTGTTGGCGACGGCAATGATCGGCTTTCCGAAGTCGGAGCCCTTGACGCCGGCGGCGCGGAGCAGCGCGCGTGCTCCGACCATGTTGCGGCCATGGGTGACTGTTCGTGAACGTAATTCAGGCATGATCCAAGTCAACCAGCACCGTCCGCGCGGCGGAAGACGCTCCTAATACTAGTAGTGGCAGTGATAGATTTAGACGAATGAACGATGAACGCAGGCGGGAGCTGGGGCAGTTCCTGCGCGACAGGCGCGGCAACCTTGTCCGCGCGGAACTGGGGCTGCCGCCGATCGGGCGCAACCGCACGCTGGGCCTGCGCCGGGAGGAGATCGCCGCCTTCGCCGCGGTCAGCGTCACTTGGTACACCTGGCTCGAACAGGGGCGGGACATCAACGCCTCCCGCCAGGTGCTCGAATCCATCGCCCGCGTGCTCACCCTGACCTCGGCCGAAACGGCGTACCTGCTGGCCCTGGGCGGATACACCCCCGTCCCCGCCACCGAGGTCATGGCGATCGAGCAGGCACCGGACCACCTGCAACGGCTGCTCGACGCCTTTGACTTCCCGGCGTTCGCCGTCGCCCCGGACTGGGGCATCGCCGGCTGGAACCGCGCCTACGCGGGCCTCTACACGCGCATCGGCGCGGTGGGCCCGGAGGACCGGAACCTGCTCTGGCTGATTTTCACCGATCCGTACCTGCGCCAGATGCTGCCCGACTGGGAAGAAACCTCGCGGCACTTTGTCGCCGAGTTCCGTGCCGAGGCCGGTGCCCGCCTGGGATCGGCCGCCCACACAACACTGCTGAAGCGACTGGGAGAAGCCAGCGAACAATTCGCCAAGCTCTGGGCCGACCGCGGCGTGGAGCGCTTTGCCTCCCGGCAGCGCGTGTTCCTGCACCCGGCGGCCGGCGAGCTGGTCTTTGAGCAGCACCGACTGGTGCCCTCCGACGCCCCGGAACTGCACCTTGTGATGTACGTGCCGGTGCCCGGAACCCCGACCGGGGAGAAGATGCGCAAGCTCCTGGCGGACGAAACCTCCTGACTCCGCCCCGCGCCAAACCAAGGCGCGGACCGGGTCGCCGGCCACGGCGCCCGAGCCGTTCCGCACGCACCCCCTCCTGCCCATCCAGAGGTCCTGCCGCGCCCGGCAAATGAACCCCGCCGGCGGCTGCCTCATAGCCCGAATGCGGTAGCCCGGCCGCCGCTTGCCATCGCCTGCGGCCCCCGGCACTGCTCCCGCTGGCAGTGCCGCGGGACGTCACGGAAGCTTCACGGAAATTCCCCGGTCGTCATGCCCGATGCAAAAATCCTTGAAATTCAAGGGAAGCAGTCGAATTTCCTCCCGTAACAATGTGACCCCCACGGCGAGCGAAAATGACGCTGCGGGGTCATGTGAAGTGCTTTAACCATTCGTGACAGCCTGGCCGGCAGGGCCCTTGCATCAGTGGTTTCGGCAGGCCCAAGATGGATACATCAACCATCAAGAGCGGCTGAGAGATCTGGCTCGTTGACGCCGCAGCAACCATCGCCCGATGGAATTCCCCTTCCGGGGAATCCGATCGGCGAGGGTGCTAAGGCCAGAAGCGATGGAGCCGCTTTCAGCGTTCACTCACATCGCCGCAGGAAACCCGTGACGGGTGCCTGGGGCTTTTGTGGCGAGCCTTGAGGCCTCCCTCGTGTCGACGAGGAGTAATTTCAATGAGCATTGCACCGACGACGGCACCGCCGTCACTGTCCTACGAGCTGTACCCGCCGGTGAACCGCGATGCCTCCGAGGGTGTTTTCAACACCATCTCCGCATTGGAGTCCACGGATCCCGACTATGTGTCGGTGACGTACTCGGGGTCCCCTGCCCGCCGCAACGCGTCCCTGGAACTGATCGAGCACCTCATCCAAAACACCCGGCTGCGTCCGCTGGCGCACCTGACCTGTGTGGGGGAGAGCCGCGAATCGCTGCAGAACCTGATTCGCCACTTCATCTCCCTCGGGGTCCGGGGCGTGCTGGCCCTGCGCGGGGACCTGCCCACCGAGCCGCATCAATGGCGCGGGGAATTCCCCTTCGCCCGATACCTGATCGAACTGATCCGGGAGGTGGAGGCCGAGCACTCGGCAGCACTGGCCGGCGGGCGGCTGGGCGTGGGCGTTGCCGCCTACCCCATCCGGCACCCCGAATCCCCGTCCTTCGAGCATGACGTGGAGGTGCTGCTGGCCAAGGAACGCTCCGGGGCCAACTACGCCATCACCCAGGTGTACTTCCAGCCCGCGGAATACACACACCTCGTGGAGTCCGCCCGCCGGGCCGGGGTCACCATCCCGGTGATCCCCGGGGTCATCCCGCTGAACTCGCTGCGGCGCCTGAACCGGCTGGCGTCGATGACGGGGATTGCCCCGGATCCGATCCTGGCCCACGCCCTGGAAACCGCAAGCTCGGAGGCCGAACGCCACCGCATCGGCGTGGACGCCGCCGTCAACCTGGCCCGCAGGGCCTTCGACGACGGGGCACCGGGCGTGCACCTCTACACCTTCAACGACCACCGCGGCTCCCTCGACGTGATCGAGCAGCTCGAACTGCCACGGACCCGCGCCACCCTCACCAACGCCTGGGCCACCCGCGCAGCGGTCTGACCGGCACCGTCTTTCCAGCTTTCAGCAACGTCAACAACACCAAGGAGAAACACCATGTCGAAGCCAATCTTCCCCGCCGCCTCCATCCTCGGCTACCCGCGCATCGGGCCGAACCGCGAACTGAAAAAGGCCCTCGAGGCCCACTGGGCCCAAAAGACCGACGAGGCCACGCTGCACGCCGCTGCCCTGCAGCTGCAGAAGGCGAACCTTTCCAGGCTTGCCGCACTGGGCCTGAAGCCCGACGATGCCTCGCTGCCCGGCGACTTCGCCTACTACGACCAGGTCCTGGACGCCACCCTCGCCCTCTCGGCCCTGCCCACCCGCTTTGCCGACCTGGCCGACGCCAACGGCGCCATCGACACCGCCGCCTCCTTCGTCCTGGCCCGCGGCGACGAATCCCGCGCCCCGCAGGAAATGACCAAGTGGTTCGACACCAACTACCACTACCTGGTCCCGGAAATCGGCGAGACCACCCCGATCAGGGCCAACGCCACCGCACTGGTCGAATCCTTCACGGCGCACGCCGCCAACGGCACCACCATCCGCCCCACACTGGTCGGCCCCATCAGCTACCTGCTGCTGGCCAAGGCCGAGGACGGCGCAGCTCCGGGCTTCGACCCGCTGGCCCGTATCGATGAGGTCGTGGCAGCCTACGCGAAGATCCTCGCCGAGCTGTCCGCCGCCGGCGCACCGTGGGTGCAGCTGGACGAGCCGGGCCTGGTCACCGACCGCGGCGCCGAACTGGCGGTCCCCGGCGCGCTCGCCGAATCCGTCTACACCAAGCTGGCAATCGCCACTGCGCGCCCGGCGCTGCTGGTCACCTTCGGCTACGGCACCGCCGGGGATCCCGCCCGCCCGGGTACCACCCAGGGCCTGCTGGCCCGCGCCGGCGTCGAGGCCGTGCACGCCGATGTGGTCCGCGGCGCGCTGCCCACCGCCGAATTCCTCGGCGACCTAGCCGGTTCCACGCTCGTGGCCGGCATCGTGGATTCGCGCAACATCTGGCGCAACAACCTCTCCGCCTCGCTGGAGATCCTCAAGTCGCTGCGCACCGAGGTCGAGAAGGCCGACGGCACCCTGGCCGTGGGCACCGCCACCTCGCTGCAGCACGTCCCGCACGACGTCGCCCTGGAAGCAAACCTTCCGGCCCACCTTCCCGAATGGCTCGCCTTCGCCAACCAGAAGGTCGCCGAGGTCATCGCCCTGGCCAAGGGCATTTTCGAGGGCGAATCGGCGATCGCCGCGCAGCTCTCGGCCGCCGAGTCTGCCATCGCCCACCGTGCCGGATTCGCCGGGATCACCGTCGCCGCGGTGCGCGAGCGCCTGGCCAACCTGACCACCGCCGACTTCTCCCGCTCCGATGCGCAGACCCGCAAGGCCGCCCAGGAGGCCGCCCTGGAGCTGCCGCCGCTGCCGACCACCACCATCGGATCCTTCCCGCAGACCACCCAGGTCCGCGCCGCCCGCGCCGCCCACAAGGCCGGCACCCTGGATGACGCCGGATACGAGGGCTTCCTCAAGGAGGAAATCAACCGGGTGGTCGAGCTGCAGGAACGCCTGGGCCTGGATGTGCTGGTGCACGGCGAGGCCGAGCGCAACGACATGGTCCAGTACTTCGCCGAGAACTTCGACGGCTTCTCCGAGACCGAGAACGGCTGGGTGCAGTCCTACGGATCCCGGGCCACCCGCCCCTCGATCCTCTGGGGGGATGTCTCCCGCCCGGCGGCCTTCACCGTCCCGTGGATCTCCTACGCCGCCTCGCTGACCACCAAGCCGCTCAAGGGAATGCTCACCGGACCGGTCACCATCCTGGCCTGGAGCTTCATCCGCGACGATGCGCCGCTGGCCACCTCCGCCAACCAGGTGGCCCTGGCGCTGCGGGATGAGATCGCGGACCTGCAGGCCGCCGGGATTTCCATCATCCAGGTCGACGAGCCGGCGCTGCGCGAGCTGCTGCCTCTGCGCGCCGCGGACCAGCCCAAGTACCTGGGCTGGAGCGTGGATGCCTTCCGCCTGGCCACCGCCGGCGCGGTGGATGCCACCCAGATCCACACCCACCTGTGCTACTCGGAATTCGGCGAAATCATCGAGGCCATCGACGCGCTCGATGCCGATGTCACCTCGATCGAGGCCGCCCGCTCCCGCATGGAGGTCACCGCGGATCTGACCAGCTACGGCTACTCCCGCGGCATCGGCCCGGGCGTGTACGACATCCACTCCCCGCGCGTTCCCTCCACCGAGGAAGTCGCCGAGCTCATCGACATCGCCCTGGGTTCGCTGGATCCCAAGGCCCTGTGGATCAACCCGGACTGCGGCCTGAAGACCCGCGGCTACGCCGAGACCGAGGCCTCTCTGGCCAACCTGGTTTCCGCCGCCGTCGCCGCCCGCGCCACCCTGGGTGCCACGGTCTAGCCTGCACGCAGCTATGCGGGTGCGGCACCGGGGAAATCGGTGCCGCACCCGCGCACCATCCCATAACACGCACTTCTTCCTCCCCGGCCCGAAAGGCACGATCATGGCCTCCAGCTCCTGGCACCACGCCACCACCGAAATCCACGCCGGGTACTCCCCGGCGGGAGAACACCGACCCATGACCGTGCCGATCTACAACACCGCGGCGTACCAGTTCCCCGACTACGCCACCGCGGCAAGGCTCTTCTCACTCAAGGCACCGGGCTTCACCTACTCGCGCACCGGCAATCCCACGGTCGCGGTGCTCGAGGAGCGCGCCGCTGCCCTGGAGGGCGGGATCGGGGCCATCGCCACGGCCACCGGGCAGGCGGCCGTGGCTCTGTCCCTACTGGCGCTGCTGCAGGGACCCAACCACCTGGTGGCCTCGTCCAAGCTCTACGGCGGCACCGTCGACCTGCTCACCGACACCTTCGCCGACTTCGGCGTGAGCGTCACGTTCGTCGACCCGGAAGACCCTGCCAACTGGGCCGCGGCCATCACCGAGAAGACCCGGGGATTCCTGCTCGAGTCGGTCTCCAACCCGCTGGCCACCCTGGTGGATCTGCGCGCAATCACCGATCTGGCCCACGCCGCGGGGATCCCGGTGGTCGTGGACAACACCCTGGCCACCCCGGCCGCCTACCGGCCCATCGAGTTCGGCGCCGACATCGTGGTGCACTCCGCAACCAAGGCCCTGTCCGGCCACGGATCGGTTCTTGGGGGACTGGTCATTGACGCCGGAACCTTCGATTTCACCGATGCCGCCCGCTGGCCGCAGATCGCCGGACCCAAGGCGCGTTACTACGGGGATTCGCTGCTGGGACGCTACGGAGCCAAGGCCTACCTGATGCTCGCACGCTCCAAGTTCCTGCACGATCTGGGCCCCACTCTCTCGGCGGCCTCGGCAAGCTCCATCCTCACCGGCATCGAGACGCTCTCACTGCGCGTGGCCAAGGCCCAGGCCAACGTGCTCGAACTGGTCAAGGCCCTGGGAGTGCACCCGGCCGTGGCCCGGGTGCACCACCCCTCGGTGCCCACCCACCAGGACCACGAGCTGGCCACGGAACATTTCCCGAATGGCACCGGCTGCGTGTTTTCCTTTGACCTCAAGGACCCGGCAGCGGTGCCGCAACTGGTCGATTCGCTGAAGCTCTTCGCGCTGGCCGCCAACATCGGGGACGCCCGCTCGCTGATCGTGCACCCGGCCGCGATGACCCACTGCCGGCTCAACGATGGGCAGCTTGAAGCCGCAGGCATCGCTCCGGGCACGCTGCGCCTGTCCGTGGGACTCGAGGACGCCCGAGATCTGGTCGCCGACCTCACCGCCGGGCTCGACGCCCTGGGCCGGAACAACACCACCACCGAAACCGTGGCCAACGCGCCGCGCGAAACCGTCAACGCCTAGGGACCAGGGAGCAGAATCATGGGAACCACCAGCCACCAGGGTTTTAACACCCAAGCCATCCACGCGGGCCAGGCGCCCGACCCGCTCACCGGGGCGGTCATCCCGCCGATCTACCAGACCAGCACCTTCGTGCAGGACGGGATCAACGTGCTGCGCAGCGGGCACGAGTACTCCCGCGGCTCCAACCCGACCCGCAACGGATTCGAAACCCAGCTCACCGCCCTGGAGGGCGGGCATGCCGGTTTCGCGTTCGCCTCCGGGATCGCCGCCGAGGACGCGCTGCTGCGCGCGGTGCTGGCACCCGGTGACCACATCGTGCTCGGCGCCGACGGCTACGGCGGCACCAACCGGCTCATAAACCGCCTGCACGGCAAATGGGGGATCACCAACACCCCGGTGGACATCACCGATCTTGAAGCCGTCGCCGCGGCCGTGCAGCCGGGAAAGACCGCGCTGGTCTGGGTCGAAACCCCGTCGAACCCGCTGCTGGGCATCGCGGACGTGGCCGGCTGGGCACGGATCGCCCATGCGGCAGGTGCCCTGCTGGTCGTGGACAACACCTTCGCCACCCCGTTCCTGCAGCGCCCGCTGTCCCTGGGCGCGGACGTGGTAGTGCATTCGACCACCAAGTACATCGGCGGGCACTCGGATGTGCTCGGGGGCGCGGTGATCGTGGCCCGGAAGGAATTCCGCGGCGAGGAGCTGGCGCAGTCCGTGGGCTTCCAGCAATTCGCCGGGGGAGCGGTGGCCGGGCCGCAGGACTGTTTCCTGGCCGCCCGCGGGCTGAAGACCCTGGGGCTGCGCATGGAACGCCACTGCGCCAACGCCGCGACCCTTGCCGATTGGCTGGGCACCAGCGAGGAAGTCGAAACTGTCCTGTACCCGGGCCTGGAATCGCACCCCGGCCACGAGCTGGCCAAGACGCAGTCCAACGGCTTCGGCGGGATCGTCTCGATCCAGTTTGCCGGAGGGGAAGCCGCGGCCCGGGCGTTTGCCGAGTCGATGAAGCTCTTTGCGCTCTCGGTGTCTCTGGGCGGGGTCGAGTCGCTGGTTTGCTACTCGGCGGAAATGACCCATGCCTCGGTGGTCGGCACCCCGTTGGCCGTGCCGCGGAACCTGGTGCGCCTGAGCGTGGGAATCGAACAGGTCGAGGACCTTCTCCAGGACCTCGAGCTCGGACTGTCCGCAGCCCGGAACGCCTCGCGCCAGTACGCGGGAGCCAGATAAAGACTTGCGGTGGTCCCTTGTGAAGGTCTGAGGGGGCTGGGGAGGGGCCACCGCAAACCCGTCCGGAACGAAGGCGGCGGGAATGCGTGAAGCAAATGAAGCCGTGCTGCCGCGATAAGCGGTAGATGGTTGGCGATGAGCGGCAAGCGGTGAACGGATTGTTGTCACAAATGGACAGTGACTGATCAGTTTGTCACGATCTATTCATGTCAATTGATCGAAACGTACAACCAAAGCCCGGACTGGATGCCGAAGAGCGCAGCGCAAAGATTGCCGTGACGCTCTTCCCGCTGCTGGTCCTGGCCGGCGGGGCGTTCGCCCTGTTCTCCCCGGAAACCTTCAGCGGATTCTCCAAGGCCATCAACCCCTTGCTCATGGTCATCATGTTCGGCATGGGCCTGACCTTGACGCTTCCCGACTTCGCACTGGTCGTGCGCAAGCCGCTGCCGGTGCTCCTGGGCGTGGTGGCGCAGTACGTGATCATGCCGCTGCTGGGCCTGGGCATCTCCATGTTGCTGCAGCTGCCCCCGGCCCTGGCCGCCGGTGTCATCCTGGTTGGTTGCGCACCGGGAGGCACCTCCTCGAACGTGGTGACCTACCTGGCCAAGGGAGACGTCGCGCTCTCGGTGACCATGACCTCGATCTCCACCCTGCTGGCACCCATCTTCACACCGCTGCTGACCCTGTGGCTGGCCGGACAGTATCTGCCGGTTGACGCCGGGTCGATGGCCAAGTCGATCGTGCAGATCGTGCTCATCCCCGTGGTCCTGGGCCTGGTGCTCCGCGTGATCCTGCCGCGCCTGGTCGCCAAGGTGCTGCCGGCCCTTCCCTGGGTCTCGGTCATCGCCATCACCGGCGTGGTGCTCATCGTGGTGGCCGGAAGCGCCGCCGCCATCTTCAGCGCAGGTGCGCTGATCCTGCTGGCCGTCATCCTGCACAACGCCGGCGGTGTGGCCCTGGGCTACGGAACCGCGAAGCTGTTCAAGCAGCCCATCGCCACGCGCCGCACCATGGCCATCGAGGTTGGCATGCAGAACTCCGGCCTGGCCTCGGGCCTGGCCAAGACGTACTTCACGCCGGAAGCAGCACTTCCTGGCGCGGTGTTCTCGGTCTGGCACAACCTCTCCGGTGCGGTCATTGCCGCCTACTGGCGCCGCAGCAGCGCGAAGAATGCCGAGCGCGAAGCCGCCGAAGCGGAACTCGTGGCCAAGTAATCAACAAAGGCACGAAGTAAGGCACGGTGTTTCGCGCTGAGCAATCATCGCGAAACACCGTGTCTTTTCATCGCAGATGGTTGTGCAGTCGTGGAACGGGCGGCCCGCGTTGCAGCCCAATTTGTCCTTTGACGAGACCTGAGCACTTGAGTTTTCGGCAATCTAAGCGCGTCCTGAACCTTTTTGCGGGAATCGTTGGCCATCCCGGCAAGGACGTCAGTCAGACTAGACAGGCTGTCTAAGCTTGGTGGCAGGCCCACCAACCTGGGGAATAGGAGCAGCGCCACCCATGAACATCCCTCGACCGCGCATAGCGTTTCTACCCAATACACCTGACGCGAGGCTGCTGGCGGACCTCACGAGTCACGCAAGCGACCTTTCAGAAGCCTCGCATACCCTGGGCGAGGCCTTCGCGGCGGGTGAGGGTTCCGGCTTGTGGTTGCCACTGACGTCGCACGCGGTCACGGCATACGTCCGCCCATTTATTCACTCCAATGTCCGCACCCGCCTTGACGAAATGCCTGGCATCCCGGCCATGTCGTCCGCTCTCAAAACGGTGCACGACACCATTCGCAAGTATCGCAACACCACCATTGCCCACTCGCAATCGGACCTGGCCGTGCCGCTCCCCGTTGCCATCCTGGACGCCGAGGGCCTGGCGGTCGAAGTCAAAGGCGTATCCATCATTCATCAGATGCCACTCATCCTTGCCGAACGCTTCTCCTGCCTGGTTTCTTCGATGGAGGACGTCGTCGACCAAGCAACCCAGCCGGTTCTGGAGCGTCTGTGGGCTTGGCTGAAGGACGAGACCGCGGATACTATTCGCGATTGGGCGAAACCGGAGTTTGCCCACGCCACCGACGAGGACTTCACCGCAGCACAAAAAAGAACAAGGACGCCCAGTTTCACGGCCTACTGGCACGTTGAACAATCACCAGACGGCGAGCAGCCACACGAACCCCCGTCGGACTAACGCTCATCAGGCCGATCTGTCATGTGGGACAGAACGCGGGTAGGTATTGCGTCTATCAGAAGGTCCGGCTGCAGCGTCACTCGTCCCCAACCCCAGACATCTAATAATGCTCTTTCGGCTCCAGGGGAACTGAGGAACATACGTGCATGTGCCAAGCGCAGCGGCCTCGGAAGTCCCATTCCGAGCCAAGGACCCCACCGCAGCGCAGCTAGTTTTCCGTTGAGCATCCCCATTGAAAGTCAGCGCCTCGCGATGGCCAAGGTCCCGATCGCACTGGAGATAGGGTGATCGGCGCGAGTGGCCCAATGCCCGGCATCTTGGTTCATTCGATGCCGTCGTCCAAGACCGTGGGCTTCACCGGGTTGCCCTTGTCGTGGCGTGAGCGTGCGCGCCCATAGGGGCTGCGTGAGTTCTGCTTCCACCACCACCAGTCGGCGTGCGAGGCGGCCCGGCGCAGCAGGTCTGCACTGAGCGGAGCAAACCCGCTGGCGACCAGTTCCCGGTGGATGTCCTCGGCTGCGCCATAGGTCATGGACTTCCACTGCTTGCGGCTGCGCACGCCGTGGCGGTGGTCCTTGCACCATGTGTTGAGCCTGTCAAACAGCTCTGTCCCTGTGTCCATGGTTGATACTCCTTGCGACTCGGGAATTCCGAGCCAGGGCTTTTGTGGTTCCTTCCTGTGCCGGCGCACGTTGGTTACATGCTGATTCTCGGCCGGGCAGTGGCCGTTATGCAAGGACAACATCCCCGGACCACACACCGAATTGGTTCCACGTGCCACATCCGCCTCGGGTCTAATCGTTGCCCGGTGCGCCGCGGAAGGATCCAAATAGAGGAAGGGAACCAACGCTGCACCACACCCGGGCCGAAGCGCGCCATTGATAAAGCCCCAGCCAAAGGCCATGATCAGGGCAAGGCCGCGATCAGTTCACGTGTCCGGGGAAGGATTCGACGAACTGCAATGCTTTGGCCCCGCGCACATCGGGCCGGGCCGAAACACGCTCAGGTCCGAGGCGACCCGAATTCCATGGAATTGTGCAGGACAACCCGAAGGAGACACCGTGACCACCGCAGCGAACAGTGAACGGCCCGAAGGCGAACCCGTCTCCCTCTGGGTGGCCACCGGCGGAACCACCGATTATCCGCCCCTGCGCGGAGACATGGAGGTGGATGTCGCGGTGATCGGCGGAGGCATCGCCGGGTTGGCCGCGGCTCTGGCGCTCAAGCGCGCCGGCCGGAGCGTAGCCGTCGTTGAGACCGCCCGAGTGGGAACCGGGGTCACCGGCCACACCACCGGCAAGGTCACCTCCCTGCAGCGGCTTGCCTACACGGGACTGCGCGAGAGCCACGGCATCGATACGGCCCGAGCCTACGGCCAGGCCAACGAGGCGGCGTTGCGCCACATCGCGGAGGTGGTGGCGGC
Organism: Arthrobacter sp. UCD-GKA; assembly: GCF_001863355.1. Lineage (NCBI taxonomy): Bacteria > Bacillati > Actinomycetota > Actinomycetes > Micrococcales > Micrococcaceae > Arthrobacter > Arthrobacter sp. UCD-GKA. The sequence goes on along the minus strand of NZ_MOLR01000010.1, from coordinate 65,139 downwards.
CGAAGGCATCGACTGCGACTTCCGCCGCGTCGCCAACTACACCTACGCCGAATCCGACGACGCGCTGGCGAAGGTGCAGGCCGAGGCGGAGTTGGCCAAAGAACTGGGCCTTCCCGCCGCGTTCACCACCGAGGTGCCGCTGCCCTTCGACGTCAAGGGTGCCGTGCGGTTTGACGGGCAGGCGCAGCTCCATGCCGTGAAGTACCTGCAGGGACTGGCCCGTGCGGTCCACGGGGAGGGCAGCTTCGTCTTTGAGCAGTCGCGTGCCCAGGACATCCAGGATGGTTCCCCGTGCGTCATCACCTTGGAGAGCGGCAGCATCAGGGCAAATGACGTCATCGTCGCGACCAATGTGCCCTTCGGCGACCACGGCCGTTTCGATGAGAGGTGTTACGTCCACCGTTCCTACCTTGTCGCCGGACTGATCGATTCCGCACCGCTGGATGCCACGTTCATCAGCGTCGATGAACCCATGCGTTCCATCCTGACGGTCGCCGTGGACGGCAAGAACTACATGCTCGCCGGAGGGGAAGGCCACCGGGCCTCGGAACCGGGGGACTCGGCCGAACGGTACCGCCGGCTGGCCACGTTCACCCGCGAGAGGCTCGGAGCGGCAAGCATCGCCTACCGGTGGTCGACGCAGGACGGCATCCCCGTCGACGGACTGCCCTACGTCGGTCCCCTTTCACCCGGGGCCCGGCACCTCTACGTCATCACCGGGCTGCGCAAGTGGGGGCTGACCAATGGGACGGCCGCGGCATTGATCCTCGCCGATACCCTCATGGGCCGGGAAAACCCGTGGGCCGCAATGTTCAACAGCAACCGCGACCTCCCCGAGGGCACCAAGGAAGCGTCCGCCCGGCGGGACCCCGTGGCAGCTGATGCCGGCCCTGCTGCGGAACAGGCCGGCATCCGCAGCAGCGAAGAGCTGGCACCCGGGCAGGGTGCGGTCATCGAGGCCGGGGGCGAGAGCACTGCCGTCTACAAGGATGCCCTCGGCGGCCTTCACGCCGTCTCGGCCATCTGCACGCACCAGGGGTGCACCGTGGAATTCAACCCCGCAGACACCACTTGGGACTGCCCCTGCCACGGCTCCCGCTTCACCACCGACGGTACCGTCATCCAGGGCCCTGCCGTCAAGGCGCTCCCGGCCCGGACTGCACCCTGAACCGGTGCCGGGGACCAGCCTGTGTAGTCGTTTAGCCTTCAAACGGTGCAGGCAGCATATCGCGGTGCGGAACGATGGACACGACTTCCAAACGAGGGTCTTGGTGCAACGCCCGGAACAAATCGGGCGAAGCGGCCATGACCAGGGAATCCGGATACAGTCCGGTGCCCCAGGCAAAGGAATGGTTGGGATCCTCGACGAAATCCGGGACCCGGTCGCGTACACCGCGGAAGAGGATTTCCTCGAGGCAAAGGACTTCGTGGAGGTATTCCTGGCCGTAAAAGTTGCTGGTCGTGGCCCCGGGTGTGAAGGGCCGCGAGCGCCCGACCCATGTGCGGGTTTTCAGCGGAAAATCCGTGCCCAGGTGTGCACTCAGGATCTCACTCAGGGCAGCGGCAGTTTCCCGGTCCAACCGGCCCAAGGGGGCATCAGGTGCATCGGCGTCCGGATGCTCCTCCAGATACGCGCTCCACAGCTCGTTGCAATCCGCCGAGGCCTCCAACCCGGCCCCGGGCGGAAGCAAGGATGACCACCGGCGAGGTTCCTCGTGATTGTCGTATGCGGGCAGGAAGAGGCGCAGCAGGTGCAGCGAACGGAATTCCTCGCCGATGTACTCACGGGCCAGCATGGAATTTTCCTTTCCTGGGAAGGGAACCGGGATGCAAAAAGGTTTCGCGGTGCCGGAAAACTCCCCGACACCGCGAAACCAATTATTGCCGTGCTGGTTGCTACCTGACGTAGGCGTCGTTCGGGTAGCGGATCCCCAGCTGGTGGCGGATCCCGTCGAAGATGGCCATGGTGTTCACCGAGTGCTCCCACGGCATGGTGGGGGACTCGTTCAGGCCCTCCTGGATGCAGCGGGTCGCTTCGCGGAACTCGTAGGTGTAGTTCGCGCCCACCGGCTCAAAGACCTCGGTCCGCGCCGGTCCGTTGACCGGGTGGATGAAGAGCTTGGTGGGGTTGTGCAGCGGGGCATTGGTGCCCAGCCAGCCACCGGTGCAAGCCACCCGTGCTTCCTTGGTCGGCGAACTGGTCAGCGAAACCATCAGCTGCGCGTGGCGCACCCCGGAGTAACCCAGGGTGATGGCGGTCTGGATGTCCACACCGTCGTCGTTGAGGTCGCTGCTGGCCTGCACCGAGGTCGGGAAGCCCATGGCCCCGATGGCCCAGGTGAGGGGGTAGACCCCCATGTCCAGCAGCGCGCCGCCGCCGGCCTCCGGGTCATACAGGCGCCAGGTCGGGTCGTAGGGGGCCAAGAATCCCAGGTCCGCCTGGACCCAGGACGGGTCTCCGAGCTCGCCGGACTCCAAGATCTCCATGGCCCGGGCGAATGCGGGGGTGAAGCGCGACCAGACGGCTTCCATCAGGAACAGGTCGCGTTCCTCGGCCTCGGCGACCAGGGCGCGGGCCTCGGCGGCGTTGATGGTCAAGGACTTTTCGCACACCACGTTCTTGCCGGCCCGCAGCGCGGCCATGGCGATCTCGAAGTGCTGCCCGTGGGGGGTGCCGATGTAGACGGCCTCGATCTCCGGCTCGGCAAACATGGCCTCGTAGGAGCCGTAGGCCCATTCGATGTCATGCTTGTCGGCGAACGCGCGGGCGCGTTCCTCGCTGCGGGAGGACACCGCAATGACGTTGGCGTCCTCCAGGGACTGGAGATCTGCAATGACATTTTCAACAATGCGCCCGGTGGAGACAATGCCCCAGTTCAGCGAGCGGCCCGTGGCCCTGATTGGTGAGGGGGCGCTTGAATGGGCGGCGGGTGGTGCCTGGATGTAACGAACCATCGTAAGTGTGCTCCCTATGCAGTATTGGGCTGGGTGGGTGGACCTAACGTGCGGCGTTTGCCTCACGGTGCTTGGCCGCCAGCACCAGGTAGTGGGCGGCGTTTTCCTTCAGGGATTCGACTTCCTCGTCGCTGAGCTCGCGGCGCACCTTGGCCGGAACCCCGGCAACCAGCGAGCGCGGCGGTACCTGGGTGCCCTCGAGCACCAGGGCACCGGCGGCAACCAGGGAGTTCTCCCCGATGACCGCACCGTTCATGATGGTCGCGCTCATGCCGATGAGGCAGTCGTTGCCCACGGTGGCCCCGTGGACCACGGCCGAGTGACCCACCGAAACGCGCTCGCCGATGGTGCAGGGGAATCCTGTGTCGGCGTGCAGCACCACGTTGTCCTGGAGGTTGGTGCCCTCCTTGACGGTGATGGTGTCGGAGTCCCCGCGGGCCGAGACGCCATAGAAGGCGCTGACATTTGCACCCAGGGACACGTCCCCGGAAAGCGTTGCGGTTGGTGCCACGAAAGCGGTGGGATCGACGGACGGGGTTACTGAATCAATGGTGATGATGTGGGCCATGGCACCCACTCTAGCCGGTGCCCTGCGGGTGCTTTGGTTGCGCGACACGACGTTGTCGATGGCGTATGCGGGACCGGGGAGACCGTGCCGGGGCCATGGGCCCAGGGAGCCTGCCCGGCCGGTAACCGGAGGGCCGTGCCCGGTCGGGCGGATGCGCGGGACCGGTGCGTGGTGGCCACTTCACGGGGCAAGCAGATAGTGTTGATGCTTGGCTCCGCACCATGGGACTGCAGGGTATTTCATGGGGATCGGACACAGCAGAACAGGAGCAGCCGGGACAATGTGGCCGCAGCACAAGGTTGAGGTTTACGAGCGGATGGTCGCAGAACTCCGGCGCACCCTCGAGGGGCAGTCGCAGGGCATCCCGCCCCAGGTCCGCGAGCGGTTGGAGGGAATCATCCAAGGCGCGGTCCGCACCATCGAAACCGGCGCCGAAATCGTGGCGGTGGGTCTCCCGGACCTCGCACCTGAGACGGTCGAGTTGGCGCCGGTGGATTCCGCAGTGGCCGAGCCCGTGGTGGCTGAACCTGAACCGGCTGAACCCGCCCCGACCGCCGCCAAGCCCGCCGTCGATCCCTTCCGACATGGTGCACACGCCGAGGCCAACAGGCTGGCCAAGGCCAGGCAGCTGGCCCGCTGGCTCTGGGACCGCAACATCACCGGCGAGCAGGTCCTGGGCTTCACCAACAAGTGGCGCAACAAGATTGCCCGGGCGGCCGGCGTCAATCCGCCCTCCACGCTGGAAACCTGGACGGTCGCGGTGGACCTGATGGCGCGCATGGAAGAACTGGCCGCTTCCGGGACCCAACCGGATGCCAGCGAGCGTCACCACCTGGACGAGCACGAACAGTGGGCCACCGAAAGCTAGCCGGGGCGGATGCCTGCTCGTCCAGGCGGAACGTTGTACACCACGCCCCGCCTGTCGCGTGCGGAATCGCCCGGTTCGCCGGTGGCATGATGAACCCATGAGCGAAAACGAAGATCCCATGCTGCGTTCCGTCGAGCTGACCCGCACGGCAACCGGCCGTTACACCGTGCGCAATGCCGCGGGTGCGGAAATCGAATTCGGCCACGGCGAAGGGCTGCTTAGCCCGGTGGAGTTGCTGTTGGCGGCGATCGCCGGCTGTTCGTCGATCGACGTGGACACCGTCACCGCCCGCAGCGCAGAGCCCACGTCATTCAAGGTGGCGGCCACCGGCCGCAAGGTGGTTCAGGACGGCGCCAGTCGGTTGGACGGGCTGCACCTGTCCTTCAACGTGGAATTCCCCGACACGACCGAAGGCCAGAAGGCCGCGGGCATGGTCGAACGCCTGGTGGACCTCTCGCACGAGAAGTACTGCACGGTGTCACGGACGGTGGAACGCGGCACTGCCGTCACGAACGAGGTCCACGTGGGGCTCGGGGACAACGGGCAGCCAGGACAGCCGTAGGGGCACCACCAGCGGACAGCACCCAGCCCGGTGCGTCGCTGTCCGGCAACCCGAGGCCGCATCGGGTGCCCCGCCGTGCCTGCCGGTTCGTGGCGGACAGTGCCTGATGCGCTGCCCGTGTTTGCCCCTTTCCGTCCCCTTGGGGTGGGGTGCGCCGTAGGAAGGTGAGCCTGTCCACGCTGGCAAGGAACCCCTAAACCGTCGAGGATGGTGGTGGGGAACATTTCCCCTGTCTACATACAAAGGTGAGATTGACCCGTGGGCCTGATGAAACGTTATCCGCTGGTGGTGGCAACACTCGTGGTGCTGGCCGGCACGCTGCTGTTGCTTCCGTTCGGGATGGGCGAGGCCGCGCGCTGGATCGCGGGCATCTTTGCCCTGGGGGTCGCGCTGCAGCTGGGCTGGGGCATGGTGAAGGATATTGCCCGGGGGCACTGGGGCATTGACATCCTGGCGTTCACCGCCATCCTGGCCACGGTGTTCGTGGGGGAATGGGTCGCGGCACTGATCATCTGCCTGATGGTCTCCGGGGGCGAGGCCTTGGAAGACCATGCCCAGGTCCGCGCCACCCAATCGCTTTCCGAGCTCATGGACCGGGTGCCAACCCGGACCCGGCTCATGGACGCCGCCGGGAACCTCACCGAGGTGCTGGTGGAGGCGGTGACCGCGGGGGACGTGCTGCTGGTGCGGCCCGGGGAAGTGTTGCCGGTGGATGGGGTGCTGCTTGATGGCGAGGCCGACTTCGACGAGTCCTCGTTGACCGGTGAATCGCTGCCGGTGCAAAAGCTCGCGGGGGAACGGCYGATGTCCGGTTCCGTGAACGGGAACCGCGCCATCAGCATGCGGGCCTCTGCAGGTGCCGCCGACTCGCAGTACTCGCGCATTGTCGAACTGGTCCAGGAAGCCTCAAGCTCTCGGGCGCCGATGGTGCGCCTGGCCGACCGCTATGCTGTCCCGTTCACGCTGCTGGCCTACGTCATTGCCGGTGCGGCGTGGTGGGCCAGCGGGGACCCGGTGCGTTTTGCCGAGGTGCTCGTGGTCGCCACGCCCTGCCCGTTGCTGATTGCCGCACCGGTGGCCTTCATGGGAGGGATGAGTCGCGCGGCCAAGGGAGGAATCATCGTCAAGGACGGCGGCACCCTGGAAAAGCTTGCCGCGGTGCAATCCGTGGCCTTCGACAAGACCGGGACGCTGACCCGGGGCACCCCGGAACTGCGCGGCGTCAAGCCGGTGGAAGGGTTCGGTGCCGATGAGCTCCTGGGCCTGGTGGCCGCCGCTGAGCAGTACTCCTCGCACGTGCTGGCCGCCTCGATCGTGGCCGCCGCCGGGAAGCGCGCGCTGCCGATCGCCGAGGTGCAGGATGTCAGCGAGGAAGCGACCCATGGAGTCAGCGCCCTGGTGGGCGGGCGCCGGGTGCTGGTGGGCAAGCCGGCCTGGGTGGCGTCGCTGGCCGCCGGGGTGGTGCGCCGGGAGCTGGGTCCGGGGGAGTCCTCCGTCTACGTTGCGGTGGATGGCGTCTTTGCCGGGGTGCTGCTGCTGGCCGACGAGCTGCGCGAAGACGCAGGAGCGACGCTGGAGCGGCTGCGCGCATTGGGCGTGAAGGAAATGCTCATGCTCACCGGCGACCAGCAGGCCACAGCCGACCACATCGCCGCGGAGATCGGCCTGGACACGGTGTACGCCGAGTGCCTGCCCGAGGACAAGGTCGTGCACGTGCGCAAGCTGGAGCACCGCCCGGTGATGATGGTCGGTGACGGGGTCAACGACGCCCCGGTGCTGGCCGCGGCAGATGTGGGCGTGGCCATGGGGGCTCGCGGCTCGACCGCCGCCTCACAAAGCGCCGACGTGGTCATCATGACCGAGAACATCTCCCAAGTGGCGCACGCGGTGCGGATCGGCAAGGACACCCTGCGCATCGCAGTGCAGTCCATCTGGCTGGGCATCGTCTTCTCCGTGGTGCTGATGCTGGTGGCCGCCACCGGGGTGCTGCCGGCGGTGGCGGGGGCGCTGAGCCAGGAGGTCGTGGACCTGGTCGCGATCCTGTCCGCTCTGCGTGCCCTGAAGGGCGGACGGAAGAAGAAAGCCCCGGTGAGCCGGCCGGCACCCGCTGGATCGACAGTGGTGCGCTGAACCTGGCCGCTACACGGAAGCCACGGGAAGTCTTGTGCGGATTCCCTGCCCGGCCCGGCGTGCCAGCAGCGCGTCATGGACAAAGGGCGCGTAGCCGGCCATCATCATCAGCGCGAAGGCGACCAGCGGCAGCGCCGTGTTGAGCATCAACACGATGCCCAGATGCAGGCAAGCCCCGACCAGAAAAGCGACCGGGCGCAGTTTGGGGATCCACAGAGCCACCGAGAGAAAGAGTTCCGCGCAGACACTCCCGATGGCCAGGGCGGGCAGCAGGCTCACTGGCACCGGGACCCACTCGCGCAGGTGGTGTCCGATGACCTCACCGGAGAGGTACTGCTCGTTCAACTTGGAAACGGCGGTGAACGCGTAAACCGTCGTGATCTGCACCTTGAGCAGAAATGCCGGCCAGTAGGGAACCTGCAGCACCCTGTTCCAGGCACCGGGCCGAAGCGTCTTGTGTGCCCCGCTGCAGGACAGACAGAAGGCCAATGCCGCCTGCAATACCAAGTGGTTGCTGAAGGCCTGCTGATCCGCGCCCAGTGCAGCCACCGAGGTGGCACAGACCAGGATCATCGGCAGCCGCCCGGCAATGCCCAGCACCGCGCCAAGGCCGGCGACCAGGGCCACGGCGAACATACCCAGCACCGCCTGTTCCCCGATCCGGGGCAGCTGTTCGAAATACGGCATGGCCAGCCGCTCCCCGCCGGCGACCAAGGCCAGGACCACGAACCATTCGGTGGCCACGATCAGGGAGGCGAGCCCCACAAGGATTCGGCCGATGGCCAGCGGACGGGCGTCGATGGTGCCGCTCATGATCCGGGACATGGGAATTCCTCCTCGCGATGCGGGGTTTCGCTGGACATCCGCACGGAGACCACGTCGTCGCGTGTACGGCAGAGGAAATCCGCGACTGGTGCGAAGTAGTCGATCTCGATCCGAAGCCCGGACACGATTTCACCCATGGGCACGTCTTCGGTTGCCCCGTTGGTGGTGAGAACCTCGATGGTTGGAAGGGAAACATATCGGGCGTACATGTGCCAGCCGAAACGCTGTGCCTGTTCCGTGCCCCCGATGGCCAGCAGGGGGACCAATACCATCAGGCCGGTTGCTGCGGCGACAGTTGCGGCACGCAGCATCTTCCTCGCCCGCGATGGCGGCGCGGCACCGGCCATGGCCTGATCCGGACCGCCATTGTCGCCACGGTGCGTGCTTGCGTGTTTTCCCCCAACATCCCCCAATGTCATGCTTCGGAGTCTAGCGGCAGCTGCACGGTTCTGTCAGGGCCTTGGGGAAGTTCACCCGAATCCGTTTGATTGGATGGGTCCGTGCAATTTCCAGAAGGTTGCCGGCGGCCGTTTGGGGAGTATCAGGTGCAGGACGTCGTTGGCCACCCCGCCGGTTACTGCAAGCTCCAAGGACTTGAATGACATCCAAAAAGCAGCAGGCCGCAATCCAGCCGAGAGTCATCGGCGCTTTGTCCCCGAATGTCTCCTGGCCCTGGGACTGTCGTATTTGACGGGGCCAGGTGCCCCAGAGATTTGTGGAGTCTTCGAAAGCCGGCACAGTCCCCCCGATGCTGCAAGAGTATGGGCCTGCAGCAGGAAGAAATCCTGCTGCAGGCCCATAACTCTTGGAGGAACCCTGTTCGCTAGGAGAACACCACGGTGCGGTAGCCGTCGAGCATGACCCGGCGCTCGGCATGCCAGGCCACGGCACGGGTGAGCGTGCGTCCCTCCACGTCGCGACCCATGGCCACGAACTGTCCGGCAGTGCGGGCATGGTCCACCCGGATGACCTCCTGCTCGATGATCGGGCCTTCATCCAGATCCGCGGTCACGTAGTGGGCGGTCGCACCAATCAGCTTCACGCCGCGGGCGTGGGCCTGGTGGTAGGGCTTGGCCCCCTTGAAGGAGGGAAGGAACGAGTGGTGGATGTTGATGGCCCGTCCGCTCAAGGCGCGGCACAAGTCGTCCGAGAGGATCTGCATGTAGCGGGCCAGCACCACCAGCTCGATGTTGTGCTCGTCCACCAGCGCCAGCAACTGTGCCTCGGCATGGGCCTTGGTCTCTGCGGTGACCGGGATGTGGATGAATTCGATGCCATGGAAGTCGGCCATGGGCTTCAGATCAAGGTGGTTGGATACGATGACCGGGATCTCCACCGGCAGGGTTCCGGCACGCTGGGCAAAGAGCAGGTCGTTGAGCGCGTGGCCTTCCTTGGACACCATGATCAAGGTCCTCACCCGGGACCCGGCCGCGGTGATGCCCAGTTCCATGCCGAATTCTTCGCGAACCGGACCCAGCGCGTTGCGCACAGCGTCAATGTCCTGGGCCGTGGCCACGGCGATGCGCATGAAGAAGTTGTGGGTCTCGGGGCTTTCGAATTGCTGCGACTCGGTGATGTTGCAACCCGCGCTCAGCAAGGCTCCTGAAACGGCGTGGACGATGCCCGGACGGTCGGGACAAGACAGGGAGACAATGAATTCGTTGGTGGTCACGTATTCACGCTACATGCAGGTATCGCCGTGGCTGAATCCGGTGAAGGGAATGCGGACGCAACTATCGGGAATCGGCGGTGGCGGTATCGGCGGCCGCAGCTTCCTGGAGCCTGCCGGCGGCAACCGCTGCGGCCCGCCCGGCCCGGGTCGCCCCGATGGTGGACGCCGAGGCGCCGTACCCGACCAGGAACAGGCCCGGGACCTTGGGGACAGACACCGAATCCTCGCCCATGAGGATCCCGCCGCCGGGTTCGCGCAGGCCCAGCGGCGCCAGGTGGTCAAGGGAAGCCCGGAACCCGGTGGCCCACAGGATCACGTCGATCTCCTCGGTGCTGCCGTCGGAGAAGGTGACCGAGCGGGCAGAGAGCGAGTTGATCGCACCGCGGGAGACCAACACCCCGGAATCGATGCCCGCCTGGTAGAAGTCGGTCAGGGGGAGGCCCGTTACCGAGACCACGGACAACGGCGGCAAGCCGGAACGGGTACGGGCATTGACGTTGTTCTCAACCTCGATGCCCCACGCCTTGTTCTGTGGCGCTTCCCTCCACTGCGGCGCTCGCCGGGTGGACCATAGGGTGTCGATGCCCAGCGTGGAAAGCTGCAGCAGGAACTGGGCGGCGCTGGTTCCCCCGCCCACCACCAGCACGCGTTGTCCCAGGAACTCCTCCGGTGCCGTGAAATTGCGGGTGTGCAGCTGGCGGCCGGTGAATTCGCGTTGCCCGGGGTAATACGGCCAATACGGCTTGTCCCAGGTTCCGGTGGCATTGATCACCGTGGCCGCGCGAATGGCGCGTCCGTCGGTGGCAGTGATCGTGAATCCGTCCTCGAGGGAACCCGTGACGTTGCGCACCTTGAACGGACGGACCACCGGCAGGGCAAAGGCCAATTCGTAGGCCCCGTAGTACCGGGCAACCACTGCCGAGGCCGGCTCGCGGGGATCGGGGGTTGCAAGGTCCATGCCGGGAAGCGAATGCAGCCCGTGGGCACGGTCAAAAGTCAATGAATCCCAGCGGTGGCGCCATGCCCCGCCCGGGCCGTCGTTGGCGTCCAGCACCACGAAGTCCTCATGGGGAACAAGGCCCTTGCGCCGCAAATGGTGGGCCGCCGAGAGGCCTGCCTGCCCGGCACCGATGACGACCGTGCTTATTTTCCTGCTCATGGACCGCATTCCCGGGTCCCTCCTTCAAGGACATATCAGTTGAAGATTCAACGTTCTTAGCGTGTAACAGTCCCAAACATGGTCCTATTCCGACTAATATCGAAGGGTGTCGCGACTGGCGTTGGGTGGGGTGAACCACCGGGGAACGGCACATGAGCTAACCACGGACCGCGCGCCTGGGTCCGGGGGTTGAATGTTTCGCAATGTGTACCTGCCCGAAGACCAACCCTCACCCACTGGAGTTCAACATCATGAGCAAGAATCCCGTGACCAACCAGTCCCTCGCAGAGCTCGATCCGGAAATCGCCGAAGTCCTCAGGCTTGAGCTGGGCCGCCAGCGCGACACCCTGGAAATGATCGCCTCCGAGAACTTCGCCCCGCGCGCCGTCCTTGAGGCCCAGGGTTCGGTCCTGACCAACAAGTACGCCGAGGGCTACCCGGGCCGCCGCTACTACGGCGGCTGCGAGCACGTGGACGTGGCCGAGAACCTGGCCATCGAGCGCGTAAATACCCTCTTTGGCTCCAAGTTCGCCAACGTCCAGCCGCACTCCGGCGCCTCGGCCAACGCCGCGGCCCTCTCGGCCATGATCGAACCGGGCGACAAGATCCTGGGCCTGTCCCTGGCCCACGGCGGACACCTGACCCACGGCATGAAGCTGAACTTCTCCGGGAAGCTCTACAAGGTTGCTGCCTACGAGGTCGATCCGGAAACCTTCCGCGTGGACATGGTCAAGCTCCGTGCCCAGGCCATTGCCGAGAAGCCGCAGGTCATCATCGCCGGCTGGTCCGCCTACCCGCGCCAGCTCGACTTCGCCGAATTCCGCGCCATCGCCGACGCGGTCGGTGCCAAACTCTGGGTCGACATGGCCCACTTCGCCGGACTGGTCGCAGCCGGACTGCACCCGAACCCGGTCCCGTACGCCGACGTGGTCACCTCCACCGTGCACAAGACCCTTGCCGGCCCGCGCTCGGGACTGATCCTGACCAACGATCCGGATTTGGCCAAGAAGATCAACTCCAACGTCTTCCCCGGCCACCAGGGCGGACCGCTGATGCACGCGATCGCCGGCAAGGCCGTGGCCTTCAAGATCGCCGCCGGCGAGGAATTCAAGGAACGCCAGGTCCTCACCCTCGAGGGTGCCAAGATCCTGGCCGAGCGCCTGACCGCCGAGGATGTCACCGCGGCCGGCGTCTCGGTGCTCACCGGCGGCACCGACGTGCACCTGGTCCTGGTGGACCTGCGCAACTCGGAGCTCGACGGCAAGCAGGCCGAAGACCTGCTGCACGAAATCGGGATCACCGTGAACCGCAACTCGGTGCCCTTCGACCCGCGCCCGCCGATGACCACCTCGGGCCTGCGCATCGGCACCCCGGCACTGGCCACCCGCGGCTTCGATGCAGGGGCCTTCACCGAGGTCGCCGACATTATCGGTGTCGCGCTGCGCGACGGGCAAAGCGCCGACAAGGCCGCCCTGGCTGCACGCGTGGACACCCTGGCCAAGGCCTTCCCGCTCTACGAAGGCCTCGAAGACTGGTAATCGGCCACTGGCCCCCAACTCGGCACGGCCGCCGCTACAGCGCGCGCCCGCAACCTCTTTCCTGAACGGAGCACCACCACCCATGACTGCACAGATCCTTGACGGCAAGGCAACCGCAAAGGCCATCAAGGCCGAACTGACCGAACGCGTCGCCGCCCTGGCGACACGCGGCGTCACCCCCGGCCTCGGCACCATCCTGGTCGGATCCGACCCCGGATCCACCTGGTACGTCGGCGGCAAGCACAAGGACTGCGCGGAGGTCGGCATCAAGTCGATCCGCGTGGACTTGCCGGAGGACACCACCCAGGAAGACCTGCTGGCCAAGGTCCGCGAATTGAACGAGAACCCGGAATGCACCGGCTACATCGTCCAGCTGCCGCTGCCCAAGCACATCGACCAGGACGTCATCCTCGAGGCCGTGGACCCGGCCAAGGACGCCGACGGCCTGCACCCGATGAACCTTGGCCGCCTGGTCGCCAATGTCAACCGCCCGATGACCTCGCCGCTTCCCTGCACGCCCAAGGGCTGCGTGGTGCTCCTGGAGCGCCACGGCATCGACCTCAACGGCAAGAACGTGTTGGTCGTGGGCCGCGGGGTGACCATTGGCCGCCCGATCGGGCTGCTGCTGACCCGCCGCGACATCAACGCGACGGTCACCCTGGCGCACACCGGCACCAAGGACCTGGCCAAGCACCTCGCCGAGGCAGACGTGGTGGTTGCCGCAGCGGGGGTGCCGCACATGATCAAGGCCAAGGACCTAAAGCCCGGCGCGATCGTGCTGGACGTGGGCGTCTCGCGCGTCAACGACGAGAATGGCAAGGCCGTTGTCACCGGTGACGTGGAGCCGGCGGCCTACGAGGTGGCCTCCTGGATCTCCCCGAACCCGGGCGGCGTGGGTCCGATGACCCGTGCCATGTTGCTGGCCAACGTGGTCGAGTCCGCGGAGCGCGCGGCCGGACTGTAACCAGGTCCGCCACAGAACGGCAACGGCCCGTGTGCGGTTCCCTTTCAATCGAAGGGAACCACACACGGGCCGTTTGTTTTTCCGGAAACGGTGTCCGGGTCCCTTGCGTAGGATTGCTCCATGATCGCCGACACCGCTTCCGCCACTCGACGCACCGTCCCGGAGCGCATGCGGTGGGTCGTCGGGATGCTGGTGTTCGCCGCGGTCTGCTACGCGGTCTTCGGCTGGTTGTATGACCGGGAACTCCGCGATGCCTCGGGCAACAGGCTGGTCTTTTACCTGGGTTGGCAAGACGGGGAATTCGCGGCCTTGGCCTTCGTGCTCGGGGGATTGGCCATCGGCGCGGTGTTGCTGCTGCTGGTCGGGCCGCCGGTTGCGCGTATCCGGAACACCGCAGTCTTTGTCATTGTGCRGTTGCTTCTCTTTGCCGTGGGCCTCGTGCTGTTCCTGTTCTGGGCTCTGGCCTGCCTGGTCATCATGATGGGTGCCGGAATGGGCTCGATGGATCCGGTCACCGCCCCGGACGGCAAGCAGGTGCTCCTGGAGCGAAGCGTGGCCGATGGAGACATAACCTCCGTCTGGGTTCCGCACTCTCGGTTCATGTACGCGGAACTTTCTGACAGCAGCTTCCCGACCGAGACATTTGTCGAGAGCGAGGACTGCGCCCTGGAAACCAATTCCGAGCCTTGGGTCCTTTCCTGCCAGGGAATTGAAATGGTTCTCTAGCGTAACCGCTGACCTTAATCGTTACCTCTGACGCCCTTTGTATGTTTCAGGGGTCGGTTTAATTCGCCTGTTCGCCGTACCCGGAAGCAGAATCATTCCCAGTACACAAGCTCGGATCCGGTAGATGATTCCTCGGTGCAGGTATCCCCTGATGCGACTATATGGGCCACTCGGTGGGTTTCGTGGGGTCGGTAGCCGCAGGCGGCCACCGACCCCTTGAAACCAATTGCCTAAGCGGCTATCGCCATCCAGCCATTGGCCAGCTTCACCAAGGAATTGGCGGTGATGGCGGTGAACAAAGGAATCTCGTCCGGGTAGATGAACTCGTGCCGGGCATGTGCGCCGTCTCCGACCGCACCCATGCCGCACAGGACCGGGACACCGAGAGCGGACACGAAGTTGGCATCGCTGCCTCCGCCGACGGAAGTGTTCTCCAATGCGTGCCCGAGCTCTACGGCGGCGGCGGAGACCACGTCGAAGAGCCGTTGGCCCGGCTCTGTCATGTCCATCGGTGGACGGTTCCAGTAGTGGTCGATTTCGATGCGCACCCGCTTGTCGCTGACGGTGATCGCGTCGAGGGCAGCATCGACGCGGGCCATCTCCGCCTGGCTCTCGACCCGGATGTCGATTACCGCCGTGGCGGTTCCGGCAGCAACATTGCTTGCGGATCCTCCGGAGACCAGACCGGTGCTGATGCTCGTGCCTTTGTCGAGATCGGCGACCTGGCTTGCCGCGGTGATGAATTCGGCCAGCCCATGGATGGCGTTGGCACCCGACTTCGGGTCCAGTCCGGCGTGGGCTTCGATTCCCGTGGCCTTGACCTCAAAGATGCCCACGCCCTTGCGGCCGGTCTTTACCGCCTGGCCGGACGTCGGCTCCAGCACCAACACGGCGTCCGCCTCCAGCGCGGCGGCCTCGATGACGGGCCGCGAAGCGAGGGACCCGATTTCCTCGTCGCCGTTGAACAGGAAGGTCACCTCCGGGTGGGGCAGGCCTGCGTCGCGGACGAGTTTCAGGGCCCAGAAGCCCTGGACCAGCCCGGTCTTCATGTCGAAGATGCCCGGCGCGCTGAGGGTGGCCCGGCCCTGGGCATCGGTGCCCTCGATGATTCCCCAGTCGCCGAAGGTGCCGGTGGGCCAGACAGTGTCGTAGTGCCCGATCACGAGCACCTTCCCGCCGCCGGTTCCCGGGTAGGTCAGCTGCAGGATGTCACCATGGTCCCCGCCCGGGGTGAGGATGGATTCGGCCGGCTCTCCGAGTACGGCCGTAGCCAGCTCCCGCACGTGGTCCAGGCCAGCGGCGAGGCCCTGGAGATCGGAACTGTAGGTTTCGACGGCGACCAGGTCCTTGATCTGCCCGATCATGGTGTCGTGGTGGGACTGTGCTGCGCGGAGCAACGGATTCATGTTCTTCTCCTGGTATGTGAGGGATGTTTGGTGGTGCATGTGCCGCGGTTAGATCCCGAAGGGGATTCCCAGGGCGTACCAGAGCATGAAGAACGCGACCCAGACGACCCAGATGACCATGGCCAGCGGGATGGTGAAGGATGCGAGCGTGCCGATGCCGGCGGACTTGCGGTATTGCTGGATGAATCCAAGGGCCATGACGAAGTAGGGGCTCATCGGGGTGACGCAGTTGGTCACCGAGTCGGCGATGCGGTACATCGCTTGGGTGGTCGCCGGCTCAATGTCCAACAGCATCAGCATGGGAATGAAGATCGGTGCGGCCAGGGACCACATGGCCGACCCGCTGGTCACGATGAAGTTCATGACGGCGATGACGATGGCCAGGCCCAGGAGGATGGCCCAGCCGGGGGCATTGATCCTTTCCAGGGAAGCTGATCCACTGATGGCTATGACCTCACCGATCCCGGTCCACTTGAAATACGCGAGGAACTGGGAAATGGCGAAGAACAGCACCAGGATCGGGGCCATGTCCTTCATGCCGTGCGTCATCGCGGCCACGACGTCGGCGGCCTTGGAGTAGGTCCCCGCGGTTCGGCCGTAGACGTAGCCGACGATGCCGAAGAAGAGGCCGATGACGAAGGCCATTCCGCCAATGACCGGGGAGGTGAGTAGTGAGCCGCCTTCGCCGCGCAAAGGGGAAGAAGGTGGAATCATGGCCGCCACCAACACGACAAAGAAGGTGAGGGCTGCGATGCCCGAGAACCGAAGTCCGCGGCGCTGGGCAGGCGTGGCCAGCAGGTCGTTGAAATCGACGACGTCCCCGGCTTCAGTCGGGTCGGATTCGAGGTCGGAGCGCTTGGCCAGGACCTTCTCAACGACGATGGTGATGGTCAGGGCGATGAGTATCGACGAAGATGCGCCGAAGAAGTAGTTGGCCAGCGGGGAAACCACGACGGTCGGGTCGATGGTGGCGGCCGCGGCGGTGGTGATCGAGGACAGCAGGACGTCTGTTGTCGTCAACGATGGAGACGCGTCGTAGCCGGCCGAGATCGAGACGAAAGCAACGATGGCACCGAGAACGGGGCTGCGTCCGATGGCGCGAAAGACCAATGCACCCAAGGGAATGAGGGTGACGTAGGCGGCATCTCCGGCCACGTGGCCGATCATGGCTGCCATTGACAGGCTGAACGTCACGTACTTCGTGGGGATGCGGGTGACCGTCTGGCGAAGCACTGCATCGATCAGACCGCTGCGCTCGGCGATGGCGATGCCCAGCAGGGTTGTCATGATGGTCGCCAGCGGCGGAAACCCTGCGAAGTTCTTGACGGCGTCGCCGAGGATGGTCTGCATGCCTTCGGCACTCAGAAGACTGCGGACGACGACGGGTTCGCCGGTGCTCGGGTTCACTGCGGAGATGCCGGCCGCATCGAGGATGCTGCTCAGGACGATGATGACTCCGGCCAGGATGCAGAAGAGCCAGAAGGGGTGCGGCAGTTTGTTGCCGACCCGCTCGATGACTCCGAATGCCTTGAAGGAGGCACGGATGAAGCCAGACCGTGGTTCGGTCTGAATGGTCGTGGTCATAGCCAGTCCTGTCGTCAGCGCATGGGAAGTGTGTTTTGAGACACGTGATTACAAGAATTATGCACGAACGACACTTGAATGCAAGAAATGATCGAAAACTGCTCTTGTCCACACGACTTATTCGGACCAAGTAGGATGGGTGCATCATGCTTGATGACTTGGATCGACAAATAATTGGTGTGCTTCACCTGTTGCCACGGGCTTCTTGGGACGAGGTCGCCTCGGTTGTCAGCGTTGACGCAAGCACGGTGTCCCGTAGGTATTCGCGGCTCGTGGCAGACAATGTCTTGCGTGTGGTTGGTGAGCTGTCGTGGACCACCTATTCCACGACGTACCCCGTGCACCTGCGCATCCAGACGCACTCCGCATCCCCGGCGCGGATCTTGGATGACCTTGCCGCACTTCCGCAGACCATCCACGTGGCATCCACTTACGGCCTCTATCCGTTGTTCGCCACCATCCATGCGGCCAGCGAACAGGAGACCGGAGAGGTGCTGCAGGCCGTCTACGGCATGGACGGCGTCTCATCGATCATGACGCTTCCCATCTTGACGTTCGGGTCGAAGGGTTCTCGGTGGGATCCGCAGCTCCTCACCGACCCGCAGCGCGAGGCCTGCCGCGTTCTGGCCGTGGCCGCGGGGGAACTCGGCGCCGAAGACTCGGCCCAGGCAATCCCGCCGTCTGGGATGGACCCGGTGGAGAAACGAGCGCTGTCGCTCCTGCAGCGCGAAGGCCGACTGTCGGCATCCCGGCTGGCCCGGGAGCTCGGCATTGCGAATTCGACCGCACAACGCATGATCCGGCGCTTCATGGACCACCAATGGTTCACTCCCCGGGTTGAGATTGACGGTGCATATCTGGGATTCGAGGCTCCGTTCGTCCTGAGCGTCAAGACCTCATTGGACTCGGCTGGTGAGGTGGTCCGGCGCCTGACGGAGCATCCAGCACTTCGCTTTGTCTCGCAGGTTGCCTCGGAGTACAACATGTTCTGCACGGGGATGGCCCGCGACCGGGAACATCTTGCCCAGCTCATCAATGAGGATTTCGGTGCCCTGCCGGGGGTTCGAGACGTTTCAGTGGACCTGTTCCTGACGGAAGCCAAGCGATTCTGGATGTCCCGTGGCAGCGGTCAGAGACTCAATGAGTTCGCTCCACCCCCACTTGTTTGATTCCCTGGCGTACTCCCCATGATGTACATGGGGCTACGGCCTCGGCCGGATGAACACGGATAGCGACTGCGAGTAGTCTCTTCTCATGATCAATCGACGCCGTCCGCCACTGGGCATCCTGCCGGTGGCCGTGGCGGTCGTCCAGATCGTTGGCAGCCATTTTGCCGCGCTTAGGTTCAACGAATCGCTATCCTGGTTTGCTGTCCTCTTGCTGTTGGCGGGTCCGGCCCTGCTGCTGTTGCGCCGACGCGCTCCCGGCCCCATGGTCGCCGGCATCGGGTTGGTGACCGTCGGCTACGTCGCGGCAGGTTTTCCGTGGGGACCCTTCCCCCTTTCCTTTGCCGTGGGGCTCGTCTTGGCCGTCCTAGCCGGCGCCCGTTGGTGGGCGTGGGGGAGCGCGGCGGCTGCCGGACTTGGATTTCTGTTGCTGGCCATGGAGCATGGGGAAAGCACCAGAGTCTTTTTCGTGCTCGTGTGGCTGATAGTCGTCCTGCTCGTGGGCGAGCTGGGACGCAGCGCCAAGACCCGGCGGGACGAATACCGCCGCGCGGCCATGGAACGGGCCAGGCACCAGCGAGACGAGGACCGACTAGTGCTGGCGCGCGATATCCATGATGTCGTGGCGCATTCGCTGTCGATGATCAACGTGCAAGCCTCCGTTGCCCTTCACTTGGCCAAGAAGGGCGGCGACACCCAAGGCATGTACGAGGCCTTGGAAAACATCAAGACCGGTTCCAAGGAAGCCCTCTCCGAGGTGCGTGAGGTGTTGGCCGTCCTGCGCCAGGATGCGCCACGGGTTCCCAGCCAGCGGCTGGAACAACTCGACGAGCTGGTGCAGCGGGTCCGCGGGGCCAACTTGTCGATCATCTTCACCCCGCCGGTGTTGCCGCCGCCCGGGTGGGTCGATGAACGGGTGGAGAACATCCTCTACCGGGTGGTCCAGGAATCCCTGACCAATGTCGTACGGCACGCCAAGGCGAGCCGCGTGGTGGTCGCCGTGCACCTGGATGACGCGCACGCCGCGGTCACCGTCACCGACGACGGAGTTGGCATTGGCATTGGCAACGAGGGAAACGGAATCGGCGGCATGCGCGAACGTCTGGGTGCACACGGTGGCACGCTGACGATCGACGCGGCAAATGCCCCGGGAGCACCGACTCCCGGAACCCGGATCAGCGCCTGGCTGCCGGCACCAGGAACGACGCGTGCCTGAAGACCAGGCACCCCACGACACGAAACCAAGGAGCCCCATGATCGGCCTTCTCATTGTTGATGACCAATCGTTGATCCGGGCAGGTTTCTCCGCGCTGCTGGGCGCCGAGGGCGACATGCAGGTGCTCGGCCAGGCTTCCAACGGCATGCAGGCGGTTGCCCAGGCCCGGGCCTTGAAACCCGACATCGTGCTCATGGACATCCGCATGCCCCAGGGAGACGGCATCACGGCCGCGGCAGCAATCACCGCGGATCCCGACTTGGCCCACACCCGGATCATCATGCTCACCACCTTCGAACTCGACGACTACATCCTCGATTCCATCCGTGCCGGGGCCTCCGGATTCCTGGTCAAGGACACCGAGCCGGAGGAATTGATCCAGGCCGTGCGGATCGTCGCGGCGGGGGACTCGCTGCTCTCGCCCTCGGTGACACGCAAGCTCCTGGCTCAGGTTGCCGCCACCCAGCCCCCGCCGACCACCAAGAGGCCTGCGGCCATGGACGTGCTGACCGAACGCGAGCGCGAGGTGTTGCTGCTCATTGGCACAGGCAAGAGCAACGCCGAAATCGCCGAACAACTTTTTATCACCCCGCTCACGGCCAAGACCCATGTCTCCAGGATCATCGGGAAAATGGGCGTGCGCGACCGGACGGGGCTTGTGGTTATCGCGTACGAAAGCGGGCTGATCACTCCAGGCGCGCTGCCGGCCGCGCAGGGGCCTCGACGCGACCGACCCTAATCCTGGTGGCACCGGCAACTGCACCGGGTGGAGTACGCCGGGCGGTCCAAGGTGTCTCCACCCGGCCGATGCGGCAAGGGACCCCAGGGAACGAAAGTGGATACATGAGGCAAAGGACCTCGAAATCCGCTATCGATGCTTTGAGGAGCAACCCAAAATGACAACCACGATTCTTCCCGCACTGGCAGCCATGCCGGCCCATGCTTGGGGACCGGGATACGGACCGGGCTGGTTCATCCTGATCCCGATCTTCTGGATCCTGCTCATCGGCTTCTTCATCTTCTTCAGCCGCCGCATGTACTGGCGCCATCGCGTCCAGGGCGATCCCACGAGCGCAGAAGGTGTGCTGCGTGAGCGCTACGCACGCGGAGAAATTGACGAGACCGAGTACCGTCAACGCCTGGAAGTGTTGCGCGCAGATCGGAAATAAGTCTTCCGAACGCCGATGATCGGCGCCGAACCACGGGTGGAACGCGCCCGTGGTTCGGTGTGCGCCGGGGCAAAAAATGCTTGGGTGACGCAGGCAATACATGCCAAAAGAGTTATATGTCGCGACTTGGACAGGATTGCAAAAAGTCCCGGAAGTACGGGCCAACGCGCCTATTGCCGCGCGATTGCGGGAAGTTCATGCCCGAAAATGAATCAGGATATTTGGTATCACCTTGCAACGATCAGGTGCTACACATGCATAGCACGTAAGCTCATGAACATAGGAACCGAGATTTTCAGTTCTTACGACTGAAATCGTCGCCCTACTCGCTAATCGGGAGTGACCCTTGAGCAGTATGAGTTCCACTTTGTCCCCCTCGGCCCCGGAGCAACGTGTATCGCGTGGTTCCGCAGGAGCCAACAACTACCGCCACCTGAAGATCCGCGTTCGCGATGCCGGCCTGCTCGGTCGCCGCAAGGGCCACTACCTTGGGCTTGTCAGCGTCCTGGTGGCCCTTCTCGGTGGAGCCGTCACCGGCTTTGTGCTGTTGGGGGACAGCTGGTATCAGCTGCTCATAGCTGCCGTCATTGGCGTCATCCTCACCCAGTTCGCATTTCTTGCCCATGAGGCCTCACACCGCCAGATCCTGACATCGGGTCCGGCCAACGACAAGATCGGCCGCTTCCTGGCCAACTTCGTGGTGGGCATCAGCTACCAGTGGTGGATGAACAAGCACAACAAGCACCATGCCATGCCCAACACCATTGGCAAGGACCCGGACATCGAATGGGACACCATTTCGTTCCAGACCGAGGACGCCCAGAAACAGAAGGGCTTCCTGAAGTGGATCACCGAGCGACAGGGCTACCTGTTCTTCCCGTTGCTGACCCTCGAGGGCTTCAACCTGCACATGCGCTCGATGATCTACTTGTTCACCGGCGACCGGGTCAAGGACCGCCGACGTGAAATCATCTCCATCATCATCAGGTTGTCCCTCTACGTGGCGGCCATCTACATCTTCCTGCCGGTTGGCATTGGCTCGGCGTTCCTGGGCGTGCAGCTCGCGGTCTTCGGTGTGTACATGGGCGCCTCGTTCGCACCGAATCACAAGGGCATGCCGATGATCCCCAAGGAGTCGCGCATCGACTTCTTCTCCCGCCAAGTGCTGACCAGTCGCAACGTCATGGCCCGCTCGACCTTTGGCAATCGCGTGCTCTCGCACGTATTCGGCGGCCTGAACTACCAGGTGGAGCACCACCTGTTCCCCTCGATGCCCCGCGCCAACCTCGCCGGCGTCGCCGAGATCGTGCGCGAATACTGCCACGAGCTCAAGGTCCCGTACACGGTCACGTCCGTAGGCCAGTCCTACGCACAGGTGATCACCTACCTGAACAAGGTCGGCCTCTCGGCCCGCGACCCGTTCGATTGCCCGATGGTCGGCGAGTTCCGCGCCTACAAGTAGACAGATCTGGACGTCGTCGACCGATCGCTCGGCTGACTGCGGAACTTGAATATTTCACATTGCCCCCGGCGCCGTTCATTCGGTTCCGGGGGCTTTGTGCAATCTGCTGGCCAGCAGTCTCTGGCGATGGTTTTCGGCAAATTGTGACAATGTGACAATTTGTGTGGCCCACTTCACGGTTTCGCCTGTCGGTGGGTCAAAGTGCTCGGAGTGCGACCTCGGCGTTCGCGCAAAAAGGTCGGCTCAGTAGGCTGAATTCAAGCACGAAAACCTTCGCTAAATTCAGCGCATTGACTGGCTTTTCGGGCCCATTGCATCGAGCCGGGTTTGGGTTTCCCTGCATGGCGGACATTGGCCCCTGCTTTGTTTGGTGAATTAGGTTAGTCATACCTAAGCTAAGTGGGCGGGCTCACTTATGAACCTGTTTGACCCGCCGGATACTCTCACTCCATAAGAAAGCGCCGATCCATGACGATTCGTAAAAACGTGCTGGCTGGCATGGCCCTCATTGCCACCGCCGCCCTCAGCTTGACCGCATGCTCCGCAAACGCACCGACCACAGGAGAATCGGATGCCGGAGGAATCACGATCTATAACGCACAGCACGAAAGCCTGACCCAGGAATGGGTTGACGCCTTCACCAAAGAGACCGGCATCAAGGTCACCGTACGCAACGGCTCAGACACCGAAATGTCCAACCAGATCATCCAGGAAGGCAAGGCCTCGCCGGCTGATGTTTTCCTGACCGAGAATTCTCCCGCAATGGCGCAGGTTGAGAATGCCGGTCTCTTCGCAGACATCGACAAGGCCACCAGCGACCAGGTGCCTGCCGAGTTCCGACCGTCCACCAGCAAGTGGACAGGCATCGCAGCACGCTCGACCGTGTTCGTCTTCGACCCTAAGAAGATCACCGCAGACCAGCTGCCCAAGTCCATGCTGGACCTGGCTAAGCCGGAGTGGAAGGGCAAGTGGGCCGCTTCCCCGACCGGCGCCGACTTCCAGGCCATCGTTGCAGCACTGCTGGAACTCAAGGGCGAAGAAGCCACCACGCAGTGGCTTGCGGGCATGAAGGAAAACTTCACCGCCTACAAGGGCAACTCCACGGCCATGAAGGCAGTCAACGCCGGCGAAATCGACGCCGCCCTGATCTACCACTACTACTACTATGGCGACCAGGCCAAGACCGGCGAGAACTCGAAGAACGTCACTCCGTACTACTTCAAGAACCAGGATCCTGGAGCATTCGTCTCGGTTTCCGGCGGCGGCGTCCTCGCCTCCTCGAAGCACGCGGAGCAGGCCCAGGAATTCCTGAAGTTCGTCACCGGCAAGAAGGGCCAGGAAATCCTCAAGGACGGCACCTCGTTTGAATACGCCGTTGGTTCCGAGGTTGCTTCCAATGAGAAACTGGTACCACTGAAGGAGCTCCAGGCTCCGACTGTTGATCCGGCCAAGCTCGACTCGGCCAAGGTCACCGACCTCATGACCAAGGCAGGACTGCTGTAACCCAGATGAGCAAGACTCAATTGGTTCCCGCGAAATATCGGGAACCGAAGATGGCGGGCGGGGGCACCAAGCCCCGCCCGCCATTGGGCGTTTCAACGCTCGTCATTTTGGCAACATTGATTGCCTTGTTCTCCCTGGTTCCCCTGGGCTACGTCATCTACATGACGGTGGCCACCGGCTGGGACACCGTAGTCGAACTCATCGTCCGCCCGCGCGTGGGTGAGTTGCTGCTCAACACCATTTTGCTTGTGCTCGTCACGCTGCCGCTGTGCCTCGTGCTGGGCGTGGGCGGTGCCTGGCTGGTGGAACGCACGAACCTGCAGGGCCACCGCTGGTGGGCGCTGGCGCTGGCCGCCCCGCTGGCGATTCCCGCGTTCGTCAACAGCTATGCCTGGGCATCGACCATTCCCTCGCTGGCCGGCCTTAGCGCCGGCACTCTGATTGCCACGCTGTCCTACTTCCCGCTGGTGTACATCCCCGTCGCGGCGACCCTGGGACGGCTGGACCCGGCCATCGAGCAATCCGCGGCCTCGCTGGGCCTGGGACCCTGGGCAGTGTTCTTCCGGGTGGTGCTCCCGCAGCTTCGCATTGCCATGGCCGGCGGCTCGCTGCTGGTGGCCCTGCACCTGCTTTCGGAATACGGCGCCTTTGCCATGATCCGTTTTGACACCTTCACCACGGCGATCATGATCCAGTTCCAGTCCACGTTCAACGGGGCCGCGGGCAACATGCTTGCCAGCGTGTTGGTCCTCCTGTGCATGTTGCTCCTGCTGGCCGAGGCCAAGACCCGCGGCAACGCAAGGTATTCGCGCGTCGGGTTCGGGGCGCAGGGACTGGCCACACGCTTGCGGCTGGGACGCCACGGGATCGCCGCCCAACTGGCATTGCTCGCGCTGTTCGTGCTCTCCCTGGGCGTGCCGCTGTATTCGGTGGTTCGCTGGCTGGTCGCCGGGGGAGCAGCAATCTGGGACCCCACCGAGTTCTTCCCGGCACTGGCCCAGACCATGGGTTACGGGCTCACCGGCGCGCTGGTCACCTGCGTGGTGGCCTTCCCCATGGCGTTCCTGGCCGTGCGCCACCCCAACTGGTTCAGCAAGCTCCTGGAACTGTCCAACTACATCACCAGCTCGATGCCCGGGATCGTGGTGGGCCTGGCCTTTGTCACCGTTGCCATCAGGCTTGTCCCCGGGATTTACCAAAGCGCGTACGTGTTGCTGGCCGCCTACGTGCTGCTGTTCCTCCCGCGCGCGCTGGTGAACCTGCGCGCCGGGCTCTCCCAGGCACCGCGCGAACTCGAGGAGGCTGCCCGATCGCTGGGCAGGTCTCCGGCATTGGCTTTCTTCCGGGTGACCCTTCGCCTGACGGCCCCGGCGGCGGCCGGGGGAGCGGCACTGGTGTTCCTGGCCATTGTCAATGAATTGACGGCGACGTTGCTGCTGGCGCCCAACGGCACCCGCACCCTGGCAACCGCGTTTTGGGCCAAGAGCAGCGAGATCGACTACGCGGGCGCCGCACCCTATGCCTTGTTGATGATCCTTATTTCCTTGCCCATGACCTACCTGCTGTTCCAACAGTCAAAGAAAGCGGCCGGACAGTGACCACCCAGATTCCCCAGGCCCACAAGTTCTACGGGCTCATGCCAGCCGTCAAGTTCCTGCGCACCAGCAACCTGGTCAAGAGCTTTGGCAACAAGGAAGTCCTCAAGGGGGTTGACCTCGCCCTGAACGAGGGCGGAACCACCGCAATCGTCGGGCCCTCTGGATCCGGCAAGACCACCCTGCTGCGGCTGATCGCGGGCTTCGAGAACCCGGATGCCGGAACGATCGAGTTGAACAACCGCACGGTGGCCGGGGACGCGTGGGTGCCGGCGCACAAGCGGGAGATCGGATACGTGGCCCAAGACGGTGCGCTGTTCCCGCACCTGAGCGTGGCCCAGAACATCGCCTTCGGTCTGGACCGATCCTGGAACCTTGCCGGTCGCCGGGAGAATGCCCGACGCGTGGCCGAACTGCTGGAAATGGTCTCCCTGGAATCCTCCATGGGGGAGCGCCGACCGCACGAGATCTCCGGCGGGCAGCAGCAGCGCGTGGCATTGGCCCGCGCCCTGGCCCGCAAGCCCAAGCTGATGCTGCTGGACGAGCCGTTCTCGGCCCTGGATGCCGGGTTGCGGGTGGCCACGCGCAAGGCCGTGGCCGATGTCCTGCATGCCGCGGAGATCACCACGATCCTGGTCACCCACGACCAGGGCGAGGCGCTGTCCTTCGCCGACCAGGTGGCGGTCATGCGCGGGGGAAGGCTGGCCCAGACAGGCACACCATTCTCCGTCTACACCCGCCCGGCGGACCTCGACACCGCCGAATTCCTGGGCGATGCGGTCATGCTCGATGCGTTGCTGCAGGGCTCGTTGGCTACCTGCTCTCTGGGCGGCATTCCCGTGCGGCACGCGACCGTCCAGGGCCGGGTGCGCCTGATGCTGCGCCCGGAGCAAATCCGCATCACCGCGGATGGCCCGATCAAGGGGACCGTGGTGGACACGGTGTTTTTCGGTCCGGAGACGACGGTGCGGATCAGGCTCTCCCCGGTGCCCGGGCTGGCCGGTGGCGGGGAGGTCATCACCATCCGCCACTGGAACGCGTCGATGGCGCGGCCCGGCATGGAATTGAACCTGCGGGTCATTGGCGAAGGCGTTGCCTTCGCCGCCGAGTAGGAATCAAGGAATCACGGAAATGGCCGTGGCCCGCCCCCGAGGGGGAACGGGCCACGGCCATTTACCGTTGTGTGTTCGAAACGTTAGACGGTGGCGTCCGCGGTGTCTGCGACGGGCTTGCGCTTGTCGAAGACGGTGGCCCCGACTTCCTGCTCGGCCTGGTTGGTGATCGAGAGGTCGATCCCGCTGCGGTCGCGCAGCAGTGACACCGCGGTGAGCGAGATCAGGGTCATCACCAGGAGGTAGATCGACACCGCGGTGGTGGTGCCGGTGGCCTGGACCAGCCAGGTGGCGATCATCGGGGCGAATGCGCCGCCGACGATGGCGCCCAGGGCGTAGGAAATCGATACGCCGGAGAAGCGGACCGAGGCCGGGAACAGCTCGGAGTACAGGGCAGCTTGCGGGCCATAGCCCAGGCCCAGTCCGACGGCGAAGAGCGCGAAGGCCAGGTAGAGCATGGGCAGCGAGGCGGTGTTGACCATCCAGAACAGCGGGAAGACCACCAGCGCCTGGCAGGTGAAGCCGATCTGGTAGGTGCGCTTGCGCCCGATCGTGTCGGAGAGGTAGCCCGAGAGAAGCGTGAAGAGGAACCACATGGCCGCTGCGAAGGCGACGGCAACCAGCACGTCGGTCCGTTCGAAGCCGATCGGCCCCTTGGGGTTGGTGGTGTAGGCCTGCAGGAACCCGCCGGTGGTCATGTAGCCGGCGGCGTTGTTGCCGGCGAACACCAGGGCGGCCAGGATGACCAGCAGCCAGTGCTTGCGGAAGAGCTCGACGACCGGGACCTTGGTCTGCTGCTTCTTGGCGGCGATTTCCTCGAAGATCGGGGATTCGTCCACGGCGCGACGCACGATGTAGCCAACGGCGATCAGCACGATGCTCAGCAGGAAGGGCACACGCCACCCCCAGGCCAGGAACTGCTCGCCGGGGGAGATGACGCCTGTCATCAACGCCATGACACCCGAGGCCAGGAGCATGCCCAGCGGAACCCCGAGCTGCGGGAAGGCGCCGGCACGGCCGCGGCGGTCCTTGGGGGCGTGCTCGACTGCCATGAGTACCGCGCCGCCCCATTCGCCGCCGGCGGAGATGCCTTGCAGGATGCGCAGCAGCAGGAGCAGGATCGGGGCCAGGACCCCGGCGGTGGCGTAGGTCGGCAGCAGGCCGATCAAGGTCGTTGCCGCACCCATCAGGATCAGGGTGATCACCAGCATGGCACGGCGGCCGATCTTGTCGCCGTAGTGGCCGGCCAGGAAAGCGCCCAGCGGGCGGAAGAGGAAGGAGATGCCCACGGAGGCAAAGGCGAGCAGCAGCCCGATCTGGGCACCCGCCGGCTTGAAGAAGAGGTCGGCGAAGATCAGGCCGGCCGCCGTGGCGTAGATGAAGAAGTCGTACCACTCGATGGTGGTCCCGATGATCGTGGCAAACGCCACCCGGCGCGAATTGGCGCGCTGGGCCGGTGTCTGGCTCTGGGCATTGCTCATGGTGCTCCTCTTTGAGCGGGCTGCTCGTCATGGATCGATTTGGTCTGCGGTGTGCCGGTGTTGCCCCGTGGTAATACCGGTTTGGTAACCAAAGTCACCTTCAAGTGTTGCAGGCCACAATGATTGAGTAAACTTCAAATAGGTGTACAAGATTATTGATTGGACTAAAGAATGGCTCGATTCTCCCTGCGCCAGCTTGAACTGCTGGCCGAACTCCCGCGACACTCGACCCTGGGCTCGGCGGCGTCGGAACTGCACATCTCGGAGTCGGCGCTCTCCCAGGCGATCACCGCGGTCGAGAAGATCGCCGGGGAACAGCTCTGTATCCGCCGCAAGTCGCACGGGGTGAGGATGACCCCGGCCGGCCAATACTTCGCGGCCAGGGCCGCACGCATCGTGGCCGATACCGAGGAATTGTCGGATTCCTTTCCCCGATCCGATGGCTCCCTGCGCGGTCCGGTGTCGATCGGGTGCTTTGCGTCCTTTGCCAGCCACGTGGTGCCCTCGACGCTCGAGGGCTTCCGCGCCCTGCATCCGGGCATCGATGTGACGGTGCGGGTCGGCACCCACGACGACCTGCTTCCGGCGTTGGAAAACGGGGAGCTGGATATGGCGCTGGTCTATGACCTCCTGCTGCCCCTCGGGTTCGCCAAGCGGAAGATCTACGAAACGCGGCTCGAGGTGGTGCTGCACCCCGGGCACCCGCTGGCTGCCAAGGAATCGATCACCTTGGCCGAGTTGGAGAACGAGCCGTTGATCAACTACGAATCCACCCCGAGCACCGAGAACACCCGCAGGCTCTTTGCCGAGGCAGGACTTCATCCCAACGTCGCCTATTCGCTGCCACAGGTGGTGTTGGTCAACGCCATGGTGGGCCGCGGCCTGGGATACGCGCTGTTGTATGCGCGGCCCAACAACCCGCCGCACGCCCTGGATGGATTGCCCGTGGCCATCAGGAAGCTGGAGCCGCCCAACAGCCAGAGCGCGGTCGTTGCGATCTGGCCGCGCGCTTCGACGCTCGGGCCCCGGGCGGAGGCACTGCTGGAACACTGCATCGCGGCCATGGACGGCGCCTGGGCCAGGGACTAAGCCACGGTGGGTTATGCCGGTATCGGGACGACAAAGGACGCCTTGGCCAGCGCCTTGAGGCTGAACCCCGGGTCGGTGAGCGTCGCCGGGTCAAGTGCGATTCCCCGGCCCACCAGTTTGCGGGCGGCAATGTGGTCGGCCGCGGAGTTCACCGACTCCACGGCCGCCAGCACCCCGTCGCGCAACAGCGCGATAGAAAACTTCCCGCTGGCCGGATCCCCGAGCAGCACCGGAAGGTCATCCGGGTGGGAGATCCCGGCGATCTGCAGCCGGAGGTTGCCCTGGGTGCTCCAGAACCACGGGGTTTCCGCGTAGTCCGTGTGGTGGCCCATGATGCTGCGGGCGGCATGCCGCCCGTGGTCGGTGGCGTTCTGCACGGATTCGAGCCGGGTGCGCGATCCCGTGTGAGCGTTGGGGAAGGAGGCGCAATCGCCGACCGCCAGGACCCTGTCCACGGAGGTGCGCAGCGCGGAGTCGACCACGATCCCGTTGTCGGTGGCCAGGCCCGCGGCCTCTGCCAGTTCGGTGCGCGGCGCCACGCCAACCCCGTAGAGCACCAGGTCCGCCGGGTAGCGGGTGCCGGTGGTGGATTCAACGGACAACGACGTTCCGTCGCGGCGGATGGCCGCCACACCCTCGTTCAGTCGAAGGTCGATACCGTCGGCCCGGTGCCGCGATGCGATCCACTCGGACGCAGTTGCCGAGAGCGCGCGGCCCATCGGACGCGCGGCGAATTCCAGCACCGTGACCTCAAGGCCGCGAAGGCGTGCAGCCGCGGCGAATTCCAGACCAATGAACCCGGCGCCGATCACCACCACTTTTCGCGCCTGGGCCAGCGCCGCCTGCAGGTTCTGGGCATCGTCGAGCGTGCGCAGCGCGTGGACACCCGGGAGCGAAGCACCCGGGCAGGGCAGCTGCCGGTTGGCCGCTCCGGTGGCAAAGACCAGGTGGGTGTAGCCCAGGGTCGAACCGTCGGCCAGGGTGACGCAGCGGGCTTCGGTGTCCACGGCGACCGCTGCGCCGGCCCGCAGCGTGATGTCTTTGGAAGCAAAGAAGTCCGGGCCGCGCAGGGGCAGGGCTGTGCCCGCTGAATCGGCAGCCAGGTAGTCCTTGGACAGCGGCGGGCGCTGGTAGGGGAAGGCCGCCTCGTCATTGAGGATGGTGATTTCCCCGGCGTAGCCCTCGACGCGCAGGGAGTCGGCGACCTGGATGCCGGCCTGCCCCGCACCGATGATGACGGTGCGTTCAACCATGTTCGTTGCCATGGCGGTTACACCTGGTCCGAGGGAACGTCAACGACGATGTTCGCCAGCGAGCCGGACATCTTGATCTGGCAGCCCAGGCGCGAGGCATCAGTGCGCTCGGCGGTGGTGCAGTCGAGCATCTCGTCCTCGTCGTCACTGAGGTCCGGGAGCTGTCCGGCGAATTCGGGGCGGACGTAGATGTGGCAGGTGGCGCACATGGCCTGTCCGCCGCATTCGCCAACGATTCCCTCGATGCCGTTGGTGACGGCGGCGCGCATCAGCGAGGTGCCTTCCTCGACGGTGATGTTGGCACTCTCGCCGGTGGGCTGGGTAAAGGTGATGATGGGCATGGAAGAAAGGCTCCTGAAAGAAATGAGGGGTGCGAGTGAAGGAAGTAGCGGGGGAGGGGGCTAACCCCAGGTGACTGGCATCTTGGTCATGCCGCGGAATACCCAGCCGGCGTCGACGCTGGCGGCCGACGGGTCCAGGCGCAGATCCGGGATCCGGTCGAAGATCGCCGGCATGGCGATCTGGGCGACCTGCGCACGGGCGATCCAGGTGCCGGCGCAGAAGTGGACGCCGCCGCCGAAGCCCAGGTGTGGCTTCTTGGGCCGGAAAATGTTGAACTCCTCCGGGTCCTCGAAGACCTTCGGATCGCGGTTGGCAGCGCCCAGCACCACGCCGAGCCGGGAGCCGGCGGGCAGGTGGACGCCCTCGAGCACTACGTCTTGGGTGGTTTCGCGCGGGTACATGCCAATGGGGGCCACCCAGCGCACGGATTCCTCAAATGCCACCGCGTGCAGCTTGGGGTCGTTCTTCACTGCCTCGAGCTGTTCCGGGTTGTTCAGCAGCGCCCAGACGGTGGTGGCCAGCACGTCGCGTGGTTCGTTCAGCCCGCCGCCGATGGTCATTTTCAGGTTGGCCCGGATGGCCTCGAGCGGGATGGGCATGGAGGCGAGCCCGGAGAGCAGCGAGTGGTCCGGGTTCTTGGCCAGGTAGGGGAGCATCTCGTCGATGGCGGCATCCACCTCGGCGGAAGAAGCGGCGGACTTGGCCCAGATATCCGCGTCGTCGGCGTAGTTGCCGGTCCCGTCGATCATGGTCTGGCTCCAGCGTTGCATGTCCTCCTGCGAGGCATTGTGGAAGCCGCAGATCAATCGAAGGTTTTCCGCGGTGTAGGGGGCGGCGTAGTCCCAGACGAAGTCGGCGCTCGGGCCCTTGGCAAGCAGCTCGCCGAGGTACTGCTCGTGGTTGGAAGCGAAGATCTCGTTCCAGTGCTTCTTGATCGTTCCCGGGCGCAGGGTCGAGCCATAGGAGTCGCGGTCCACCTGGTGCTCCGGGTTGTCCTTGCGGAGCATCGAGTGGCCCATGGAGCGCTTCATCAGGGAGTTATTCTCGTCGGCGGAGAAACGGACCTCATCCTGCTCGATTTCGTGGCAGGCAGCGTGGGAGGTCACCATGTAGCGGTTGACCGCCGGCACCCAGTGGACGGGCGACTCGGAACGCATGCGCTGGTAGATCGGGAACGGGTTCTCGTACAGGTCCGGGATGGTGACCCAGTCCGCCACGGGTGCCTCGACGCCCGTGCCTGCAACAGGGGATGCTTCCGCGGCGAACTGGTCGGTGGTTTCCCCGGAGGACGGTGCCGGCAGGGTCGCCCCGCTGTAGGGGCAGGTGGCGGTCGGGGCGTTGGAAGCTCTCATTGCGGTGGGTCTCCTGTGTGAAGGGGTGACTGGCTTCCCTCCAGTGTGAGCCAGCACATATCGTGGGGTAAAGTACGAGTTATAGACTCATTACCACGTTTTTAGTGAGGTGTTGTGGCGCGCTACACATTGCGGCAACTTGAATGCTTCGTGGCGGTTGGCGAGCACGGCTCCATTGCCGCGGCCGCCGCGGCTATGATGCTTTCCCCCTCGGCGATCACGGGGGCTTTGAACGAGCTTGAACGATCCTTCAATGCGCAGCTGACGATCAGGCGGAAGGCTCACGGGGTAAGCCTGACCCCCTCGGGTCAATATGCCTTGTCCCAGGCAAAGAACCTACTGCGCGCCGCCACGGACCTGCAGGTCATGGCAGCGGATGCCGGAAACACCTTGCGCGGCAAAGTGAGAGTCGGCTGCTATACGTCCTTGGCGCCCACGCTGTTGACCGAGCTATTGGCGGAGTACGGTCTTCGCCACCCGGACGTGGAGCTGGATTTCTATGCCGGAACGCAGCAGGAAATCCACGAGAAATTGCTGTCGGGCGAACTGGACCTGGCCATTGCCTACGAGCTCACGCTTCCACCAGGTCTGGCACGGAAAAGGCTGGGCGAGGCAGTGCCCGCCGTCGTGCTGCCGGCGGACCACCGGTTGGCGTCGCAGGAGAAAATTGCGTTGGCCGAGCTTGTCGATGAACCCATGATCCTGCTGGATGTGAACCCGAGCCGGGAGAACACGGAGATGATGTTCTCCTCAGCCGGGCTAGTCCCGTGGATCCGTTTCCGCACCACCGACTTCGAAGTGACCCGCTCCATGGTGGCCCGGGGCATGGGATACGCGATTCTGGTCCAGCGACCCGTTGCGGACGTCTCCTACGAAGGCAGGCCGTTGGTGGTCCGTCCGGTTCATCCGGCCGTGCGCCACGTCCCAATATCCATGGTATGGAGCGAAGGGGTCCAGCTGTCCAGGAGCGCCGAGGCCATGCTCCACCTTTCACTCGAGCTGCACCGACGGTAGACGCGAGCAGCGAACCTCGCCAATCGAGCCCACTGCGCGCCAGAGTGAGGAAGACGGGTTGCCAGGGATTGCGTGAAGTTGACGGGCTACGCCGCGAGTGAGCGTGGGAACTGTCCATAATCAAGGCGGACTGAACTCCGGGAGCAAGTTGCTGAAACGAGATCTACCGCGGGCATTGCGTGAAATAGATGCCGGCCTGATTGAGCTACAAAGTATGTCCCAAGTTACAGAGAGATGGGTGGCCGAGTTGTTGGAGATGGTCTCCCTGGAGGCATCCATGGGCGAGCGGCGCCCGCACGAGATCTCCGGCGGGCAGCAGCAGCGCGTGGCCCTGGCCCGCGCCCTGGCCCGCAAGCCCAAGCTGATGCTGCTGGACGAGCCGTTCTCGGCACTGGATGCCGGGCTGCGGGTGGCCACGCGCAAGGCCGTGGCCGATGTCCTGCATGCCGCGGAGATCACCACGATCCTGGTCACACACGACCAGGGCGAGGCGCTGTCCTTCGCCGACCAGGTGGCGGTCATGCGCGGGGGAAGGCTGGCCCAGACAGGCACGCCGTTCTCCGTCTACACCCGCCCGGCGGACCTCGACACCGCCGAATTCCTGGGCGATGCGGTCATGCTCGATGCGTTGCTGCAGGGCTCGTTGGCCACCTGTTCGCTGGGCGGCATTCCCGTGCGGCACGCGACCGTCCAGGGCCGGGTGCGGCTGATGCTGCGCCCGGAGCAGATCCGGATCACCGCGGACGGACCGATCAAGGGGATCGTGGTGGACACGGTGTTTTTCGGTCCGGAGACGACGGTGCGGATCAGGCTCTCCCCGGTGCCCGGGCTGGCCGGTGGTGGGGAGGTCATCACCATCCGCCATTGGAACGCGTCGATGGCGCGGCCCGGCATGGAATTGAACCTGCGGGTGATCGGCGAGGGCGTTGCTTTCGCCGCCGAGAACAGAAGTGCCGGTTAGGAAATGATCGTTGCCTGACTCCCGCTGTGAGGCGAGAATTTACTAGTGACGAGTTACTGATTTGTCGCGTGCTTGCCCAGCGCGCTCAAAGCGGCTCTCGGACATTGGGCCTCCATCAACGAGGGTTGACCAGTATGCATGTTTGGATGGCACATAGCAGGAGGAGGTGTGCGATTCCGCAGACTCGGCACTCGGAGCAACAGCTGTAAGCAGGTAGACGATGTCAACATTGCATGCAAACAGTCACCTCCCTCCCTCTATCTAGTCCAGCACAGTTTTCGTAATATTTTCTTTACGGAATAGCCTGGGAGCCGGGCCGAAGCACTACTTTGATTGGTTAACCGAAAATACCACTTTCAAGGATGTTGATTACTGCCGGACCCAGAATGACGATGAACAATACAGGGAAGAT
This sequence comes from Arthrobacter sp. UCD-GKA, assembly GCF_001863355.1. Lineage (NCBI taxonomy): Bacteria > Bacillati > Actinomycetota > Actinomycetes > Micrococcales > Micrococcaceae > Arthrobacter > Arthrobacter sp. UCD-GKA. The sequence continues at coordinate 31,055 of NZ_MOLR01000010.1, read as the reverse complement.
AAACATAAGGAGGGGGAAGAGGATCTTGACTGGCAGCTTCATTGCCTTTTCTTCCGCACGCTGACGCCGCCTGACACGCATCTGCGAGGCCTGGGACCGCAACACTCTCACAATGCCAATCCCGTAGCGGTCTGCTTGGATCACAGCGCGGACAAAGGACTTCAATTCAGCAACAGAGGTACGATCAGCCAACGCTGCATAGGCGTCTGCTCTGGATCGTCCGAGCTGCATTTCTTGAAGTGCCCTGCTCATTTCTTGGGCCATCGGGCCCGGGCTGGTTGCAGCGACTCGTGCCATGGCTGACTCGAAGCCAAGCCCGGCTTCAACCGAAATAAGCAGCTGATCCAGGATATTTGGGAGTTCAAGTTGAATAGCTTCCTGACGCTTAATTCCGGTGTTGTAGACCAAGAGATCGGGTAGGAAAAAACCGAGAACGAGCAATACAGCAGTTAAAATGAATAGCGGAGTGGCAGGGTTCGCCAAGAAAAACAGAACTCCGATTCCCCCCAGAATTAATGACGCGATGGGCTTGGACACGATCACGCGGTCCATCGGCCATGCCGCCGGGCGACCAGCCATGGCAAGCAAGCGATCTAACCTTGCAGCGTATGAGCCGGACATCAGACGTCGCGCGAGTGCTGTGAAGTCAGACTTCCGCTCTTCGCCTTCACCGGGATTTTGCTGTGTCCTGCTGAGATTTTGCTTGATGAGGACCAGCTGGTTTCGGTCCACAGCGACAAAGCTCCATGCAAGATAGGCCAGCGGGAAAACTAATAGAGCAATCGCTGTCCAGCCAATGGCTTCGAGTTCCATGTCGTCCCTCTCCTAGAACTTGATCTGAATTGTCCGGCTCATCCATATTGATCCAATGATCAGCATGACCACAGCAGTGATGAGCATGAAGATGCCGATAATGTGTGTAAAGAGTGTGCCGATATACGTGGGATTGATTATCCCGAGCATCAGCGACAACCCAACTGGCAGAGCGATTAAGATATAGGCAGATAGCTTTCCTTCAGCTGCCAGCGCCCGAACCTGGCCCTTGATTTGGGCCCGTTCATTGATCGTCTCGCCGACTTGGTCTAAAACCTGGGCAAGATCCCCGCCAACTTCACGGTTGATCAAAATGGCTTCAGCAATCCAAGCAAAGTCCTCGGAGCCCATGCGTTTGGCGATCTCCATCATTGTCAATTCTGGATCTCGTCCTACCCGAGCTTCATTGACAATGCGGCTAAGTTCTTCGGACATCGGGGACTCGAATTCTCGGATCGCAGAATCGAATGCTCGCATGACTGAGTGTCCGGCGCGTAGACTGCCAGACAATGTCATTAGCAGGTCTGGCAATTGCGTGTCAAAAAAACCACGCCGCTTCGATGCGCGCATTGACAGTACAGCCCATCCCACGATCGGCACTATGAGTGCCAAGAGAATGGCCCCGACGGGTCCCATAGCTACGAAACCAAGGAACCCTGCGACGACCGCACCCGACAGTAGCAGTACCAGGAATTCTGCTGGTGCCATCTTCAGTCCCGCAGCCTGAAGAGCCGCCCGATTGAACAATCGTCCGCCTTGGAAACCGACACCGCGTTCTACGGCTCCGACAGCAGCACCGCTGAAACGAGTCAGCAGTGAGTGCTGTGATTCCACGTTTCCTTGGCGGCGCCGTTCCAATGACACGTCGGCGCTTGCGGGACGAAACACGGAGAACAAGACCAACCAAGAAGAACCCAAAACACAGACGATTCCGCCCAAGACTAACCAAAGCTGCACGGTTATCTCCTTCCTGGACCGGTGGCGGAACCAGCTGTCAATGAAGCACCGAATATTCCTGACGGCACGGAAATTCCAACATTGTGGAAATGTTCTATGAAACGAGGACGTACACCGGTCGGAATAGGTTTTCCGAGGAACCTTCCATGAGCGTCGACGCCTGCGCTGTAGTCGAAGACAAAAGCGTCCTGTAGCGTCACAACATCCCCCTCCATCCCCTGGACTTCGGTGACGTGCGTTACTCTTCGGGTGCCATCCCTCATGCGTGTCAGGTGCACAATCAGGTCTACTGCGGAGGCAACTTGCTCACGGATGGCACGTAGCGGTAAATCCAGACCAGCCATCAACACCAAGGTTTCCAAGCGTGCTATCGCATCTCTGGGTGTGTTGGCGTGGACGGTCGACACCGAACCGTCGTGGCCGGTGTTCATTGCCTGAAGCATGTCCAGCGCCTCGCCACCACGGACCTCACCGACCACTATCCGGTCTGGCCGCATGCGAAGTGAATTTCTTACCAGATCGCGAATGGTCACGGCACCCTTGCCCTCGATATTTGCAGGGCGACTTTCCAACCGAACCACATGGTCCTGCTGGAGCTGAAGTTCGACGGCATCCTCGATCGTGACGATGCGTTCATTGTTGGGAATGAATCCCGAAATCACGTTCAGCAGAGTCGTCTTTCCGGTACCAGTACCACCTGAAACGATGATGTTTAGACGTGCCTTGACACATGCATCGAGTAGGTGGGCCATGTCGGTACTCAATGTTCCGAAATCAATCAGATTGCGAACAGTCAGAGGAACTTGGCCAAACTTTCGAATGGTCAGGCTCGGACCGTTGACTGCCAATGGTGGAATGATGGCATTGACACGGCTGCCGTCTTCAAGTCGGGCGTCGACTAGTGGCGAAGACTCGTCAATGCGACGTCCCACTCTGGAGACTATGCGCTCGATGACTCTTCGCAGCTGTTCTTCCGAACTGAATCTGGCGTCCGCCAGCTCAAGTTGGCCGTTGCGCTCGATATAAATCTGCTGGAAATGGTTGACCATGATCTCTGTAACTTCCGGATCATCCAGTAGACGCTGCAACGGGCCCATGCCCAAGACCTCGTCGCCGATATCCCGAATAAGCCGCCGGCGTTCCTCCGGCGAAAGTGGAACATTTTCCGCGTCGATGACCTGGCTCAGCTCTTCACGGGCCATCTTGCGAAGGGACTCTTCGGTCATGGATGGATCTGTGATGCGTGAGCCCAGCCGCTTGAATAGCTCTTCACCCGCACGCGACTTGAAAGCTGCCAAACCGTCGGTCTGGTTGCGTTGCTGTGAATGCGCGGTAGTCGTGCCGCCCATTCGAGCCATCATGCTGTTGGGCTTGACAGTATCCGTGTGGGTTCGTTCGATGGCTGGCTCTGAGAAGGACGGATCGTCGTGATCTACCGCTCCTACTACTGGAACGGGGTTGACAAAAATCTCGTCCGCAGCCGCCGGATCCGGAACGCCTGCAGGCTCGTTGACTTCATTGCGTAAGGCGTTAAGTCGCTCTGAGAGGTTCACTGGAGTACCTCTCTCCGGTGCACGTTCTTGCGCTGTGACTCTTTTGAATTTGGGTCGAAGCGCAACGTAAATCGATGCAGATTCCGCCAAGCTGGACCTCTTGTCTTTTCAGCAAGTAGCGGGACCCCCTTGTTGGTGCTGAGGGAGACTGACCTTGAGACTGGGATGACGGCGTCGACGGGCAACCCGATTGACAACTCAATGTCCTGGACCGTCAGCCCGTTTCGTTTGTCGGCAAAGTTCAGAACGACATGTCGTCCTTCAGGGACCAACTGCAATTCGCGTAGGACTGAAAGCCCGTTATTGAGACCACGGATGCTGGGTACATCCATGCCACATACCCATACTGCATCCGTCGTTTGTTCGAGAGCGGCCAACAGATGCTCGCCAAGTCCGGGTGCGGTATCCAGGACAACGTACTGGAACTCGGCAGCAAGCTGGCTCACCAAGATGGCGACCTGCTCTGCTGTGATGAGATCGGCATCCGCCGGATTCTTTGGCCCGCACAATGCGTAGACGCCGCTTTCTCCAACGCTGAGATAAGCCTTTAGCACCATCGAATCCTGTGCTGCGGCACCAAACACCGCATCAGTGATTGTATGCTCCGGGTCAAGATTCAGGGCGCTTGCAACATCACCAAACTGCAGGTCGAGATCTAAGATCACCACTCCCATGGGAGCGATTTTCGACAGGCCAACCGCTAGATTGGTCGCGATCGTGGTTTTTCCTACCCCGCCTTTGGGGGACATAACCGCAATGACGCGTCCGCGTTGATGCTCATGGTGGCCGTCACCAGTTTGTCGGCGCCGGCTGTCAGTGATCAGGCAATTGCGTTCAAGTAGGACCCGCAATTGCTCTGGTTCGGCGCCAGGATCGGCAATATCTCGGATCCCGGCGCGCATGGCCGTCATGACCAATTCTGAGTCTGCCAAGGCAGTTAGGACCACCGAAATATCGGGATGGAGAAGATCCATGGCTGTGGCCAAATCCAGAGCAGCGGACTTGTTTACATCGGGCCCGAGCAACAGGACATCGGTTGGCTCGCCGAGGCTGCGGGTTAGGAGCTCCTCAGGCATGAGCTGCACCGCTGCGGCTGGTATCCGCTGCAGATTACCAGGCAGCGAGCCACGAATGGCGAGTTGGACGACCTTTTCAAAGTCCGGTAGATCCGTGAGTAGCAGAAAGCGGCTCATTTGAGCACCTCGTTGATGGTGATAGGGGATTTGTCGCCCTCTGGCACATTTTCGTCTTGTTTGGTAAGCCAGATTGAGGCGAACTCTTGGCTGTAGATAATCTTTGAAGCCTGATCGGATTCAACTCCGAACGTCACGTAAGCCGAACCAGACGGCAATGCTGCTACGTCCTTGGTTGCAGTAGATTTTTCTTGAGGAGCAACTTGGATTGCGGTGATAAGAACTTTGTCGTAAAGGAGTTTGGTTACATCAAGGCCGGCGGTGGCCTCATTTTTACTTGCAACCTTTGGATAGTTACCAAAGACTCCGACGGTGTCACCGGCTCGAAGCATGGATCCAACAACTCGTGCTGGCTCTAGCAATACGGTTACCTCTTGAAGGCCTTTCGGCACTGCAATCGTTCCTGGAGTAAGCAGGGATTCTTCGGCAACCAACTTTGCGGCAAGTAAGTGTTCGCCTGCAACCATGTCTTGGGACAGTACCTTTCCGTCTTGGCCCGCCAGTGAATCCAGAGCAGCACCAGTTACTGCTGACCCCGGAAGACTCTTGACCGTCAATGATTGGCCCAAGTCCTTGACAGGTGTCCCGGCAGATACGTTTTTGGTAGCAACGAGCACCTGAACCGGATCCAAGGCGGCCTGCGCTCGCGAATCAGCTGCATTGACATATGAGTAGAGTAATACCGCACCGACAACCGCCAATATGAGCGCGGCGATGCCCCCCAGCATCCGTGTTTTCATGAAATGCCCCCAGTCATGATGATTTTCAAATATCGATTATTATTTCGACACATATTTATTTGGATAAGCTAACAACTTCAGTTCCAAAACCAAAGTCTTCACCCCCAGCTTCGGCGTTTGAATCTTCGAGAACATATCGCAAGAATTTTCCGACAACACCTGTTTTGCTTGCACCGCCACCGGTCGGAAATGCGGGGTGCTTGGGGCGTGGATACATCAGGAGTCCATCGTGACCCATGCCGTTGGAGAAGAACCATCCGTGGATCTCAATGACAGCGTACGCTTCGATGACGTAGCCTCCACCTCTGCCTTGACCAGGGGCGAAATCGAATACCGGAAATACAGCTTCAACAGTTCCCCCACTGAGCAGTGTGGTCCGCCATTCCTCAAGAACTTTCAGACAAGCAGCTGTAGTGAGAGTGTCGGTTCCCCCGCCAGTGTTCGAAGGCTCAGGCGTGTCGTCTATGCTCGTAGTTGCAGAACAGCTATCTGAGTCTGGGAACAGCCAGCCGAAGCCTCCTGGAAGTTCTTGACCGGAAGGTGGTCCACAGTTGGTGAGAGTGTCGCCGTGGGCTTGAAGGAACTTCAACTCACCATCGCCGGTAGGTGAAGAATCGATCTCGCAAAAGGAAAAGGCTATTGGGAAAGTGGAAGTCGCGCTCTTCGGAGGTCCCCAAATCGCTGTAGCGGTAGCTCCTACTTTTACCTCGGTAACAGGATTTGGTGAGAGGAAGCGAGCGAACAGCGTGGAAATACTATTGGGAGTGGCACCATGCTCAGAGGCACGAGCTACTACGGTAACTGAATTCTTTTTTCCGGAGACTGTGTAGCCGAACTGTGCAGGCTCTGCGACGGAGACTCCATCATTGGCATTACCGTCCACGAGCTCGCCAAGAATTTCTGGATTGCTACTACAAACGGGCGAACTTGGGTCATTGGCGCATGCTGAAGCTACACCAAGGGCGCCGGCATCCGCACCGTTTTGGAGTTGAGCCTTTTCCCAATAGAACTTGCCAATATCTACTGAGATGGCAGCAAAGCTGAGCAGCACGACCATCAATAGTGCAACCAGCACTGTGGAGTTACCGCGGTCATCGTGGAGGCGTTCGAGTGTCCTCTTTTTTGTCATCCACCGCATCGCATTGCTCCTTGCCCAACAATCTCGTCTGGACTCAGGAACATTGGCCAGCCTGTAAGTGGAACATATTTCATCGTGATGGTCACAAGGGTGGTAGTTCCTGTGCTGCAAGAAGTTGCTGAGACATCGTCTAAGGTGCCCAGGCCCATGAGTGTTGCTGTCGTTTGTGTATTCGCCCCTACGTCGTAGCCGCCCGAATCTGAATGATGAATGGCATATTGGCGAGCGCTTTCACGAGCAATTTGTGTCACTGATAGTTGTTGATTAAAAAAGTTTCCAAACTCGACTATTCCAAGAACTAAAGTCAAGAGGACTGGAAGGATCAAGGCAAATTCGACTGCTGAAGCGCCACGTTGCCTTTCGGTTGCCATGCGTCTACCCTCCCCAAGTGGGTATCGGAGCTGAACTCGATTGATAAGGTGGCGGGTGATCGAGCTGTCGTCGATCACCCGCCGTTGGCGTAGCTAGCTGTTAGCCACGTCTATGCCCATCGCTAGATTGCGATTCAGGGTTACGCTGTTGGCATTCCGTCGGGGTTGCCAATCCGATCGGTGATGTCAGTGAACATGTCACCGATTGCGCCACCGAGCGTGAAAACGATCGCGATGATGACGACGGCAATGCCAGCAACCATGATGCCGTATTCAACGGCGGTTGCTCCCTTTTCATCACGGCGCAGCTTGCCTGCGACAGTGTGGAGACCAATGTAGATGTTTGCGAACAAGGTGTTCATGTTGAAACTCCATTTTCTACGTCAAGAAGGTGCGAAATTTTTTCGCCCCCCAGCGAATCAATCTTGATGAGAAATTATGGAGGAATGAAGTGGTCCCCAAGAATCTAGACCCCATCCGATGCCTACTACTTATGAGTAGCCCCCCCAAGCGGTTCCCCAACCGCTGGCATCTACGTTGGAGTCTAGGAGAGATTTTTGAGTCTGTAAAGGACTCGTGTGAATTGTTTTCTGAAACGGCTTAGCCGGATTTAACACTCGAGTAATTTTCATGCGAAGCGGTTCATGAGTTCAGCTGAAGGCCGCCGGTAATTCTGTAACCCGAGCGCGACATAGCGGGTAACTGCAATCAAGCGCGGGTTCTCGAGCCCAGGGATCCACACGCTGGAAAGCAATCGCGGGTCTATGCGGCATGGCAAGGAACCGAATATCGGTGGCCTTGGCGTTGGTGCCACAACCATCTATGTCTTCCACTGTTTTCTCTGGTGGCTGTTGATCAGCCGGCGCATAATGATGGGGCAAGAAAACCTACACACACCAGAATCCGGAGGGGCGTGCGGTCATGGTTGGCTCTTGGCAGGCGTTGGTTATCGACTGTGAAAACCCTGATATGTTGGCGAATTTCTACGAAGAACTGCTTGGCATGGTTCGAGTGGAGAACGATGATGACTGGGTCGGCATCGGAGACGCTCCGGATAGACCCGCGATTGCTTTCCAGCGTGTGGATCCCTATGTGGCGCCGGAATGGCCAGGACACGTGCATCCGCAACAAGCCCACATCGACGTCAGGGTCAAGGATCTAGACATTGCCGAAAATGAGGTACTTTCGATGGGTGCGACTTCGATGGGTGCAGGGTCCAAAAGCTACCGTGTGTACCTGGACCCGCAGAAGCATCCGTTTTGCTTAGTAAGTTGGTAACCAAGAATCAATGATTACGCGCCGCTACTTGCTGAAGTGAAGTCATCTCATAGTGCATCGACACCGTGCAAGGTTGTCGATGCGGCCCCTTGGTCAATTCAACGAGGGCCTCGTCATGACCTGCGGGGCATGCTGAATCATCGTTGTTTGGCCAATCCCTAGATTTTGACCGAGCAGAGCTTGACTTGCTCGAAGCATATGTTTTTTCACGCCAAGAACAGTGCGTGCGTATTTACACTGGGGATCGGGAGCGAGCTCCCGAAGCTTTCATTCCTGAGCGTTCGAGAAAGCGTGCAGCATTGCAGGACCATTCGCCGCCGATCCTGCTGCAACATGCGATGACTTTCGCTGGAGTATGTGGTTCAGACAGTCGAGTTCCTCGATCCAGCTGACGCTTTGGGTTTGGCTCCTCATTCCACGGCCTGAATAATTATTCCAATAGCCGCCGCTGCGTAGAGAAGCAGCCGCCAGTTCGTCTTGGTGACCTTCGGCGCGTCCTTCACGGCCGTCGTCCTTTCGGCGCTGACCGGTGTTCCCACTGCCTAGGTGCTCGCACGCCGGGACTTCCCGTTCTCTAAGCCGGTCAAGATGCTGTTCCTGCTGCCGGTGCTGCTGCCGCCATTCACCTACGGCATGCCCTGGCCACGATGATGTACAACTTCGGCCTGGGCCGCACGGTGTTGCTGTCACCCTGGTGAACTTGGTGCCGTTCGTGATCCCGACGATGACCCCGTTCATCGAACAGATCAATCAGACCAGCGATAATGCCACTCGCATGTCCGGGGCGAGCATGCGGCGGGTGTTCTCACGCATCCACGCACTGCTGCTGGTGCGCGGAATTCTCTCTGCCGTCATCCTGGTGCTGGTCAGGACCGTGGGCATGTTCGAACTGACCTAACTGATTTCCGGCCCGACCTCGGTCACCCTGGTGGTAGCGATCTACCGCGCCATGACGTACTCAGGCGGCGGCGAGGCCTGGCAGCTGGTTTCCAGCATGGGTGTGCTCTACACCGCGACGATGCTGGTCATCTTGGTGGTGGCGCTGCGGTTCGTAAACCCGACCCAGCTGGTGGCACGGGTGAAGGAGTCCCGCGACGACTGAGCGAACGCCATTGGTCGGGCTGATGCGGGGGTGCCTGCCCGACCAACGGTGCAGTGCCGTGGCGCCACGATGTCGACACATGGAGCGCCTCAGGTGCCGGAGAAGGGTGGGTGCACGCACCGTCCCGACCCCACGAGGCAACCCCTCGTTAAAATCCAAGCAGTGTGTGCAGTGATTTTACGGATTCTCTGCCAAGATGAGTGGAACAAAGAATCGCGCAACTTGGACCTTGGGGAAGGTTTCCAATGTGCGAACGATCGGGGGATGGGAATCATGGGCATGGGGGATGCCAAATCGGTGCATCGCAATGTCGCCGTGTTCATCGACATGGAAAACCTTGTTGGCGGCAAAGCAGTGGGGAGCACCGGGCTGCGGCTTGGTGAGCTGATGAGCGGAATCGAAAGCATTGTGCGGAAAACGGGCGTCGGCTCACGCACCGCCTTGGCTCGCGCCTATGCACATTGGGGAAGCCTTGTGATGGCCGGCTTCCAGCGAGAGATCCTTGAGCTGGGCATCGAGCCGGTTCAGATTTTTTCCTTTGACAAGCAGGTCAAGAACGCTGCCGACATCGAGTTGTGCGTGGATGCCCTTTCGGTCGCGCACGAGTCGCCGTGGATTGACGTGTTTGTGCTTGCCACCGGGGATGGAGGGTTCATTCCCTTGATTCGCAGGCTTCATGCACTGAACAAGTTCGTGATAGTGGTGTCTACCAATGATCCGGAATCCGGCATTGTCAATTCGCTCTTGAAGTCCGTTGCCGATGAATACCACCAAATTCAGATGTCGATGGTGCAGTTGACGGTATCGGAGAAGTTGCTGAAAGCACCCTCATCATCGGCTGCTGCGGTTGTGAAGACGGTTCCCAAAATTCCCAATGTTCCCAAGGCTTCCGCGACGGCTGCGAAGAAGAATTCCATCAAGCAATCCAAGCTCACGGTGGTCCGAACGGATCAGGTTCCGGATCGGAGCAAGCTCTCGGCCGTCATAGAGTTTAGACGTGCCATCTACAAGATCATCGAGCAGGCCCCTGATCTGTTGGTCGATAACAAGGTCAACGCTGCCGCGTTGGGCAGCCGCTTGCGCAGCGAGTACCCGCAACTTGGTTACAAGGCTTGCGGATCCAAGACTCTGACCGAATTCTTGGCGACGTACTGTGCGCTAGAAACCATGGAAACCGGTCCCGCGCAGGCGTCCACCGCGGCTGCCTGTACCACCGTGCAGAATCCTGAGGGAGAGTTGGCAGCCCCGAATGCCATAGCAACCCGGGCACAGAAAGTCGTTTTGGATGCCGTCCGCAGGGAATTCACGGCTGGGTCGTTGGGGCACGAAGTGAAGGTATGCGGTACCGACGGCTTGAATCTCAGCCAGGTGGGAATTCAATTGAGGACCGTCATCGAGGGGTTCACGCCGATTAGCGCTGGTTTCCCGCTACTTCACCAAGTCCTGGACCACGCATTGACTCGCACAGACTACCGTGTCCGTTTCGAAGCAGGCCGTGCAGCCGTGCTGCATGATTCCTATGCCTAAGGGGCCAAAACCGAGGACTTGGCAACTCCAACCGGCCAGATTTACATCGTGCTTCCTGCGTCGCGGTTCGCCAACTCGCACCAACGATTTCGTCCAGAACCTGTCCAAACTTCGAATGAAATGCCACTATTGCTTCATGGATCCGGTTCTGCGGATCCAATAACTTGGGGGAGTTACAACATGGAATCCACGGATATTTGGCTGATTCAGGTTGACGTCGACACTGTGCATGAGCTGATACGCGTTGAAGTCGACACTGTGCACGACCATGCGGAACAAATCGTGCACTCGGAAAACTCCAAGCCGTTTTGGCCGCCGGCAGATCGGTCCGGCGCGGAGCCACAGGTTGGCGACCGCTTGGTGCTCTGGCAGATGGGGGCCGGCGACATCGCCGGTGCTGTCGCACTCGGAACCGTCGCAGAAATAGATATGCGATTTCACGAACGTGATTATCACCGGAAGCGTGTTGATCACCAGAATCTTGAGAAGGATACTCGCCGTCTCTCAGTCCGTATGCACTTCACGCACTGGTTCCGCGACGGTCGAGTGACGAGGGTGGAATTGAAGGAGGACCCGCGCTTCGTCGGATTTGTCATGTTTAAGCCCTATGGCGCCGTAGGCAAGAATCCGTGGACCCTCACCGATGACCAGTGGGACGCAATATCGGAGCGCATGCCGAAATGGGCTTCCGTGGACCATCCCCAGAAGACGTACACCGTCCGGGTGGAATGCGATTTTCAGCTGGATGACCTAGAAGGGCCTGTGGAGAATTTCCGCGGATTGCTCAAGAACAGAGACTTCGACTGGTTCGGTCTGAACGCCACCACAGATGAGCTTCCCCTGCGTGACGAGGATTCCTATTCCATGCAGTCCGTGGAAATCACGGGTGTGGATGAGGCGCATTTGGTCACCTGGACTTCAACGGTGGCTGCCCGTTCGGCACAAGAGGCGGCATACATGGGCCTGGCGAATTTGGCCCACGAAGCCGACGACTCGCCTCTCGAAGATCTCGTCATCAGCGCGAAGCGCTATCCGGTCAGGCTGTAGTTTGCGGGTGTCTTCGCCAAGATAATTTCCGTTATCGGGCCGGTGTCCCACGAACGATTTACGCTCCCGGGACACTCGGCCGATGCGGAGGTGGATTTCATGTTACGAGCGCCAGTGCGCGGATGCCCGGCCCATGGCGTATGCGGGCACCGGGTTGTACGCTAACCACAGGGAATATTGGGCTTGGGGCCGTGGCAACCCGGATGCGGCCGATCGCATTGGTGGGGGAAAATGCAGAACAAGAAGTGGCTGGCGTGGGCGCTCGCCGTCATCGTAGTGCTCGTGGGAGCCTCAATCGCCTTTAACGTTGCCGCGCGCACTCCTGCTGCAACTCAAGTCGTTAGCGAACCCACTCCGAGTACTTCCAACAGTGCTCCCGGATCCGCAGGCTCGGCGAGTCCAAGCGTGACGGTTCCGGGCAGTGAAAGCTCCTCGGCCTCGGCCGCCACAACGGGCCCAGCCTCGCAGCCGGCGGCATCGTCGACCAAGGCACCCACGTCGTCGAAATCACCGAGTACGTCGGCGCCCGGCTCTGCGATCGAATCACCCAAGCTCGAGGTTCCGGCCAGTGCCAAGCCCAGTGCGACCACGTTGCCGAAATCCGTGAAAAAGGCCCCGGTGCTTTCCGGCACGGTGCCCAAGGAAGGGACGGCCAAGGGGAAACTCACCTCGGGATTCCCGACCAAGGCAATGCCGATACCGGAAGGCGCCCACATCGTTGATTCTTCCGTCAGCACGCAGGGGCGAAAAATCCAGGTCGCGGTCAACTACCGCACCTCGTTGGGCGTCGAAGCGGTCCTGAAGTACTACGAGTCCCAGGCCGCCAAGCGGGGCTGGGTCGCCACCCGAGGCACCGCCGCAGACGGAGCCAAGAGCATCACCCTGGGCTTCGGGGACGACACCATGGTTGCCACCGTCCGCACCGCTCCCACGGGTGCCACCACGGTCGCCGCATTCGGTTCCTACGTGGTCGGGAAGTAGCCGACGTGAAACCCAAACGACAGTACATCCTCGCTGCCCTGGTAGTGGTGGCCGTCCTGGTGGCCGGGGGCTTCGCCGTGAACTCCTTCATGGGGTTCCAAGAACGAACCCAGGCCCCCGCCGTAGCGGCGCAACAGAACCCGGAGGGCATCGCCCAGATCCCGCTGGAGGGCGCCGTTGTCTTCCGCGACACCCGAGCCACCGATAACTACGGGAAGGTCGCCTGGGCGCCCCTGGACAGCCCCAACGGGACGCGAACCGACACGGGGCTGTCCTGCGACCGGGTGTACCGCACCGGCGGAATGCTTTCGTGCCTCAGCGCCTTGCGCGGCATGAACACCAGTTACGATTCGACCGTCTACAGCATCGGCGGGCACCTGCTGTCTGAGAGGGCCCTGCCCGGTGAACCCAGCCGCACCCGGGTTTCTCCGACCGGCATGGTCGGGGTCACCGCCTTCATCACCGGCGAATCCTACGACTTCGTCGGCTTCTCCACCGAGACGGTCATTGCCGTTCCCGGCGGCACCAATTATGGAAACCTGCAGGACTTCGACATCCTCGTTGGCGGGACCAAGCTGACCGCCGCGGACCGGAACGTCTGGGGCGTGACCTTTGCCAAGGATGCCCAAACCTTCTATGCGACGGCGGCCTCGGGCAAGCAGACCTGGTTGGTGCAGGGTTCGCTGCGGGACAAGACCCTGACCGCAATCGGCGAGAACGCCGAATGCCCGTCGATCTCCCCGGATGGCAAGCTCATTGCCTACAAGAAGCGCCGGGCGGATTCCGCCCCGGCGCATTGGGACATCGCGGTGCTGGACATCGCCAAGAGGACCGAGACGCTCTACCCGCTCGAGTCGGGTTTTGACGACCAGCTTGAATGGCTGGATGCCGACACGCTGCTCTTTGGCCAGCCGCGGGAAGAGACGCCCGGGGATGCCGACATCTTTTCCCTGGATCTGGTTCCCGGAGCCACCCCGAAGGTGTTCATTGAACATGCGTGGTCGCCCTCCATCCAGCGCTGAGGAGCTGGAAGAAGGGCGACCACTTATCGGATGCCGCCGTAAGGGCCCCAAGCTCCTACGGCCGCGAGTAGATCAGGTCCACGAAGTAGTTGTTGCGCATCGTCGTGGTGGAGGCGGGCATGACGCCTCCCGAACCGTAGCGGTACCTGCCGTTGCTGGTGTTGGCCGTGACGGTCCCGTCGGTAAACGTCTTGGAGAAGAACAGCGCCGTGGTGGAAACATGCCCCCGGGGTGCCAGGTAGGAGACCGTGTAGGTTCCGGCGGGCAGGGCCAGCGGCGTGGCGAAGGTGGCGCTTTGCCATCCGCGGCTGCTTTCACCCGTGAATGTCACCGTGCCGAGCCGTTGCCCGTTGTTGCTCCAGATGCTCCCGGTGTGGGTACCGGTGTTGGTGAGCTCCTTGAAGAACCGCACCCCGCGGGCCGTGATCGGGACCGTGGTGCTGAACCGCAGCCCGACCTCAACGGAGCGGGTGTCCAGCGAGTCCGAGAGCAACGGAAGCGTGGAACCAAACAGGTTCACCTGGGTCGCGGTCGGTGACGGGCTGGGGCTCGGGGTTGGCGTCGGAGTAGGAGTGGGAGTGGGAGTCGGCGTAACGGTTGGCGTTGGTGTCGGAGTCGGAGTGGGGCTCACTGTCGGTGTTGGCGACGGAGCTGGCGTTGCGACGGGGGCTTGCACGGTATTGTAGATGAGGTCAACGAAGTAGTTCGTATCGCCCCAGGTGTTACTCGGAACCGTTCCACCTGATCCGTACACGAAGAGCCCGTTGCTTCCCACGGTGCTCACGGCACCGACGGTGCGCGGCTGCGCAAAGTCACCCGCCGTGTAGGCGTAGCCACCGTTGGGGGCCAAATAGGAGACAACGAACGTCTGGTTGGCAGCAATGCGCACCGGGTTGCTCAGCTGCACCGTCTGCCATCCCGAGGCAGTCTCATTGGTGAAGGTCGCAGTTGCCAGCCGTGTCCCGGTTTCGCTCCAGACCGAGCCCGTATGGATCCCGGTGTTCAGCGATCCCTTGTAGAAGCGGATGGCGGAGACATCAATGTCCTTGCTTGTGTGCAAACGCACTCCCAACTCAACCGAGTCATGGTCTTGCGGGTCCAGGTTGGCAGGAACCTGGGTGCCCAAGAATGTGGTCGGCGAGCCATCGGCACTGGCCGTGTGGAATGACCACACCTGATCTTCGAGCAGCGCCCCGCCGGTGCTGGAAACGTTCTTCAATGAGGCCGTGTAGGCCTGGCCACTGGCCAAGGCCGCAGACGGGGTGAATGTCAAGGTCTTCTTGTCGGTTGAGGTTGTCACGGTACCGGCCACGGATCCCGACGGGCCGGTCAGGGTGTACTGGAACCCTGGTGCCACCGCCTGGTTCAGGACGGTGACGACCTTCGCGGTGGCGGGAACCTCCAGTGCGTCAGGTTGCGGGGACCGGGAGACCACCTGGATGGCCTGGGCTCCGTCAGGAACGAATGCCACGTCAACCAGGTAGTCGGTGCTGGTGCCGTTGTTGGGGTACCCCAGGGAATAGGTGAAGGTGCCGGCGTTGGCATTGGTGTGCAAGGGACCGTAGCTCGTGGGATCCAGGAGCCCGTTGGGTGTCACGGAGTAGGTGCCTTCCGTCGTGTAGGCAACCGTGTATTGGGCATTGGCAAGCACTGCCACTGGTGCGGAGAATGCGGCATATTGCCATCCCGAGGCGCCGTTGTTGGCGAAGTTCACGCTGGCCAGCAGGGTGCCGTTGGACGAGAACAGCTTGCCGGTGTGGGCACCGATGTTCCCCGCATCCTTGTAGAACTCCACTCCGGTGATCTTGCCGCTTTCCGTGGGGACAAAACGCATGCCCAACGTCAGCGGGGTGTTGTCATCGACCAGGCCCGTGGAGGGAACGGCCGAGTCCTGGTACAGCCCGCACGGGCAATCCCCGGCGGCCGCATCGGGCTTCACCATCGTGAAGCTCCAGCTGGTGCCGGTGCTGACGCTGATGCCCTGGGCATCCTGTGCGGACACCGTGGCCGTGTAGCTGGTTCCCGCGGCCAAGGCAGTGGTCGGCGTGAACGTTGCCCGGCGTGACGTGGAGTTGTAGACCGTACTCCCGGCCACCGAAGCGCCCGCCGCGGTCTTCACGGAAATATTCACGGTTCCCGGTTGCACCGGACGGGAGAAGGTCACGGCAATCGCCGTGCCCGCCGGTACGCTCTTGGCCGTGTCGAGCGGGCTGGAATTGTAGGCGCGCAGCGGGGAGGAATCCTGGGATTCAAAGATTGCATCGACGTAGTAGCTGCTTTGCTGGAAGGTGCTGGTTGGCATGGACCCGTTGGTGTCATAGACCCCGGCGGGATTGGCGCCAAAGCCCCCGGCCACGTGCAGCGGGTCCACGGTGATGCCGGAGTAGGCAAAGAGGTAATCCTTGGCCGCATAGTGCCCGCTGGTCGTCGAGTAGGACACCACGTATTCGGTGCCCGCGGTCACGGCAATGGGGGAAGTGAACTTGGCTTCCTGCCAGCCGCTGGATGTTTCGCCGGCGAACGACACCGTGGCCAGGCGCTGGCCATCCATGGACCACACCGACCCGGTGTGCGGGCCGGTGTTGGCCGCGCTCTTGTAGTAGCGGACGCCGGCGACGAACCCGTCGGTGGTCGGGGTGAAGCGCAGCCCCAATTCCACTCCGTACGGATCGCCCGAATCCGGCTGGACCGGGGTGGTCTCCCCGAACACGCTGTACGGGCCCGTGACCGTCAGCGGGATGACCGTCGCGGTGGCCGGGTAGTTTCCGCTGTCGTCGATGCCGCGCACCCACAGGGCCTCGCCGTCGATGCCATGCTGGACGTAGTCAAAGGACCAGTTGGTCGTCCCCTGGGCCGGGTGCCAGTGCGCCCCGGCGTCGGTGGAGTACTCCACCCCGGCCACCACACCGCCACCGGCATCGGCGGCGGTTCCCGAAACGGTGTACTTCTTCCCGTTCTTGGCGCTCGCCGGAGGGGGAGTGGTGATGCTGATGCTGGGTGCTGTCGTATCGGTGGACTTGGCCGCTGCCACGAGCCCCGACATCAGGGTTGTGGGTTGGGCACCCATGTCGGCCAGGAGGTTGACCTGTGCCTGTTGCATGATCGAATCCGCGGGTGCGCCGTCTCCGTCGTGTTCCGCATCGAGTCCCCAGGCCCATTGGATCGAACCGGCGGAAAACACGAGGGCGCCGCTGGCTGCCTTGTACAGGGTCAGGTGGTGCGTGGTGGTGCCCGGTGCCACGAAATTTCCGAAGTCCTGCAGGTATTGCGGTACGGCTCCGGTGGTGGTGGACAGGAACACCTGCCCGGCTGGCCGGAAGCCGTTGTCCGGTGCCTCGTTGGACTCGTACCCGATGGTGTGGGGAGCCAGGGCCCGTTTCGTTCCAGAGGCCAAGGAGGTCAGCGGGGTGTTGCGCCACAGGCGGGTCTTGCCCTCCTGCGCATTGACCGTTACGGGCAGGTCCCCGTCATTGACCATGTAAAGGGTCCCGGTCAGGTTGTTCTCGGGTGCGGCCGCACCCTCGGATGCCGGGGCGAATCGTGGATCGCGGTACGTTCCGGTCCATTCGCTGCTGGGGTCGATCTTGGCGTTGGACCACGTCTCCTTGTAGGTGACCAAAGTGCGGTAGGCCTTCCCGTCGACCGTGGAGGCCTCGTAGCGGGTGCGCCAGTAGCCCTCGTTTCCGGTCAGGAACTGGAGGTTGACTCCGGCATCCCGGGCGGCCTCGATGTTGGAGCGCTGCTGTCCCGACCAATATTCATCATGCCCGACCGACAGGAAGGCATTGTGGTTTGTCAGGAGATTTCCCCGTCGATCTGTATCCACCCCGCTGATGTAGCTGACGTCGTAGCCGTTGCGTTCCAGGAACCTGACGGTGGGGTACTCATTGGCAAAGTAGAAGTCCCGTTGGTGGTTCGCTTCCCGGGTGGCGAACGGCCTGTTGTAGCTGAGCTTGTAGGCGCGCCCGTTGGCCGCGCCCTGGTAGAAGCTTGACCCGCCATAGGTGTTGTAGGCCTGCCACGTTGGGTCGGAGGTCTGGAACACGACATCCGAGTGGCTTGAATCGTCACGAACGATGAAGGTGATGTGGCTGCTTGCATTGATATCGGCCCGGTACAGGTTCGCGACGTAGATTCCTGACACGGCATCGGCAGGAACCGTCCAACTGGCCGAAACCGCCCAGTTGCCGCAGTCGACCAATTCCGTGGCCACGTCGTTGCGGCATTCCGGTTGGGTCTGCGGCAAGCTGGCCGAGGGGGTGACCGACGCTATCTGGCGGGCACCCTTGCCTTGGTACCACCCGGTGCGGAAGATGTCGATCGAATAATTTCGTGCATCCGTATCGATCTTGAAATCGATCTTTTGGCCGATGTTGACACTGATCTCCGTTGCGAATCCCTGGATGGTGTCGGATCCGTACCCATTGATGTCCCAGTTTTCCGGGTCGGTTCCCGGCTTCGAGTTCTCGCAGACAATCTTGTTGGCCCCGGGCGCGCAGGGATCTGCCGCCACCGTGCTGGGAGCCGTGAGAGTGACTGCGACCATGGCCAGTGCACTGGCCAGGGCGAGGTATCGTCGTGATTTTCGGGCTTGGGGCGGTGGAGTGCCCTGTGGATGGTTCGGAGCCGCAAAGATGCGACGGATGGGCCGAAAAAATCCAATTGACGATGCCATCTTCTTTACCCCAAGAATTATGCGCATGCGGTCTTGCCGCACCACGTCCCCAGTCTCACGTATCTGGCTTGAGTGTAGGAGTTTGCCGATTAAGCTAACAAGCGTAATTCATACTCGGATTCGATCCTGCCCCTGCGTGTTTGAGAGAATAAGAGCATGGAACCCCTTGGTAGCAGCTCGGCCCCGGCACAGGGCAAAAAAATCACCATCAATGCCTCAACCCTCTCGTTGGCCGTCATGGTCACGATCTTCCTGGTGGCAGTCGTCTTTGCGGCCAACCAGAACGATGTCATTGGCTGGATCGTCGTGGTGATCTCGCTCGGTTGGCTGTTGCTGTCGGCATTCCTGGTCTTCGGGCTCAAGCGCGGCGCGGCCAAGATGACCAGCCAGCTCAAGGCCGCCACCGCGGCCGCGGCGGCACGCAACCAGCCGAGCCCCTCCGCCGGCGCCGTGGTCATGGACGAGGCCACCCGGAACCGCGACCTGAAGCTTGACCATTCCTTCAAGATCATCCAGGTGCAGGTCGGTGTCGTGAACGAGTACCGTCCCCAGTCCGGCGAGGACGCCAAGGGCATGGTTGACCGCGCCCTGGAAACCATCGAAATCACGGCCTCCAACGCCCGCGACATGATGAAGCCCTCCGGCCGCGGGGAGCCCATGACCGGCGAGGTCATCGACTAGCTTTTCCCTGGCGCCCGCGGCAGGGCGACACCCCCGGCGGTGCCGGGGCGATCCCTTGAACAAATATCGATAAGGTGGATGGCGTGATACCTACCTCAGAAGAGATCCTGGCCAAGTCCGAGAACGCGCTGCGCGTCGCTTCGGTGAACGTCAACGGCATCCGTGCCGCCTACAAGCGCAACATGGCCGACTGGATCGACGCCCGCGACACCGACATCCTCTGCCTGCAGGAGGTGCGAGCGCCGGATGCGATCGTGCGCGAGCTGGTCGGCGAGGGCTGGCACATCCTGCACGCCGAGGCCAAGGACAAGGGCCGCGCCGGGGTCGCAGTGCTTTCGCGCGCCGAGCCGACCGCCGTGCGCGGGCACATCGGCGAGGAATACTTCGCCGAATCCGGGCGCTGGGTGGAAGCGGACTTCACCATGGCGGACGGCAGCACGCTGTGCGTGGTCTCCGCCTACGTGCATTCCGGCGAGCTGAACACCCAGAAGCAGGAAGACAAATACCGTTTCCTTCAGCGCATGAATGTGCGCCTGGTCGAGCTGAAGAGCGAAAAGGACCATGTGCTGGTGGTGGGCGACTTGAACGTCGTGCACACCGAGAAGGACATCAAGAACTGGAAGCCTAACCACAACAAGCGCGCCGGTGTCATGGACGAGGAGATCGCCTACTTCGACGGCTTCTTTGGCGCCGAGATCGGCTACAAGGACGTGGCCCGGGAGCTGGCCGGCCCCGACGCACAGGGCCCCTACACCTGGTGGTCCTTCCGCGGGCAGGCATTCGACAACGACGCCGGGTGGCGTATCGACTACCACATGGCAACCCCGGACCTCACGGCGAAGGCCGTCAAGTCCCACGTGGATCGCGCCTCGGCCTACGATTTGCGCTTCTCCGACCACGCACCGCTGGTCGTCGACTACCAGTTCTAAAGGACTCCTTCATTCCATGAGCGAAGCACTCGCCACTTCCACCCGTCCGCGCGTCCTGTCGGGGATGCAGCCCTCGGCCGATTCCCTGCACCTGGGCAACTACCTCGGCGCGCTGGTCAACTGGGTCAAGGCCCAGGACGACTACGAGGCGTTCTTCTTCATCCCGGACATGCACGCCATCACGGTGCCGCAGGACCCGGCCGAGCTGCGCAAGCGCACCCGCGTCACTGCCGCGCAGTACATTGCCGGGGGCATTGACCTGGCGAAGTCAACGCTCTTCGTCCAGTCCCAGGTCCCCGAGCATGCGCAGCTGGCCTGGGTGTTCAACTGCATCACCGGCTTCGGCGAGGCCAGCCGGATGACCCAGTTCAAGGACAAGAGCTCCAAGGGCGGCGCGGACGTTTCCTCGGTGGGCCTGTTCACCTACCCGGTGCTGATGGCAGCGGACATCCTGCTCTACCAGCCGCAGGGCGTCCCGGTGGGTGATGACCAGCGCCAGCACGTGGAGCTGGCCCGCGACCTGGCCACCCGCTTCAACCACCGCTTCGGCGAGACGTTCGTGGTGCCGGAGGCCTTCATCCAGAGGGAGGGGGCGCGGATCTACGACCTGCAGAACCCGACCTCCAAGATGTCCAAGTCGGCTTCGAGCCCCAACGGCCTGATCAACGTGCTGGACGAGCCCAAGCTGGTGGCCAAGCGGATCAAGTCCGCAGTCACCGATGCCGACACCGTCATCGCCCACGACCGCGCCAACAAGCCGGGGGTGACCAACCTGCTGGAGATCCTCTCGGCCGTGTCCGGGACCCCGATCCCGGCCCTGGTCAACGAGTTCGAGGGCAAGATGTACGGCCACCTGAAGGTGGCGGTGGCCGACGCCGTGGTCGAGGCGCTGACCCCGGTGCGCACCCGGACCCTTGAGCTGCTCGAGGACCCTGCGGAACTGGATTCGATCCTGGCCGCCGGTGCCTACAAGGCCCGCGAGGTCGCCTCGAAGACCCTGGCCGATGTCTACGAGCGCGTCGGCTTCATGGCCCCCGTGGGCGGGATCCGCTAGCAATGGCTGCCGAAGCGGGGGAGAGGGCCGAAAGTGGCGTCGCGCAAGCGACGGCACTGGGGGTCGTCATTGAGATCCCTTCCCCGCTTGAGGCCTCGCTGCGCGGATGGCGCCGGCGCTACGGCGGGGAGGCGGCCGCGGCCGTGGCCCCGCACATCACCCTGGTCTCCGGCTCCACCACCAACTGGAAGACCGCCGTGGAACACGTGCGCAAGGTGGCCGCGCAATGCCCTGCCTTCAAGGTTTCCCTGCGCGGCACCGGCACCTTCCGGCCCATCTCCCCGGTCGTGTTCCTGAACGTGCTCGAGGGGGCCGAGGCCTGCGGGCAACTGCATGACGCACTGGTCGCCGGTCCGCTGCTGCACGAGCTGAGCTACGGCTACCACCCGCACCTGACCATCGCGCACGAGGTTGACGACGACGCCATGGACCTGGCCCAGGAAGAACTCAAGGGCGAGTCCATGGAATTCATGGTTAACAGCATCGGCCTATTTGGCGTTGACGACACCGGGGCCTGGTCGCTGCGCGAGGAGCTGGGACTTGGCGGGCCGACGGGCTGAGGTCGGTCGCGTGCCGGCCTGGGACGCCACCGACGATGTCGAACCTGCCGACCCCGGACCCTCCGGCTACGATCCCGTGGCCGAGGAACGCGGAACCCGCGCGCCCGGAGTGGTGGCCCGCCGCTTTGTCGGCGCACCCGTCACCGCCCCGCCCTCGCCGCTGGATCCGCGCGCGCTGCGTGCCCATATCCGGCTGAAGGCCCAGGAACTCTACGTTGCGCGTGCCACAGGCACGCCCTGGCTGCGCTTCAAGGCCTTCTGCATCCTGCTCACCGCCATGTTATACAGCATCTACCCCATGCGGGTGTGGAACCTGTATGTGCGGCGCCGCGGTCCGCTGCTGGCCGCCGGCGGAGCCTACCGGATGTTCTTCTCCATCGCCGCGATGCTCGTGGCCGGCTTCACCCTCCTGAGCCTGTTTGCCTCCGACAACCCGGTGCTGCGCGACGGGGTGATCGACATGGTCGCCGCCACCACCCCGGGGCTTATCGACACCGGGCACGGGGGACTGGCCACCCCCGACCAGCTCCTGGGTTTCCACAGCTACGGACTGACCCTGGCCATCTCCTTGGTAGCACTGGTCTTCACCTCGCTGGGCTGGCTGGCCGGGCTGCGCGAGGGCATCCGCACGATACTGGGCCTGAAGCGGGACCGGTCCAACCCGGTGCTCTCCAAGCTGCGCGACGCGCTGCTGCTGGTCGTGCTGGCCATAGCCCTGGTCGCCTCCAGCGCCTTGGCCATTGCCTCATCCTCCATGATCGAGACCGTGGCCGGGGTGCTGCACCTCAATGGCTGGTGGACCAATGCGCTGACCCGGGTGGGCTTTGTCGTGGCCATGTTCGCCCTGGACTGCGCCACGGCCTGGGTGCTGCTGCGCGTGGCCTCGCGGGCCAAGATCATTGACGGGGGATTGCGGGCCGGCGTGCTGCTGGCAGGAGGCGGGGCGACGATCCTGCGCTTCCTTTCGGCCATGCTGTTGGCCTCGCTGACCAACAACGCGCTGCTGGCGCCCTTCGCGGTGATTCTGGGACTGTTCCTCTGGTTCAACCTGCTCAGCAACGTGTACCTGCTGGCGGCGTCCATCGTGGCGGTGCGCTCCGCGGACATCCAGCGGATGCTGGCCAGAACCGCCTGACGCGCGGCGCTCCACCGCCTGGGCCGAAAGGCGCCTGCTTCCCTCCGCTCCTTGCGGGCCTCCTGGAGGGCTTCCTCGGCAAGCCAAACCAAGCCCATCCCGTGCTCCCTTGATCCTTGGCCCCATCCCCAACCCTCTTGGAAGCGGGCCACCGGAAGCTGCCAGGCCGCAAAGAGGCCCTTAAAGCACTGTGGTCCGGCTTCCCCGTGGGGAAACCGGACCACAACAGGTCTAGCTGGAAACTAGATGGAGCGGGCCAGGATGGCCTGCTTGACCTCGGCGATGGCCTTGGTCACCTGGATGCCACGCGGGCATGCTTCGGTGCAGTTGAAGGTGGTGCGGCAGCGCCACACGCCTTCCTTGTCGTTCAGGACCTCGAGGCGCATGTCCCCTGCATCGTCGCGCGAGTCGAAGATGAAGCGGTGTGCGTTCACGATGGCCGCCGGGCCGAAGTACTGGCCATCGGTCCAGAAGACCGGGCAGGAAGAGGTGCACGCGGCGCAGAGGATGCACTTGGTGGTGTCCTCGAACTTGGCGTGGTCCTCTGCCGACTGGTAGCGCTCCGCAGCGGGCTCGTGGCCCTTGTTGATGAGGAACGGCATGATCTCGCGGTAGGACTGGAAGAACGGTTCCATGTCGACGATGAGGTCCTTTTCAAGGGGCAGGCCCTTGATGGCTTCAACGGTGATCGGCTTGGAGTGGTCCAGGTCCTTGAGCAGGGTCTTGCAGGCCAGGCGGTTGCGGCCGTTGATGCGCATGGCATCGGAGCCGCAGACGCCGTGGGCGCAGGAACGGCGGAAGGACAGCGAACCGTCGTGGTCCCACTTGACCTTGTGCAGGGCGTCCAGCACGCGGTCGGTGCCGTACATGGTCAGCTCAAAGTCTTCCCAGTAGGCGTCAGCGGTGGTCTCCGGCAGGTACCGGCGAACGCGCAAGGTGATGTTGAACTGCGGAATTTCTCCGCCGCCGCCAACTCCGGGCTTCAGCTCAATCTTCGAGGCTGGTTCGGGAAGTTCCGTGCTCATTAGTACTTACGCTCCATCGGCTGGTAACGGGTGAAGATAACGGGCTTGGTTTCCATGCGGATGCCGGGAATGCCCTCGGTGGTGGCCGTTGCATCGCGGTACGACATCGAGTGCTTCATGAAGTTCTCGTCGTCGCGGTTCGGGAAGTCCTCGCGGTAGTGACCGCCGCGGGATTCCTTGCGGTGCATGGCGGCTGCGGTCATGACCTCGGCCATGTCCAGCAGGAAGCCAAGCTCGATGGCCTCAAGCAGGTCAAGGTTGAAACGCTTGCCCTTGTCCTGGACCGATACGTTCTTGTAGCGCTCGCGCAGTTCCTCGATGACCTCGAGTGCCCGGTTCAGCGAGTCCTTGTCACGGAACACCTGGACGTTGGCGTCCATGATGTCCTGCAGTTCCTTGCGCAGCACCGCGACGCGCTCGGTTCCGGTGGAGTTGATCATGGCATCGATCTGGTCCGTGGTGAACTTCTCCGGATCCTCGGGAAGCTCGACGAACTCGGCGCCCAGGGCGTACTTGGCCGCGGAGATGCCGGCGCGCTTGCCGAACACGTTGATGTCCAGCAGCGAGTTGGTGCCCAGGCGGTTGGAGCCGTGCACCGAGACGCAGGCAACCTCGCCGGCGGCGAAGAGGCCCGGGATCACGGTGTCGTTGTCCTGGAGGACCTCGGCGTCGATGTTGGTCGGGATGCCGCCCATGACGTAGTGCGCGGTCGGGAAGACCGGCACCGGATCGGTGTACGGCTCCACACCCAGGTAGGTGCGGGCGAACTCGGTGATGTCCGGGAGCTTGGCGTCGATGTGCGCCGGCTCCAGGTGCGTCAGGTCGAGTAGCACGTAGTCCTTGTTCGGGCCGCAGCCGCGGCCCTCGCGCACCTCGTTGGCCATCGACCGGGCGACAATGTCACGCGGTGCGAGGTCCTTGATGGTCGGGGCATAGCGCTCCATGAAGCGCTCGCCCTCGGAGTTGCGCAGGATGGCGCCTTCGCCGCGGGCGGCTTCGGAGAGCAGGATGCCCAGGCCGGCCAGGCCGGTCGGGTGGAACTGCACGAATTCCATGTCCTCCAGCGGGATGCCCTTGCGGAACGCAATGCCCATGCCGTCGCCGGTGAGGGTGTGGGCGTTGGAGGTGGTCTTGAAGACCTTGCCGGCGCCGCCGGTTGCGAAGATCACGGACTTGGCCTGGAAGACGTGGAGTTCGCCGGTGGCCAGGTCGTAGGAAACCACGCCTGCAACGCGCTTCTGCTTGTAGGCGGTGCCGTCCTCGCGGAAGGCATCCTCCTCAACCATGAGCATGTCCAGGACGTAGTACTCGTTGTAGAACTCGACGTTGTGCTTGACGCAGTTTTGGTACAGCGTCTGCAGGATCATGTGGCCGGTGCGGTCCGCTGCATAGCAGGCGCGGCGCACGGCGGCCTTGCCGTGGTCGCGGGTGTGGCCGCCGAAGCGACGCTGGTCGATCTTGCCCTCGGGCGTGCGGTTGAACGGCAGGCCCATCTTTTCCAGGTCGAGCACGGCGTCGATGGCCTCCTTGGCCATGACCTCCGCCGCATCCTGGTCAACGAGGTAGTCCCCGCCCTTGACGGTGTCAAAGGTGTGCCATTCCCAGTTGTCTTCTTCTACGTTGGCCAGTGCTGCACACATGCCACCCTGCGCTGCACCGGTGTGCGAACGGGTCGGGTAAAGCTTGGTGAGAACGGCCGTACGTGCGCGCTGGCCGGATTCGATGGCCGCGCGCATGCCTGCGCCGCCAGCTCCGACGATCACGACGTCGTACTTGTGTACCTGCATACCTGATGCTCTCTTTTCTTGAATTCTCTACTTCGGTGAACGGGAACCGAAGACTACTGGCAGACCGAAAGGGTGCTGCCGGGGATGCACGGATCGAAGGTGAAGATCACCAGGGTGCCCAGGACGACAATGACGATGGTCGCGACGTAGAGGATGCCCTTGAGCCACACGCGGGTGGCGGGCTTCTCGGCGTAGTCGTTGATGATGGTGCGCACGCCGTTGGTGCCGTGAAGCATGGCAAGCCAGAGCATTGCCAGGTCCCAGAACATCCAGACCGGGTCGGCCCACTTGCCGGCGACGAAGCCGAAGTCGATGCCCGTGATGCCTTCGCCGAGCATCAGGTTGGCGAAGAGGTGCCCGAAGATCAGCACGATCAGCGCGACGCCGGACAGGCGCATGAAGAGCCATGCGATCATTTCAAAGCTGCCGCGGGACTTGCGCGCGCGGACATACTTCGGGTCGAGCCGTTGGCTGCGTGGTGCAGCGATATCTGCCGACATGGGTTAGTGACCTCCAAAGGCGATAGACAGGTGGCGAATCGAGAATGCCACCATGGTGATGACCCACAGTGCCAAAACGCCCCAAAGCATCTGGCGGTGGTACTTGGTTCCCGACTTCCAGAAGTCCACCAGGATCAGGCGCAGGCCATTGAATGCGTGGAAGACGATGGCGGCGACCAGAGCGGTTTCGCCCAGTGCCATCAGCGGGTTCTTGTAGGTGGACATGACCGCGTCATAGGCGCCGGGGGAAACCCGGACCAGCGACGTGTCGAGCACGTGGACCAAAAGGAATAAGAAAATAACGACACCTGTTACGCGATGCCCTACCCAAGACCACATGCCTTCATGGCCGCGGTAGAGGGTGCCTGACGAAGCCTTCGACACTGAATTAACCTCCATGACTCACAAGGGCGCATGTGTATCYTCCACACAATAAATTGACGCCTTAGTGCGAGCGTTCCTTGCCCGATCTTAGACCACCTTGGACGGGCGTGCCCATTCTTTCCGTGTGCCGTGTGAGTAGGCTCACCGGATGAAAGGGTGGATCGGCTAAACATCCGGGAAATGCGCGAAATACAATAGGTTCCAATGCCCTATTTCATAATCGGCCAACACCGCAATCTTCGGGTTGATCAACTAGCCTTAGTCGGATGAACGCTGAACTCTTGGCACGATTCCACGGGGTCATCCCCGCCGGTGGTGTCGGCACCCGACTCTGGCCGCTCTCGCGTGCCGCGGCCCCGAAATTCCTCCACGACCTGACCGGCTCCGGATCGACCCTGATTCGCGCCACCTATGAGCGGCTCATCCCGCTGGCCGGTGAGAACATCATGGTGGTCACCGGGCGCGCCCACCGCGCGGCGGTGCTGGCCCAACTCCCGGAAATCAGCGACCTGAACCTGGTCCTGGAACCGGACCCGAAAGACTCGGCGGCCGCCATCGGCCTGGCCGCCGCCATCCTCTACCTGCGCAATCCCGAGACCATCATGGGTTCCTTCGCCGCCGACCAGGTGATCGTCCCGGTCGAGGTCTTCCAGGAATCGGTCCGCGAGGCCATCCACACGGCTGCCACCGGCAAGATCGTCACCATCGGCATCCGACCCACCACGCCCTCCACCGGCTTCGGGTACATCCGGGCCGGGGAAAAGCTCCAGGTCTCCGGAGCACCCACGGCGCGCGACGTCGTCGAGTTCGTGGAGAAGCCGAACGAGGACACGGCGCGCCGCTACCTGGCCGACGGCGGCTACCTCTGGAACGCCGGCATGTTCGTCGCCCCGGTGGCCCTGATGCTCAAGCACCTGCAGCGCAGCGAACCGGTGCTCTACGCGGGCCTGATGGAAATCGCCCAGGCCTGGGAAACCGGGGACCGGGTGGATACCATCAACCGCATCTGGCCGACCCTGCCCAAGACCGCCATCGACTACGCCGTGGCCGAGCCTGCCGCGGCCGCCGGCGACGTGGCAGTGATCCCCGGCGTCTTCAACTGGGACGACGTGGGGGACTTCGCAGCCATCGGCCGGCTGAACCCCGCCAGCGAAAAGACCGGCGTCACCGTGGTGGGCGGCAACCCGCGCGTGTACTCGGACAACGCCACCGGCGTGGTGGTCACCGACTCCAAGCGCGTGATCGCCCTGATAGGAATCCACGACGTGGTCGTCGTCGACACCCCCGACGCGCTGCTGGTCACCACCAAGGAGCATGCGCAGTCGGTAAAGGCCACCGTGGAAAAGCTCAAGGAAGAGGGCGTCGTGGACGTCCTGTAGTACCTGCCCCGGCAGCCGCCGGGACATCGATGCCCCGCCCACAGGGACACGCCGGGAACCGAACGCGAAAGCGAAGCGGTTCACGGCAGGTCCCGGCGGGGCATTTTTGTGCCCGAAATTCCCCGGAATGCCGGGTGTTGCCACCATGCCCAACGATGATCACCGGCTGTGGGGAATCTCACCCGCAGGCGTGTGATAGACGCGCCCGGGCGGCTGCACGCGCACAAGTCATTGCTAGGCTCTCGAATCATGAGTGCCGTCAAGTATTCAGATGACCCGTCTATACCCATAAACAACACGGAAAGTGCAATCCCGCCCGACGCGGGGCCCAACCGCATCAACAAGGTCGTGTTCTTCGGCTCCGCCGCCACGATCCTGGCCTTCACCCTCTGGGCCATGATCGACCAGGCCGGTGCCGACGCCGTGATCACCGCGGTGGTCGGCTGGGTCGGGGCGACCTTCGGCTGGTGGTACTCACTGGTCGTGGTGGCCGTGCTGGTGTTCGTCATCTCCATCGCGGTCTCCAAGGTCGGCAAGACCCGGTTGGGCCCGGACCACTCCCGCCCTACCTTCAACCTCTTCACCTGGACGGCCATGCTGTTCGCCGCCGGGATCGGCATAGACCTGATGTTCTTCTCGGTCTCCGAACCCGTCGCCCAGTTCCTGGCCCCGCCCACCGGCGAGGGCTCCAGCGTGGAAGCCGCCCGCCAGGCGCTGGCCTGGACCCTGTTCCACTACGGCATCCTCGGCTGGGGGCTCTATGCCCTGATCGGCCTGGCCCTGGGCTACTTCGCCTACCGCCACAACCTGCCGCTGTCGATCCGCTCGGCGCTCTATCCGATCCTGGGCAAGCGCATCCACGGCCCATTGGGCCACGGCGTGGACATCGCCGCGGTGCTCGGCACCATCTTCGGCATCGCCACCTCGCTGGGCATCGGGGTGGCCCAACTGAACTTYGGCCTGAACTTCATGTTCGGCATCCCCGAGGGCACCTCGGTGCAGATCGCCCTGATCGTCATCGCCGTGGTCATGGCCACCGTCTCGGTGCTCACCGGCGTGGAAAAGGGCATCCGCCGGCTCTCGGAACTCAACGTGATCCTGTGCGTCGCCCTGATGCTCTTCGTGCTCTTCGCCGGCAAGACCCGCTTCCTGCTTGACGGGATCATCCTGAACATCGGGGACACGCTCTCGCGCTTCCCGGGCATGGCCCTGGACACCATGGCCTACGACCGCCCCGACGCATGGCTCAACGGCTGGACCCTGTTCTTCTGGGCCTGGTGGATCGCCTGGGCGCCGTTCGTCGGCCTCTTCCTGGCCCGCATCTCCCGCGGCCGCACCATCCGCCAGTTCGTCACCGGAGTGCTGGTGGTCCCGTTCGCGTTCATCCTGCTGTGGATCTCCATCTTCGGCAACAGCGCCCTGGACCTGGTGATGAACGGCAACGATGCGTTCGGGGACGTCGCCATGAACCAGCCCGAGCGTGCCTTCTACTCGCTGCTCGAGCARTACCCGGCGGTCCCGCTGGTCGCGGCCGTCGCCACCTTCACCGGGCTGCTTTTCTACGTCACCAGCGCCGACTCCGGCGCCCTGGTCATGGCCAACTTCACCTCGCACCTCAAGGACGCCGAATCCGACGGCCCCAAGTGGGTGCGCGTCTTCTGGTCGGTGGCCACCGGCCTGCTGACCTTGGCGATGCTGCTGGTCGGCGGGGTGCCCACGCTGCAGAATGCCACGGTGATCATGGGCCTGCCGTTCTCGGTGGTGCTGGTGTTCATCATGCTGGGGCTCTACAAGGCGCTGCGCGTCGAGCGCGCGCTGGCCGGAAGCTACAAGAACACCCTKCACACCGTGCTTACCTCGCGCACCGGATCGACCGGGATCGACCACCGGCGCGGCTGGCGCCAACGCCTGGCCCGCACCCTGGCCTACCCCGGCCAGCGTGCGGCCCAGCGCTTCATGGAGGAGATCGTAACCCCGGCACTGGAGGAAGTGAACAACGAGTTCGCCAGCTCCGGGGTCGTCGGGGAACTGCACGTCGCCCCGGTGGGCCAGCTGGGCATCAAGTCCGTGGACCTGGTGGTCCCGCACGGGACCGAGCGCCCCTTCAAGTACCAGGTCTATCCGGTCGCGCTCAACGTGCCATCCTATGCACGGGACTCCTCCACGGGGGAGAAGTACTACCGCATGGAGGTCTTCTCCCAGGAGGGCTCCCACGGGTACGACCTCATGGGCTGCACCCGCGAGCAGATCATTTCCGACGTGCTGGACCAGTACGAGGTGCACATGTCCTTCCTGCGTGCGCAGGCCAACACCGACGGTCTGAGCCAGATCGCCGAGACCACGCTGCCCAAGACCGACTGGGACAGCGACTTCGACACCGGGATGATTCCCATGATCAAGACCGGGCCCGTTGCGGGCGCGGAGAAGGAAGAGGAAAACGCATGAGCCAGGCCATCAACGATCCAACAGCGGGCGCCAACGGGTGCGGCCCGGGCACCACCATCTACATCAACGGGGCCTGGGCCCCGGCCGCGGACGGCGGCACCCGGGAGATCACCTGCCCGGGCACCGGCGAGCACGTCGCCACCGTCTCCGAGGGAACCGGCGCCGACTCCGAGCGCGCCATCGCCGCGGCCCGGGCCTCCTTCGACTCCGGGGTGTGGACCTCGGTCCCGGCCCCCCAGCGCGGGGACTTCCTGCTGAGGGTCGCCGCCCGGCTGCTGGAGCGCCAGGAGGAGTTCGCCCGCGCCGAGGCCCTGGACACCGGCAAGCGCATGTACGAGGCACGCCTGGACATCGAGGACATCGCCGCGAGCTTCAGCTACTTCGGCAAGCTCTCCGGCCAGGAACCGGGTCGGGTCGTCGACGCCGGGGACGCCAACGTGGTCTCGCGGATCGTCTACGAACCGGTCGGCGTGGTCTCCATGATCACCCCGTGGAACTACCCGCTGCTGCAGGCCGCCTGGAAGATTGCCCCGGCCCTGGCCGCCGGCTGCTCCTTCATCCTCAAGCCCGCCGAGCTGACCCCCTCCACCGCCATCTTGATGATGGACGTGCTGCAGGAACTGGGACTGCCGGCCGGGGTGGCGAACCTGGTGACCGGCGCCGGGTCCGCGGTCGGCCCGGCCCTGTCCGCGCACCGCGACGTGGACATGGTCTCCTTCACCGGGGGACTGGCCACCGGGCGGGTCATCGCCGCCGCGGCGGCTCGCCGCCGCGGCGGC
>NZ_MOLR01000009.1:0-151928 GCF_001863355.1 Arthrobacter sp. UCD-GKA | reverse complement strand
CCTCAAGGACGCCGAATCCGACGGCCCCAAGTGGGTGCGCGTCTTCTGGTCGGTGGCCACCGGCCTGCTGACCTTGGCGATGCTGCTGGTCGGCGGGGTGCCCACGCTGCAGAATGCCACGGTGATCATGGGCCTGCCGTTCTCGGTGGTGCTGGTGTTCATCATGCTGGGGCTCTACAAGGCGCTGCGCGTCGAGCGCGCGCTGGCCGGAAGCTACAAGAACACCCTGCACACCGTGCTTACCTCGCGCACCGGATCGACCGGGATCGACCACCGGCGCGGCTGGCGCCAACGCCTGGCCCGCACCATGGCCTACCCCGGCCAGCGTGCGGCCCAGCGCTTCGTCCAAGGGGTGGTTCGGCCGGCCCTCGAAGAGGYCCTGGCGGAATTCATCGCCGCGGGTGCCGTGGGTGAACTGAGCGTCGAACCGGTAGGGCAGCTCGGCATAGATTCCGTGGATGTGGTGGTCCAGCTAGGGGACGAGCGCTACTTTAAGTACCAGGTCTACCCGGTC
Organism: Arthrobacter sp. UCD-GKA; assembly: GCF_001863355.1. Classification (NCBI taxonomy): domain Bacteria; kingdom Bacillati; phylum Actinomycetota; class Actinomycetes; order Micrococcales; family Micrococcaceae; genus Arthrobacter; species Arthrobacter sp. UCD-GKA. The sequence continues at coordinate 151,414 of NZ_MOLR01000009.1, read as the reverse complement.
CAGCTCAAGGTGCCCTCCTACGCACGGATCTCCTCCACCGGGGAGCACTATTACCGCATGGAGGTCTTCTCCCAAGAGGGCTCCCACGGATACGACCTCATGGGCTGCACCCGCGAGCAGATCATCTCCGACGTGCTTGACCAGTACGAGGTGCACATGTCCTTCCTGCGCGCGCAGGCAAACACCGACGGTCCGAGCCGGATTGCCGAGACCACGCTGCCCAAGACCGACTGGGACAGCGACTTCGACACCGGGATGATTCCCGTGACCGTCGTGAACGGGGCTGATGGCGATGCAAGGAAATCAAAGGAATTCACCTTAATCCAGGAACGAACCAGCCCGCCGATCGCGGCAGGAGAGGAAGAATCCCGTTCATGACCAGCACCAACCATTCCAATGGCATGGACCCTGAGCCTCGAGGGCGGAACCCGGGWGATCACCTGTCCGAACCCGGTGAACCCGTGGCCACCGTTTCCGGGGGCAGTGCAGAGGATTCGGATACGTGCCGCGGCCGCAGTGCGCTCCAACTTCTTACTCCCGGTAGAGGTCACCGCCTTGGGAAGGGGGAGAAGCTCTTGACCGGGTAGTGCAGGATCCGTGTCGCCAACTGTCTTTCATGGGCCCATCGATGCCTTTTGCCGGGTGTGGCAAGCCCGCTGGCATCACTTGGATGTATTGCGGGCGTTGGGCGCAGCCCGGTGGCCGCGGTTCTCTGATAGAAATCCTCAACCCGAGAGTCTGGACCCTGCGTTCCGGGGAATCCGCACCCACGGTGGGCAATGACCAGGACGCGGGCCCGGAATTGGTCAGTTTCCTCGGCGGGCCGTGCGAGGCAGACCACCTGGTGATGACCCGAGGCGAGCAGAACAACCACTGTGACAGGGACAAAACCGGGACCCTGTTCCGGGAGGATGAGGCAAACCACGATCGTGCTACCATCCAAGCCCAGGAAGAAGCAGCGAAGAAGGCGGCGCAGGAGACAGCCGTATCCGGAGCCAACGCGACGAAAGCTCCACAGGAGAAGACTGCTGCCGAAACCAAGGCCAAGAAGGCAGCCGACCGGAAAGCCGCGGCGGAATTGCTGCTCGGGGACGCACTTGAGGCCTCCACCTCCTGCCAGAAAGGTGATGCGGTGCGGGAGACGAGGACCGACACGATCTCCGTCGGAGACCCGGGGTACAGCCGTGATTTGGGCAGTGAGGGGGACGGCGTCGGCTGCGAATGGGGAACCTCCCACAGCTATGGCAGATTTTCCGGGATGTCCCTGGCGCTGTTGCCGCTAACCCAAACTCTATAAGACGAATCCGACGCTTCACCGCCGAAGGCTAGTCCGTGCCGTCCGTGCCGTCCGTGCCGTCCGTGCCGTCCGGCAACCGACCGAGGTCCGCGGCGAGCTGGCCATAGGTCCGTCTTCGGGAAGACAAGGAAGTTCGGTCGCTGTCATTCCTCCGCACTTTCCAAACCCCCGTTCCCTGCAAGCCAGCAGGGACGGGAGACTCATTCCGCCACCAAACGACCGGCAAGGTTCGTTCATTGTAGGAAGTTTTCCAACTGGCCGAAAGGACGCCATCTGTCCGGTCTCATCATATTTGTCAGTGCCGACTTGGGAACTGACAGGTTGGATGAGACAAGAATGGCTCGTGGCGTCTCATTCATTCTGTCAGTTTCGTATGGGCAGCTCGGCAAGTAGGGCTGCGCGTCGATAGCCGGTAGGCGGCCGGGCGGCCGTACGGATGCAGGATTATCAGCAACTGGCTTCTTTGAACCGGACTGACAGGTCAGATGAGACAGACCAGGAATTCCGTAGACTGACAGTTTCAATGAGAAAACTGACAACTATGGTGAGACCGGACACCATCAAAAGTGGGAAGGCCAAGGTCGAGAGCCGTTCTACAAAACGTATGAACCGTTATCGGCGTTTCGGCATGGCGGAGCGGCATGTTAGGGACGACTGCCAGCGTCGGCTTTTTACAAGAAACGCGATGGGTTAGGTGACGGGATCATGCCGGCGTTCTTGCGGGGTTGGAGTGGTACCCGGGGTGGCACCAGCCCGTCGTGGCCCGGTGCTCCGTCTTTGGAGCACCGGGCCGTGGGCACTTTCGGGTTTGTTGGACGGTTATCTGCTTCTTTGGGCGATCTGGGGACTGCTACAGGGCGAGGGGATGACTCGCGATCTGCCGAGAGTTCCCGTGGATCGTGTGCTCCCGCCCTGCACCCTAGAGCGTTCCGCGCGTTTCCCTGCTGAACCAGACGGCCAGGGCGCCGAACACGCAGAGCCCCGTGAAGAGAAGCGACACCAAATGGGTCCCGCCGCTTCCTGCGAACAGCAGTGATGAGGCGATGAGCGGGGCGAACCCGGCCCCCAGCAGCGTGGAGAGCTGGTAGGAGAGGGACACTCCGGTGTAGCGCGAACCCGTGTCGAACTTCTCAGAGAAGAATGCGCCCAGCGGGCCGTACATCATGCCGTTGGCGATCGGGTTGCCAATGACGATCGCGGCCAGGAGCAGGAGCACGTTTCCCGAGTCGATGAGCCGGAAAATGATCCAGATCATCGATCCGCCGAAAATGTACCCTGCCAGCATGACGGGCCTGCGGCCGATGCGGTCGGAGAGCGCCGCGAAGGCGGGGACCGAGAAGATCATCAGGAAGTTCGCGATGGTCACCATCCACAGCACCGTGGCCTGCGCATGTCCCTGGGTGACCGCGTAGGAGATCGCGAAGGTCGCCAGCAGCGACTGGAGGAAGAGCGGGGCGATGCCGGAGAGGATGGCGCTGGCCAATCGTCCCGGGTGCTTCTTGAGGACCGCCACCAGGGGGGCCACGGGCGCCTTTGCGTTGTCGCGCTCTGCCTTTTCGCGCTCGAACTCCGGGGATTCGGTGACACGGGACCGCAGGTACATCGCCAGGAACACCAGGCCCACCGACAGGAGGAACGCGACCCGCCAACCCCACTGCAGCAGCTGTTCTTGCGGAAGCATCGACACGGCTCCGAACACCAGGGTCGCCAGGACCGCACCGGAGGGGGCGCCGCTCACGGCCAGGCTGGCGGCAAAGCCGCGGTTCTTGGGTTGCGCGTGCTCCAGGGCCATCAGCGCGGCGCCGGCCCATTCGCCGCCGACGGCGATGCCCTGGACCAGGCGCAGCAGCACCAGGACCACCGGGGCCGCATAGCCGATGGTTTCGGTCCCGGGCAGCACGCCCATGGCGATCGAGACCAAGCCCATCATGAGCATGGTGATGAGCAGCATGCGCTTGCGTCCGACCCGGTCGCCAAAGTGCCCGAAGAGGATGCCTCCCACGGGGCGTGCGACGTAGCCTGCCGCCAGCGTGAGGTAGGACAGGGTCACGCCCAGCTGCATGGGCAGGTCCGTAAAGAACACCGTGGGGAAGATCAGGGCCGCTGCCGTCCCGTAGATGAAGAAGTCATAGAACTCGACGGTTGTGCCGAGGTAGCTGGCCATCATGGCCCGGCGCGCTGCGGTTTTCTGGCTCAGGGGCGGCGCTTCGATGGCCTGTCCCTCGGGGGTTGTTAGTTGCTTCACCATTGCTCCGTTTCACTTCGTTGGGTAACCGTGTGTTTCATGGTCTGGGTGGTCCTTGGCGGGAGGTTCCCTACCGGTGGGCCCCGGTCGAGGACCGGGCGGTCTGCTTCAGGTGGTCGGGGATGAGCCGGACCTCGTCGGTGTCCACGCCGTAGACGATGTGGTCAGGCCGGACGACGGCCAGGCGTGCGTTCTTGTGGCTCTGGAACCACTCCCAGAGCCGACCCACGGGATCGCCGACCTCGTCGGTCCCGGCCAGCAGCGTTCCGGTGCGGATCCGTATGAACCGTGCACCGAGCCGTTCCCAGGCCCGTACTTCTTCCGCGTCCAGGAGGGTGCGGGGGTCCTCGTCCAGGCCGAACACGGCGAAGTTGTAGCCGATGTAGTCGTCGATAAGCATGCGGCCGTGTTCGGTGCCGACATCGACGTTGGGGAAGGTCCTGCCCGCGGGGGTCTTCTTGTTCGTGGAGGCGGCCACGAAGCCCTCGGAGAAGCCGGGGACCGGCTTGCCCTTCATCGTGGTGGTGTAGGCGCGCAGCCCGGGGATGTGGCGCAGGGTCCGGTAGTAGGCGTTGCGCAGCAGCGCGAGGACCGGGGACTTGACCTGCACGATGCGACCGAGCTTTTCGGCGTACTTGGTGAAGGCCTCCACGTGCGGGCCCCGCTCCTGCTGGTAGGTGTCGAGCAGGGTGTCGGCTGCACGGCCGGCAAGGACCTCGTGTATCTTCCAGACCACGTTGACGGTGTCCCGGATCGCCGAGGCCATGCCCGCGCCGGCGAACGCCGGCATGAGGTGGGCGGCGTCGCCCACGAGCAGGATCCGTCCGGATCGCCAGTTGGCGGCCCGGCGGACCTGGAAGACATAGCGCCAGGTCCTTTTCATTTCCAGGTCCCGCTCATCGATGGACACCGAAGGGTTTCCGGTGGTCTTTTGCGCCAGCCGGCTGATCGTGTCCCAAACCTTTCCGTTCTCGGTGATTTCGGTGGGGTCTTCGTCCGGGTTCAGCCGCCACTCGTAGCGGTGCATCCCGGCCGGGCAGGGGCAGTCGACGCCGGCGCGTTTGGGGTCGCAGACGAACTTGAAGTGCGGGGAGCCGGGCATCTTTCCCAGGGCCTCACCCTGGACGTCGAACCAGGGGTCGGGCAGGGACTTGCCCTCCATGGCCAGGCCGAGGGACTTGCGCACCGAGCTGCTGCCGCCGTCGCAGGCCAGGACATACTTGCCGCGCAGGGTTTGGGTTTCCCCGGTGGCCACGTCCTTGGAGGTGACCAGGGCGAAGTCGGGGCCGTCCTCGACGCTGAGGACTTCGGCGCCGAAGTAGAGGTCGGCAAGGTCTTCGCGGCGCAGCACGCCCTTGCGTAGCTCGGATTCGAGGTAGGGCTGGTGGAAGAAGTTGCGCTGGTGGTAGCCGTTGTGCGTGATGGTGGATGCCAGGCTCAGCAGTGTCTTGCCCTTGGACGTGACGAACGTGGAGGTGACGCCCTCGTGCATGGTGGCCCGGATGGGAGCGACCAGGCCGATGGTCTGGAACACGCGCATGACTTCGTCGTCGCACGAGATGGCCCGCTGCCGGGGAAAGACCTCGGTGTCCTTCTCCACGACGGCGATCCGCATCCCCTTGAGGATCGCGAGGTTTGCGGCGGTGACGCCGCTGGGGCCGTACCCCACGATGACGAGGTCATAGATGAGATCGCCTGCCGGTCCGGCGGCCGTGTCGGGCTCCATGACCTGTGTCGATTCTGCGTTCATGTCGGTTCCTTAGGAGTGTTCTTGATTGTTGGATGTGACGGGCGCAATCGCGTCCGCCGGGGTGTGGGGCGGGTCCGTGCCCTCAGGTGCAGGCACGGACCCTGGGTGCCGGGTCGGGGAGAGCTTCAGCCTCGCCGGTGGCGGCGGAAGCCGCTACCGGGCCTGGAGGAGATCCAGGACGATCTTGCCGACGTGGCTCTTGGTCTCGAAGTGGGCGTGTGCCGCTGCCACGTCCGAGAACGGGTAGACCCGTTCCATGACCGGCTTGACGGCGCCGGTTTCCAGCAGCGGGACCACGACGCGCTTGACCTCGTTCATGATCTCGGCCTTCTGCTCCGGGGTGCGGTCTCGAAGCAGGGTTCCGGCGACGGACGCCTTCTTCTTCATCAGGGCCGCAAGGTCCAGGGTGCCCTCGGCCCCGCCCTGCAGGCCGATGGTCACGATCCGCCCGAACGTCGCCAGGGCCTGGAGGTTCGATCCGAGGTAGGGGCCGCCGACGGTGTCGAGGATGATGTCGGCACCTCCCTCGGCACTCATCCGGGCGGCGAAGTCGTCCTCGGTGTAATTGATCAGCACGTCGGCTCCCAGGCCCCGCGCCGTCTCCAGCTTCGCGTCGGTGGACGCGGTCACCGCGACCCGCCCGCCCAGGGCCTTGACCAGTTGGATCCCGAAGACCCCGATCCCGCCGGTGGCCCCGTGGATCAGCACGGTTTCCCCGGGCTGGAAGCGGGCGGTCCCCAGGAGGTTGGACACCAGCGTCGCGGCCGCCTCCGGTATTCCGGCCGCTTCGAGGAGGTCCATGCCGCGGGGGACTGGAAGGACATGGCCGGCGTTGACGGCAACGAATTCCGCGTACCCGCCCGAGGCCAGCAGCGCCATGACGTGGTCCCCGGGGACAAAGTCCTCGACCCCGGGGCCCACCTGGGCGATGGTGCCGGAGACTTCCAGTCCGAAGATCTCCGACGCTTCGGGTGGGAGGCTGTAGCGTCCCCGGCGCTGGAGCGAGTCGGCTCGGTTCAGGCCGGCTCCTGCCACCTGGATGAGCACTTCGCCCGGCCCGGGGGTTGGGGAGGGCAGTTCTTCGAGGGCGAGGGTTTCGGGACCGCCGGCCGTCCTGAAGCGCACGGCTTTCATTGTCCGTACCCCTGGTGTTCGCACAGTGCCAGGTAGTCCTCGCGCAGCGGGGCGAAGACGTCGAGGTTCAGCACCCTTTCCTCTCCCAAGGGCTCGGCGCAGTGCGGGGCGCCGCCGGGAATGTGGAGGACCGCCGGAGCAACCAGGTCAAAGACCTCGTCGTTGACATAGAACCGCATGGCCCCGGTCAGCACGTAGCTGAGCTGGTCGAAGGGGTGCGAGTGCGGGCCGGCCGTCTTGTAGCCGGGCTCGAACCAGTTGACGGTCGTGACGGCCTCGTCGGACCGGATCCCGGTGCGGGAAAACCCGGGTCGGACCTGCTGCAAATCCAGCTCGTTGAGGTTGTAGGCCTTGGCTTTCATGCCGGCACTGTGGGTGGAAGCGGTACTCATAAAGATGTTTCCCTTGCGGTGGTGGGGAGGTAACGGGCCACGATGTCCTGCCTAGCGTTGCGCCCGGAAGGCGCGGCGGATGACCCGGCGGCGGATTTTCCACTCGCCGTTCTCCTGCACGAAGTCGTCCTCGTAGTCGCCGACCATGAAGGGTGCGGTGTCGCTGGTATCCGGGCTGTCGCTGCGGTACACGGTGGCGCACAGCGTTCCCGTGAGTTCCCCGTCGACCCACTGCAGCCGGTGGTTGGTCTCGACGTGGCGGGAGGTGCGGGGCAGCTTGACGCGCTCGGCACCCCAGGCGGCCAGGGCTTCGCGCCCGATCAGGTCCCGGGGCGGCAGGCCGAGCATTTCGCCGTCCACCGAATAGAGTTCGTGGAGGGTGTCGGCCAGGCCGTGGTCAAGCCTGTAGGCGTGTTCCGCGGTGAGTGCCTGGATCGCCAGGCGGGTTTCGATGTCGATGGTTTTTTTCATGTCAAGACTCCTTCGAGATAGCTGTCATGATGCCGAATCCGGTCATCCATTCCTGCACCGGCCAGTACCAGCGGTTGGTCACCGTGTAGTCCCCGGTCGTGGACAGTGCGGCGTAGGACGCCACCCACGTTCGGATCTCGTGCGCGGAGTGCCCACCTTCCTTCTCCATCCAGTCGTTGGCCCACCCGTCGGTGGCCGTGACGTCGCCGGCGGCCAGGGTGTCCATGACCAAGGTGTCGTACCCGGGGTTGATTTCCTGGAAGGGGGAGTCCCCGGCCGCATGGGCCTTGCCGGCCTCGATAACCCGGCGTTCGCGTTCGGCGCGCAGCTCCGGGGAGGGATTGCGGCCATCGATCAGGCGTTCGATGACTTCCGGGGAGGCTTCCTCCAGCCGCGGCACCGGCGGGTCGTGGGACAGGCCGCCCGATCCAATGATCAGCACGCGCTTGTTCCAGGAGGAAACCTCGCGCCCCACCGCTTCGCCCAGGAGCCGCACGCGTTCCATCGGGCCCAGGGGGAGCCCCACGGCATTGATGAAGATCGGGACGACCGGGTTTTCGTAGCCCGGTCCGAAGATGAACTCCAACGGCTGGGAAATCCCGTGGTCGACGTGCATTTCCTCGGACTGGGCGACGTCGAGGCCCGCATCCAGGACGGCGGCCACCAGGGTTCGCGCCGCGGCACGGTCCACCGGAAGCGGGCCGGGCTCGGTTCCCCAGTCCCCGACGGAACGGGCCGCGGAACCGATGCAGAAGGCAGGCATCATGTCGTAGAAGACGCCGTTGTAGTGGTCGGGGCCGAAGACGATGGTGATTTCCGGGTCGAAGCGCTTCACGAAGTCGCGGACCTCATCGAGGGCCGCGTTGACCTCGGCCAGGGTTTCGGGTCCCGGGTCGTTGATGCCGAAAAGCGGCGAATGGGACAGGGTGCAGACTGCAACCGTCATGGTGTGTTCCTTTGCTCGGGGGTGTTAGGCGGCGTCGACTACGGTGTTGCGGAGTATGCCGAGGCCGGTGATCTCGACTTCCACCACGTCGCCGGCGGAGAGCAGGCCCTCGGGCGTGAACAGTCCCACCCCGCCGGGGGTCCCGGTCACGATGACGTCGCCGGGGGACAGGCGGGTGAACCCGGTGATGTAGGCGATCAGCTGGGGGATCGTGAAGTAGAGGTCTGCCACCGAGGCCTTTTGGCGGACCTCTCCGTTGACGCGGGTCTGCAGGGTCAGCTTGGTGACGTCCCCGAGGACCTGTGCCGGCACCAGGTAGGGGCCGAAGGCGCCGGTGCCCGGGAAGTTCTTGCCCGGGGTCCACTGCGAGGCGGCGCGTTGCCAGTCCCGGACGCTGAAGTCGTTGTAGGCCGCGTAGCCGGCGATGTGGTCCCACGCGTCGTCCTCGGAGACCCGGTAGGCTTCCTTGCCGATGACCAGGGCCATTTCGCCCTCGTAGTCGTACTGCTCGGTGGAGGCTGGCTTCAGGGCCGGCTGCAGGTGGCCCATTTGCGAATCGGCGAACCGGGTGAAGATGGTGGGGGCCTTCTGCTCGGTCTTCCCGGATTCCTCCTGGTGGCTGCGGTAGTTCACCCCGACGCAGATGATCTTTCCCGGGTCGGTGAGGGTGGGAAGGAATTCGAGCTCCGCCTCCGGGCGGGACGGTGCGTTGAGGTATTGCTCTCCCACTGCCCCGAAGATGCCCTTGACCACGGCTTCACGCAGGCCATCGGCCAGGCTCAGGCCCGTGGGGCCCAGGTCGTAGGCGGTGCCCTCGGTGATGATGCCCCAGGTGGGGCTCCCGTCGGTGGCGACAAAGCTGGCGTAGTTCACGCGTTGTTCCTTTCGTACAGGAAGGTTCCCTGTGGTTGGTGCCTGCCGGGACCGACTGGCATGATGCCGGGGCGGTCTCCGGCCCAGCGGAGTCTCCGCTTCAGGTGGAGGGAGATCCCTGGCTGGTCCGGAACCGGCGAGGTGTTGTGACTCACATGGAGCCTAGGGGTGATTTACCTACTTGTCAAAGATAATGTTTTATTCAGGGATGGTAGATTATTGCTATGGCTCTTGCATCGCCCAACAACATCACCCGCACCATTGACGCGGTACGCGCGGACCTCTTGGCCGCCCAGTGGCCCCCCGGGGGGAAGCTGCAGCCCGGGGTGCTCGCGGCCCGGTATGACTCGAGCACCACCGTCATCCGGGAGGCACTGACCAGGCTGGCGGGCGATGGGTTGGTGGTGGTGATCCCGAATAGGGGATTTTTCGTCAGCGAGCTGGACCTCAGGGAGTTGCGTGACATCACGGAGCTGCGGTGCATCACCGAGGAACTGGCCGTGAGCCTGTCCCTTGAACGAGGCGGCCTGGAGTGGGAGTCGGACCTGATGGCCGCCCACTACGGGTTGGTGCGCACCCCCCGCCGGGCTGCCGGGGACCTGGTCCACATCAACGGGGAGTGGGCCGCCGCGCACCGGGCGTTCCACACGAAACTGCTCGAGGCCTGCGCCTGCCCGCACATGACCCGACTGGCCGCGAATCTGGCCGACCACACCGAATTGTACCGATGCTGGGCGGCACCCTCCGATGCGGCGTCGGTGCGCGACGTGGAGAAGGAACACCTGGACATCCTGGAGGCAGCCCTCGCCCGCGATGCGGTCCTCACGGCCTCGCTGCTGCGGGCCCACTACCAGGCGACCGTTGACGTGATCCTGCGCGCCGGCCTGGTGCAGGGAGCAGCGTCGCCCTCCCGCGGCTAGCCCCACACCTCCGGGGACACGGGACGTTTCCCCGGAGGAACGCTCGGGCACGATCCGTGGTCCCCGGGCGGTTTCGAAGCCTGGCCGGGGGCCTGGCCGAACGCGGTTCGGCACACTGCCTCCCAAGCCAATCTTGGGTGCCTTTTCCCGCGGACAAGAGGCCTAGGACCCGTTCGAGGGGGATCCCGGATGGGGCAGGATTTACCGCACGCCGTTGAGCCCGGCTCGACGTGCCAAAAACGGTCGAACACCACGTCGGGGCGTTCCCGGGATTGCGCAGCGCGGAAGACCGGCTCGGGGGTCTTGGGTGGGTTCGGAAGCGTTGCGGGTGCCGTTGACGTGGAGGTCGTTCATTCCGAGCTGTTCGTCCCCGGATGTCCCCGTGACGTGCAACGGGGGTAGGTAGGGGAGGAAAATTCTCTGATTTGTGGCTTCCGTGCGTGTCGTCCAGCGGTATCGCGAGAGTCGGGAAGTGCCGGGGCAGCGGTTCCGGGCCACGGCCCTCTTGATGTTCCAGGTGGATCCGATTCGTGCGCTCCCGGTTGCCGGAGGCGTGGTGGCTTAATGTCGCGGGGACTTGCTCTCGTGCGCCAGTCCGGCAGCGAGGACCACATTTACCGTTTCTTCGTAGTGGGTGCGCAGGAGGCTCGCGGTCAGGGGTGCGTCGCGGGCAAGTGCCGCATCCAGGATGGCTTGGTGTTCCGCGTCGATGTCGCGTTTCGCCGACACCGGTGAAAGCGCGGCCCATCGCCTGTACAGAGCGGTATGGTCAGCCAGGTTCGAGGCCAGGTGATTGATCACCGGGCTCCCGCTTGCCCGCAGCAGAGCCTCGTGGAAGCCCCGGTGGGCGGCTACCCATTCCTCGCTCAAGTGGGTCGAATCCTCGCTGGTGTGCCGGGGGATTCTGGCCAGTCGATAGTGGGCCGCTACCAGATCAGTCTCCCACGTGGAGTCCCCGCGTTCGATGGCCAATCCGGAGGCGAGGGCCTCGGTGATGCACCGTAGCTCGGTGAGGTCTTGGAGTTCTCTCACGTTAAGTTCCGGAACGAAGAAGCCCCGATTTGGCTTGATGGACACCAAGCCGTCCCCGGCCAGCAAGGTCAATGCCTCGCGAATCACCGTGGTGCTGGTTTGGTACAAGTCGGCCAGGGTCGCCGGCTGCAGCTTGCCCCCGGGTACCCACCGGGCGTTGAGGATGTCGCTGCGCACCGCGTCGCTGATGCGCATTCCATTCGTCGTCACTTTTCCCACGGCTGGCATAAAAATAATATATCACGGCCCAAATCATATTTTTTAGAGCCCGAGTAGGTGGATCCAGTGGGTGCCACGGTCGCCTTCGGTGGGCGGGTGAGTCACGGCGGAGGATGAGGTTAAGCGGTTCCCAATTGAGCATGCGAGAACGGTGCGCTGCTGCGTGTGAGTCGGGCCCGCATCCGGCAGTAAAAATTGATCATTCCGCTGCCAGGTGGCGAAATCCACCCACAACTCAAAGCCCAGGACGGGATACGTGCCCCGGCTGATGGGGTCGACGTGTGGGGCCGGAGGAACCTGGCCTGGATAGCCAATCCAGTAGAGCGGTTTCATGTCAGATGTGCGGTTATCGGCGGTTGGAATGGATCGCCCCAGTAACAAGCCACTCCGTTTGGTGCGCCATGGCTCCAAGATCAGTCCGGATTTCCAAGAATCCCCGTCTGGGCATGCGTGAGTGGTTCGTGACTGCGCCCGGGCACAGCGATGGCCCCGAGGCCGCCGGTGATCGGGCAGCCGCGGGGCCATCAAGGAGTGTGACTATGCTCCGCAGACCACGCGTGCCGAGTACTTGGTGCTTCCAAAGGCGCCCTTGAGCACCTTGAGGTCCGCCGCATTGGCTTCGCGCCAGCCCTTGCCGAATGTGGCTACGTTGAACTTCGGGTTCGCGCCGGTGTCCTTGAGCTTCAGCTTGATCTTCGCATCCTGTCCCCAGTTGTAGCCGACGGTTGCGGTCTTGCCGGAGCGGACGCCATGGAAGCAGGCGCCGTCGCCGACCACGCTGCTTTCAAAGACGGTGACCTTGCGCCCCTGGACCGAGGTGGTGATGGCGGTCCCGTAGTAGTACTTGGTCTTCTTGTCGTAGCGCAACCCATTGACGTAGACACGGTTCTTGACGGTTCCCTTCATGGCCTTGGCGGTCGCCACTTCGCTCCAGGGCAGCAAGACGCTCGGTGCACCGCACGCACCGGCTCCAATCGAGTACTTCTCATAGTGGAACTTGATGCCCTTGGTTGAGAGCGTCCAGGCGGTGGGCCGGGGGATGTAGCCCTGTGAATTCTTGGGCGCCCTCGGGGCTAGGTCGTCGATGCAGGTGTTCTTCGCTGCATGGAAGTTGGTGGCCACCGCGACCTTGGTGGTGATGTCGTCCTGGGCCACGAAGGTGCCAATGCCAACCTTCTTGCCGGTCTTCAAATCCAGGGTGAATGACCGTGCCCCGCTATGGGCGCTGGCTCCGCACATGTACATGTAGCTGGAGAGGCTGACCGACGCGTACCGGCCCTTGTAGATGCCCTTGTCCAGTGGCGTGATCTCGAATTCGGCGGTGTTGCTGCCGCAGCCGCCCTTGCGACCGCTGTTGAAGGTTTTGAGCTCGGCTTTCACCGCGGCCTGGGCGAGCTTGGCAAAGGCCTTGCGGTTCTTGGCCGTGGAGTTCTGCAGGACCGGAAGCCTGACCTTTTGCACCGAGGCGTTGGGCTTCTTGGTCCTCGTGGTCGTGAGCTTGCCGTTGACGATCTTCGGCGCCTTGGCCTTCGCGGCCGCAACGGAGACGTTGAAGTTCTTCGTCGGTGCCACAGGTGCAGCGGCCGCCGGTGCGGCCAGGCCGATTGAGCCCAAGATGAGCGCGCCGGAAGCGAGCGCGGTGATGATCCGTTTGATGGTTCCCCCAGAGGTGTGTGCGAGTGTGATGACGGCAACCCTATACATCTACGGTTTTACTTGGGGTTTTGTGACAGGAGGCCGGCTGAATGGGTCGCAAATCAGCCTGGTGGCATGCGGCGTCCAAAGGCCATTCGCCCGTTTCGTACCCATCGTCCTTGTGGCCGATACCCCGAGAAATCCGCGGGAAGTTCTCTGCGGACCAGACTGGAACTCTCAAGTCGAGGGCCGACCGCGCAATCCCGTTCCATTGCTGCCCAGACCCGCAACACTTTATGCGGCCCTTCCCATCCAGCTGCGAACTAAACCTTGATGCCGTAGGTGCGGATGTAGCCCAGGGAGTTGCTGGCAATTTGGTTGTAGGCATCGCGGGTGGCGGCATACTCCGCGGCCTGGGTGCGATACTGCCGCGCCTTCCCTGCGTCTCCCACTTGTTCCGCGTAGCCGGCCATTTTCTCGAGGTTTTCGTACTGGTCGCCGGCGATGTTGGCCTCGCGTATGGCGTCGGAGTATTCCAGCGCGTAGAGGGCGATCTGCCATTGGTCGTAGGCCTTGGCTTCCCAGGCCTTGGGGGAGGCAATGTAGCCGCGGGCGTTCGCGTAGATCGTTTTGACCTTTGCCGCGGGGGCCCCGTAGCTGATCAGTGACTGGTCGATGCTGCGCAGGAACGTGGTGCGATCGGCATTGGAAAGGTAGGTGAAGTAGGTGATGTTCTTCGTGACGCGGCCGGCTGCCGAGGAGACAACCAGGCGGACGCTTTCTTCCATGTAGCCGCGCGGCACGGTGAGATCCAGCCGGGTCGTCCCGGTCTTCTTGAACTTCGCGGGATACCCATCAACGGTGATGGATGTGACGTCGTGGAAGTTCCGGCCGGTGATCCGCAACGTTGCGGCGCGTCCCACCTCGAAGGTTGTGGTCGAAAGATGCGACACCACGGGCTTGTAGTGGTTGCGTACGGTGAGCGTGGCCTTCTTGGAGGTCACCTTGCCGTTGGTGCCGGTGACGCGGACCCGGTATTGGTTCTTGGAGGCACCCGTTTTGATCTTCTTCAGTGTCAGTGACTTCCCGGTGGCCCCTGAAACATTCTTCCAGGCGGGTGCCTTGGACGTCTTGAGCTGCCACTGGTATTTGAGCTTGTGGCCCTTGGAACTCGCGGAGAACTTCGCCGTTGATCCCTTGACCGCGGTGACGGACCTGGGATGGGTGGTGATCGCGGTTTTGGCGACCGTTTTCTTGGCTGCCGGCAGGGCAACCGACACCGCGGCTTGGGCAGCCGGCACCGCGGTGACACTGCCTCCAAAGAGTAGTGATACGGTGAGTGCGATGGTCGCCAAGCGTTTCATTTTTCCCCCAAAAAAGCGCGTCCTGACTGGACACGATGTCTCCCAGAGTAGTTGATTTGTGGTCGAAGGGCTGGTTCCCGCCACTGCTCGGAAGCCCTCACATCCAGGGTGGAGTTCAGGCGCCCGCGGTGCCGTGGGTTCTTGCCCAGGAGAAGCACCAAGGGGCTAGGGAGATTCCAACGACGCTGCACCAAGGGAATCCTGTGCACGCGTCACTGCCACGTACGCCAGCCGTTGTTCGTCGGCCGCGGCTTTGGCGCCGCCACGTTGCATGGCGAGCTCCACGGCCCCTTCGAAGTCCCGGGAGATCTGCACCGATTCCCATTCCAGGCCCTTGGCCTTGTGGGCGGTGGAAATCACCGGGATACCCGGGGACAAGGGGACGGTCTTGGCGATGGCTTCGGTAAGGAATTTTGTGCCGTGGCCTTCAACCAGGGAAACCCATGTGGTCAGGTCGCTGCGGCCGTTGAGGGTGAATTCACGGACCTCGTTCCAGGAGGAGAAGTTCCGCAAGAGCTGGTGGGTTGCCCGCTGTCCGGCCTGCAAGTGTTCTGCACTTTTGATGAATCCGAGAACTTGGGCATTGTCGAGCTGCAGCGCGACCTGTTTCCCCTGCTTCTGCATTTCCATGAGCTCATACAGGGCGCCCTCGTTGGTCCGGGTGAGGACAGCCGCCGGGTGGGACGTGCTCTGGAGCGTTGAGATCCGGTCGGGGTTTCCCGTCAGGAAGTGCTTGGCGCCCAATGCCGTGAGCCACCTGTTGGCCACTTGGGCTATTTCGGTTCCGAAGCGCCAGGACGTGGTGAGGGGCAGTTCGTGTCGGGTCTTGATGGAGGGCAGTGCGTCGGCTCCGCCGGCGAATCCGTAGATTGCTTGGTTGGAGTCACCGACGAAGACCTTCTTGAGGTGGGTCTGGCGCTTGAGGAGGCCCGTCACCGCGGGGCTGAGGTCCTGTGCCTCGTCGACGAATAGTATCCCGCCGGGGCTGCCGATTTTCGGCTTGGTGAGCAGCCAGGTCTTGAGGTAGTGGTCGTGGCTGATCGGGACGTGGCGGTTGCGCGGGTCGATCACCTGGTCCCAGTACTCCTGGGCGAACAGCAACACCATTTGGCCGGCGTCCTTGCGCAGGGAGACGGGCATGCGTTCGAGGCTTTTGGTGGCGTGCTTGCGCAGAATTTGGGTGCTGTCGCTTTGGCAGAATTGGGCCACGGTTTCCATGGCCATCCGCGCAAGGTCCTGGGGTCCGCATGCTGCGGTGAGGTCTGCGCCGCCCAATCCCTGGATCAGGTTCCGGTCGGTGGTTCCCAGGCGTTGGGCGATCAGCCTGGTGGGTTCAAAACCGAGGTTCAGCCGGTCCAGCAGGGGAGACTGGGCCTGGGCTTTGAGGGTTTGGAAGGCCAGGGAGTGGATGGTCGAGGCGGCGACGTGCTGCCCGAATTTTCCTTGTGCGTCTCGGGCAATGGCCCGGTTGTAGGCCAGGTAGGTGATGGGGGCCGTGGTGGATTGGGCGAGATATTGGAGCGTGGAGGTCTTACCGGTGCCTGCGCCGGCCAGGATCTTGAGGTCGCCTTCGCTGTGGAAGGCATCGTAGATCGCCAGCTGTTCGCGGCTCGGATTCCACGAGGGCCTTCCGTCAAGGCCCTGGGGGTGCGGATACTTGGATTTCTGGCGTCGCTTGGGGGTCGGCTGGGTGCCCGGACTTGGCTGCGTGGTCAGCTTGATGCCCGGACTTGGCTGCGGGGCCAGCTTGATGCCCGGACTTGGCTGCGGGGCCAGCTTGGTGCCTGAACTCGGCTGGGAGGCCGGCTGGGGGCTCTTGCCTCGGGGTTCCATGGCGGATCGAACGAGGTGGACCGCTACCTGGGCGCCGGTTTCGGCATCGGCCAGGGCGCGGTGGGCGGTTTCCTGCTTGATGCCAAAATGGGCGGCGAGGGTGGCGAGCTTGTGGTTGGCGGAATCCTTCACGAGGCGGGTAGCTGCGCGATACGTGCAGATACCCCTGAACGGGGCAGGGGAGAGGCTCGCTGCCAGGAGCTCTTCGGTGAGGAAACGGTTTTCAAAGGACAGATTGTGGGCGACCACGACTCGGTTGCCGATGAAGTCGATGAGTTCGGACAGGACGGCGGCGATGGGTGGCGCTCTTCTGACTTCTGCCTCGGTGATGCCGTGGATGTGTGCACCCCAGTGGACGTATCCGGGGCCAGGGAACACGATCTTGGACAGTTTTTGACTGATCCGTCCGGAGCCATTGAAGCGCACGGCGCCAATCTCGATGATGCGTGCGGATTTGGGCGACAGGCCCGTGGTCTCGATATCCAGGGAGACGAATTCGGTTTTGCCCCTGAGCTCGGAGGCGAGGTTTTCAAGTGCGAGTACTTCACAGAACATGGATCCCCAATTCAATGCCGCTATTCCACTGATCCTAGGGCCACCGTTGAGGGAATATGAATCCTAGGCCACACGGATACGGAAACTGGCGACATGTGGGGGAATCCTGCGAACTCCTGCACCTCTGGTTTACACGGGTCTCGATCGTGGCCGATATGAATCGGGCTGGCCGTCCAACATAAGATCAGAGGTACACCTATACCCGGGTGTTCATTGGTTTCTTTTCTGGGGGTCTTTCCTTGTCCACGACGTTCGACACACTGCTTGGCTCCTACCGCGATCTGGCGGATTCGGAACGGATGAAGGGCAGCTACTTCGAGCAGCTGGTTGCCAGGTACCTGGAAAACGACGGAGTGCAGGCGCTGCAGTACACCAACGTGTGGCTGTGGAAGGACTGGCCCGAGCGCGACGGCAAGAAGGACAACGGCATCGACCTGGTCGCCGAACGCCAGGACGGCGGATTCACCGCCATCCAGTGCAAGTTCTACGCCGAGGGCCACCGCATCCAGAAATCGGACATCGACTCGTTCATCTCCGCCTCCGGCAAGCCGCCCTTCACCCACCGCCTGCTCGTGGACACCACCGCCGCGCAGTGGTCCCCGAACGCGGAGGAAATGCTCGAGGGGCAGCACCTGCCCATCCAGCGCATCGGCCTGACCGACTTCCGCAACTCCAACATCGACTGGTCCACCTATCGACTCACCGACCCCACAACTGCTCCCCGGCTCTTCGACAAGAAGCAGCTGCGCACCCACCAGCACGAAGCGGTCACCAAGACCCTGGCGGGCTTCGAGGAGAACGACCGCGGCAAGCTGATCATGGCGTGCGGCACCGGCAAGACCTTCACCGCCCTGAAGATCGCCGAACGCGTCGCCGAGCGGGAGGGACATGCACGCATCTTGTTCCTGGTCCCCTCCCTGGCGCTGATGTCCCAGTCCCTGAAGGAATGGTCGGACGAAACCTCGATGCCGTTGCATGCCTACGCGGTCTGCTCGGATACCAAGGTGGGTCGGCAGAAGAACTCGGACCTAACGGACGTGGCGATCCACGACCTGCAGATCCCTGCCACCACCGACGGGCATACCCTGCTGGCGGCCATGGGCCAGCGTGAACTGGACGAGGGCATGACGGTGGTGTTCTCCACCTACCAGTCCATCGAGGCCGTCTCCCAAGCCCAGAAGGCCGGGCTTCCGGACTTCGACCTGGTCATCTGCGACGAGGCACACCGCACCACTGGCGCCACCCTGGCCGGAACCGACGAGTCGAACTTCGTCAAGGTGCACTCCAACGCCGTCATCGCCGCCGACAAGCGCCTCTACATGACCGCGACCCCGCGCCTGTTCAACGACGCCACCAAGGACAAGGCCAAGGAACGCGACGCGATCCTCTGCTCCATGGACGACGAGGAACTCTACGGCCCGGTGTTCCACCGGATCGGGTTCGGCGAGGCGGTCACCAAGAAGCTGCTGACCGATTACAAGGTCCTGGTGCTGGGGGTGGATGAGACCCAGGTGGTCTCCAGCTTCCAGGGCCAGCTCGCGGATTCGAACATGGAGCTGCAGATCGATGACGTGGCCAAGCTGATCGGGTGCTGGAACGGGTTGGCCAAGCGCCGCTCGGGCATGCACGAGGCATCCTTCGGCAACGACCTGGCCCCCATGCGCCGGGCCGTGGCCTTCAACCGGGACATCAAGTCCTCCAAGCTCGTCGAATCGGAGTTCCCGGACCTGGTGCGCGTGCACCTGGCCAACCTGGAAAACGAGGATACGACCGATGACCTGAGGGTCCAGGTCAAGCACGTCGATGGCGGGTTCAACGCGATCACCCGTGCCGAACGCCTGGACTGGCTCAAGGAAGAGGTCGACAGCGCGAATCCGGTGTGCCGGATCCTCACCAACGCCCGCTGTCTGACCGAGGGCGTGGATGTTCCCTCGCTGGATGCGGTGTTGTTCCTGAACCCGCGCAACTCCATGGTTGATGTCATCCAGGCCGTGGGTCGGGTCATGCGCATCGCCAAGGACAAGCAATTCGGGTACATCATCCTCCCCATCGCCATCCCCGAGGGCATGTCCACCTCCGAGGCGTTGCGGGACAACGAACGGTACAAGGTCGTGTGGCAGGTCCTGCAGGCGCTGCGCGCCCATGATGAGCGTATGGATGCTGCCATCAACCAGATCGAGCTCAACAGCAAGGCCCCCGAATCCATCCTGGTGGACACCATCGACCTAGTCCCCAAGAAGAAGGCCAAGACCAACGTGGGCGGGAATGCCGGCCACGAGGGAACTGACGGCACAGGGGGAGGGGACACCGACACGACCGAGCCCGGTCCTGTGCAGCCTACTTTCGATTTCCCGGTGGAGGAGTGGAAGGACTCCGTCTATGCGAAGATCGTGGACAAGTGCGGCAACCGCATGTATTGGGCCGACTGGTCCAAGGACATTGCCGACATTGCGAACAAGCACATTGTCCTCATCAACGAACTCCTGGCCGGCGCCAACCCCGCGCACCGCAAGGCGTTCGATGACTTCATTCAGGGTCTTCAGGAGAACTTGAACCCCGAGATCGATGAAGCCCAGGCCGTAGAGATGTTGGCCCAGCACCTGGTGACCAAGCCGGTCTTTGATGCCATGTTCAAGGACTCGAACTTCACCGAACACAACCCCGTCTCCTTGGCCATGCAGAACATCCTCACCCAGCTGGATGAGAACTCGGCCTTCGAAAACGAACGGACCGGCCTGGAAAAGTTCTATGAATCTGTACGCGCTCGAGTCAAATCCATTGATAACGCCGAAGCCAAACAAAAGATCATCCTCGAGCTGTATGACAACTTCTTCCGCAACGCCTTCCCCCGGGTCGCGGACCGACTCGGCATCGTCTTCACCCCCGTCCCCGTGGTCGACTACATCCTGCGCTCCGCCGACGCCGCGCTGCGCCTGGAATTCGGCAAGTCCCTGTCCGACGAGGGGGTCTCCATTCTGGAGCCGTTCGTCGGTACCGGAACCTTCGTCACCAGGTTGCTGCAATCCGGGCTAATTAAGCCCGAGGACTTGCACCGCAAATACACCCAAGAGCTCTTCGCCAACGAAATCGTTTTGCTCAGCTACTACATCGCAGCGATCAACATCGAAACCGTTTACGCCGAAGAAGCCACCAAACACGGTGTTGAACAGGGATATGTCCCCTTCGAGGGGATTGTGCTCACTGATACGTTCCAACTGAACGAGAGCGACGGGCAAGTCCAGTCCAGCGAGTTTTTCCCCGAAAACCATGAACGTGTGAAACGGCAAAAAAACGCTCCGATTAAAGTCATCGTCATGAATCCTCCCTACTCTGCAGGGCAAAGCAGTGCGAACGATGATAATCAAAACCAAAAATACCCGGTCCTCGACGCATCTATCGCTGACACTTATGCGAAGCTTTCCACGGGTACGAACAAGAACAGTCTGTATGACTCCTACATCCGGGGAATCCGTTGGGCCTCCAACCGTATCCAAGGCGACGGTGTGATCGCGTTCGTCTCCAACGGCTCCTTCATTGACGGAAACACCGCAGATGGCATCCGAAAGACCTTCGCCAACGAATTCAGCCGCATCTTCATCTACAACCTCCGCGGCAACCAGCGAACCTCCGGAGAAACCTCACGTAAAGAAGGCGGAAAGGTCTTCGGCAGCGGCTCACGCACGCAGGTGGCCATTGCCATCCTGATCAAGAACACCACCCACAGTGGGTCCGCAGAAGTTCAATACCGCGATATCGGCGACTATCTGACGCGTGAACAGAAGCTCGACGTCCTCAGCATTGAACAATCACTCGAGGGAACCGACTGGGAAACCATCACCCCCAACGATCACGGAGACTGGATTAATCACCGCGATGAAAAGTACGACACTTACCAGCCCATCGGTGACAAAGCAACGAAGGGTAAACCACACACCCCTGGAGTATTCCAAAATTACTCTTCAGGGCTAAAAACAAACCGCGATGCATGGTGCTATAACTACTCACGAACAGCCGTCGAATCGAACATGCGTCGAATGATAGAAAACTACAATTCGGTGCTCGAAGCGGGAAATTCGCACCCCGATCACGACCCTACAAAAGTTAGCTGGAACCGAGCTCTCTTGGCAGACCTGGCCAAGGGCAAAAAACATGAATTCGAAGGATCATCCTTAATTCGTTCCGTCTATCGGCCGTTCACTAAGCAAACGGTCTACTTTAGCCGTGAAATGAATGACATGATCTACCAGCTGCCGAAACTTTTCCCGACACCTAAACATAGAAATTTGGCGTTCGTAACAACTGGTGTCGGAGTGCCTCAGCAACACACGGCGTTAATGGTGGACATACTTCCGGATCTCAATATTTTGACCGCAAACCAGTGTTTCAGCCTCTATAGCTATGAACCAGTGATAGCCGAGGCACAGGGTGGACTGTTTGGCGATAGTGATTCTGACGTTATCGATGGCTACCGTCGCAAAGACAATATTACCGAAGCGACGTTGTCCTCGTATCGGGGCTTCTACGAAGACTCCCAAATTGGCAAAGAAGACATTTTCTTCTACGTATATGGTCTCCTCCACAGTGCAGGGTATAAACAGGAGTACAAGGCAGATCTCGTGAAGATGCTCCCGCGCATCCCGAAGGCCAATGGCTTCTGGGGTTTCAGTACCGCTGGCCGCAAACTGGCTGACTTGCACCTGAACTACGAAACGGTAAATCCGTACCCGCTGGAAGAAATCACGAATGGCTCTGTTGAAGACGAATATGAGCTTTACCGGGTCAAGAAGCTCTCATTTGGTAGCCGTAAAGACCGAAGCAAGATCATCTACAACGGCAATATAACCCTGGCCGGAATCCCTAATGAAGCCTACGAATACCAAGTCAACGGGAAATCAGCGTTGGAGTGGATCATAGACCGATACCAAGTCACCACACACAAGGCCTCACAGATCACCAACGACCCTAACGACTACGCCAAGGAGATTGGGGACCCTCGCTACATCATTGATCTGATCAAGCGGATCGTCAGCGTTTCTGTGGAGACGAACAAGATTGTCGCGGCGCTTCCACCCTTAGACATATCAGAATGAATGGTTCGCGAGTGATGCAATACTGTCGCCAAAAGATTGAAAATGTACTCGGTGCGCTAGTCAATGTGCGGCATGAATTGTTAGAACGAACCAAGTGAGAGATATTTTTCAAGACCACCGATGTATGGTCATCTGTATCGAGAATGGCGATGATAAGACGATAAGTGATGGCTTTTTTCAAGATATTTAGGAAAGCAGAGCGGACGTCCGATGAGGTGCAGGCCCCACGGTCAGACGTCATTCTCGCTCGCAGAGAATCTGCCTTATCTGCGATAGTCCTCCGGTATCCCGGATTAGTCGACAATCCGTCGGTCTATGGAGAGTTTGCTGATCGGGCTTGGCGGGCTACTTTCCAAAGGAACCACGCTTTGAGTGAGAGCGAAGCGCTGGAGAAGGTTCTGGAAATGCTCCATGCCAGAATATTGCTCGTTCAAGGCCAAAATGCTGCGAGCCTGCGATCAGAAGAAGAGTCCGCCCGGAAGAGGGCCGCTGCCGCGTTGAAAAATCAGGAAGCCGAAAAGGCTGCGGTCGAGCGGCGCGCGGAAGAAGGGCGATGGATATCCGATGAGGTGCAGGCCCCACGGTCAGACGTCATTCTCGCTCGCAGAGAATCTGCCTTATCTGCGATAGTCCTCCGGTATCCCGGATTAGTCGACAATCCGTCGGTCTATGGAGAGTTTGCTGATCGGGCTTGGCGGGCTACTTTCCAAAGGAACCACGCTTTGAGTGAGAGCGAAGCGCTGGAGAAGGTTCTGGAAATGCTCCATGCCAGAATATTGCTCGTTCAAGGCCAAAATGCTGCGAGCCTGCGAGCAGAAGAAGAGTCCGCCCGGAAGAGGGCCGCTGCCGCCCTAGAAAAAGTTAAATCTGACAGAATTGCAGCCAAATTGAGGGCTGACGAGGAAAGCCAAGCGATTACCGACGAGCAGAGATGGCTCAATCTTCCGCTTGAGAGATTGAAAGCTCAGAAAGAGGATGCAGAGTGGCGTGCAGGAGCGGCAAAGCGGAAGGTTGCCGCTGCAAAGCGTGAGGCTGCACGAAAGGTCAAGGTAGAAGCTGACCAACAAGCTTATGCAGAGTGGTGTCGAAAGAACAAACCAAAGCAGTTACACATCACGGACTGGGATAAAGCTGAACGAAACGCAGAAATGTGGATGCGTTTCATGGGGTTTGTTGATGCTAGGCAAACAGGTGCTGGTGCAGATGGTGGGATTGATGTTGTAGCAACGGGAGCGGCGGCCCAGGTCAAGCGTGAAGGCTATGATATTGGCCGTCCCGCTCTTCAAGGTTTTAAAGGCGCTGCTTGGGAGTACGAAGTACACCTCTTCTTCTCGTCGTCTGGCTACACGAAACAGGCAGTTGATTTCGCAAATTCAGTCAAGATGGAGCTTTATGTTGTGGGCCCGTACGGTGAGGTTACGGGGGGAAACCAAGCTGCGCTCGACAGGTTGGAACGGGTGACCGAGCCTGTATGGGCTACGCCTTGAGTGGCGATTCTTCGTCAAGTAGATCCCATCGGGCCGGAACCTACCCGCCGAAATACTTTTCCTTCCATCTCTCTGCCGAACCAGGCAGAGGGCACTTGCCGAAAAATCAGGAATAGGTATGCCTCAACGAGACATGAAGAAACGAATGTAGAACGTCAGGTTAGGGTAAATGTATAGACGGGGCCTCGGATAGCAGGTGTGGGTCGATCCGGTAGCGGGCGCGTGGAGACCGGGTAGCGCATTTGGTCGCGCCGAATGAGGACGGCCTTCATGACTCGTCGTACTTGGCTTGGCCGCTTTGCGTCAGAAAGGCCTGCTTTCTCAAACCCCTGCAGGCTCTTCCGCATCCCCAAACATCGTCCATGTCGACAGACATCCACGAAAGCTGTTCAACGGCCGCTGCACGCTGATCGGGCCACGACCGAGGGCTTCGGGTTTCTGCCGTGGTAACCGACGCCGCCGGAGCGCGCTGCTGGGTCGAGGATGCCGCTGACGCGAATTGCTCCGTTACGACAGACATCCTTCAAGGTGCCCCCGCCAGCGTCGATGTGTTCTCATGCCCCAAATCCTTGCCACCACGGCAACCGTGGACCGGCTGCTGCTCCAGGGCTGCCAGGCCAGTGGCGAATCGCCTGGCTGCCCCGACACTGACAGGAATTGACGTGGTACTACTGCGCTAAATCACCGGTCCCAAATGGCCAGCCTACAAACCCGTATTTGCAGGAACATCTCACGGACGCGATTCCGTGTGCGGCGAGGCCATCGCAGAATCCACCCCACCCCGTCGTCTCTAATGCCGGCGAACACATCCAGCTCGAGGGGTCCAGCATGGACCGCCGCACCCACATCGGAAGGCAGGGTGGCGCAACCACCCATAACAAAAGCAGCGGCGTGGGACCGGGCGCTACCGGGTCCCACAGCTGCTACCCGATCGACCCACACGTACTACCGAAAGCCTCTGCTAAACAGGGTAAAAGCTTGTTCTTTGCTGACGCTTTTATTGCACACTCTTGGAAGCTAACTGGACATAGCTACGTTGGCAGAAACCTGTAGTCTCCCGGTAATCATGCCTCTCGCACAACGACGGTCTGATTTCCGGGGCGATTCAAAAGCCGATTCCGGCGTTTTAGAGGACGACAACGCTACAGAACATCTAAATGGTGCAGTTCTTGCTGGGCACACTAGCGGTTTGGAAAGATGAGTAGCTCGCGGCAGCTGTAGGTATGCTTACATTCTCTCCTGGTCTAGAGCTCCTTCTAATCCGTACGCCTCTGTCTCGGTCAATCGGTCTATGACGTCAAGGCATCGACTGCGGAGCTCCGCGTTGCCTTGCTTGTAGAGTCTCAAGACAGTTGCAATTAGGTGCGTGCTCATCAGCGCGTCGGACGTCCTGATATCTCCCAACGCCAGATCTTGTGTGTCCACGCACCGTTCACAGGCAACGATGGTTGACGGAGGCAAGACAAAGGTTGCCCTGTCTAGCGATGCAAACAAATTCTCCATATTCTTCGCGAAGGCGAGACTGCTGATGAACTCCTGTATCAGGTTTTCGGCCGCGGCTGGTTCGAGTTCGTGAGTGTGCCGAAGAGCCCGTGCTGCGGTGTCATGAACTTCGCTGTCACAGTCGTTGAGGAGATATGCCAATACCTCTGGTGCGACTCCAGGGGAGTTCGCCAGCACTTTCGCGACACCCGCGCGGGCATCTGAATTCAGCTCAGATATGACTCTGGGAGCGGGGTCTTCAAGAGCCCCATTAATGTAAGCAACGATCCATGGATATCCGGCCCGTTTCGCTCCGGGTCCATCTGTCTGGAGTGCTCGTGCCAGATGGGACGAGAAAATCCGGGGTGCCCTTAGGCACGCATGCTTCAGCAATTCAGCGGTTTCGCGGGAATCGAAGATATCCAGGGTGGCGCCTGAGAACATTTCATTAGCAATTTCTAAAGCCGGATCGGGATGTGTGTTCAGTAAAGCGAGAATGGCTTCCGCAGTTCGAACCCGCACGGCCATTATTGGATCGACCGACAGCTTTCGTACTAATTTCAAGATCCGATCGGAGCGCTCCGGCTGCGCGAAAATGATGCTCGTTGCGGCGTTGGCGACCGCGCCGCGGGTGCAGTTCAGCCCGGCCATGGACAAGTCTCCCCCGTAATAGGGTTCTTCGCCCTCAGCTCGAGTTCGCGCTTGCTCTTCTGCAGGATCATCATCCGATGCACAAGATATGAGGAGCTCGATGAGCTCCTCAGTAGCGTCGCCCGCAACTTCTCGGATTGCCCAGCAGATTTCGCGACCCAGGTCTTGCCCGGCCAGTTCTCGGCCGTGGACACACAAATCTGCTAGAAGAGTCACCGGAATTCTGCCTGCAACGGCGCGGATAATGGATCCCACGTGGGCCGCGTAGGTTCGGTCGTCCAGGGCCAATCCGATTCGCACGAATCGTTCTGGTTCAGCTGTTGCACACTGGCCGAGTAAAGATGACAATTCCCGTAGGCCTCCCCGTGGGCCGTGCTCATGAGACCACTCAACTTTGTCGCTGTCGTGAGTCCTAATCGCTTCCATCCACTGCGCATCGCTCATGTGTTTGACCGCCTCTTGGGGGATCGGCGCCCCTACTGATCCGGACGTCACGCCCTGCGGCGCTTCTAGCGAGTTGTACCCGAATTTGCGTTCAAGTTCCTGGATCCGGCCAATGACGGTGGAGCTACGGCGCTCCGGGACGATGCCCGTAAGGAGCTCAAGCTGAGCGCGTCCGAATGATTTCCGTCCCCACGTGCTTCTTTCGTAAGAGGGGTAGTACTCGAGGAGGATGCGGCTGATGGCCTCAAGCAGGTCGGAGGCGCATGTCGCGGTAGCTGCGATCAGCAGGTCACGGGTCGCCCATCGTGGTCCGGATGCATAGCCCAATTCGAGGTTTCTCTGGTCTGAGACCAGCCACCGGATGGCGTCGTCCGCTAGGGGGTAGGAAGTCAGAGCCCGACATGCCAGGAACCTGATTTCTTCGAAATCGCTTGTCATCAGTGGATATAAGAGTTCAAGCAGATCAGCCGCATTTTGATCGTTGAGGGATTGGAGAGCTGTCTCCACACCAAAGAATAGGACTTTGTCTATGCCATGAGGTTCCCCCGGCCACCGATAGCGCCAGCATGATCCAGAGCGGAACTCATCACTGGCAGCCTGATCTGCAGTGTCTTCTGATACACGGATAATGAATGGTAGTACTTCGTCAATGAACCTTTCGGGCGCGCCGGATGCGATGTTCAGGATGGCTTTTTCTCCGCCAGAAGAAGAATAGCTGGGTAGATGTTCACTCTCGAACGGGTTAGCGAAGCCGTCCTTTGAAGATAGGACAAGCACGCGGCGAAGATAGGTACCCGTCACAGTGGCAGCATCAGCAGGTGACTCCTTGGACATCGTGTAGAGGACGGACCAGAAATCACTGTTTACAGCTATTGGGCCACGCAAGCCGTCAGAGTGTCCTCCCTCCAGGATTTCAACAGCCAAAGGAACGAGTCCGGGACGTAGAGACCAGCTGAGAAGGGAAGAACATACAGAATGCCAAAACGCTGATTCACCCAGATGGGGTCGCACTAGTTGTGACACTCTCTCTGGTCTCGTTCTGGCCGCGGAAATGAGTTGATTAGCGACCCTCTTGGCGCTGGTCTCGTCTGCTAGCATCACTTCCCAATCGCCGGTCGCATCGGCGGCGTCGAACCACGATGGGAGTGCCAGAAGCGCCAGCAAATGTTGGGACTTCCAGGAGGTGCCAAGTGCGGTTGAGTTGAGTGATTTCCAGTCGTCTGGGTTCGCCTCTAGTTGACCTAGCAATGTGATTGGGATTTTCAGTAGATGTGAACGAACAGACTCGTCCGAAAACAGGCGGATCACTGTCTTGCGAAACTCAGCTCGATCAGTTCGAGCAAGATACTCAAGGACTTGCCTGGTTTGTGCGCGTCGGAACAAAGCTTGTCCTGATTCCACTAGAAAGGCTATAAGATCGCGGTCCTCGGCTACAAAGGACTCTGCAAACAAGTAGTCAAAGTATGTTTCATGGAAAAAAGAAACTGACGAGTTTTCCTTGAACAGCACGCCTGCCGAAAATAATGCATCCACTTCAGCCGGATCAGCGGAACGCAAAATTGATGCTGGCGCTGTAAGCACTTCTTTCCTACTCATAAAAGCGATCAGTGGCCCAGTGATAGATAACCAGTTCAGGGAACCGACGCGAGATCGCAAGTTACGGATGGTTTGATTCGTGAAGTGTTCGTACAGATCGGGCAGGCTTGTATAAGAAGCCGTTGGGCTCGTGTGATCGAGTTGGCTGAAGATCGCATAGTGGAGTGGCACTTCCAGTAGCTTCAGGGTTGCGGGGTCCACGGATCGCGGACTGACACCGGATCGTTCCAAGGCTTGAGCAAGCTGTGCAGGGGTGTAGGGGCCGATTTCCAATTCGCCTACGCGTTCCGTGTCCGCGCGGAGTTGTCTCAGGCGGGGATCAAAGTCGAGATCAACAGTGCGGACGACAAGGACCAGCCTCAAGTTAGGATTTGCGGCTGCCTCCGCAAGGACATCGCTGACTGAATCATAGTTATCCTGCATCCGGCCGCTGTAGGCGGCAACTGCATCCAACTGGTCAATGAAAAGAGCAGCTGGTAGTCCATCGGAAACGCCAGATAAGAGAACAGCCGGGGAAGCAGATAGATTTTCAGAATTTCCCAGCGCAGCGGATGTATGAACGCTCGTCGAGGTCTTATCCATGCGTAGGACGGCACAGAACCAACCCATCATGGAGAGCCGGCTGAGTACCGATTCAGTGAGAGTTGATTTACCGGATCCAGCAGCTCCATGGAGTAGCAAGATTTGCTGACCAGTCGATTCTGCTGAAACGAGCCACTGGATCACAGCGTCGACACGGGATTGGTCGAGCAAGGCAAACTTGGGCTTGAATGGTGCCAGCCGTGTTGTATGTCTTTCCACTGTTCGCCGGAGAGCAGCTAGAGTTCCTTGGTCTCCAACTAGGTATCGACGACTGAAACCACGCTCGGCCATGTATGCCCATACTTCGGGGCCAGTCAGGGTCTGGTGGAGCCGCGTAGTCAACCAGCCGGAT
Organism: Arthrobacter sp. UCD-GKA; assembly: GCF_001863355.1. NCBI lineage: Bacteria > Bacillati > Actinomycetota > Actinomycetes > Micrococcales > Micrococcaceae > Arthrobacter > Arthrobacter sp. UCD-GKA. The sequence continues at coordinate 123,064 of NZ_MOLR01000009.1, read as the reverse complement.
AGTTCATTCATGACGACCTCGGGGTCGTCACTGAAAAGTTGCTGATACTTAGACCGGACCAAGGGCACTAGATCATGCTCTGTGTGCAGCCCAACGGTAATGCGTTGAAGGTGGCTCCATGTGGATTCTTCAGAAATGTCCCAGTGAGCAGCTAGGTCAGCAAAGTGTGGTTTGGATTTATCTGAGAGATTCGCGCGAAACTCTCCTAGGTTCTCGGCAGTGAGCGAACGCGCTACTAAGTCCGCCAAATCAGGAGCGGGCGTAGACAGCACTAGGCGAACTCTGTGCCCGTTCTCTAAATGTCCTAGAATTCGAGAAAGGACCTTGCGTTCCTTCAAAGTTCCGATCGTCCAGGTCCTTGTGGAAGGCACAAATTTGACCTGTTCGCATGATCGGACGCCGTTCTCCTCGATCCAGAACTCGATTCCTTCGCCTTCATCACCGGGGGGTTCGATGCGCATCCGTGAAGCGTTTCCACGCAGCAAGGATTCTAATCTGTTGAGCGTCCACCAAGTTTCGAATTGGTTGCCAAGTTTGTCCGCAGCTCCGCCTGGTAGAGCGGTCACCTTGTTGGCTCCAAGAGATGATCGTTTCCGCGGCCTTGCATCAGATTCTTGTCTGATTCGGATGTGCTTCTTTGTATGATGCGGTAAACCGTGCTGCGGGCGACGCCGAAGAGTTCGGCGATCTCCGCGCTGGTGTGCCTGCCGCCATGGTGGAGGGCGACGAGGTGTTTTTCCTGGGCGGGGGAGAGCTTGGGTTGCTTGCCGCGGAGCCTGCCCTTGGCCTTGGCGATCTGCATGCCTTCGCGGGTGCGGGCGCGGATGAGGTCGGATTCGAATTCGGCGACCATGGCCAGCACGTTGAACAGCAGCCGACCCACGGGGTCGGTGGGGTCGTGGACGTTCCCGCCGAGGCTGAGCTTGATGTTGCGCTTGGTGAGGTCCTCGACGATGTCTCGGGCGTCGGGCAGAGAGCGGGCCAAGCGGTCGAGCTTGGTGACCACCAGGGTGTCCCCGGACCGGCACGCGGCCAGGGCCTGGTTCAGCCCGGGGCGTTCCCGGTTCCGGCCGGTCAGCCCATGGTCGACATAGACCAAATCGTCGGGCACACCGAGGGATTTCAGCCCGGCTTGTTGGGAGGCGAGGTCTTGTTGGTTGGTGGAGACGCGGGCGTACCCGACCAGGTGTGGTGACATGGCTTCAGTGTAGCGTTTAGGCCACCGTCACCGGGCTTTATTGCGGGCGGGCTATACGCGAATCCGGTTTCCTTGAGTTTTCACTGTTTTTGAGGGCGGGATTTTTTGGGTCCGGGGTGTCGCGGTGGGGGATCGTTCACTGCGACACGAAAGGTAGTATTCAGGCGTACCTCCACGAGCACCGAAGAAAATACTCCTAGGGGCTCCTTCCTCGACCTGGGGTATGGCGCTTGGAATGAACTGATTCTGAGCGGGTCAGATGCGTCATGGGGTAGTGCCGGTGACGTGACTCAGCTCCCAGTCGGTTCCGACAAACCCGGAGCTCGCGCCGTCACTGCGCCGAATCCTTAAACCCGGTAGGCTGGTGCATGTATGGTTTGCAATTTCGCATGACCAGCACAGAAACAAGACGAAATATCCGCGCACCTCGCGCACTGGACCCACCGGAAGACAATTGCGGTCCTCGGTAGTGGCTTTCGCTCTCCAATATTTGAAGAGCGCGAGTCTCGATCGAAGACCAAGTTGCACCGAATGTGTGGCCTGTTCGCAGTGTGCTGCGGATATTGATCGAAAGGACACGCCCCAATGGAGGGTCCCGAAATTCAGTTCGCAGAGGCCGTGATCGACAACGGTCGATACGGCAAGCGCGTTATCCGCTTCGAAACCGGCCGTCTGGCCCAGCAGGCTGCAGGTGCAGCCATGGTCTACATCGACGAAGAGACCGCACTGCTCTCGGCAACCACTGCCGGCAAGCACCCGCGTGAAGGCTTCGACTTCTTCCCGCTGACCGTGGACGTCGAAGAGCGCATGTACGCTGCCGGCCGCATCCCGGGCAGCTTCTTCCGCCGCGAAGGTCGCCCGTCGACCGAAGCCATCCTGGCTTGCCGCCTGATGGACCGCCCGCTGCGCCCGACCTTCGTCAAGGGCCTGCGCAACGAGGTCCAGATCGTGGTCACCGTTTTGGCGATCAACCCGGACGAGCTCTACGACGTGGTGGCCATCAACGCCTCCTCGATGTCGACCCAGCTCTCGGGCCTACCGTTCTCCGGCCCGATCGGCGGCGTCCGCGTTGCCCTGGTCGACGACGGAAACGGTGCCCAGTGGGTTGCCTTCCCGAAGCACAGCCAGCTGGAAAACTCCGTCTTCAACATGGTCGTTGCCGGCCGCATCGCTGGCGACGACGTCGCCATCATGATGGTTGAAGCCGAAGCAACCGACAACGCCTGGACCCTCATCAAGGAACAGGGCCACACGGCCCCGACCGAAGAGGTTGTCGCCCAGGGCCTTGAGGCTGCAAAGCCGTTCATCAAGGCACTGTGCGAGGCACAGTCGGACCTGGCAGCTCGCGCCGCCAAGCCGACCGTCGAGTTCCCGATCTTCCGCGACTTCGAAGACGATGCCTACGCAGCAGTCGAAGCCAAGGCAACCGCCAAGCTCGCCAAGATCTACCAGATCGCCGGCAAGCAGGAGCGCGACACCGCAGCCTCGACCTTCAAGGACGAGATCGTTGCCGAGCTCACCGCAGAGGGAACCGCCTTCGAGACCCGCACAGGCGAGGTCTCCAAGGCCTTCGGTGCGGTCACCAAGCAGGTCGTGCGCCAGCGCATCCTGACCGACCAGATCCGCATGGACGGCCGCGGCCTGTCCGACATCCGCAAGCTCACCGCCGAGGTCGAGGTTCTTCCCCGCGTCCACGGTTCGGCGATCTTCGAGCGTGGCGAAACCCAGATCATGGGCGTCACCACCTTGAACATGCTCAAGATGGAACAGCAGATCGACTCGTTGTCGCCGGTGACGCGCAAGCGCTTCATGCACAACTACAACTTCCCGCCGTACTCGACCGGTGAAACCGGCCGCGTGGGTTCCCCCAAGCGCCGCGAAATCGGCCACGGTGCCCTGGCAGAACGCGCCATCCAGCCGGTGCTGCCGTCGCGCGAGGAATTCCCGTACGCCATCCGCCAGGTCTCCGAGGCATTGAGCTCCAACGGCTCGACCTCGATGGGCTCGGTCTGTGCCGCGACCCTGTCGCTGCTCAACGCCGGTGTCCCGCTGCGCGCTGCCGTTGCCGGCATCGCCATGGGCCTGGTCTCCGACGAAGTTGACGGCCAGACCCGCTACGCGGCCCTGACCGACATCCTCGGCGCCGAAGACGCCATGGGCGACATGGACTTCAAGGTTGCAGGTACCTCCGAGTTCATCACCGCCATCCAGCTTGACACCAAGCTTGACGGCATCCCGGCATCGGTCCTGGCAGCTGCGCTGACCCAGGCCCGCGAAGCCCGTCTGCACATCCTCAATGTCCTGAACCAGGCCATTGACACCCCGGACGAGCTCTCCACCTACGCTCCGCGCATCATCTCGGTGAAGATCCCGGTTGACAAGATCGGCGAGGTCATCGGCCCGAAGGGCAAGATGATCAACCAGATCCAGGAAGATACCGGAGCGGATATCTCCATCGAGGACGACGGAACAGTCCTCATCGGCGCCACCAACGGGGAATCGGCAGAAGCCGCACGCTCCGCTGTGAACGCCATCGCCAACCCTCAGGTTCCTGAGATTGGCGAGCGCTACCTCGGCACCGTCGTCAAGCTGACCACCTTCGGTGCGTTCATCTCGTTGACCCCGGGCAAGGACGGCCTGCTGCACATCTCCGAGCTGCGCAAGCTCGCCGGTGGCAAGCGCGTCGACGACGTCGAAGACGTTGTCTCCGTTGGCCAGAAGCTTCAGGTCGAAATCACCAAGGTCGACGATCGCGGAAAGCTCTCGCTTGCCCCGGTCGTAGCCGAGGACGACCTCGTCGAGGCTGCTGAGTAATCAGTTCCTAGTCTTCTAGGACAAGAATCCCGGCCCACCTTTTTGGTGGGCCGGGATTTTCCCTTTAACGGCCAATGCCATGGGGGAGAGGCAGCCGGGGTGTATGCCCAATTGGGAGTCCGCTCATAGTCCTGCTGCTTAACAGCGGCACTGTGGAAGAATGGATGAATGAGTTTCGCGTTTTTGAAGGCGCGCTCCGCCCCCAAAATTTTCGTGTACAGCAAAGGACATTCTCAGTGGTCATGATTCCCCTCCCGCTCAACGGCGTTGGAGTATCCCCTGCCAAGGCAGGGGAGCGCGGTGTCTGCGACACCGCCGCCCCCATCGAGGCGGGAGACCCCACCATCGTCCACGGGGAAGCCGGAGGGGCGCTGGTGCGCCGCTCCGTGTTGCCTGGCGGCGTTCGCGTGCTGACCGAGGCGATGCCCGGCCAGCGTTCGGCCACGATCGGTTTCTGGGTGGCAGTGGGTTCCCGCGACGAGCAGGACGGGCAACACGGCTCGACCCACTTCCTTGAGCACCTTTTGTTCAAGGGCACCAAGCGCCGCACCGCGCTGGAAATCGCCTCCGCCTTCGACGAAGTGGGAGGCGAGTCGAACGCCGCCACGGCCAAGGAAAGCACCTGCTACTTCGCCCGCGTGCTGGACACCGACCTTCCCATGGCCATCGACGTCATTGCCGACATGGTCACCTCCGCGGTGATCGATCCCAATGAGCTCGAGCAGGAACGCGACGTGATCCTCGAAGAGATCGCGATGGACGCCGACGACGCCGGGGACGTGGCGCACGAGCGCTTCGTCGAGGCAGTGCTGGGCGAACACGCCCTGGGCCGCCCGATCGGCGGCACCCCCGAGGCCATCACCGGAATCGGCCGCGAGGCCGTCTGGGAGCACTACCAGCGCTTCTACACCCCCGACGAACTGGTCATCACCGTGGCCGGCTCCTTGGACCACGACGAGGTCTGCGAACAGGTTCTCGCCGCGCTGCGCACCGCCGGCTGGAACCTTGAGGAAGGTGCCTCCCCGGTGCCGCGCCGCTCCACCGTCCCGGTGGAAATCACCGGCTCCGAGCGCATCGACGTGATCCGCCGCCCGGTCGAGCAGGTCAACATCATCATGGGCTGCCCCGGCATCGTGGCCACCGACGAGCGCCGGCACGTGATGAGCGTACTGAACGCGATCCTGGGCGGGGGGATGTCCTCGCGCCTGTTCCAGGAGATCCGCGAGAAGCGCGGGCTGGTGTACTCCACGTACTCGTTCTCCGCCGCCTACTCGGATGCCGGCTACTTCGGCATGTACGCCGGGTGCGCCCCGGCCAAGACCGAGCGCGTCATCAAGCTGCTGGCCGAAGAGCTGGAAAAGCTCGCCGAGCACGGGATCACCGACGAGGAGCTGCGCAAGGCCGTCGGCCAGCTCTCCGGCGGCATGGTGCTGGCCCTCGAGGATCCGGGATCGCGCATGTCGCGCCTGGGCCGCGCCGAGCTGGTCACCGGTGTCTTCCACGACATCGACGAGTCCCTGGACCGCGTCAAGGCCGTCACCCCTGCCCAGGTGCAGGAACTGGCCGCGCTGCTGGCCTCGCGCCCGCGCACCATCACCGTGGTGGGTCCCTTCGATTCCCCCGCGGACTTCGGCATGTAGGAAATTCGCCGCTCCGGCGAGCTGCCTGGCCCGCCCCCTTCCCGAACCGGGACGGGGGCGGGCCTTTTTGGTGTTCCAAGAGACAAATCGAACCGCTTGTCTCCCATTTGCTACCGTTCGTCTTGGTTCACCCGGAGGACACGTGAATGCGGTTACCCGGCACGCGCCGTGACGTAGGATGGGTGCTTTGTGACGCTGATCACCGGCACAATACATCACTCGCACGAGAAGATATGGGGACCATAATTATGGAAGACCTTGCAAAATTCTTCGGAGACATCAGTAGCGTCATCTGGGGACCGTTCATGCTCATCCCGCTGCTGCTGGGCACCGGGCTTTACCTGACCATCCGCTTGGGCGGACTCCAGTTCTTCAAGCTGGGCGTGGCCCTGCGATTGGGCCTGCTCAAGCGCAAGGACGCCGGCTCCGAGGGTGACATCTCCCAGTTCCAGGCACTGACCACCGCGCTGGCCGCGACCGTCGGCACCGGCAACATCGTCGGCGTGGCCACGGCCATCGGCATCGGCGGCCCGGGCGCCCTGTTCTGGATGTGGGTCACCGGCCTGGTCGGCATGGCCGCCAAGTACTCGGAGGCCTACCTTGGCGTCCGCTTCCGCGGCACCGACACCGCCGGGGAAAAGTCCGGCGGCCCCCAGTACTACCTGGAGCGCGGCATCCGCGGTCCGCTCGGCAAGTTCCTGGCGCTCTTCTTCGCCATCGCCGCAACCATCGCCTGCTTCGGCATCGGCAACATGACCCAGGGCAACTCCATCTCGGCCAACCTGGAGAACTCCTTCAGCGTCCCGACCTGGACCACCGGCCTGGTGCTGACAGTGATGGCCATGGTCGTGCTGGTGGGCGGCATCAAGTCCATTGGCAAGGTCACCGCCGGCTTCGTGCCGGTCATGATCGTCTTCTACGTCGCTGCAGCCATCTACATCCTGATTGCCAACGTCGGGCAGATCCCGGCAGCATTGGGCCAGATCTTCACCGAGGCATTCACCGGCACCTCGGCAGTGGGCGGCTTCGCCGGCTCGGCCATCATCATCGCCGTGCAATTCGGCGTGGCCCGCGGTATCTTCTCCAACGAATCCGGCATGGGCTCGGCCGCCATCGCCGCCGCAGCCGCGCAGACCACCCACCCGGTGCGCCAGGGCCTGGTCTCCATGACCCAGACCTTCATCGACACCATCATCGTGGTCTCCTGCACCGGCCTGGTCATCATCACCACCGGCGCCTGGAACTATATCGACCCGGAAACCAACGAGCAGATCGAAGCTTCGCTGATGACCGGACACGCCTTCACCTTCGGGTTGCCTGGCGAATGGGGACACTGGATCGTGACCATCGGGCTGGTCATGTTCGCCTTCTCCACCATCCTGGGCTGGTCCTACTACGGTGAGCGCAACATCGAGCGCCTGATTGGCCGCAAGGCGGTCATGCCGTTCCGCGTCATCTTCTCGCTGGTCGTGTACGTGGGCTGCACCACCGAGCTGACCGCCGTGTGGAACTTCTCCGACATGATGAACGGCCTGATGGCACTGCCGAACCTCATCGGCCTGCTCATCCTCTCGGGCATGATCGCCCGCGAGACCCGCTGGTACCTCAAGCACGACCCGAAGCTCGAAGCCACCAAGGACGAGATCGAGGCGTTCATGAAGGAACGTCCGGGTTGGGCCGAGTGGAAGGCCGGGGACGTCAAGGGATCCAGCCACATGTCCCGCAAGACGCGCCTGGCCCTGGAAGACGAGCGCGACCGCGTCTAACCAGCAAGCACAACCACGCACCATCGAAGCGGCCCGGCTCCCAAGGATTTCCTGGAAGCCGGGCCGCTTCATTTGGTCTGCCAAAGGCATTGCCAATCGAAGAATCCCAGACGTATCGTTGGGTATCGCTATATATCGTTTGGGATTTTCTGAAGGAGACCGTGATGCGTAATCCCCACCCGGCCGGCGGATTCGCCGGCAGCAATTTCGATGGCGTGTGGCAGGCCATGGACGAGCTGCGTGCGCGCTTTGACAAGCGCTCGGGCAGCCGCGCCGGCCGCGGCGAGGTCCGCGCCGCGGTGCTCGCCCTGCTCGCCGAACAGCCGATGCACGGCTACCAGATCATCAGGGAAATCGAGGAGCGCAGCCACGGCAACTGGAAGCCAAGCGCCGGCTCGATCTACCCCACCCTCCAACTCCTGGCGGACGAAGGAATGGTGGACACCGAGGAAGCCAACGGGCGCAAGGTGTACTCGCTGACCGAGGCAGGCCGCGAGGAAGCCGAAGAGGCCAAGGGATCCGCCCCGTGGGACGCCGAGTCTGCGGCACCCGGAGCCGGGTTTGCCGTACTGCCCAAGGCAGGGATGGAACTCGCCCAGGCGGCGGCGCAAGTGGGCCGCACCGGGTCCCCGGAACAGGTCAAGGAGGCCGCGGCGGTGCTCGACGAGGCCCGCCGCAAGCTGTACTCGATCCTTGCCCAGGGCTGAGGCACGGTGAGCCCCGTTCCCGCCGGACCCGGGAAACCGGGTGCGGGAACGGGGAACACCCGCGCCCGCTACCGACGCATCCTGCGCTTTGCCGCGCGGCACCTGTTGACCATCTGGTTCCATGAGCTCTTCCTGCACCGCATCGGGCTGTCCGGGATCGCCAACCGCACCCGCGCAAGCCGCATGCACAACTTCGCGCGGCGCTTCCATGCCCTGGCGGTGGAACTGGGCGGACTGATGATCAAGGTCGGGCAGTTCATGTCCTCACGCCTTGATGTGCTGCCACCCGAAATCACCCAGGAGCTCGAGGGGTTGCAGGACGAGGTGCCGCCGGTGCCCTTTGACGCGATCCGCGTCCTGGCCGAAAGGGAGCTCGGCGCGCCGCTGGAGCAGCGGTTCGCCTGGGTGGAGCAGGCCCCGATCGCCGCAGCGTCCCTGGGCCAAGCGCACCGCGCCGGGCTGCTGCCCGCCGATGCAGCCGACACCGGGCTGGAGACCGTGGTGGTGAAGGTGCAGCGGCCGGGCATCGAAGATATCGTTGCCGCGGACCTGGCGGCACTGCGCAAGGTCGGCGGCTGGCTCAGCCATTTCCGGGTCGTCTCCAAGCGCGTGGACATGCCGGGCCTGGTTGCGGAGTTTGCCCAAACCAGCCTCCAGGAGATCGACTACCTGAACGAGGCGGCCAACGCGGAACGTTTTGCCGCCGACTTCTCCGGTGACCAGCGGGTGGCCGCGCCAGCGGTTGTCTGGGAAAGGACCACGCGCAGGGTGCTGACCCTCGAAGACGTCACGGCCTTCAAGATCACCGATGCCCGCGCGCTTGCCGCCGCCGGGATCGACCCGGTCCTGGTGGCACCGGTCTTCGCCGAGGTGATGTTCGACCAGCTGTTCACCAACGGGTATTTCCATGCCGACCCGCATCCCGGAAACATCTTCATCACCCCGAGCCCCGATGCTGATGGCGGACACCCCTGGAAGGTGACGTTCATCGACTTCGGGATGATGGGCGAGGTTCCCGCGGGCACCCGTTCGGGCCTGCGCAAGCTGTTGATCGCGGCCGCGGGCCGCGACGGCAAGGGGCTGGTGGAGGCGATCAGCCAGGTCGGCGTGCTGCTGCCCTCGGCCGACACCTCCGAGCTGGAACGGGCGATGACGCAGCTTTTCTCCCGCTTTGGCGGGATGGGCTTTGCCGAACTGCGCGAGGTGGACCCGCGCGAGTTCCGCGGCTTTGCCGATGAATTCGGGCAGACGATCCGGACCTTGCCGTTCCAGCTGCCGGAGGACTTCCTGCTGATCATCCGGGCCATCTCACTGACCTCGGGGGCCTGCAGCTCGCTGGATCCGGGGTTCAACCTGTGGGACTCGGTGGAACCCTACGCCGCCCAATTGCTGCGCGAGGAACGCGGCAACCTTGCCTCCGACGTGGCCAAGCAGGCCCTTGAAATTGCGGGGATCGCCCTGGGGATGCCCACGCGCCTGGACTCGATGCTCGCTCGGATGGAGGACGGGTCGCTCGCGGTGGCCACCCCGCGCCTCGAACGCCGGTTGGCACGGCTGGAACGCGCCGGGCAGCGCACCGCCTCGATGGTGATGTTCGCCGCAGTGCTGGTTGCCGGCGCGATCCTGCGACCAGGCGACGAGGTGCTGGGCAACGTGTTGATGGTGGCATCGGTGCTGCCGCTGCTGCACGGGCTCTGGGTGGGACGCCGCGGAGGTTAGTTGCCCCGTGCCGCGCGGTGCGGAAACCCTTGACGATTCGAAGCGCCGCCGGGGACGATGACCCGGAACGACCCCGGCATACCCACGGCACGCCACAGCGAAGGAACGGTTCCCATGACGTCTAGCATTCCGGCTTTTGGCTCCCTTGAGGCACCAAACAGCAAACGCCACGCAGCATTTGACCGGGGGCGTTGAGATGGATTCACCGTTGCTGCTGCACTACCCGTTTCACGGATCCTGGATGGCGCGGAACAGCCCCGCACGCCGGGTGCCCAGCCACGGAACCCGTTTGTTCGGCTCGAGCCATGCCATCGACTTCATCGGCGTCGATGCCGGCGGCCGCTCGGCACCGTGGGGGCTGCGGGCGGCGCTGGGGACCGAGCCGCCGGAGCGTTTCACCGGGTTCGGCCGCCCGGTTCTTGCCCCGATTGCCGGTGAAGTGGTCATTGCGCACCAGGGCGAGCCCGACCACGTTGCGCGCAGGTCGCTCCCGGCGGGGCTCTGGTACCTGCTGGGCCAGGCGGGCAGGGCCCGGGGCGGGGCCGCTGCCATTGCCGGGAACCACGTCGTGGTTGCCGCCTCGGAACACGGTCCGTTCGTGCTGCTGGCCCACCTGCGCGAGGGCAGCCTGCGCGTCGGGGCGGGCGACCGCGTGGCGGCCGGCGACCCGGTGGGGGAGTGCGGAAACTCGGGGAACAGCATCCAGCCACACGTCCACGTGCAGGCCACCGATTCGATCCAGTGGCAGTCGGCCAGGGGGCTGCCGATCCGCTTCCGGGGTGCCGACGGTGTTCCGGTTTTGCCTGCCGAGTCCCAAGTCGTCACGGTCCCGTAGGAACGCCACATCCGGAATGTGGACTGCCCACAAGCAACGATGGAGGGGAACCCCTGGTGGGTTCCCCTCCATCGCGGTGTATTGGCTTGCTATCCGCCGGCGAAGGGCGGGAGCACGTCCAGCTCGTCGCCGGGGAGCAGCACGCGGTCCTTGTCCTGTTCGCTGGTTCCGTTGACCAGGAAGCTGCACCGGGCCAGCACCGTGCCCAGCGAGGTGGTGCGTCGCAGCAGCGGCCCGTCGGCCACCGGGGCGGACGCGGGGGTGCGGGCGGCGAGGTGCTCGAGCACCGAGCCCAGGGTGGCCTCGGGCAGCCCAACCAGGTCGAGTCGTTCCTCGGTGATGCCGGCGGCCTGTGCGGCGGCGGCGAAGTAGCGAATGCGCACTTATCCTCCAATGGCGCTCATCGAGCGCTCCGATTGTACAAAGTCCTTCGAACCGAGCCCGGCATGGTCCATGCCGTGGGCCCGGGGCTTGCCCCACATCGCCGCGCGCCAGCGTTCGGCGAGTGCCGCGTCGTCCGAGCCGTCGCGCAGCAGCGCGGACAGGTCGGTTTCCTCCTTGGAGAACAGGCAGCTCATGACCTTGCCCTCGGCGGTGATGCGGGTGCGCTTGCAGTCGGCGCAGAACGGCTCGGAGACCGAGGCGATGATGCCCACCGCGCCCAGGATGGTCTCCGGGTCCTGAAGGGTGGAGACCAGGAAGCGTTCGGCCGGGGCCCCGTCGCGGGGCTTGGTGTCGGGGGAGAGCCGGAAGCGGGTTTCCAGGTAGGCGCGCAGATCCGCGGCGGTGACCATGTTGTCCTTGCGCCACACGTGGTCCGCATCCAGCGGCATCTGCTCGATGAAGCGCAGCTCCAGGCCGCGCTCCAGCGCCCAGGCCAAAAGCTCGGGGGCCTGTTCGTCGTTGATCCCGCGCATCAGCACCGCGTTGATCTTCACCGGGGCCAGGTTCGCGGCCAGCGCGGCGTCGATGCCGGCGAACACCGAGTCGATGTGGTCGCGGCGGGTGAGCTTGGCGAAGGTCTCGGCATGCAGGGTGTCCAGGGAGACGTTGATGCGGGTCAGTCCGGCCTCTTTAAGAGCGGCGGCCTTCTGCGCCAGCCCGACCCCGTTGGTGGTCAGCGAGACGGGCAACTGGGGGTGTTCGGCGCGGACCGCGGCGATGATCTGGGGCAGGTCCACGCGGACCAGGGGCTCTCCTCCGGTGAGGCGCAGTTCGCGCACTCCCAGGTCGCGCACGCCGATGCGCACGATCCGGGTAATTTCCTCGAGGGTGAGCAGCTTGGATTTGGGCAGCCAGGCCAGTCCGTCGGCGGGCATGCAGTAGGTGCAGCGCAGGTTGCATTTGTCGATCAGCGAGATGCGCAGGTCGGTGGCCTGCCGGCCGAACTTGTCGCTGAGCCCGGGGGCATCCGCCGGGGCCGGGGTCAGGATGGTGGGCATGGGCAGGCTGACGGTGGTCCGGGGTGTCTGAGTGTTCGTCGCCATATATCGAGCGTAGTCCACGGGGACGGGCTTTTGGCCCTTTGAGGCTTGGCCCTTGGCGGACACCGACCCATGTCGACAGGCCTGGGGATGCGCCTGCCGGCGGCTATTCGGCATTCCGGCAATCAGGCCCCGCGCATGGCCCCGCGCATGGCTCCGAGCAGGGCCCGTGCGCGCCCCGCAACATCGGCATCGCGCACGGAGAGCACCGAGACCAGGTATTCGAGCCGGTGGACCTGCGCCGTGTAATCCGAACCGAAGCGCTGGGCCAGCGGACGGGCGGCGAGTTCCTCGGCCATGCGCCAGGCCACGGCCAGCGCACTTTCGAAGAGTCTTTGGTCGCTGGCGGCCGCCAGCGGGACCGACCCGCGATCGAACATGAACACCGCGTTGAGCCGCGAATCGTCCAACCCCAGGGTCAGCGCCTCAAGTTCCTGGCGTACGGTGCGCAACCTGGCAGCGCCCTTGCCGAAGCGGCCCAGGCGCATGGACATGCTGCCGCCGTAGCGAAGCACCTGGTAACCGATGACCAGGACAAGCCCATTGGTCGGGAGCAGTAACCAGAACAGGGGATCCAAGTTGGAGTCCAGCTCCCGTCGGTCGTTCAGCGGCAGAACCCTTGCCAGGCTATCCAGGGAGTTGGATACCGTCACCTCGGGTGACATATCGGGGGCGAAACGGTTGGTATTCCAGTCGAATCTGCTCAGCGCGGAGGTTTCTCCGGTTGCGACCGCCGAGGTCAGCCAGGCGGGCGCCGTGGTGGACCCATCATCGAAGAACCACACGGGCAGCACCACCTGTCCGGGGAGCAGTTCCCCGCTGCCCTCGTCAACCAGGTGGGGGTATTGGGCCTTGATCGTCCACATGGATTCCACCAGCAGCTTGGGGTCGAAGCGGGTATGCGCGAAAGGGTCGGAGGGGTCGTAAATCTTCGCTCGGACCTCGGGGTCCAGGGTGAGCTGCAGCTCATCCTCAGCATCCCGGGCAACCACCGTCACCTCGAGGTCTTCGGTGAAATCGACCGGGAGGCCGCGGCGGATTTCTTCCACGTCGAACTTGCTGTCGTCGGGCTCAAAGCTCAATGCCTGCAATGGCCGGTTTCCGGTCGGCACGGCTTCGGCAACGTCTTCGATAGTGATGATGACCATCGAGCTTTGCACGGCCGAGGCCAGCACCAGGGCGATTCCGGCGAGCACCTTGGTGCCCCGGCGGATGCCCGTGCGGAGTGAGGGATGCAACGGGGTCTTGCGGCGTGCCGGTTCCGCTGCGTAATAGAATTCGGGGAGGCTGCCGAACGCTTCGCGGGCCATGGCATTCACCTCGTCCACCGCATTCAGGGATAGCTGCGAACCCTGGGGGGTCAAGCCCAGGCTCGTACGCAACACGCTCAGGTCTTCGGCGGGCCTCGGGGCCGCCGAAGGGCGTCGCGGAAGCATGCGGCGCAACCTCCGCGGGCGGCCCAACTTCCGGGAGAGCCCATGCGCCTGGCGCTTGAGCGCACGCTCCGCCCGGTCCCAGGTGCGCACGGCATGTTCGGACCCGCCCGTCTTGCCGGTGCTTGCCTCAAGCAGGGCGTCCAATGCGGATTCAAGGTCGGTGATGGCCCGCGTTTCGATGGCGCCGGCCGGGGCGGCGCGCAGGCGCGCCAACAATTCCCTGGTGGCGAATGCCAGCGGCGCGGTCAGTCGCTGGAAGGTGTTTTCGCCGCCGCGGAAGCGTCCAATGACGGCACCGGCACCCATCACGGCGTCGGCCGATGCGGCCAATTGCGACACCCGGGATTCGAAACTTTCGAGCTTTCGGGCGGTTTCCGGTGTCATGCCGCTGCCGCGCGCATGCACCGCTGCGACGACCTTTTCCTCGGTGCGCGCCAAGTCCAGCGACGCATTGCGCACCTTGGTCCAAGCGGCAGTGAACCCGCGGGGGCGTTGCTCCGGGTCGGTGGCGAGGTAGGTGACCTCGAGGGCTTCGAGCTCGAGGACCACGCCTGCAAGTTGGCGCTGCGCGGCGGTGAGCCGGCGGAAGCGGGCTCCCCAGCGGGAACGGCGGCGTTGTGCCTTGGAGAGGGCGAACGCCGTCAGCGCCAGGCCCAGTGCGGTGGCCATGATCCAGGGCCAGGGCGAAGGCGGAGACCCGTGGTCGAGGTGCAGGGATGCTTCTTGAGCCGCGGCGATGACCGCCAGTGGCCCGTGGCCGATTCCGACATTGGCCTGGTATGCGTCGTGGATATCCTGGCCGACGGCGAGGTTTTGGGCCGGATCGTCGAAGAAGGGGCGGATTGCCACCTTGTCGCGGGCCTGGGCTCGCCTGATCGAGCCGTCGTAGTTATCGATCTTTGCGGCTTTCGGGAGCTTGGTGCTCAGCAGGATATCGGTGCCCGGGGCGAGGTTTCCCTGCTGTTCTTCGAAGTTCAGCGTCCGGTCGGTGACCGTGAGGGTGAGCGGTTGCCAGGAAGCGACGGGTCTGTCCAGTGCGGCTTCGACCGTTTCCCGGGAGATGTTCCACGGCTGCTGGCCCTCAATGACGATCCGGACCTCGGAATCCGGTTGGGTGGCGATGTTCACGAGCCCGGTGGTGCCGAAAACCACGGTGGCAGCCCCGAGAAGGATGGATATCCAGGGGAGGCCGAAATTCGGTTTGTTGCCGGAACGGGTGGTCGGTGTGGCTTTGCGGCTCATGGACTCAATCAGGCGTATGCGGGCGTGAACCAGCCAATTCTAACGAAAATTGAGTAATTGTCAGGCCATCGACTACCCGGCATGGCGCTGCGTGGAAAAATCAGAACCGCTGCCACCTGCCTACTTCCATGTTTCGCCCCTTCCAAGGGGAACCCGTGAGGTGCGACTTCTTGCCATTGATTCTGTCGCACCCTCCCGCAAGGGGTCTGGCCGGCTCGGAATTCCGGGCCGTAGGGGGCGACCCGCGGTGGAAGAGCGACCGAAATTCTCCCCGGTGGAAATCCCTGGGCCGCCGGGGGTCTCATAGTCCCGTGAGGCCTGCCCGCGGGGCAACCAGCATCGGGTGGCTGCCCCTCGGGCGGGTCCTGCGGACAACGCCAGGGTTATTCGATCCTTCCGATCACCGCGCCCTGCATGACCGCTTCCTCCTCGGGTACCAGCACCCTGAGCACTCCGGCGTCTTCGGCCTTGATTTCCCTGTCCACCTTGTCCATGGCAATCTCCGCGATCAGGTCGCCGACCTCCACCTGCTCGCCGTCCTCGAAGAACCAGGTGACCACGACGCCCTTGGCCTCGGCATCCTCGGTCATCACGGGGAACAGGATCTGGCTCATCCCGCCACCGCCTGGCGCACAGCCGCCTCGATGCGTGCCGGGGTCGGCAGCACCGAGTATTCCAGGTCCCTGGCATAGGGGATCGGGACATCGGGGACCGCGACGCGCGAGACGTGATTGAGTCCGCCGGGCAGCGCCTCGGCGACCGTGGCGATGACCTCTCCGCTGAGCCCGAAGGACTGGTAGTCCTCGTCCACCACGATCAGCCGCCGCGTCTTGGAAACGGAGGCGACGATCGCCGCCCGGTCCAGCGGCACCACGGAGCGCAGGTCGATGACCTCCACGTCGATGCCCTCGCCGGCGAGCTTCTCGGCGACGTCCAAGGAATGGTGGACCGACAGGGAAAGCGTCACGATGCTCACGTCGTTTCCCTCCCGGGCCACCCGGGCCTTGCCGATCGGCACCTCGTAGGCATCGGTGGGCACCGCGCCGATCGACCGCGGGTTCTTCTTCATCCATCCCAGTCCCATGATCCCCTTGTGGAACAGGTAGATGACCGGGTCGTCCGAGCGGATGGCGGCGGTCATCAGTCCCTTGGCGTCGTAGGGATTGGACGGGACGACGACCTTCATGCCGGGCAGGTGGGCGAAGGTCCCCCAGAGGCATTGGGAGTGCTGGGCCCCGTCGGAGTATCCGCCGCCGGCCGCGGACATCAGCACCATCGGCACCCTCACGTTGCCGCCGGACTCGTAGTGGATCTTGGCCATGTGGTTGTAGATCTGGTCCATGCAGACCCCGAAGAAATCGGCGAACATCAACTCGACCACCGGCCGCATCCCCTCGACCGCGGCACCGATGCCCAGGCCGATGAAGGCGGTTTCGGAAATCGGGGTGTCGATCACGCGTTCGGGGCCGAATTCGTCGAGCAGCCCGGTGGTCGAGGAGAAGATGCCGCCGTAGGCGCCGACGTCCTCGCCCATCACGAAGACCTTCTCGTCGATGTGCATTTGCTGGGTGATGGCCTCGACCATGGCCTTTGCGGTGGAGAGCTTGCGGCGGCCCGCTTCGGGCTCGAGCGGCAGCTGAATTTGTGTTGTGGGCGCGGTGCTCATGACCTTGCTCCTTCGGTGAATACGTACTTCAAGGCATCGGCGGGATCGGGCAGGGGAGAGGACTTAGCGAAGGCGATTGCGTCCTCGACCGTGGCGGAGGCCGTTTCCCCCATGTTGGTGAATGCGGCGTCGTCGAGGATCCCGGCGTCGGAGAGGTGCTTTTGGTAGGTGGGGATCGGGTCCCGTCCCGGCACGCCCTCGAGGTCGCCGCGGTAGCCCTGGGCATCGCCCTCGAAGTGGCCCCACAGGCGCAGGGTGTGCACCTCGATCAGGCTGGGGCCCTCGCCGGCCCGGGCCCGGCGGACCGCTTCGCCGGCCGCTGCCCAGACATCCTCGACGGCGTTGTCTTCGATGCGGATTCCAGGCATTGCATAGCCCGCGGCGCGGTCCGCATTGGACAGCACCGAGGTCGAAGTCGAGCGCGGGACCGAGATTCCCCAGTCGTTGTCCTCGATGACGAAGACGACCGGCAACTTCCACAGCGCGGCGAGGTTCAGCGCCTCGTGGAACGCGCCCTGGTTCGCCGCGCCTTCCCCGGCCACGGCGACCGCAACCCGGTCGGTTCCGGCGCGTTGGAAGGCAAAGGCCTGTCCGAGTGCCGGAGGCAGCCCCTCGGCGACGATCCCGGAGCAGGAGAAATGGGCCTCGGGATCAAAGAGGTGCATGTGCCCGCCGCGGCCCCGGCCCAGCCCGGTCTCCCGTCCAAAGATCTCCGCAGCCATCTTGCGCATATCGACCCCGTGCGCGATGGCCAGGTGGTGCGGGCGGTGGGTTGCCGTCATGGCGTCACCTTGGGACAGGTGCGCGCCGATCCCCGCCGCCACCGGTTCCTGGCCGGCGGCCAGGTGCATTTCGCCGGGCACCAGCCCGGCCCCGATGTCGAAGCCCGGGGACTTGTCGGCATGGTATTCGCGCAAGATTGCTTCCTCGAAGGTGCGGATCAGCACCATCATGCGCAATAGATCGAGTTTGTCCGATTCGGACAGGACAGATTGAACCGTCATGGCCCTTCTCCTGCTTTTCAGCGGTGCGCCCGGTTGACGCCAACCGTGATGGCCCCATGGTAGGCACGGGGGCGAGGGCCGGGGAAGGGTTGGTGGCATCGGTTCTGGCGGACGCCGCGGGGAGCGGCTCACCTAGTTCCACGCGGTTCCCCGGGTCCGCCGTCAAGAAGGTCGCCGGTGACCTGTTGACACTGCCCGCGGGTACGTTCATCGGTGCCCGCGGAACGCGGTGGGACCATGCGCTGAGCTGCAGGCTCATGTTGCGGGGCGGCCGTCCATGCGACTGACTGAACGTCGAGTCACGCTCCTTGCTTCCGGCTTCCGGCTTCCTGCTTCGTGGCCGAGGGCTTGCGTAAAACAAGCTTTACATGTCAAGCTTGTTTTACAAGTCAAGCACGCTTTACATGAGGAGTGTCCATGAGCAGTGAAACCAGAACCGACAACCGCACACGTTGGGGCCGCACCCGCTTCGCCGACGGCCGACTTCCCGCCATGGCCGTCGCCATTCCGATCGGGCTGCTGCTGGCCATTGGCGTCGGTGCCATCACCCTCTGGACAGGTGTGGCCAGTGGCGAGCACGCCCTGCCGGTTGCCGGGGTGTTCGCCCTGGTGATGTCCTGGGGGCTCGTGGGCCTGGTCTGGGCGCTCGTCGTCGACCGGACGAGCTTGCGGGGAGCAATCGGCAACCCGGACGAATCGATCGAATCGACATGGCTGGACGCCGCCATGGCCGGCGCTTTCCGCGACACCATTATGCTCACCGGCTTGGTCCTGGCGATCCTCTCCATCACCGGGTTCGAGCTCGACGTGCTCTGGGCGCTCATCGGGGTCATCGTGGTCGGCTTCTTCAGCACCTTCGTGCGCTACCTCATGGCTAAGAAGCGGGGCTAAGGGTGAAAAACTCCCTTCCCGAACGCCGGCAGGAGCGTGGCTGGTCGCAACAGCGCCTCGCCGATGAGCTCGGCGTCTCCCGGCAAACGGTGATCTCCATCGAGCGCGGACGGTTCGACCCGTCCCTGCCGCTGGCCTTCCGCCTGGCCGAGGTTTTTGGGTGTCGGATCGACGATCTCTTCGATCCCCGGGGAGATGTCACGCCGTCGGGCTGAAGGTTGCTCCTTCGCCTCGCGGGTGTGCGGGCCGTCGTCCCGATTGACGACGAGGGTGCATGGACCCCACTCGCGTGCAGGGCCGGCTCTCCTGCGGTTAGGTAGGTCAAGCAACGGAGCTGAAGCTGAGTGGACGTTGAAACGGAACCGGGTGGAATCCAGGTTCTCGTTCCAACGTCTCGTCGACCGCTCCGGTCGGCGATGTGTGGACCGCCGCATTTTTTCGGTCTGGGCGCGCGCTGTCAACAGCGGGCTTCTGTCCGCTGTTTGCCCTCTCCGGGCATCGGTGACCGTTCTGCATCAGGACACCGGTGGCAGATCGGGCTCTTCGAACCAAGGTCCGCGCGGGTTGGCCCGGACTGGGGGCGGCGGCCCAGCGGCCACCCAGGGTTGCTTAACCACCCGTCAAGTGATTTACTCAACCACATGGAAAGTTACTTTGAGGATCAGCGTGGACATGCGTCCGCGCGGGATGCGCTCGATGCCATCGGGAACGATCGCGGGCGTGTCGGGGATCGGATGTCGGCTGAAACCTGGTGGGGCGCTCCAGCGCAAGGGTTTGCTGCGGCGCTGCTGGTTGTGGGTCCCGCTGCCGGTTTCCAGTGGGCGTGGCTGTTCTTCTTGGCAAGCACGTTGGTCTCCGTTGGCGTTGAAGTGTTCTTCCGCAGACGCAGCGGCCTCAGCATTTCCCGTCCTGCCGGACCGCGCGGCCGCGCCTTGCTGATCGGGATCGTCTTCCTGCACGTAGTCTCGCTTTGGGCCAGTGTGATGCTCGCGGTCATGGGCTTGCGCGGTTGGATTCTCGTCGCCGCCGCAATTGCAGGCATTTACACAGCTCTCGGTGTCATGGCTTACGATCGCATCTACGCGGCAGAGGTGCGTCGTGCGAGATGAGGGGGATGCCGTCATGGCAGCGCGAGTATCCGGCTTGTCCTCGACGGGCAGCGTCCCGACGTGCAACATCCGCAGCATTTGCGCGTGGACTATCCATGGGAGCCGCTGTGCGCACTGAACCCTGCTTTGACGAGATGATCCATGCGCCGACTCGGCTACGCCTGTGTGCGATGCTGCGTCCACTCGCTGGAGCCGAGTTCTCGGCGATCGCGGCGACGCTCGAACTCAGCGAGGCGAACCTCTCGAAGACTGTTCGGAACCTCGTCGAGCTAGGCTACCTCAGCAGCAGTAAGCAGTCCTCGCCCGAGCGCTCGGACTCACGCCAGATCACCACCATCAAGCTCACCCCACTGGGTCGCCGTGCCTTCGACGGGCACCTCGCCGCTCTGCGCGCGATGGCCGGGGAGCAGTAGCCCCAGCCGGGCACCCCGCCCATTGCCAGCAAGGTCGCGCTGCGCCACGAACGCGGGCGTAGGGCGTTCTGCGGGCAGTCGTGCTCTACGTATCGAAACTCGTCGCGTGGGCAGATCATTCGGCTAGAAAGGCCACCGAGCGCAGCTGGCATGAGCAGTACGTCAAGCGCATCGACCGAGGGGTGCAGCGGGCGACCCTGCGGAAGCTCGAGCTGATCCATGCAATGAAGGATGTCGAGGACCTGCGGATTTGGCCAGGGAACCGGTTGGAGCGACTGGCCGATGACCGTCGGGGCCAGCATGGCATCCAGGTGAATGTGCAGTGGCGTCTCTGCTACGCGTTCAGCCATGCTTTAGGCGTGGCACGATTCAGGCCACCGCACCAGCTCGTTCCTGCAATAGTGCTGCTGCGTTCTTCGCCGTCGCCTTGGCAGAGCCCGGGTTCTGGCCGGCCACGAGTGCCGGAACACGGTGGAATCCGTTCAACGTGTGACCGACGGCTGAGGTCGTCGCAGCGTTATTTGATTACTCGAAAGCGAAGGTGGGTCTCGCTCGCGTATGCGGAGGTCTCAAGACGCTCCAGCTCGATGCGTTGCCCCAGGCCTGCGAACAGCGAGATGCCGTCGCCCAGCAGCACCGGTGCCACGTCGAGGTGCAGCTCGTCGACGAGCCCGAGGCGCAGGCACTGGCGCGAGATGCTTCCGCCGAGCAGGCTGACCCACCCGTCGCCGGCGGCCTGCGAGGCTCTCTCGACGGCTTCGGCGATGTCGTCGACCACGAAGGTGTACGTGATGCCGTCGCGCTCGATCGGGTCATGAACGCTGTGCGTCATGAGGAAGACCGGCACCTGCAGCATGCCGCCATAGGGGATCTCGCCGTCCTCGATGGTCCGGGTCTTGTTCGCTCCGCCGACGATTGCCTTGATCTTGCCCATGACGTTCTCGACGACGGCATTGTCTTCCGGAGCAGAGGGCCTGCCGAACATCCAGTCCACTCCTCCTCCCTGGTCTGCCAGGAATCCGTCAAGGGTGATGGTTGCGTGGACGATCACTGTGGCCATGGTGTGCTCCTTGTCAGAGAGACGAGTCAGTTGACTCGTACTTATCACGGTAACCACCTCGCAAGAGGCAAGTCAATGGACTCACCTTTATGGAATACTGGTGAGATGACACGCGGACGCTCCTCCTACCATCGTGAGATAGCCGCAACAAATCGCGACGCGATCCTCGTCGCGGCGACGCAGCTGTTCCTGGAGAACGGCTACGATCGCACGCCGCTGGCGCGAGTCGCCGAGCAGGCGGGCGTGTCCCGGGCAACTCTCTTCAAGCAGTTCCCGACCAAGGAAGCACTGTTCGAGGCCGCGGTGCTCGCTGCCGGAGGGTCTCCTGCTTCGGAGCCCCTCGACGTCCCGACCGAAGACTTCGAGGAGGGGCTGGCGGTGCTCGGTCGCGCGTATGCAGAGCTGCTGACGCGGCCTGAGATGGCAGCGCTGATGCGAACCGTGATCGCCGAATCGCCCAAGTTCCCCGAGCTCCGGGAGCGCACCTTCGACTTCGGCACGCTGCCCGTGCTCACGGCGTTGGGGCGCTACCTCCGCGATGCGCAGGCAGCAGGGGTGGCCGAGATCGATGACCCGGAGATGGCCTCCGCGCAGTTCCTCGGGATGATTGCATCCTCGGTCTTCTGGCCCCGCCTCGTGCACGGCACCTGGTCGATCACTGACGATGAGCAGGCGCGGGTCGTCGTGGAAGCCGCCCGAACGATCGCCGCCCGCTACGCCACTCCCTGACGCGATCCTTCGCCTCGTACCAGCAGCTGGCGGACCGTTTCCTGCAATCGGGATGGGGCCTACACTTGCTGCATCAAACGGCCGGCGCATAGGTGGCCGGCGAATCCAACGAGTGGGAAGAAGCGCGTCATGGGTGAGCTGCACGTAAACATGCACATCACGATGGACGGGGTGATCCAGGCCAACGGCGGTCCAAGCGACCAGGACAGGGGATTCGAATACCCGGGATGGGAAAGCCCCTACCGGACGGCAGAGGCCGGCACGCAGATCATTGCCGATGTGCAGGAATCCGATGCCCTGCTGCTGGGAAGGACCACCTATGAGATTTTTGCCGGCTATTGGCCGGGGAAGACCGACGAGATCGGGGTCGCCTTCGATGCGGTGCCTAAGTACCTGGCTTCCCGCGGCACCCCGGAGCTCACGTGGGCGAACACCACCCAACTTGTGGATGCCGCCGCAGCACTGCCGGCCCTGCTGGCTGCCCACCGGCAGATCCACACCTGGGGAAGCGCGGACCTGTTGCAGTCGCTGTTCAAGGCGAGGCTGGTGGACCAGCTGAACCTGTGGGTGTATCCGGTGGTATTGGGCACGGGAAAGAAGCTTTTCCCCAACGGGGTGGAAGCCAGCCGCTTCGAGATGGTGGAAGCACCGCGAAGCTTTGGCACGGGGGTCATAGTGGTGCGATACCGGTGCCTGAAGGAACCTCCGGTGACCGCCAAGTAGCTCCCGCCCGGGCATCTTCGCAGGGAGTCGGCGGGCCCGTGCCTCCGGTTGCGGCCTAGGATGGATGCCATGACCTCACCCTTCCGCCGCAGTGTCGCCGAGCACCGGGCAGGCATCAAGGATCTTGTCGACAAGGCCCTCGGTGACCCGGGCACCGAGACCCTTGGCCTGGACCGTGCCCTGGGCCGGACGTTGGCCACACCGGTCACGGCCCCGCGCTCGCTGCCGCCCTGGGACAACTCGCAGATGGACGGGTACGCGGTGAACACCGCGGACCTTGGGCCCGAGCCGCTGCGCGTGGTGGCACCCATTGCCGCAGGCATTGCGGCACCGGCGCTGGAACCCGGCACCGCGGCGCCGATCATGACCGGTGCCCCCGTCCCAGCCGGAGCCAACACCGTAATCCCCATCGAGGCGGCCGAACCCGACAGGTTCCCCGGCGAGGCCGAGACCGCCTCCGGCTTCCGCGTCCGGTTGCCGGCGATCGCCGAGCCCGGCAGCTACATCCGCACCACCGGCAGCGACATCGCCGCCGGGGACCCGGTGCTCGCCGCCGGCACCCGGCTGGGGCCCACCTCCCTGGGCCTGCTCGCGGGCCTGGGCATCGGCGAGGTTTCGGTGTTCCGGCGCCCGGCGGTGCTGCTACTGTCCACCGGGGACGAACTGGTGGCACCGGGTGGGGAGCTTGCCCCCGGGCAGATCCACGACGCCAACACCACGATGCTGGCCGCCGCGCTGGAATCCGCCGGATGCGCCGTGACCACCGTGGGAGTGCTTGACGATTCCCCCGAAAGCTTCATGGCCTCATTGGGCCAGGCGCTGGAAGCCGGCGAGCGCGCCTACCGGTTGGTACTCAGCAGCGGGGGGATCTCCCAGGGCGCCTTTGACGTGGTCAAGGAAGTGCTCATCAACCACGGCATCGAATTCGGTTCGGTGGCCATGCAACCGGGAGGGCCGCAGGGAGCGGGGATCATGGCGTTGCCCGGGAACGCACCCGTGGCATTCATTGCGTTCCCCGGCAACCCGGTCAGCGCGTATGTCAGCTACGAGATGTTCCTGCGCCCCGCGCTCGCCGAGATCCTGGGGCTGCCCGCACGCCTGCAACTGCTGGCCACGCTCACCGAAGACGTGGCCTCGATGCCCAACAAGGTCCAGGTCCGCCGCGGCAGTTATGCCGGGGGCGTCTTCACCCCGTTGGGCGGGGCCTCCTCGCACCTGCTTGCCGCTTTGGCCGGCAGCAACTCGTTCATCCTCATCGATGAGGACACCACCGTCCTGCCCGCCGGAAGCCCGGTGCAGGTATTGATCATTGGAGATGGCTCATGAGCCCCGACACCACACCGGCACCCGGGTCCGAACCGGCCAAGCTCTCGCACGTGCGCGCAGACGGCAGCGCCCACATGGTCGATGTCAGCGAGAAGGCAGAAACCAGCCGCCAGGCCACCGCCGAGGCCTATGTGCACACCACCGAGGAGGTCATGGCGCTGGTTGCTTCCTCGGGGATGCCCAAGGGCGACGCGCTCGCCGTGGCCCGCATCGCCGGCATCATGGGGGCCAAGAAGACCTCCGAGCTGATCCCGCTGTGCCACCCGCTGCCGATCTCCAAGGTCGTCGTCGACTTCGAGCTCGACGCCGTGGACCGCGTGCGCATCCTGGCCACCGTGAGGACCCGCGGGGTCACCGGGGTGGAAATGGAGGCGCTGACCGCCGTGTCCACCGCCGCCCTGGCCTTGTATGACATGATCAAGGCCGTCGACAAGCACGCAAGCATCACCGACATGCGGGTGCTGTCCAAGTCCGGCGGCAAGTCCGGTTCCTGGGACATCTCCCCGCAACTGCAAGAAAACCCCGAAGGAGAAATACGCGCATGAGCGCCTGTGAACCACTGGGAGCCCCTCGCAAGGCTGCCATCTTGATCTCGTCCACCCGTGCCGCACTGGGCATCTACGAGGATGCCAGCGCCCCGATCATCGCCGACTGGCTGCAGGAACAGAACTTCGACGTCATCCCCGCGGTCATCGTGCCCGACGGCCCGGCCGTGGGTGCAGCGCTGCAGGGCCTGCTGATGGCCAAGCCCAGCGTCATCATCACCTCCGGCGGCACCGGGCTGAGCGCCGACGACGTGACCCCGGAACAGACCGAGCCGCTGCTGGACCGCACCGTGCCCGGAATCATGGAGGCGCTGCGCGCCGCCGGGCTGCAGAAGACCCCGATGGCTTCGCTCAGCCGCGGGCACGCGGGCATCGCGGGGGAGACCTTCATCGTGAACCTGCCCGGATCCCCGTCCGGGGTCATGGACGGGCTCTCCGTGCTCGCCCCGGTCCTGACCCACATCTGCGACCAGCTCGAGGGAAGCCATGCCCACCACTAGCAGCACCCCGGTTCCGGGCGAGGTCGTCTTCGCAGGGATCAGCAACGCCCCGATCGATTCGGCCACCGCCTGGGACGCAGTGGAATCCGCGCACACCGGCGCGGTGGTGAGCTTCGGCGGGATCGTGCGCAACCACGACTCCGGGCGCGAGGTGCTGCGGCTGACCTACAGTGCGCACCCCAGCGCCCCGGCGCGCATGGCCGAACTGGTGGCCGAGGTCGCCGCCCGTCACCCCGGCACCCGGCTCTGGGCAGCGCACCGCGTCGGCGAGCTTCATATCGGCGACTCGGCACTGGTGGCCGCGGCGGCCTCGGCCCACCGCGGCGAAGCATTCGAGGCCTGCCGCGACCTGGTGGAAATCGTCAAGGCCCACGTGCCGGTGTGGAAAGAACAGTTCTTCGCCGACGGCGAGGTCGAATGGGTGGGCAGCGCCTAAGCCTTGCGGGCCGGCAAGCAGCTTGGCCACCGGCAAAAGCGATCCAACATATCGCCCGGCATCGGTACCCGCCTGCCGCCTGCCCCCTGACACGCCCGGAGCGTTCCTGGAATGCGCGGGTGGTGAAGACGATTCCCAGGAAGGGCGCGTTGTGTGGTGCGTCCAGTGCACCCGTATCCTGAGTAGATGACCAATGCACCAGAAATTGCCCAGTGGATCCTTGATGCGATCCACGAAGAGAAGACCGTCCACCAGGAAGCCCTCGTGCCACGCATTGCGGAGGCCTTCGGCGACGAGTGGGTCTACACCCACGAAAACGGGCACCCGGCCATCAACCGCGACGTCCTGAAGTCCTTGCGCAAATTGCGTGATGCCTCGGTGGGCTGGAACCGCGAGGATCGCTGCTGGTACGTCATCGACGCCAGTTAGAACCACCGATGGGCCGCCGGAAGCACTGTATTCCGGCGGCTTTTTGCTGCCCACGTTGTTCCCCTAAATTCGAGGTGGTGGCACGTAGCAGCGCTGTCGCGCACGTGCCAATACAAGGTAATCGTGCCCGGTATTTTCGTCAGCCGAGAGGCCGCCCACTAGATGATGTAACCGATCGGTGTCATAATAGTATTATGAGCATGAATAGTTTTGCGGCAGATGCCCTGGGTGGCAAGATTCGCGATCGACGCAAGTTGCTCGGGTACACGCAGCAGGCACTGGCAGATGCCATTGGTGCGTCCCGTAAATTCATCGTCGAGCTGGAAGCAGGGAAAGACAACGCTTCGCTCGGGCTCACCCTCCGCGCCATGGGGGAGCTTGGCTTCGACGCACCAGGAACCACATCGAAGGATACTCAGGGGGAAGGGTTCGCACAGGAGTTTGAGAAGACGCTTGAAGAGGGAGACCATGAATTCGCTTTACGCCTGATCGGCGAGTACGCCAGCGCTTCGATCAAGGCGCAGCGTGCCCTCATCTTCACAGCTCCATGCATCAAGGACCCGGAGTATCTGACCGCGCTCGGTGCCATCACCCGTTGGCTTTCCCGAAAGACTGGAACCCCATCACCAGGGTGGACGCGTAGTATCCGACCTTCAAGGGACCCCGTTTTCTTGTCCGAAAAGCTGTATCCGGTGGGCGACCGAATGAAGGACCTGATTCGGAGGGAAACGCCACCAGAAATGGAAGCCCTGAACGTCTGGATCCGTGAAAGGGATCTGGTTACCGCATGAGTTCGGGAAGCTTTCGGCGTGAGGATATCGTCAGGCTCCTGGCGGATTTAGAAGTACGATTGAATGCCCGCGGCGTAGCGTTGAACATCCAAATTGTCGGTGGAGCTGCTTTGCTGCTTCATGGGCTGATCGAGCGGGCCACTGGGGATATAGACGCGCGTTACGCGAGCGCGGCTGCAGTTGAGCAAGTGGCTCGGGAGATGGCCGTCGAGTATTCGTTGCCCCCGGATTGGATCAATTCCCGAGCCATGGCCTTTCTCCCGGAGAACGCGACATGGATGGCTGGACCGGAAGGCACCTCCGCGGCCATTCAGCTGGCAGACCTCCCAACGCTAGCCGCAATGAAGGTAGCGGCGGAACGGCCGAAGGACATTGCTGATCTGGGCCACATCATTAATGCGCTGGGCATTCAGGAACCCGATCGGCTAGTTGACTTTGCCTACGAAAAGTTCGGTGAGGAGTCCATGACACTGACGCAGGGCCGCGACAACTATGAGATCGTTGCTGAAGAAGCGTTGAAGGCGGCCGAGGCATTCCGCAAGAAGAAATAGCCTAGTTCTTCTGGCTATATTTCGTTCTCGTTTGCGGTGCAGATTATCCGTGGAATGTCGCCCTGAATGGAAGTGGTGAACCTCTCGGATCTCGGGGAGAGTGAAATGTGATTGGATTATTCCGAACACAAGGCCTCACCGCCGGCGGCACCTTTCCACACTCTGCTGCACACCTCACCGAAATGGTTCAGACGCACGTGCACCCCAATCAAGCTTTGGCCGAACACATCGAGCTTGAGCGAAATCCTTTCAGGGATGAACCCGTAGTCATGTCCAGCGGGGCTGAATCGTGCGCTGCGATGTCCATCCAGCCGCCATCGTGAAAGTAAGGCATCCCACCATGCCGACTGGATAGGAAGCTGTCACCGACGCAGAGCCAACGAAAATTCCCGATAGGCTTGAACCCATGAGTGCACCACTGAAAGTCGCCGTGATTGGCGCAGCGGGACGAATGGGAGCCGAGGCCGTCAAGGCCGTCAATGCGGCCACGGACATGGAATTGGTGGCCGCGCTGGGCCGCGGGGATTCCCTGCAAACCATCCTGGAAGCCGGGGCCACACACGTGGTGGACCTGTCCGTCCCGGCAAGCACCGAGGCCAACGTGCGCTTCGCCGTTGAACACGGTATCCACGCGGTGGTCGGCACCACCGGATGGGACGACGCCAAGCGCGAATCCCTCACCTCGCTGCTGGCCGACCACACCGAAACCGGTGTGCTCATCGCCCCGAACTTCGCCCTGGGCTCGGTGCTGGCTTCGGCCTTCGCCGCCACCGCGGCACGCTACTTCGAATCGGTGGAAATCATCGAACTGCACCACCCCAACAAGGTCGACGCCCCCTCGGGCACCGCCGTGCGCACCGCCGAGTTGATTGCCGCAGAGCGCGCAGCAGCCGGCATGCTGGCGGGCCCGGACGCCACCGAGACCCAGTTAGACGGCGCCCGCGGCGCGGTGGTCGACGGGATCCACGTGCACTCGGTGCGCCTGCGCGGCCTGGTCGCCCACCAGGAAGTCCTGCTCGGCGGGGAAGGCGAGCAGCTCACGCTGCGCCACGACTCCTACGACCGCGCCTCCTTCATGCCCGGCGTGCTGCTGGGCCTGCGCACCGTGGCCTCGCGCCCGGGGCTCACCTACGGCCTTGACGGCTACCTCGAGTTGGGACGCTAAGCGCGCATGAAAACAAAGTTCTGGGTCGGCGCCATCCTGCTGCTCTTCGTRTTCTACCTGGTCGCCGCCTTCGGTTCGGCGGTCCGCTTCATCACCGCCGAGGAGCCGATCGCCAAGGTCATCGGCGTTGCCGCCCTGGTCATCCCGCTGGTCGGGGTGTGGATCCTGATCCGCGAGGTGCTCTTCGGTTCACGCACCCWAAAGATGGCCTCGATCCTGGCCTCCGAGGGCCTGCTGCCCGAGGACAACCTGCCCCGCACGCCCTCGGGTCGCATCGTCAAGGCCGCGGCCGACGAAGACTTCGTGCAGTACAAGGAAGAGGTCGAGGCAAGCCCCGGGTCGTGGAAGTCCTGGCACCGCCTGGCTTTGGCCTACGACGCGGCCGGGGACCGGCGCCGGGCCCGCGAATCCATGCGCAAGGCCATCGAGTTGTACCTGGCCGCCGGCAAGCAATAACAGCCAAGGCCCGAATGATGTCCCCTCGAACGGTTCGCAAGAGCCGCCCGGGGGGACATTTTTCTTTGCCGGGGCTCCACGCCATGCACCCGGCCCGGCATCGGAGGGAAAGCGGCGGAACGCACGGTGCTTGTCGTCCGGGCATGGAATTCCTGGGCACGAGGATGCCTGCCTCCGTTTTCCCCCACTCCGGGGACCAAACACCTAGACGTGAAGCACATCTTGGACTTTGATGGTTCAATGGCCATCCTGCGGAGGGGACGGCGGGGTTCAGGCCCCGTTCATGCCCGGTTCACGCGCGGATGATCAAATCTGTTCGGGCTACACACCGTGCGCCACAGCGCCACGGCGAAAACAACGAGCTAGGGGAAATCCATGAAGAACCGCGCAACAATTGCGTTGGCCACCGCGACCTTGGCGGCCTCGATGGCGATGGGGACCATGGCTCCGGCCACGGCGGCCGATAACCAGCCAACATCCATCGAAGCAATCCAAGGAACGGGTTCCGCAAGTCCAATGGCCGGACAGCAGGTGACGGTTCGCGCCGTGGTCACCGGCGCCTACGCCGAGGGAGGCATCCGCGGCTTCTACGTCCAGACCGCCGGCAGCGGCGCCGAGGTTTCCCCCGAGGGCAGCTCGGGAATCTTCGTCTTCTCCTCAGGCGGCGTGGCCAAGGTTGCCGTGGGCGACCACGTCCAGGTCACCGGCACGGTCGGCGAATACTTCGGGCTGACCCAGATCAGTGCCTCGGCCTCCGGGGTCCAGGTTCTCGCCGAGCCAGCCGATGCAATCAAGCCGCTGGCCATCGACATTCCCTCCGGGGACGCCGAGCGCGAGCGCTTCGAATCGATGCTCGTCGCTCCGCAGGGGCAGTGGACGGTCGCCGACAACTACTCGCTGAACCAGTTCGGCGAAATCACCCTCGCCCAGGGAACCAGCTCGATCCTGCCCGGCGAGCGCACCCTGCGCCAGGCGACCGACGCGTTCGCCCCGGGCAGCGCCCAGGCCCTGGCCCTTGAAGCCGAGAACCAGCAGCGCGCGCTGCTGCTGGATGACGGCGCCACGCTGAACTTCCTCGGTGCAAGCTCCAACAAGTCCGTTCCGCTTCCGTACCTCTCGGCCGAGCACCACGTCAGCGTCGGCGCCGAGGCAACCTTCACCGGGCCGGTCATCATGGACTACCGCTACGACCTGTGGCGGCTGCAGCCCCAGGGCCAGGTCATCGGTGCCGAGGATGCGGACATCCCGGCGGCCTTTGCCAGGGCCAACGAGGCGAAGCCGGCGGATGTCGGCGGAAACGTGAGCGTCGGCAGTTTCAACGTCCTGAACTACTTCACCACCACCGGGGACCAGCTGTCCGGCTGCACCTACTACACCGACCGCACGGGGGCGCCGGTCACCGTGCGCGGCGGGTGCGATGCGCGCGGAGCCGCCAACGATGCAAACCTCGCACGCCAGCAGGCCAAGATCGTCTCGGCGCTGAACAAGTTCGACGCCGACGTCGTGGTCCTCGAGGAGATCGAGAACTCCGCCCGCTTCGGGCTGGACCGCGATCACGCGCTGGCCACTTTGGTGGACGCGCTGAATGAGGCTGCCGGTGAGCAGCAGTGGAAGTACGTGCCGAGCCCCGCCTCGGTCCCGGCCGACGAGGACGTCATCCGCACCGCCATGATCTACAAAAACGACGCCGTGAAGCCCATCGACGAATCGGTCATCCTGGACGACGCGGCCTTCGACAACGCACGCGACCCCCTGGCACAGGCCTTCCAGCGCGTCGGCGGCAATGCCAACACCCGCTTCCTGGCCGTGGCCAACCACTTCAAGTCCAAGGGATCGGACCCGAAGGACGGCTCGGCCAACGCCGACAAGGGCGACGGCGCGGGGGCCTGGAACGCCGCGCGCGTCGAGCAGGCCAAGGCCCTGGTGAAATTTGCCGAGGGACTGAAGAAGGAACGCAACACCGACAAGGTGCTGCTGGCCGGTGACTTCAACTCGTACTCCGCCGAGGAACCGATCCAGGTCCTGGCACAGGCCGGATACGTGGACCTCGGGGCCAGTGCATCCACCCGCAGTTACCTCTTTGACGGCCGCACCGGCTCCCTGGACCATATTTTTGGTTCAAGCGAGGTGGCGCAGCACGTCACCGGGCAGACCATCTGGAACATCAACGCCACCGAGTCCGTGGCGTACGAGTACAGCCGCTACAACTACAACGTGGCCCAGCTGTTCTCCCCGGACCACTTCCGCTCCTCGGACCACGATCCGGTGCTCGTGGGGCTGCAACTGAACAAGAAGTAGCAACCTAAGGACAGGGGCCGGTGGATCAACAAGGATCCACCGGCCCTTTCCATGTGATTCCCAGCCACACCGCCGCACCGTGGCGGATCCCGGCATCACCGCCGCGCAGGCAAGTCGGTCGCTGACCCCGGGCGCGTCCAAAACCGGACACCCTCGATCCGGTGGTTCGGGGCGGGCAGAAGCGGGAGTGATTGCCTAAGCTGGGAAAATGACCAAGATCCTGCACCTGACCGAAACCGCTTCATGGGAAGCCAGTCGGTCGGCCGGCGTCTACCGGCAGTCGACCCGTGGCGCTACGCTCGCCGACGTCGGTTTCATCCACTGTTCGACCGAAGACCAGCTGCCCGTTGTCGCCTCGTTCATCCACGCCGATTACGCCGGCGAACTGGTGGTGCTGGAACTGGATGCAGCCGCGATTGCGGCCGCGGGTATCGCGATCCGCTTCGAGGACGGCGGAAACGGGGAAATGTTTCCGCACCTGTACGGCGAGCTGAAGACCGCGTGGGTCCGGGCCACGCACCGGGCAGCCGTGATGGACGGGGCGCTCTCGGTGCCGGGCCTCGCCGGCGCGAGGGGAACCACGCCGTGAGCGCGCTGCAGCCGGAATCCAGCCGCGGGACCAGGCCGCTGGCCACCTGGATCCTCATGCTTCTTGCCCTGGCCATCACGCTGCTGCTGCCGGACTGGACCGGAACCGGGGCACTGCTGCCAGCATGGTTCATGGTGGTTCCGGTGCTCCTGGGACTGGTGGGCGCCTGGCTCGCCCACCGCGCCGGGCGACTCGGCTGGGCGATCGCCTCGGCCGTCCTGGGACTGGTGCTGGTCCCGGGCCTGCTGCAGACCATCACGCTCGTTTCCGGTCCGTAGGCCGGCGGGTGGGAACGGGCGCACCATGGAAGAGCCCGACCTCAACGGGTAGTGTTTCAGGCATGGCGATGTACGCGGGGGAAACGTCCATGGTTCGTGCCCTGCGGGCCGATGAGCAGGAACTGCTGGCGCGAGCCACCTTGGGGAACATGAACTGGCCGGGCCCACGGTACACACTGGACCAGGTCATGCTGATTCCCTCCATCGCGCACTACTTCACGTGGTGGCCCGGGCCCTTTGACTTCGGCCTCGTTGCGGAGGACGCACAGGGGATTCCCGTGGGAGTCGTTTGGCTGCGCTTCTTCACCGCTGCCGATCCGGGGTTCGGTTTTGTTGATGGGGCGATCCCCGAACTCTGCGTCTGGGTTGCCGAGGGGCAGCGAGGCCTCGGCACGGGTACTCGTCTCATCACCGGAATCCTCGAGCAGGCGCGATCCAGGGCGCTGCCCGCCATCAGCCTCAGCGTCGAAACCGGAAACCCTGCACGTTCCCTCTATGAACGACTCGGATTCGTTCCGGCGGGGACACATTTCGACGTGGGCACCCTCGTGCACGAGCTCTAATTGCCGTTCCCGTCCGTACCGGGTGTCGGGTATCGGGGCGCTGACCACCATTTGAGGCCGACCGATGCGTTCTCAAACGCATCGAGGTCCCCGGGGGAAGCGCCAGGCCCGCCGCCCGTAGCCGGCAACTGGTCAGACAAACACGGAGAGCAGCAGGACTCCGAGCAACCCGACCACGGAAATCAGGGTTTCCATCACCGACCAGGTCTTGATGGTTTCCCAAATGCTCAACCCGAAGTATTCCTTGACCAGCCAGAACCCGGCGTCGTTCACGTGGGAGAAGAACAGCGATCCGGCACCCACGGCCAGGACCACCAGGGCCAGCTGGGCCGGGGGAAGGCCCGCGGCCAGCGGGGCGACGATGCCCGCCGCCGTCACCGTGGCCACGGTTGCCGATCCGGTGGCCACGCGGATCAGCACCGCGACGATCCAGCCCAGCACCAGTGCCGAGAGGCTCAACGCCACCGCGACCTTGCCGATCGCGGTGCTCGTGCCGCCGTCGACCAGCACCTGCTTGAAGCCGCCGCCGGCACCGACGATGAGCATGACGCCCACGATCGGCAGCAGGCTCTCGCCGATCTTCTTGCCCAGCACCTTCGCCGTGAAGCCCACCGAGGTGCCGAAGGTGACCATGGCCAGCAACACCGCGATCAGCAGGGCCACCACCGGGTCGCCAATGATGTTCAGTGCCTTGTACAGCGCGGTGTCCGGGTTGACCCACAAATCGGCCGCGGCACGCAGCAGCATCAGGAACACGGGGGAGAGCACCGTGGTCAGGGTCCAGCCGAAGGACGGGACGCGTGTGGCCTGGGGCGTGGGGGACTCGGGGTGTGCTTCGGGTTCCGCCGCGTCGCCGGAGGCATGCTTGCCCGGATGGAAGTTCGCGGCACCGCCCTGGGCCTGCTCTTCGGCGGCGGGCTCCGGTCCGGCCCCGACGAAGGCCAGGCCCGCACCGGCGGGCCCGMTGGGWWCCCAKCGGGCGGCCAGCCGGCCGAAGAGCGGCCCGCAGATCGCCACCGTGGGGACGGCGATGAGCAGCCCGAATGCCAGGGTGATGCCGATGTCTGCGTTGAGGATGCCGACCGCCGCCACGGGGCCGGGGTGCGGCGGGATGAACCCGTGCAGCACCGAGAGGCCTGCCAGCGCCGGGATCGCCAGCAGCATGGCCGGGCCCTTGGACCGGTGGACGGCCAGCATCACCACCGGAACCAGCAGCACCAGCCCGACCTCGAAGAACATCGGGATGCCGATGATCCCGGCGATCAGCGCCATCTTCCACGGCAGCGACGCCTTGGAGCCGTGCAGCAGCGTGTCGACGATCTTGTCGGCCCCGCCGGAATCGCCCAGCAGCTTGCCCAGCATGGCGCCCAGGGCAATCAGCACGCCCACGTAGCCCAGCACCCCTCCCACGCCGGTTTCGTAGGACTTGGTGACATCGGAGAGCTTGATCCCGGAGAACACCCCGACCAGCAGCGAGGCAATGGTCAGCGCCAGGAATGCATGCATCTTGGCCCAGATGATGAGCACCACGACCAGGGCGATGCCCAGCAGGGCAACGACCAAGACCTGGGTGTCGTGGGCCGCCCAGGGCTCGTGCATCTTGTCGGAAGCGGCGTCGGCAAGGATGGCCACGCCCGTGCTGAAGGTGTTCATGGTTTGTCCAAAGGGGTAGGGGATTCAAGACCCAAGTCATCGACGATAGCCTGGACGATTTGCCGCGGTGCCGGTCCGATGTCGACGCGGATGGCCGGTTCGTCCTCGCCCGGTTCCTCAAGGGCGGCGAACTGGCTCGCCAGCAGGCTGGCGGGCATGAAGTGGCCCTGCCGTGCCGCCAGGCGGGCGCCGATCTGCTCGGGGGTCCCGGCGAGGTAGACGAACACGACCCCGGTGCCCCGCCGGTTGAGCACCTCGCGGTAGGAACGCTTCAACGCCGAGCAGGTGATGACCCCGTGCTTGCCCGCATCGAGCTCGGCCTCGATCCAGTCCGCGACCTTGGCCAGCCACGGCCAGCGGTCCTCGTCGGTCAGCGGGTGCCCGGCATGCATCTTCTCGACGTTCGACCGCGGGTGGAGCGAGTCGCCCTCCTCGAACTCCCAGCCGAAACGGCCTGCCAGCAATGCGGCAACCGTGGTCTTCCCGCAACCCGAGACACCCATGAGAACCAGTACCCGTGGATCGAGCCCACTTGCCGCATCAATGCCGCCCATATGGCCATGATGGCACCGCAAACATCCAAAGTCAGTAGTAGCGCCGGGAATGTGTTTCCGGACCGGCGCAGCGTACGATCCGTGCGACCAATGTCGATGGGAAAGGGATCCTTCGAATGCTACCTTGGTGGCATGCGGACGTGGCGTGGGGCCGGGCTAGGCGTGATCATCATGGTGGTTGTGGCACTTGCGGGGTGTTCGACACCGGCCGTGGAGAGCCGGCTCGTGCAGTACGAGGACCGTGCCGAGGAGATCCACGCGGGGATGCTCGAGCACGTGCCCCGGAGCGGCGCTTTCGAGGCCCGCATGACCTCCGGGCCGCAGTACGGCGAGTCCGAATGGCTGCGCGGCCGGGAGCGCGACAGCGCCTTCTGGACGACCTGGTCGACCGTCGAGGTGGCCAGCGGGACGACGCCGGCCGAGGCGGCCGACGCGGTCGGCGCCTCCCTCCTGGACCAGCGCTGGACGGCGGAGCCGACGGTCGACCAGGGCGGATCGATGCCATTTGCCACGGTCTACCGCCTCGCCGATCCGGACGGCGAGTGGATCGTGCAGATCCTGCGGCCGGCCGCCCACGACGATCGCCGGATTTCCCTGTCGGTCCAGAGCCCGCTCACCGTTCGCGGCGCCACGTCGGCGCCCGGGTGACGGCCCGCCCCGGCCGCGCAGACCACGGGCTCCCGAATCGCACCACTGCCCTCGACCGGAGGTCCGGCGCTGCGCCGCAACATGCGTCAGCGGGGCCTCCGGGAGAAACCGGTCACGCGTTTTTTCGGGGGAGGGTGCCCGGTGGACGGCGTCGCGGTGCCGACCAGGACACCGGCATGTCTCCGGGCACGGCCCCGCTGGCGTCGGGGGCCCGCCCGCCATCAGCTTCTGGCGCGGTTTCCTCGCATCGTCAGCGCAGGTCCAGGCGCATCAGCACGCGCGGAAACCCGCCCACAACCGAGTCGGTGTCGGCGGCCTTCATGAATCCCGCCCGCTCGAAGAGGGATCGGGTGCCGACGTACGCGGCGGTGCGGTCGGCCTTGGCACCCCCGTTGTCCAGGGGATATCCCTCGATTGCCGGGGCGGCGTATCCCCGGGCAAAGTCCACCGCCCCGGTCAGCAATGCGTGGGAAATGCCCTGGCCGCGGTGCCCGGCCCGCACCCGGATGCACCACACCGACCAGACGTGGAGGTCATCGACATGGGGGATCGTTCGGCTGCGTGCCAGTGCCGTGTCTGCCCGCGGGTGCACACCCGCCCAGCCCACCACGTCCGGGCCGTCGTAGGCGAGCACCCCGGGCGGCGGGTCCTGCGCGCAGAGCCCGCGCACGATCTCCGCACCGTTGCGCGCGAAGCCAGGTCCGGCAGATCCGCCCAGCCGGTGGCCCAGGCACCAGCACGCCCGCGCATCCGGATCCCGCTTCGGACCCAGCATCGTCCTGACGTCGTTGAAATCCGTTGCGGCACGCACCGAAATCACCATCCCACCACGGTGCCACCGGACCGGGTGATCGGCAAGGCCCGCACCCTGCCTCGCTGGCCGGACACGGGGATGCGCGCGTGGTTCCGGATCGCTAACGCTGTACGTCGTAAGGTGGCTGGATGATCGAACTTGCGTGGGGCGGGTACCCCAATGCCAGGGACCTGGGCGGGTTGCCGACAGCGCTTGCCGGTGGCGGCGCGACAATCCCGGGCAGGCTGGCACGCGGGCCGCGCCGTGAACGCCTGGACGCCACGGGCTGGAACGCGGCTCGGCACTGGGGGCTGGCCTCGATCGTGGACCTGCGCTGTGCCTACGAGACCGGAGGCCAAACGACGGACCCGGCGGTTCCGGCCGAGGCGCTCGCCGGGATCACGATCCGGCATGCACCGACCGAGGACCACGACGACCTCGCGTTCCGGGAGACGTGTTTCCCGATTCTGGATTCCCCCGAATACTGGAGCCACAACTGGCGCCTGCAACCGCATCTGGTGCGGGCGGCACTCGAAGCCATTGCCGCATCCACCCCGGGTGTGCTGGTCCACTGCAGTGCGGGTCGGGACCGTACCGGGATGATCTGCGCACTGCTGCTGGGCAACGCCGGCGTGGACCCCGTCCTCGTCGCCGCGGACTACGCCGCATCCGTCCGTGCCATGGCCGGGGTCGCGAACCATTCACCCACGATCGACCAGCAGGCCGAATGGACGTCGAGCACGGTCGAATCCTGGTTGGCGGACAAGCTCCCGATGGTTAGGGGAGTTGCCGGGGGAACCCGGGAGATCCTCGATGCGTTGAAGGTGGGCCCGGCGACGCGGGAGTCCTTGCGCTCGCTGCTGCTTGACCCGTAACGGCCCTGTTCAGCCCTTGAAGGGTCCGTCGCCGAGAAGCTCCACGGCGGGGAGCTTCTCATCCGGGGCGTCGAACGTCATGTAGTCCACCGAATGCAGGCGTCCGCCCACCGCCCAGAGGTTCAGGTGGCCCAGGGCGGTTTCTCCATCGAGGACCTCCACGGTCGCAAACGGCCCGCCCGAGCGCTTGGGAATCCGTGGAAGATCCAGGTCCTCGGGCACCTCGACCAGGAAGCATTCGCAATCATCGAATTCCAGTCCGCCCCAGCGGGCATGGGCCAGCTGCCGGCGCGCCTCGCTGGTTCCGCGCCACGTGCCCGAGCACAGGCGCTCCAGCAGGGCACGCTCATGGGGGCTCAGCGGATCACCGGGCATCCGGCGGGAATCGTGGTTCATTGCACCTGGTGCCTCTGTCGTGGATCTCATCAGTCATGATCTTGCCAGAAGGCCTTGCCCTCTGCCGCGGGGTCACTCGTCAACGATGGCAGGGCGGTGCTACGCGGCGCGTCCCAATGTCCGCGACACCGAATGCACCAGGGCCTCGAGAGGGCCGCGCCGGCCCAGGAACTTGAAGACCAGCCCGGCCAACAGGCATGCGACCGCGTAGATGATGAACAGGCTGGCGCGCGGCAGCGGGGCCGAGACATCGCTGAACAGGTCCAGGCCCGCAAGGTGCGCCGAGTACAGCGTGAGCGTTGCCGCCCCGGCCCCGGTCAGCGGCCACAGCAGCATCTCGCCGACCGAGCCAAGCAGCGCGCTGAAGGCCAGGCACACCAATTGCACCGCGCCCAGCACCGCCAGGGCGCAGCCGGCCACATGCAAAACGTCCAACGGTGCGCCGGTGTGCGGCGCGGACACGGCCAGGAACCAGGGCGTGTCCATGGCCCCACCCAGCCGCTGGCCCGTGACCATCGCCACCGACAGCTCATGTCGTCCCAGGTCCGTGGCCTTGGCCAGCGAAGCCATGGCCCCGGGGGAGGCCAGCAGCCACGCGGAAAGCGCCTTGGCACCCACCGCCAGCACGGCCCCGGCCGCCCCGATGGCCAGCGCCACCGGCGGGCGGGCCAATCCCAGGCGCCCCACGCACAGCCCGGCCAGGATGAAGCCAAACCACACGACCACCGGGTAGTAGCCGGTGACCAGCACATCGGCGGCGAACACCGCGGGGGTGAACAGGTCCTCGGGCAGCGGGGAGGCGCCGAGCCGGAAGGGATCAAGCACCCCGGAAAGCCAGGGGCGCAGCAGGTACAGCGCGAAGGGGGAAAGAAGCAGCCAGCCGGCGGCCCAGAATCCCAGGGTCCTGGCGCGCATGTTCAAGAACGGGATCGCGCAGGCAAAGAGCACCCCGTAGTGCACCAGGATCACCGCCACGTTGGTGTCCAGGATCCCCAGGCCCAGGCCGATCACGAAGATCAGCACGGCCCGCACGGCCACGCTCCTCCTGACCCCGGCCAGCTTCGGCGCACCGATCTTCGCCGACCCGCCGCTCAGCAGCGCGAGCCCGACCCCGGCCAGCACCACAAAGAGCGCCGAGGCCCGCCCGGAAAACAGCGTGGCGGCCCACGAGGGCGCCGCGGCACCCTCGGCCGTGATGATCCGCAGCGGCATGATGTGCACCGCAACCATCCCCAGCAGCGCCAGGCCGCGCGCCGCGTCGACACCCGCAATCCGGGTGCGGGCACCACGCCCGGAGCCGGCGGCGGTGCGTGCGGAGGCGCCCGGGGTGGAGAATTGCGTCATGTTTACAGCCTAAACGCATGTGCCGAATCAAGCCTTGCCACGCGCAAAGGGTAACCTAGTAATCATGGCTGAAACTGCGTTGCATACCCCGGGCAAGAACTACACCTTCGGAACGGTGCTCACCGCCATGGTGACTCCCTTCAAGGACAACGGGGAGGTCGACTACGAGTCGGCAGCGAAGCTGGCCACCAAGCTTGTCGACGACGGCTGTGACGGACTGGTCGTCACCGGCACCACCGGGGAAACCTCCACGCTTCGCGACGAGGAAAACGTCGCCTTGTTCGCCGCCGTGGTCAAGGCGGTGGRGCACCGGGCCAAGGTCCTGGCCGGGTCCACCACCAATGACACCGCGCACTCGATCACGCTCTCGCTGGCAGCGAAGGACGCCGGGGTGCACGGCATCCTGGTGACCGCACCGTACTACAACAAGCCTTCCCAGGCCGGCGTCATCGCCCACGTCGAGGCCATCGTCGCGGCGACGCAGCTGCCGGTGATGCTCTATGACATCCCGGGACGCGCCGGCATCGCCATGGCACCGGAAACCATCATCACCCTGGCGAAGAACCCCTTGGTCGTGGCATTGAAGGACGCGAAGGCCGACTACCAGTCCACCACCACCGTCCTGGCGAACACCGACCTGGACGTGTACTCGGGCGACGACGGGCTGACGCTGCCGCTGATGGCCGCGGGCGCAGTCGGCGTCGTCTCGGTCACGGCCCACGTCGCCGCGGCCCAGTACCGCACCCTGGTTGACGCAATGCACGCCGGGGACCTGGCCACCGCACGCGCCGCGCACTTTGCGCTGGACCCGATCCAGCGTGCCGTGATGAGCCACGTCCAGGGCGCCGTCGCGGCAAAACAGATTCTTAACTGGCAGGGAGTCCTGCCCAACGCCGTGGTCCGGCTGCCGCTTGTGGCACCGTCGGAAACGGAACTCGAAACCATCCGCACCGATTTGCGCGAGGGCGGATGGGAGATCTAGAAAGGTAATTCATTCATGACCGATTCCACTTCAGTGGTCACCGATACGGTGCTCCACAACCTTCCGCCCAAGCTCAAGCCGGGCACCTTGCGCATCGTGCCGCTCGGTGGCCTGGGCGAGATCGGGCGGAACATGGCCGTCTTCGAAATCGACGGCAAACTGCTGATCGTCGACTGCGGACTGCTCTTCCCCGAGGAGCACCAGCCGGGCGTGGACGTCATCCTGCCCGATTTCAGCTACATCAAGGACCGCCTCGACGACGTGGTCGGCCTCGTGCTCACCCACGGGCACGAGGACCACATCGGTGCCGTGCCGTACCTGCTGCGCCTGCGCGGGGACATCCCGCTGATCGGCTCGCGCCTGACCCTCGCGCTGATCTCGGCCAAGCTGGAGGAGCACCGCATCAAGCCGGTGCTGCGCCAGGTGGTCGAGGGCGACGTGGAGACCTTCGGCCCGTTCGAGACCGAATTCATCGCCGTCAACCACTCGATCCCGGACGCGCTTGCCGTGTTCATCCGCACGGATGCAGGCAACGTGCTGCACACCGGCGACTTCAAGATGGACCAGCTGCCGCTGGACGGCCGCATCACCGACCTGCGCCACTTCGCCCGCCTGGCAGACGAGGGCGTTGACCTGTTCATGCCCGACTCCACCAACGCGGACGTCCCCGGCTTCACCACCGCCGAGAAGGAAATCGGCCCGGTGCTCGAGGCCCTCTTCGGCCGGGCGCGCAAGCGCATCATCGTCGCCTCGTTCTCCTCGCACATGCACCGCGTGCAGCAGGTCATCGACGCCGCCCAGGTGCACGGCCGCAAGGTCGCCTTCATCGGCCGCTCCATGGTGCGCAACATGACCATCGCCGAGAAGCTTGGCTACCTGCACATCCCTGCCGGGATCCTGGTGGACATGAAGAACGTGGACAAGCTGCCGGACAACAAGGTCGTGCTGATGTCCACCGGTTCGCAGGGCGAGCCGATGGCCGCGCTCTCGCGCATGGCCACCGGCGACCACCGCATCCAGGTGGGCCCGGGCGACACCGTCATCCTGGCCTCCTCGCTGATCCCGGGCAACGAAAACTCGGTGTTCCGCGTGATCAACGGCCTGATGCGCCTGGGTGCGGACGTGATCCACAAGGGCATGGCCAAGATCCACGTCTCGGGTCACGCCTCGGCCGGAGAGTTGCTGTACTGCTACAACATCCTGCAGCCGCTGAACGTGATGCCGGTGCACGGCGAGACCCGCCACCTGATCGCCAACGCCCGCCTGGCCGCCCAGTCCGGCGTGCCGGCGGAGAATGTCCTGCTCACCGAGGACGGCTCGGTCGTGGACCTGCGGGACGGCGTGGCCAAGCTCGTGGGCCAGGTCGATTGCGGATTCGTGTACGTGGACGGCTCCAAGGTCGGAACCATCACCGACGAGGACCTCAAGGACCGCGTCACGCTGGCCGAAGAGGGCTTCATCTCGATCATCTCGGTGATCAACCGCCAGACCGGCAAGCTGATCTCCGGCCCGGAGATCCACGCCCGCGGCGTGGCCGAGGACGACAAGGTCTTTGAAGAGATCAAGCCGAAGATCGCCGAAGCCATCGAGGACGCGGTGCGCAACAACCCGACGCACACCACGGCCCAGCTGCAGCAGATCGTCCGCCGGGTCATCGGCTCGTGGGTGTCGCGCAAGCTGCGCCGCAAGCCCATGATCGTCCCGGTCGTGCTCGAAGCCTAGGTTTCAGACACGTGTACCCCGCATCGGCCTTGCCGGTGCGGGGTACACGTGTCTTGGCGGGTCATCCCATGCTCCGAGGCGACCCGAACCGTTGGCCGCGTGACGTCGGGCGCCGTCGTGCGAGGCGGAAGACGGAAGTTCCGCCCGGCACGGCAGCCGCGGTCTCCGGGCCCGGCCGGGCCCGGACACCGGGCGGTTGCATCACTGCGGCGGACGCCTCGGTGTCAGGTTGCCGAGACGCCGACCTCGCCATTCCCAACGGGAACATCCCGCCGCGCCCGGGGGATCAGCAACACCGCGACCAGGCCCAGCGCCGCGGCCAGCAGGAACGAATAGAAGTTCCATTCGAAGCCCAAATTGGAATCCAGGATGAGCCCCACCATGAGGGGTGCCCCCACGGCACCGAGCCGTCCCACGCCGAGGGTGATGCCCACGGCGGTCCCTCGGGCCCAGGCCGGGAAATATTCCGCGGCGTAGCCGTTGACCAGGATCTGCGTGCCGATCGAGCCCAGCCCGGCCAGGGCCACGAAGGCATAGAGCAGCCACGCGGTTGGCTGCAGGCTCAGGCCCACCAGGGTGATAACCGCGGCGGCGAACGCCATCGTCACCGCGATCCGCGAGCCCAACTTGTCGGCCACGAACGCCGTGGCCACGCTGCCGACAACGGCACCCAGATTGAGCACGAGCAGGAAGCTGATCGCGGAACCCAGCGGATAGCCCGCCGAGCGCATGATCTGCGGCAGCCAGGTGTTCAGGCCGTACACCAGCAGCAGCCCGGCGAACGAAGCGATCGAGAAAAGTGCCAGTGGCCGCAGCCGGCCCTGGCCAACCAGGTAGCGCAGCACGGCGGTGCGCTGCGATCCTCCCGCCGGCGGGGTGGCCGCAGGGGCAAGTCCGTAGGTGCCGGCAAGGTGCTCCGCGCGCCGGGTTTCGCCGCGCCTGAGCAGGTAGGTCATGGATTCGGGCAGGTGCCTGGCGAGCACCGGCACCAGGATGAGGGCGGGCACGGCGCCGAAGGCGATCAACCACCTGAAGCCCAACGGCTCCAGGAACGCGAGGGCCAGGAGTGCCGCAATCACCCCGCCGACCGAGTAGCCGACGAACATCAAGGCGTTGTAGAGCTGTTTCCTCCCATTCGGCGCGTATTCGACGGTCAGGGCGATGGCGGTCGGCATGACGCCTCCCAGGCCGAGTCCGGCCAGCAGCCGGGACAGGCCGAATATTTCCGGGCTCGGGGCCACGGCGCTCACCAGGGTCAGGGCGCTGAACCAGATCGTGCTGGCCAGCATGACCCGGCGCCGGCCGAAGGCGTCCGAGAGCATGCCGACCAGCAGGGCGCCGACCAGCATGCCGAGGGTGGTGAGGCTGCCGATAATGCCCAGCTCGCTGGCTTCGAGTCCCCACGGCGCATACTCGAGGAGCACGGGGACGATGGCGCCGAAGACCATCAGGTCATAGCCATCCAGGACGATGACTGCGAAGCACAGGGCGACGACCAGCAGCGGTGAGCGCAAGCGGACGGCGGGCGGGGTTGGATTCATGGGGTTCCTTGGCGATGGGGGAGGGGCTGGTGCGGGGACGCGTTAGGCCGAGGCGGGCTGAAGGCTTCGGGCTGCCTGGTACTCGTGGATCCAGGCCAGGTGGCGTTCCCACGCGTCCGGCGCGGCAAGGCGGGCGTTCCTGGCGTCGGCGCGTGGGCCGTCGGGCAGGTGCAGGACGTCGCCGGTCGTGGCCGAGGCGATCTGGACCCTGCGGGTTCGATCGATCCGCACGTCCTGGTAGCGCTGGCGTGCGTTGTCCCAGCCGGAACCGTCTTCCAGGCCCTGGATCAGGCAATCGGCCAGGACGATGGCGTCTTCGATGGACTGGTTCGCGCCCTGCCCGTGGTGCGGAACCAGGGCATGGGCGGCGTCGCCCATCAGGGTCACCCGCCCGCGGCTCCATTGGTGCAGCGGCGGACGCTGGAACAGCGCCCAGCGGTCCCCGGTCGGTGCGGCGCCGATCATCTGCTGCACGGCCGGATGCCAGCCCTCGAATGCCTTGAGGTGGGCTCCTTCCTCGTCGGACGTGGCCCAGGCCGGGCCCTCCCACGGTCCGCCATGGCGGCGGACCAGCAGGTAGTTCTGCTCTCCGCTGCCGATCGGGTAGTGCAGCAGGTGGCCGCCGGGTCCCATCCAGAACTGGATGGCCTCCGGATCGGGAAGGTCCGCCAGGGCCTCGGGGGAGACGATCCCGCGCCATCCGGAGGAGCCGGAGAACTGGGCATCGTCGTATCCCACGACGTGGCGGCGCAACGTC
Organism: Arthrobacter sp. UCD-GKA; assembly: GCF_001863355.1. Classification (NCBI taxonomy): domain Bacteria; kingdom Bacillati; phylum Actinomycetota; class Actinomycetes; order Micrococcales; family Micrococcaceae; genus Arthrobacter; species Arthrobacter sp. UCD-GKA. The sequence goes on along the minus strand of NZ_MOLR01000009.1, from coordinate 79,436 downwards.
GACCGGGCACCGTCCGCGCCGATGACCAGATCGGCCTCGACGATGTCGCCGTCGTTGAAATGCAGGCGCACGGCATCGGCGGTTTCCTCGATCCGCACGCATTCCTTGGACAGGTGCAGGCCCTGGCCGCCGAGGCGGTCCACCAGCAGCTTCTGCAGGTCCGCCCGGTGGATCCCGTAGTACGGCGCACCGCAGGCGGCCTGGTATTCCTCGCGCGAGGAGATCCGGCCGATCACCCGGCCGTCGCGGCCGTCGCGGAACACCAGCCCGTCCACGCTGGCGGATGCGGCGGCCAGGCCGGCCCCGATGCCGGTGCGCTCATCGAGGTAGCGGGTCGCGTTGGCCGAGAGCGCGACGGCCGCGCCGACCTCCCGAAGTTCGGACACCCGGTCGAAGACCAGCGGATCCAGGCCGCGGCGGCGCAATTCGATGGCAAGCGTCAGTCCGCTGATGCCGGCGCCGATGATGGCAATGCGGCGGCCGCGCGGCTGGTTGATGGTGGTGTGCATGGAAAACCCTTCCGGGGGAGTTGGTGCTGGTGCGTTCCCTCAACCCTAGGCAGCGGTGATCTGGAGCACAGCGGCGTGCGGTAGGACTTCCCGCACACCTTTTCCGACACCGTGTCGCAATGGATGCGAGGCGGGCGTCGGCGCCGACCTAGAATGGGCGGATGAATCGCATGCCCGAGCTCCACGACGCACTCCAGGACCTGTCCGAAGCCCTGGACCGGCGCCTGGTGCTGCTGGACCGCAGCATGCGGGTGGTCGCCTATTCAATCCACGAGTCCCCGGAGGACCGGCTGCGGCTCTCCCGCATCCTGGCCCACAGCGACGCGTGGGACATCCCCGCCACCGGGGGCAAGGACGGCGCCCTGCGGGAGGTGGACGGCGTCGGACCGGTGGTGATGCATCGGCTGCTGCGGGCCGACCGGCACATCGTCGGCCACCTGATGCTGGCCCCGCTGGATGGCGCGGATCCGGTGGGCGTCGTCGCCGGGGACCAGCTCGCCCGCATCGGCGGGCTCATGGAGGCACGCGACTCGAGCGCCAGGGCACGGCTGGCCCGCTCGGGTTCCCTGGCCGTGGACCTCGTTTCCGAGGATGGCGAACGGCGCCGGGAAGCGGCGGCCAAGCTGCTCGGCGAGGACATCCTCGGGGTCTCCGCGCACTACTGCGCGGTGGCGATCGGTCCCGGGAACCGGGAGTCCACGCCGGCGGCCCTCGGGCGGGTGGAACAGGCGGTCGCCGAGACGATCCGGTTCGTCAACGACACCTCGACGGCCAGCGTGATCGGCGGCGTGACCGACGAAGGCGGCGGCGTGCTGATTTTTCCCCGTCCCGTGGTTGCCCCTCGCCTGGCCCGAATTCTCACCCGTCCCCGGCTGGCCCCGGCACGGGCCGGCATCGGTCCGCTGGCACCCCTGGACGGCCTGCGTGATTCCTACCGGCGCGCGGGCTGGGCACTGCGCGCCGGCAGCCTGGCGCCGGCCGACCACCCCGTGGCGGTCCACTTCTCCGACACGGGAACCGACGGCATTCTGGCCGCCTTGCCGGTGGACGGCCTGGGGCCGCAGGATTTGCCGGCCCCGGTGCGGAACATCCTGCAGGACGGGAAGACCCGTTCCTGGGCGCCCACGCTGGAGACCTTCCTCGACAGCGCCGGGGACATCCAGCGCACCGCGCAGGTGCTCAAAGTGCACCGGTCCACCATCTACTACCGGCTGGATCGGCTCGGCGAAGTGGCGGGCGTTGACCTGCGGCTGGGCGCGGTGCAGCGCGATCTGCACGTGGGACTGCGGCTTGCCAGGCTGTCCGGGTTCCTGGACATACCCGCCGCATCGCGGTCGTGACGTTCGCGGATCCCGCCTCCGCAGCTCGTCCGCCGGGCCATCGGCGCGTGGGTGTCGCGCAAGCCGGGCCGCAGGGCCATGATCGTTCCGGTCGTGCTCGAAGCCTCAGCACTCCCATGCTGTTCGCGCGTCGTAGTGACGATGGCGCAGGATGCCTTGTCTCCGGCCCCGGGCGCATTTGAGGGCTTCGCTTCCCGATCGAGGGCCATTCCCGTTCCGCGGGCACCGCTTTCCGGCCACCGCAGCTGCGCCCGGACGTTCCGGGGCCGCGCCAGCCAAGGGCGGGGAACGAAGCCATTCCGGGGAAGGACGAAAGGGCACCCAGGCAACATGGGGGATGGTTTCGGCCCATTGGCTCGTGGTCCGACCGTACCTGGACGAGCCGTCGGCAGGCCTGCGGGTGGCACGCGACGGTGGTACACAGACGACAGCCGCCACACCGTCGGAAGGCTCGTCACCTGCGTTTCTCGGCGAATCCAGATCACATCCTGGGTTAGGGTGGGCGCATGGGCGCATCAGAAAGATCCCGCACGCYGTATCAGCCAGCCGAGCTGGGCCGCGGGTCCGCCGAAGTCACTTGTCGTGGCGGTGAATCCCTGGTTCCGATGCCAGCAAGCGCCGACCGGGCGCGCACCGCACTCCCGGAACTCGCCGTCCAGCTCGTTGCCGTATCGACGGACCCGGAGGGGACGCCTGTCGGCCGCAAGGCTGTCCGCTACCCGTGCATGCCCGCCCTGGGTCCCGCCGGCCAGGACACCCGCGCCCGCGATGTCTTGACGGCCGCACGTGCATCGCGGGTCACGAACGAATCTCATCGGCCCGTTGCAGAGCCCACGTCCCGGCATGAAGCCGCCAGTGCCTCTGCGGCCGGCCTGGGCAAGGCTCGTGTCGAATGGCTTGAAGACGCTGAAACAATTGGGCGTCCCTGAACGGGACCACCCTTCAACCACATGTCGGTGCCCCGAACGAAACGAGACCGGATGCTCGCCCGCAATACCACCTGGATGGTCCTCCCGCTGGTTCTGGGGCTGGGACTGGCCACGGCCGGGTGCGGCCAGCTTGGTGCCCAGCCGCTGAAGAAAAACGTTGTAGTTGGCAGCGAATTAAGCCTTGACGGCAGCATCGCCGCCATTTACCTCAGCCGTCAAGCCCGTGAATTCCGTGAGTCTGGACCCAACGGCTACCTCGTCCTGGTCGACGGGCAGGGTGAGATCAAGGCCCTGGAGACCTCGGGCATGGACAATGCCCAGACCGACTGGTCGGAACACGGGCTGGTGTTCGCCGACACCGCCAACGACTACCACCTGCAAGACGGGCTCCACACCACGCCCAGCGTCAAGACCGACTACCAGCAAGCCATGTCGGGCTCCGGCGCCGGAAGCTCGCTCGGACTCTACAACGACGGCTTCAACGAGACGGGATACACCGAGCAGGCCGTCGGAACCTCTCCGGACGGGGCCGTCCTCCACGACGTCGAGGGCTACTACCAAGTCACCGGGTTTTGCGACGGGACGCTCTTTGGGTTGGCGGAGCCATCCGGTGCGTACGCCAGGGAGGCCGGGCTATCCGGCCACGAATCGGTCGGAACCTACGCCTTTCGCAGCCTGATGCTCAGCAGGCTCAGCGGCACCCCCTCCGGTGCCGAGCGCGTCATCGGCATTCGCACGGTCGACGAAAGCTCACAGGATGCGACGGATGCGCCATGCGTCGAGGGGAGACTGCACCATTTGGCATCCACCTACGACGCCGGGGGAACCGCCACCCCGGTCATCCGCTCTTGGGACGTTGAAACAGCCACCTTCACGCAGCATGAGATTGTCCTTTCCCCGGAAGCGCAGGCCCTCGAGAACGGGGACTACGGTTTCGAAATGCATGGCTATTCCCGGGATTCGGTGCGGGAAAGCAACCTGGACTGGGTCGCTGTTGACGGGCGGGTGATGTCCACCAACCTTGAAACGGGCCGCACCAAGGTCCTCTTCGCCGTTGCCGCGGACGACTATGACGTCGCTTCGTCGCAACGTTCAGTCGAATTCACTCCCACTTCGCTTGCCGTTGTCACTTCGAGCCAAGACGGGAAGGCCGTTTCATTCGTCCAGTACGACAGGTACACGGGAGAGGAATTGCGCCGCTTCGATCTGCCGGATGTCGCCAAGGCGCTCAACACCGGACTGGTGCTCACGGACCTTGCGGTGCGCCCCGACTGACCGGTTGCCAATCACGGGAGCACACCGGGAACGCAATACGGTACCTGCGACCCATTGCTTGGAGTCCGAAGCCACCGAAGACCCGGGGCATGGACAGGATTTCGAACGAGTTTCTGCGCTTCACCCTCTCCGTGGCCGGGCTTGACCTGTTGCTGGGCCAATTCCTGCTTCCGGTCATCGCCTCGGAAACGGGCAGTCGGTTCCCCGAGGTCGGACACCTGGTGCTGCTGAGGGTGGTGATGCGCGGGCTGCTCACCGATGCCATCGCCATCCGCCAGGAGCCCGACGCCCCCATCGGCGCCCGGGCTGCTGCGGGACCCGCCTGAAAACCCGGCCTGTGACGATTCTCCACCGCCCCGGTTCCCCGTCGAACCGTGTAAATTCAGGGTTCGGACACCCGTGGGCGATACCCTAGAGCCATGGCCCCACGTACCTCCTCGCAAGGCGAGAAGAAAACGACCACGCGCAAACCGCGCGCGTCGAACTCTTCCGCCAAGACGACCAGAAACTCCAAGAGCACCCCCGCAGCGATCGAACACGACTTCCCGCTGCCGGTGCGCATGGTGCGTTCTGCCTGGATGGGCATCGCGCGGGTCACCGGCGGGGCCTTCCGCAAGATCGGCCGCGACGTGCACCCGGACTACGCTGTGCGCCGCGACGGCACCGGGCTCTTCCTGGTCATCATCGCCATCGTCATGGCCTCCGTGGAATGGTGGGGGCTGCGCGGGGTCGGCTGGTACGGCGGCTTCGTGCACGCCGTGGCCGGGGGGACCTTCGGGTTCATGGCCGCGCTGATGCCTCCGATCCTGCTCATCGGCGCCATCCGGCTCTTCCGCTGGCCCGAGGAACACCGCGCCAACAACCGCGTGGGCATCGGCCTGGCCCTCGGTTCGGTGGCCGGATCCGGGATCTCCCACGTGGTCGGCGGGCTTCCCCCCGTCTCCGCGCCCTTCGACGTCCTCTGGGGCGCCGGGGGAGTGCTCGGGGCGCTGGCCACCGTCCCGCTGGCCGGGCTGATATCGGCCCCCGGCGCGATGGCCGTGATGATCGCGCTGGCCCTGCTGAGCCTGATGATCCTCACCGCCACCCCCTTCCGGCACATCCCCGCACGCTTCCGCGAGGGCTACGAGAAGCTCATGGGCCAGAGTCCCGAGGCCGGCTCCGCCAAGGGCGTGGACCTGGGCGCCGAGGACCACGACCAGTCCTACCTCTACGAGGAACAGGCGGCGAAGAAGCCGCGCAAGAGGATGCGGCTCTTCGGCAAGGACCGCGACGAGGAGGCCATCGCCGCCGAGGACCTGTTGGGCAACACCGGCGAGGGCGCCTACGACACCGCGGTCATCACCGACAGCCACGGCGCAGCCGTGGACCCGGCCGACTTCTACGCCGACGAGGCCGACGCGGAACCGGCCATCCGCCCCGGGGTGCGCCGCCCCACCAAGGACGAGCGCGAACGCGCAGCCATCATGGAATCCGTGGGCCTGGGCACCGAGCCCGAGGCCGACACCCAGGCCATGAGCGCCATCGACCTGACCAGCTACGACAACGATGCCACCGGCGCCATGGACCAGGTCCCCTCGCGCCCCGCCGCGGCCCCGCTGCCGCCGATCCCGGCGCGTACCGAACAGCTCCAGCTCTCCGGGGACGTGACCTACACGCTGCCGGCCTCCGACTTCCTTCCCGCCGGCCCGCCGTCCAAGGAACGCTCCGAGGCCAACGACGCCGTGGTCGCGGCGCTGACCGACACCCTGGACCAGTTCAAGGTCGACGCGAAGGTCACCGGGTTCTCCCGCGGCCCGACGGTCACCCGCTACGAGATCGAACTGGCCCCCGGCACCAAGGTCGAGCGCGTCACCGCCCTGTCCAAGAACATCTCCTACGCCGTGGCCTCCTCGGACGTGCGCATCCTCTCCCCGATCCCCGGCAAGTCCGCGATCGGCATCGAGATCCCCAACGCCGACAAGGAAATCGTGGTGCTGGGCGATGTGCTGCGCAGCCACAACGCCCGCAAGACCGACCACCCGATGGTCATGGGCGTGGGCAAGGACGTCGAGGGCGGCTTCGTGGTGGCCAACCTCGCCAAGATGCCGCACCTGTTGGTGGCCGGCGCCACCGGCGCGGGCAAGTCCTCGTTCGTGAACTCGATGATCACCTCGATCCTGATGCGTGCCACCCCCGACGAGGTCCGCATGGTCATGGTCGACCCCAAGCGCGTGGAGCTCACCGCCTATGAGGGCGTCCCGCACCTGATCACCCCGATCATCACCAACCCGAAGAAGGCCGCCGAGGCCCTGCAGTGGGTGGTCAAGGAAATGGACACCCGCTACGACGATTTGGCGAACTTCGGGTACAAGCACATCGACGACTTCAACAAGGCCGTGCGCAACGGCAAGGCCGTCCCGCCCGAGGGCTCCAAGCGGATCATGAAGCCCTACCCGTACCTGTTGGTCATCGTCGATGAGCTCGCCGACTTGATGATGGTCGCCCCGCGCGACGTCGAGGACTCGATCGTGCGCATCACCCAGCTGGCCCGCGCCGCCGGCATCCACCTGGTGCTGGCCACCCAGCGCCCGTCCGTGGACGTGGTCACCGGCCTGATCAAGGCCAACGTGCCCTCGCGCATGGCCTTTGCCACCTCCTCGGTTACCGACTCCCGCGTGGTCCTTGACCAGCCGGGCGCCGAAAAGCTGCTGGGCCAGGGCGACGCGCTCTTCCTGCCCATGGGCACCTCCAAGCCCATGCGTGTGCAGGGCGCCTGGGTCACCGAATCCGAGATCCAATCCGTGGTCGAGCACGTCAAGGGGCAGCTGAAGGCCGAATACCGCCACGACGTGGCCCCCGAGGTGCAAAAGAAGCAGATCGACGACGACATCGGGGACGACCTGGAGCTGCTGCTGCAGGCCACCGAGCTGGTGGTCACCACGCAGTTCGGCTCCACCTCGATGCTGCAGCGCAAGCTGCGCGTGGGCTTCGCCAAGGCCGGCCGGCTCATGGACCTGCTCGAATCACGCGGCGTGGTCGGCCCCTCCGAGGGCTCCAAGGCCCGCGACGTGCTGGTCAAGCCCGACGACCTGCCCGAGGTGCTCGCCGCGATGCGCGGGGACGAGACCGGTGCCGGCGACGTGGTCCCGACCGCGACCGAGGCCGCGCTGGCCGATAACGCCAACGCCAACCACTACGGCACCGACCTGGTCGCCGAGGACCTCGACGGCTTCGAACAGGCGGTTGACTACCACGACGGTGCGGACGACGAGGGGTCGGAAGACGCCTGGAACCTTACCGGAAGGTAGCCTTGTTCCGTGACTGAATCCCCAGCGAACCCGACACCGGCCCACGTGCCGACCCTGAACATCGCCAACGTGCTCACCACCCTGCGCATCATCATGGTCCCGTTCTTCATCTGGGCCCTGGTGGCCGACGAGAAGGACTACGGACTCATGCGCTGGGTGGCCCTGGCGATCTTCGCCGTGGCCATGTACACCGACAAGCTGGACGGGGACCTGGCCCGCAGCCGCGGGCTGATCACCAACTTCGGCAAGATCGCCGACCCGATCGCCGACAAGCTGCTCACCGGCTCCGCGCTGGTGATGTTCTCCATCCTGGGGGAGCTGGCCTGGTGGATCACCATCGTGATCCTGGTGCGCGAATGGGGCATCACGGCTGTGCGCTTCGTGGTCATCCGCTACGGCGTGATGGCCGCCTCGCGCGGCGGCAAGCTCAAGACCGTGCTGCAGGCCGCGGCGATCCTGCTCTACCTGCTGCCCTGGGCCCACACCGTCGGCTGGCTGGGCGTGGTGGCGTTCATCGTGATGCTGCTGGCCCTGGCCGTCACCGTGGTCACCGGCCTGGACTACCTGTTCAAGGCCTGGCAGCTGCGTGCGGCCTCCGTCGGCGGCACCCGGAAGTAGGCACGCTTCATACCCCCCCACCGATTCACCGCTTCCACTTGGCGCAAAGGAGCTTGACATGACACCCCCACCGGACCCGCTGGAACTGCAAGCCCTGGCCGGCACCGTGGTTGCCGCGGCCAAGGCCAGTGGACTGACCCTGGCCACCGCCGAGTCGCTGACCGCCGGCATGATTGCCGCCACCCTCGCCGAGGTGCCCGGGGCCTCCGCCGCACTGACCGGCGGGATCGTCAGCTACTCCAGTGCGGTGAAGGCCAGCGTCCTGGGCGTGGAACCGAAGCTGCTCGAAGAAGCGGGCTCGGTGGACGGGGAGGTGGCCCGGCAAATGGCCCTGGGCGCACGCCGGGTATGCGGTTCGGACATGGCGGTCTCGGCCACCGGGGTCGCTGGTCCCGACGCCCACGACGGCAAGCCCGTGGGCACTGTGTTCCTGGGCTGGGCATCGGCAAGCGGCAGCGGTTTCACCGAGCACCACTTCACCGGGGACAGGGCGCAGATCCGCGTCCTGAGCACGGTCTGCGCGCTGGAACTGCTTTCTTCCCACCTTGCGCCCAGCGGCCACACAGCTTGATGGGGGATGGTTGCACTGATTAGTTTTGTGACTCGATTACGGAACGATTCACGGTTGTTGTGGAAAAACACCCGCAGCAATGGCTAAGGTGGGGGCGTGGGAACAAAAAACGACCCCCGGCAGTTGTAACCCATGACGGGCACAAAAAAGTGGCCCGCACCGATCGCCCCACAAGGCATTAGGACCGGAGAACAAAAGGCAATGCACATGGTCAAGCAACCAGTATCGGTAAACGGTGTGGTCCGTTGGCGTGATGTGGGCCTACAGAGCGAGGTCCGCCGAGACAAAGAGGAGCGCAAGATGGTAGTCCTTAGACACGAAATCGGTGACGTTCTTCGTGACGTTCGTCAGCGCCAGGGTCGCACCTTGCGCGAAGTCTCCCACAGCGCCCGCGTTTCCCTTGGATACCTTTCCGAGGTCGAGCGTGGACAAAAGGAAGCCTCATCCGAGCTTCTCTCCTCGATCTGTGGCGCCCTCGAGGTGCCGCTTTCACTGATGCTTCGCGAGGTCAGTGACCGCGTGGCCATCGCCGAAGGCATCACCATTCCGGATACGGTCCCCGTGGACCTGACCAGCGAGTTTGCTGGCGACTATCCGGTTGAACTCGGCAAGCGCCTGGCACCGAGCCACTAACCAACGACATCCGGATCCAGTGTTTCACCTGGCATCCGCAACATCGGCCCCCGCGCCGGTCTTCCAAGGCCAATTGGCCCGCGAAGCCGGGCGGGGGCTTTTTGCTTAAACCCCCCAGAAACCCGTGGCACAATTGCGAGGGTGCGATTGAGTGATTTCTGGCGTCTGATGGACGACGAGTTCGGTGCGGGCTATTCCCGCACATTGGCGACTTCCCTGGTGCTGGCCGAGGTCGGAGGCGTCACCGCCGCCGAGGCGCTGGGCAAGGGCGTCGCCCCCAAGAAGGTCTGGCAGGCCATGTGCAAGATGCAGGATGTGCCGCCCGAGCGCTGGCTGGGACGCGACATCGCCCCCAAGGAATCCTAGGGAAATTTCGCCACACGCACCGAATCCGTTCGAATATCTGTTCGGAAGAGTGTATTGTTCATAATGAAGATTCGTTCGGCGTCTGTCGTGGGTTATGCACAGTGCGAACGCCCGAAATCCAAAGTGTCGGCCCCGGGTCGTACGCTCAGGAACAGACATAGAGCAACGGTCCCGCGGGGCCCCAACAACCGAGGTGGACAATGGCCATTGGTAAAGATCGCGAGAAGGCACTCGAAGCCGCGCTCGCACAGATCGACAAGCAGTACGGCAAGGGCTCGGTCATGCGACTGGGCGACAAGACCGTAGCGCCCATTGCCGCCATCCCCACCGGGTCCGTGGCACTTGACATCGCGCTGGGCATTGGCGGGCTTCCGCGTGGCCGCGTGGTGGAGATCTACGGTCCGGAATCCTCCGGCAAGACCACCGTTGCCCTGCACGCGGTGGCCAGCGCCCAGCGACTGGGCGGCATCGCCGCCTTCATCGATGCCGAGCACGCACTGGATCCGGAATACGCGAAGAAGCTGGGCGTCGACACCGACGCTTTGCTGGTCTCGCAGCCGGACACCGGCGAGCAGGCACTCGAAATCATGGACATGCTCGTGGGCTCCGGCTCCGTCGACATCGTCGTGATCGACTCCGTGGCAGCACTGGTGCCGCGCGCCGAAATCGAAGGCGAAATGGGCGACAGCCACGTCGGCCTGCAGGCCCGCCTGATGAGCCAGGCGCTGCGCAAGATCACCGGACGCCTGTCCCAGACACAGACGACCGCGATCTTCATCAACCAGCTGCGCGAAAAGATCGGCGTGATGTTCGGCAGCCCGGAAACCACCACCGGTGGCAAGGCGCTGAAGTTCTACGCCTCGATCCGCATCGACGTACGCCGCATCGAAACCTTGAAGGAAGGCACCGTCCCGGTCGGCAACCGCACGCGCGCCAAGATCGTGAAGAACAAGATGGCCCCGCCGTTCAAGCAGGCCGAGTTCGACATCATCTACGGCCTGGGCATCTCCCGCGAAGGCAGCCTCATCGACATCGGCGTGGACCAGGGCTTCGTCAAGAAGTCCGGCGCCTGGTTCACCTACGACGGGGACCAGCTGGGCCAGGGCAAGGAAAACGCGCGGAAGTTCCTGCGCGACAACCCGGATCTCGCCAACGAACTCGAACGCCAGATCCTCGAGAAGCTCGGCATTGGCCAGGCACCCGAGGACAAGGGCGAGGATACGTTGCGCGTGGTCAAGGGGTCCTAACTCCGTGGGCACCACCAAAAACCATGGCGGTTCGTCCGGCTCCCGGAAGGGAGCCGAACGGCCGCTTTGGTCGTTGCCGGCAGACGGCAATTCCGACTGGGGAGACCCGACCCAGATTCCGGCCTGGGCGCACAGCGAAGCCGCCGCGGCGGCCCCGCCACCCGAACAGGTCCCCGGACCACCCGAACCCAAGCAAGCCTTCGGCGAACGGGCCGGATATGCCGGACGCAGCTCCTCGCGCACCTCGCCGCGCGGTGCCGGAGGCACGGGGTCGTGGGGCAGCGGCGGCCGCTCAGCCCGGGCCGGCGCCAAGCGCAGCACACCGAAGGTACCGCGGACCCGCGAGCGGACGCCACGGGAAGCCAAGGAGCCGGTCGAACTCACCGACGAGCAATATGCGTCCAAGGGACGCTCCATCCTGCTGCGCCAGCTCACCGCCTCGGCCAAGAGCCGCGCCCAGCTGAAGACCAAGCTCCTGGAAAAGGAGATCCCCGAGCACATCGCCGAGGAACTGCTGGAAAGGTTCGAGGAGATCGAGCTCGTCGACGACGAGGCCTTCGCCGAGGGCTGGGTCCGTTCCCGCGCCCGCAGCCGCGGCCTGGCACGCTCGGCGATCAAGCGCGAGCTGCGGGAAAAGGGCATCGAGGGCGAGTTGGCCGAAAGCGCCCTGGAACAGATCGACGACGAGACCGAGGAAGAAACCGCCCGCGACCTTGTGGAACGCAAGCTGCGGGCCCCCTCGATGGGGATGGACCGGGAGAAAAGCGTGCGCCGGCTCGTGGGTATGCTGGCCCGGAAGGGCTACTCGCCCTCCGTGGCCTTCCGCATCGTCAACGCCGCCTGGGACGAGCGCTTCGGGCCCGACGCGGAGCAATAGCACCGGGCTCCGACTTGTTCGGTCCCCGGCGGGGCCGATTGGGTACCCTTGAAGGGTGACTGCGAGCATTTCAATTTCCCATGAGCAAGAATCAGCCGTATCGACACGCACCTACGAGGTGCGGACCTACGGATGCCAGATGAATGTCCACGATTCCGAGCGGCTGGCGGGCCTGCTGGAGGCCAGCGGCCTGTCCCGGCAGGAAGCAGGCGACGAGATCGCCGATGTCGTGGTCTTCAATACCTGCGCGGTCCGGGAAAACGCCGACAACAAGCTCTACGGAAACCTCGGCATGCTCGCCCAGGTCAAGGAAAAGCGCCCCGAGATGCAAATTGCCGTTGGCGGCTGCCTGGCCCAGAAGGACCGCGAAACGATCCTGAAGAAGGCCCCCTGGGTCGACGTGGTCTTTGGAACCCACAACGTCGGCTCCCTGCCGGCCCTGCTGGAACGCGCCCGCCACAACAACGAAGCCCAGCTGGAAATCCTCGAATCCCTGGAGGTCTTCCCCTCCACGCTGCCCACCAAGCGCGACTCGGTGCACTCGGGCTGGGTGTCGATCTCCGTGGGCTGCAACAACACCTGCACCTTCTGCATCGTCCCGGCCCTGCGCGGCAAGGAACGAGACCGCCGCCCCGGGGAAATCCTGGCCGAAATCGAGGCGCTGGTCGCCGACGGCGTCATCGAGGTGACCCTGCTGGGCCAGAACGTCAACTCCTACGGCGTGGAATTCGGGGACCGCCTGGCCTTCGGCAAGCTGCTGCGCGCCTGCGGGCAGATCGAGGGCCTGGAACGCGTGCGCTTCACCAGCCCGCACCCCGCCGCCTTCACCGACGACGTCATCGAGGCCATGGCCGAAACCCCCAACGTCATGCCGCAGCTGCACATGCCGCTGCAGTCCGGTTCGGACAAAGTCCTCAAGGACATGCGACGCTCCTACCGCTCAAAGAAGTTCCTGGGCATCCTGGAGAAGGTGCGCGAATTGATCCCGCACGCCGCCATCACCACCGACATCATCGTGGGCTTCCCGGGGGAAACCGAGGAAGACTTCCAGGGAACCCTGGACGTGGTCGAGGCCTCGCGCTTCTCCAGCGCATTCACCTTCCAATACTCCAAGCGCCCCGGCACCCCCGCGGCCGAGCTGCCCGACCAGCTGCCCAAGGCCGTGGTGCAGGAACGCTACGAGCGACTCACGGCCCTGCAAGACCGGATCTGTGCCGAGGAAAACGCCAAGCAGGTCGGGCGCACCGTCGAGGTGCTGGTCACCGAGCACGCCGGGCGCAAGTCCACCGAAACCCACCGGCTCACCGGACGGTCCACCGACCAGCGCCTCGTGCACTTCTCCATCCCCGACGGCGGCCAGACCCCGCGCCCCGGGGACCTGGTCACCGTTCCGGTGACCGGATCGGCTGCCTTCCACCTGGTCTCCGACCCCGCCACCCTGGCCGAGTACTCGGTGCGCCGCTCCCGGGCGGGGGACGCCTGGGACCGCTCGCAGGCCGAATCCTGCGGCACCGGCACCACCGGGGCCAAGAACACCAACGGCGTCTCGCTGGGCATGCCCGCCCTGCCGGCACGCAAGTAGGCCGCCGACCATGACATTGCCGGTCATTGCCGTCCTGGGACCAACCGGAACGGGCAAGTCCGACCTGTCGATCGCCCTGGCCCAGGAACTGGGCGGGGAAATCGTCAATGCCGACGCCCTGCAGTTCTACCGCGGCATGGATATCGGCACGGCCAAGCTCCCCGAGGACGAACGCGGGGGCATCGCCCACCACCTGCTCGACATCATGGATGTGCGCCAGGAAGCCAGCGTGGCACGCTTCCAGGCCGAGGCCCGGGGGGTCTTCGCCCAGATCCGTGCCCGCGGCTCGGTGCCCATCCTGGTCGGCGGGTCCGGCCTGTATGTGCGCGCCGCCCTGGACGAGATCGATTTCCCGCCCACCGACCCGGTGGTGCGCCAACGCCTGGAAGCCGAGGCCGCGGCAAGCGGCATCGGCCCGCTGGCCGAGCGGCTGGCCGCCGTCGACCCGGAATCGGCCGCCCGGAACCTGGATGACCGCCGGCTGATCCGCGCCCTGGAAGTCCATGAAATCAGCGGCAAGCCCTTCAGCTCGTTCATGCCGCAACGGCAATACCACGCCCCGGCCATCCAGATCGGGCTCAACATCGACCGCTCGTTGCTGCATGCGCGGCTGGAAACCCGGGTGGCGAAGATGGTCGAGCAGGGCCTGCTCGACGAGGTCCGCCGGCTGGATTCCCAGGGGTTGCGGGAGGGCAAGACCGCCTCGCGGGCCATCGGCTACGCCCAGTTCCTTGCGGTGCTCGACGGAACGATGTCCCTGAAGGACGCTGCGGAAAAGACCGTCATCGCCACGCGCCAATTCGCCCGGCGCCAAGTCACCTGGTTCGGCGCCGACGACCGGGTCGCCTGGTTCGACCCGCTGGCCGACTCCCTGGTTCCCCGGGTCCTGGCCCGCATCCGCTCCTCCTGATCCGAGGCACGGACCCGGAAGCAACGAAAATAGGCGGCGGGGTTTTGCTGCACGTATTCTTGAAACCATGAGATCGACCGAACCCGCCACCAGCACCGGCCCCACCCTGCAAGACATGGTGGGCAGGCTTCCCTATGCCAAGGGACATGGCACCGGAAACGACTTCATCCTCGTTGCCGACCCGCTGGATGTGCACAGCATCGAGCCCGGGCAGGTTGCCCGGATGTGCGACAGGCACCGGGGGATCGGCGGGGACGGGCTGATCCGCGCGGTTCCGTCCAGCACCCTTGCCGAGGGCCGGACGATCCTTGAAACCAGCCCCGACGCCTATTGGTTCATGGACTACCGCAACGCCGACGGGTCGCTGTCGGAAATGTGCGGCAACGGGGTGCGGGTGTTCGTGCACTTCCTGGTCTGCGAAAACCTCGTGGAGATGCCGGTGGGCGCGACGCTTCCCATTGGCACGCGCGGGGGCCTGAAGATCGTCACCCGCCTGGAAGACGGCTACGCCGTGGACATGGGCGCCTGGGAGTTCATCCATGCGCAGGCGGCAGCGACCAACGGCTTGGATTCCCGCGTGGAAACCACCGGGCTGGCCAAGGTCCGCGGGGCCTTGAGCGTGTCCATGGGCAACCCCCACACGGTCGTGGCGATCGCCGACACCGGCGAGCTGGAGGGCATCGAACTGACCTCGACCCCTGCGGTCGAGCCGCTGCCACCGCACGGAACGAACGTCGAATACGTGCTGGCCGCCGACCCGCTGGTGAGCGGGGGCCGCGGCTCGGTGCGGATGCGCGTGCACGAACGCGGGGTCGGAGAGACGCTCTCCTGCGGCACCGGCGCCTGCGCGGCGGCCATCGCCACCCGGCACTGGGCCCAGGCCCACGACATCCGGCAGTGGTCGGTCCAGGTTCCCGGAGGGGAACTGGGCGTCGGCTTCGTCGACGGCCCCGACGGGCTCGAGCACGTCGTGCTCAGCGGCCCCGCGGTCCTGGTGTCCCGGGGAGAGATCTCGGCCAGCTAGGGCCGTTGCCCCGCCGGAATCCTAGGATTCCTCGGGACGTACGACCTTCAGGATCCTAAATGCCTTGTCCGTCGAGACCCGGTCGATGCTCCAGCCTTCGGGCAGGACCGTGCCCAGCCATTTCTGCAGCGAGTCCGCGCCCAGGTTCTTTTGCACCACCAGCCAGGCTTCGCCACCCGGGGACAAGCGCGGCAGCCACAGCAGCAGCAGCTCGTGCAGCGCCTCCTTGCCGATCCGGATCGGCGGGTTGGACCAGATGGTGTTGTAGGTCCGGGCCGGGTCGACGTCATCCGGAAGGGCCACCACCACGTTCTTCAGGCCCAGCGCTGCGGCGTTGTCGCGGGTCAGGGCGAGGCTTCGCTCATTGACGTCGACCGCGTGGATGGTTGCCTCCGGCGAGGCCAAGGCCATGGAGAGCGCGATCGGTCCCCAGCCGCAGCCGATGTCCAGGAGGTTTCCCTCGGCCGACGGTGCCGGAACTCCGCGCAAAAGCACCGCGGTTCCCTTGTCGATCCGGTCGGGGCTGAACACGCCGCCGGAAGACTGCAGCTTGCGCGTGGCACCGCCCAATTCGACGCTGATTGTGCGCCGCTTCTCTGGAGTGGAAGGCTGGGCGCTGAAATAGTGTTCCGGGCTCATGTTTGCAGGTTAACCGGCCACGGGTGACAAACCCAAACCCAAGGCACCAAACGCGTCCCGGAATGGGTGTGAGATGCCTCAAGGTGCATCCGGCCACAAAGTGATAGAGTTTTCCCTATGACTTACTTGTAAGACGCGACCGAACACAATTCAGTCCCCGCATCCTTCCCCGGGCCCAGGCTCGATCATGGGAAGTCGATCAGCCCGGACCGTTCGGCGGAGCGCCCGAAAGTCATTTCACGACATCCAGCCCAAGAAAACACGCCTCGTTTTCGTCGCGGCCCCGGGAACCCACCCAAGTCGCACCGGATGAACCATGGCCGCAGGTGCCCCGCAGCAACACCGGAACCACCACCCCCCACCACAGCAACCCGGGAACCGCGCCTCGCGCAGCGGCCCGGTCCCAGCATCCAAGGCAAACCGTTGGCACACGGTGCCCGTCCAAGGAGCCACCATGCATACGTCAAACAATCGCCACACCCAAGAGAACCAATCCACGCACGAAGGCGCTTCTGTCGGTGCGGGGCACTATTCTGGAATACAGCAAGCAAAGGGGAACATGACCAATCCACAGCCTTCCGGCCCGCAGGACAGCGACATGGACGAGGCCCAGCTCCAAGCCGCCATCGAACGCATCCTTGCCAGCGACGCCGCCACAGCCAGCAAGAGCACGCACTTCGGTGCCCCGGAGGACGAGAACATCCTCGCCGGACGCGCCCAGGCACTGAGCAAGCACACCGGCGAGCACACTTCGTTCGACGGCGACCAGGAAGAACTCGACGCACGCCGCGGCCTGCGCCGGGCGGCAAGCCTGTCCACCGAGCTCGAGGACGTCACCGAGGTCGAAAACCGGCAGCTGCGCCTTGAACGCGTGGTCCTGGCCGGCATCTGGAACGAAGGCACCGCGGAGGACGCGGAGAATTCCCTGCGGGAGCTGGCCGCCCTGGCCGAGACCGCGGGCTCCGAGGTGCTCGACGGCATGGTCCAGCGCCGCGCAAAACCCGACGCCGCCACCTACCTCGGTTCGGGCAAGGCCGTGGAGCTGCGTGAAATCGTCGCGGCAACCGGGGCGGACACCGTCATCATCGACTCCGAACTCGCGCCCTCCCAGCGACGCGCCCTCGAGGACGTCGTCAAGGTCAAGGTCATCGACCGCACCGCGCTGATCCTGGACATCTTCGCGCAGCACGCCAAGAGCCACGAGGGCCGCGCCCAGGTGGAACTGGCCCAGCTCGAATACCTGCTGCCGCGCCTGCGCGGCTGGGGCGAATCGATGTCCCGCCAGGCCGGTGGCCGGGTCGGCACCGCCGGCGGCGGCATCGGCTCCCGCGGCCCCGGCGAAACCAAGATCGAATTGGACCGCCGCCGCATTCGCGACCGCATGGCCAAGCTCCGCAAGGAAATCAAGGGGATGCTCCCGGCCCGCGAGGCCAAGCGCGCCAACCGCAAGCGCAACGCCGTGCCCTCGGTGGCCATCGCCGGCTACACCAACGCCGGGAAGTCCTCGCTACTCAACCGGCTCACCCATGCCGGCGTGCTGGTCGAAAACGCACTGTTCGCGACGCTGGATCCCACGGTCCGCCAGGCCGAAACCAGCGACGGACTGACCTACACGCTGGTGGACACCGTCGGCTTCGTGAAGTCGCTGCCCACCCAGCTGGTCGAGGCCTTCCGCTCCACGCTGGAGGAAGTGGCCGACGCCAACCTGATCCTGCACGTGGTTGACGCCGCGCACCCGGATCCCGAAGGGCAGATCCAGGCGGTGCGCGAGGTGTTCAACGATGTGGACGCGCGCGGCATCCCGGAGATCATCGTGCTGAACAAGGCGGATGTGGCAGACCCGTTCGTGGTCGAACGCCTGCGCCAGCGCGAACCGAACCACGTCATCGTCTCGGCACGCACCGGCGAGGGCATCGATGAACTGCTCGCAAAAATCAGCGCGGCAATTCCCCGCCCCGATGTCCAACTAGAATTGATGATTCCCTATGATCGAGGCGACGTGGTCAACAAGCTCCACGGCGCCGAGGCCGAGATCCTGGCCGTCGAACACACCGAAACGGGAACCCGCATGATGGTCAAGGTCCGCGAAAGCATGGCCGCAGAAGTGGAGCAATTTAGTATTCATGGCTGAGGAATCAGATGTCATCGCCCTATTGGACGCTGCGGTGTCCACGATGGGCGGACAAAACCGGCCGGGCCAACATGAAATGACCCGCCAGGTCGTGCGGGCCATGGAAACCGGCGAGCACCTGCTGGTGCAGGCGGGAACCGGCACCGGCAAATCCATGGCCTACCTGGTCCCCGCGCTGGCCCATGCACTGGATTCGGAAAAGCCGGTGGTGATTTCCACCGCAACCCTGGCGCTCCAGGCCCAGATCGTCGGCCGGGACGTCCCGCGCCTGCTGTCCTCGCTGAAGGACAAGCTGCCGCGCGAGATGGACGTGGCGCTGGTCAAGGGACGCTCCAACTACGTGTGCCAGTACAAGCTCGGCGGCGGCTACCCGGATGACGACGAGGGCGCCCTGTTCTCGATGGATTCCGGCACCCCCGCACTGGGCGGTTCCGCGGACGGGCCCGGCTCCGTGCTGGGCAAGGAAGTGGTGCGGCTGCGGCAGTGGGCCGAGCAGACCGACACCGGGGACCGCGACGACCTGGCCCCGGGCGTCAGCGACAAGGCCTGGCGACAGGTCTCGGTCAGCGCGATGGACTGCCTGGGATCCCAAAAATGCCCCATGGCCTCCGAATGCTTCAGCGAACTGGCCCGCGCCCGCGCGGCCACCGCGGATGTCGTGATCACCAACCACGCGATGCTGGCCGTCTCGGCGTTCGAGGGACTGGCCGTGCTGCCGGACTTCGACACCGTCATCATCGACGAGGCCCACGAGCTGCAGGACCGCGTGACCTCCTCGGTGACCCGGCCCCTGTCGGTGGCCATGGTCCAGACCGCTGCCTCGGCGGCGCGCAAGCACTGCTCGGTGAGCGTGGATTCGCTGAACCAGGGGGCCAAGGCGCTGCAGCGCGCCCTGGAGGGCGTCCCCACCGGGCTGATGGCCCGCGGATTGAACGAGGACCAGCAGGCGGCGATCAACCAGATCGCCGAGGCCGCACGCGTGGTCCTGTCCGATTCAAAGCCCGAGGCCAACGCCCCCGCCGACGGCGGGCGCCAGATGGCCCGCTCGCAGGTCATGTACCTGGTGGAGCAGTGCAGCAAGATGCTTGAAATGACTGAGGAGCGCGAGGTCATCTGGGCCTCGCGTCCCGGGCACTTCAGCCCGGGGGAGGGCTACGTCCAACCCGACGAGTCAAGCCAGCCGACCCTGAACGTCGCCCCGCTCTCGGTCGCGGGCAAGCTGCGCGAGGGGCTCTTCGACGGGCGCACGGTGATCCTCACCAGTGCAACCCTGGCCATCGGGGCGGCCTTCGAGCCCGTGGCGGGCACCCTGGGCCTCGTGGGCGAGGGGGCGCCGACCTGGAACGGCGTGGACGTGGGAAGCCCCTTCGACTATCCCAAGCAAGGCATCCTGTACGTCGCCAAGCACCTGCCCAAGCCCGGGCGCCAGATGTCCCAGGAAACCCTGTCCGAGATCGAGGACCTGATCAAGGCCTCCGGCGGTGGGGCGCTGGCGCTGTTCACCTCGCGCCGTGCCGCGGAAGAAGCGGCGGAGATCCTGCGGGCACGCCTGGACATCCCGATCCTGTGTCAGGGCGAGTCCAGCATGAAGGCCCTGGTGGACCAGTTTTCCGCCGAACCCGACACCTGCCTCTTTGGCACGATGACGCTCTGGCAGGGCGTGGATGTGCCGGGCAACGCCTGCCGGCTGGTCATCATCGACAAGATCCCGTTCCCGCGGCCCGACGACCCGCTGTCCTCGGCCCGCAGCCGCGACGTGGCCAAGCACGGCGGCAACGGCTTCATGGCCGTGGCCGCGAGCCACGCCGCGGTGCGGCTCGCGCAGGGCGCCGGTCGACTGATCCGTTCGGTCAACGACAAGGGCGTGGTGGCCGTGCTGGATTCGCGCCTGGCCACCGAGCGCTACGGCACGTTCCTGCGTGCCTCGCTGCCGCCCCTGTGGGCCACGCCCGACAAGGCGACGGTGATTTCCGCACTCGAGCGCCTGAGCGAAGGCTAGGACGTCCTGTCCCGTGGGTTCACGGGAAACACGTGAGGACCGGTCATTTGACCGGTCCTCACGTGTTTGCGGGGGATGAATGTTGGTGCGGCCTAGACCGAACGCATGACCGATACGACCTTGCCCATGACGGTTGCGGCGTCACCGAGGATGGGTTCGTAGCGGGAGTTCTGCGGCAGCAGCCAGGTGTGCCCGTCACGCTGCCGGAAGGTCTTCACCGTGGCTTCGTCCTCGAGCAGTGCCGCGACGATGTCGCCGTTGTTTGCGGTCTGCTGGCGTCGCACGACCACCCAGTCGCCGTCGCAAATGGCGGCGTCGATCATCGAGTCTCCGCTGACCTTCAGCATGAAGAGCTCGCCGTGTCCCACCAGTTGGCGCGGCAGGGCGAAGACGTCCTCGACCGCCTGGTCGGCCAGGATAGGTCCGCCGGCGGCAATGCGCCCCACCAGGGGAACCATGGCGGTGTCCGCGGAGGTGGTCAGCTCCGAGACGCTCATCCCGTTGGCTGCCCTCAGATCCGACTGGCCCTCCACCACTTCGAGCTTGCTCTCGCTCTTGAGCTGCAGGGGAAGCAGGATCTCCATGGCCCGCGGACGGCGCGGGTCGCGGCGGATGTAGCCGAGCTTCTCGAGCTGGCTCAGCTGGTGGGTCACGCTTGAGAGGCTGGCCAATCCCACGGCGTCCCCGATTTCCCGCATCGATGGCGGGTAGCCATTGGTGCTCACGGAGCGCTGGATGGTCTCAAGAACCTTCTTCTGACGGATGGTCAGGCTCTTCGCGTCGCGTCGAGGGGTTCGTTGTTCGGTCGTCATTGTCAATGCCTCATCCCGATCGTCGCCGGTTGCCCGCGCGTGCCGCAAATTGTCGGTGGGAACTGATGTAGTCAATACATCGCTCCACTACCCCCATCTTAGTAGACAAAGACACTACTTTCAAAGATTTGTTCGAACAGATCTGGACACGTGTCGTCCAAAGGTGCTAGAAATAAGATGCGCACTACGAACACACGTTCGAAAGATGCGTTCGAATAACCGTCATCTGTTCGAATGGGCCACCGGGTCCGTACGGCAAATGAATACAGAGGAAAGGCAACGACATGGCAAACACTGCTTTCTCGGCCCCGCTCCACCTTGTAACGTCCGACTACACCCCGGCACCGCAATCCGCACTGGCCTCGCGGCCCGAGCTGGCGCCACTGCGGCTCACTCGCCGCGGAAAATTCGTGCTGATTGCACTGCCCATCTTCCTGGTCAGCGCGGCGGTGCTCATGCTCCTGGGCCTGTTCCAGTCCCCGGCCAATGCCTCGGTCGACACCCCGCTGGGCGTCGAAGCGGTCACCGTCACCGTCATCGAGGGCGACACGTTGTGGGGGATCGCCAGGGAGTTCGCCCCGCAGCTCGAGCCCCGCGAAGCCGTTCGGCAGATCGGCGACCTGAACAACCTCAACAGCTCCGTGCTGCATCCCGGGGCGGAAATTTTCGTCCCCACCGGAAGCTAGGGCCAGAGCCCTCCGGGCGCGCCGCTCGATGCCGCGCCCCACCATTGCTAACCGTTTATTACCCCTGGCACCGGTGAAGATTCCAAGGTCACCGCGCCGCCGCCGTAGACTTGAGCCGTGAATGAACGGCTAAATCGCCTGGCAAATCTGCCCCTGCGAGAGAATCTTCAAGGTCTTGAACCTTACGGCGCACCCCAAATCGACGTACCCATCCAGTTGAACGTCAACGAAAACACCCATCCGCTTCCCCCGGAAGTGCATCGCGCCATCGTCGAAGAAGTCTCAGCAGCAGCCATGGGACTGAACCGCTACCCGGACCGCGAGTTCACCGAATTGCGCGAACGTCTCGCCGCCTACCTGGGCCACGGCCTGGAAGCCGACAACGTTTGGGCAGCCAACGGCTCCAACGAGGTTCTCCAACAGGTCATGCAGGCCTTCGGCGGACCCGGGCGCACGGTGATGGGTTTCCCTCCCACCTACTCGATGTACCCGTTGCTGGCCTCCGGGACCGACACCGCCTACCTGGCCGGTGTCCGCTCGGCGGACTACGGGCTCTCGGCCATCGACGCCGCGGCACAGGTCCGTGAGGCGGCGCCGAACATTATCTTGCTCTGCTCGCCGAACAACCCGACCGGCACCGCGCTGGGCCTGGATGTCGTCGAAGCGGTCTACGAAGCCGGCGCGGCAAGCAACGCCATCGTGATCGTTGACGAGGCGTACGCGGAATTCGCCCACAACGGAACCCCGTCGGCGCTGTCCCTGCTGCCGGGACGCGAGCGGCTCATCGTTTCACGGACCATGTCCAAGGCGTTCGCCCTGGCCGGCGCCCGCCTGGGCTACCTGGCCGCGGCTCCGGAAGTCACCGACGCGATCCGCCTGGTCCGCCTGCCGTACCACCTTTCGGCAGTCACCCAGGCCACCGCCAATGCCGCGCTGAAGCACGTCGATGCCCTGCTGGCCAACGTTGAGGACATCAAGATCCAGCGTGACAGGATCGTCAACGAGCTCACCCGCATGGGCCTGCACCCTGCCTCCAGCGACTCCAACTTCGTGTTCTTCGGCGGGATCAAGGACACCAAGGCCATCTGGAACGGGCTGCTTGAGGCCGGGGTCATCATCCGCGACGTCGGGATTCCGGGCCACCTGCGGGTCACCGCGGGCACCGAAGCGGAAACCACCGCGTTCCTTGTCCGCCTCGAGGAACTGCTCGATCAGGGTCCTCACACGCTCTCACGCTAAACTTGGGGCAGGCGGCAATGGTGCCGGAGGACGGGCCTTGGCCCTTCCTCCGATCATGCATCGATGTCCCGCCGCCCCACATCCTCGTCTCACCGCCTGATCTAAAGGAATGTGCATGTCTGCCGAAAAACTCACGGGTCGTCGCGCTCGCCTCGAACGCATCACCAGCGAGTCCTCCGTCTTTGTCGAACTCGATCTGGACGGCACCGGCCGCTCCGAAATCAGCACCGGGGTACCGTTCTACGACCACATGCTGACGGCACTGTCGAAGCATTCGCTCATCGACCTGACCGTGCGGGCCACCGGAGACATCGAGATCGACGTGCACCACACCGTCGAGGACACCGCGATCACCATCGGCGAGGTGCTGCGCACCGCGCTGGGCAACAAGGCAGGCATCCGCCGCTTCGGCACCGCCTACGCCCCGCTGGACGAGGCCCTGGCCCGCGCCGTGGTCGACATCTCCGGGCGCCCCTACCTGGTCCACGGCGGCGAGCCGGCCGGCCAGGAATACCACCTGATCGGCGGGCACTTCACCGGGTCGATGACCCGCCACGTGTTCGAATCGCTGACCTTCCACGCACAGATCTGCGCCCACATCGAGGTGCTCTCGGGCCGCGACCCGCACCACATCGTCGAGGCCCAGTTCAAGGCCTTGGCCCGCGCCCTGCGCGAAGCCGTGGAAATCGACCCCCGCATCGGCGACGCCATCCCCTCCACCAAGGGCGCGCTGTAGATGGCGGCCAAGACCGTCACCGTCCTGGACTACGGATCGGGCAACGTCCGCTCCGCCGTCCGGGCACTTGAGGCTGCCGGCGCGCAGGTCAAGCTCTCGGCCAAGCCCGAGGACATCCTCGAGGCCGACGGGCTGTTCGTTCCCGGCGTGGGCGCGTTTGCCGCGGTCATGCAGGCACTCAAGGACGTCGGAGCGATCCGCTGGATCGGACGCCGGATCGCCGGCGGACGGCCGGTGCTCGGCGTCTGCGTCGGACACCAGGTCTTCTTCGACGAGGGCGTGGAACACGGGACCCGCACCCCGGGGCTGGGCGAATGGCCCGGCACCGTGGAGCTGCTCAAGGCCCCGGTCATCCCGCACATGGGCTGGAACACCGTCACCCCTCCGGCCGGCAGCAAGCTGTTCGCCGGGATCGAAAACGAGCGCTTCTACTTCGTGCACTCCTACGCGGTGCAGGAATGGAACTTCGAGGTCGCCCAGCCCAAGATGACCCCTCCGCAGGTCACCTGGGCCGAACACGGGGTCCCCTTCATCGCCGGCATCGAAAACGGGCCGCTGTGCGCCCTGCAGTTCCACCCGGAGAAATCCGGGGACGCCGGGGCAAGGTTGCTGCGCAACTGGTTGGAGACCCTGTAGTCCATGCTCATCTGGTCAATCGTGCTCATGGGCGTCGCCGGCATCCTCGCCGGCGGAGCGCTCTCCCTGCGCCAGCAACGCGCCCACATCTCCTGGATCATCGCCGTCTGGGCACTGGCCGGGGTTTCGCTCTTCGCCGCCTACCGCCTCACCCTGCTTTAACCCACGGCCCACCCGCCGGCACCGCACCCCTGCCCCGGCACCGGCCGACACCCAACCTAAGGATCGATCATGTCCGAGAACCCAAACAACATCCTTGAGCTGCTGCCCGCCGTCGACGTGGTGAACGGCCAGGCCGTGCGCCTGGTCCAGGGCGAGGCCGGCTCCGAGACCAGCTACGGCGACCCGCTCGAAAACGCCCTGGCCTGGCAGGAAGCCGGCGCCGAATGGGTGCACCTGGTGGACCTGGATGCGGCCTTCGACCGCGGCGCCAACACCGAGCTGCTGGGCCGCATTGCCAGGGAGCTGACCATCAAGGTCGAGCTCTCCGGCGGAATCCGCGACGACGAATCCCTCGAGCGCGCCCTCGAATTCGGTGCCACTCGCGTGAACCTGGGCACTGCGGCCCTGGAAAACCCGGAATGGACCGCCCGGGCCATCGCTCGCCACGGCGAGGCGATCGCCGTTGGCCTGGACGTGCGCGGCACCGTGCTGTCGGGCCGCGGCTGGACCAAGGAAGGCGGCGACATCTGGGAGGTGCTCGCCCGCCTCGAAGACGCCGGCTGCGCCCGCTACGTGGTCACCGACGTCACCAAGGACGGAACGCTGCGCGGACCGAACGTGGAACTGCTGGCCGAGATGTGCAAGCGCACTTCCAAGCCGGTCATCGCCTCCGGCGGCATCTCCAGCCTCGAGGACCTGCGCGTGCTGCGCGAACTGGTCCCGGCCGGCGTCGAGGGCGCCATCGTGGGCAAGGCCCTGTACGCTGGCAAGTTCACCATGGCCGAGGCCCTGGACGTGGCGGGCCGCCGCTAGGTCCCTGGCTCGGGCCCGATGGCCCGGCATACGGCGTCGACAAAGGAAAAGGGTGCAGTCCGTCGGACTTCACCCTTTTCCCGTCCCCGCCGGTGCGCCGCCGGACTCGGGTCGCGAAACAGGGCAGGGAACGGGCATGCTGGGAGGATGAATCCGCGACCTCCCCTTGCCTTCGTCCCCGCCGAGACCGGGACCGTGCCCGCCGCCGTCTCCCGGATGGCCGGGGGCCAAGACATCGAGGCGGTCTGGATCAACCAGGCCGGTGGAACGACCTTCAGGATCGGGACGGGAACCCCCACCGACCGCTACCTCAAGTACGCACCGAAGGGCACCGGGGATACTGACTTCGCCACGGAAGCCGCGAGGCTGGAATGGGCCGCCCGTCACGCGCGGGTGCCGGAAGTGCTCGCGGTCGGCAGCGACGAGTCGGGAAGCTGGCTGCTCACCGCCGCACTGCCGGGCGAATCGGCAGTGTCCGCGCAGTGGATGCGCCGCCCCGAGCTTGCCGCCCGCGCCCTGGGTGCCGGGCTGCGTGCGCTCCACGACGCCCTGCCCGTCCGGGACTGCCCCTTCGAATGGTCGGTGGCCGACCGCCTGCAGGCCTTCGAGCAGCGCATTGCGGCGGGCCAGGGACCGGAAAACTGGAGCCCCGAATACTCGCACCTGTCCATCCCCGGGGCCCGGGAGCTGCTGTCCGCTCCTCCGCTGCCCCTGGACCTGGTGGTGTGCCACGGGGATGCCTGCGCACCGAACACGCTGCTGGATGGGCATGGAAACTTCGCCGCCCACGTGGATCTGGGCGAGCTGGGTGTGGCCGACCGCTGGGCCGACCTTGCCGTCGCGGCGTGGAGCACCGTCTGGAACTACGGACCCGGGTACGAGGTGCACGTGTATTCCGGCTACGGGATCGAACCGGATGCGACACGCATCGAGTACTACAAAATGCTCTGGGACCTGGGCTAGGCCAGGCCCCGCAGCCGCCCTCCGGCCGTGCGTGGGCGAGCTTCGCCACATGGCCGCCACCATCCACCGTCGGGGATTTGCCGCGGCACGTGGGCAGCAGGGCGGTGGGCCGCGAATCGGCGGATCGGCCCCTGACGTGGGTGCAAGATAGCATGTGCATATGAGCGCGAATTCTCCTTCTTCCCCTTCCGGCCAGGGTGCCGAACGACACCTGCCCGGGCACATCGCCGCGGCCCTGTTGCGTGCCGGCGGCGCCGTCGATTCGGCGGGGCAAAGCTGGGAAGGCCGGGACCTGACCGGCGCGGGCAACCCGCTGCACAACTTCGACAACGACAACGGCCTGGTCGACCCGAAACTCGAGGCCGCCTTGGCCGCCCTGGTCGCGGGAACCGGCAGCGAGCAGCAGGTCCACGCAGCCCTGGCCGAGGCCCGGATCTACATCGCCGTGGTGGCCCAGCTGGCCGAGGGAGGCCTGGGGGAGCACGGCTTCACCGAGGACAAGGAAGCGGACATGGCGCTGGTCACGCTCACCGCCCCCGACGGACGCAAGGCCCTGCCCGTTTTCAGCAGCGTCGACAACCTCCAGGCCTGGCATGCCGAGGCACGCCCCGTTGCCGTCTACGCCCCGCGGGCCGCGCTCTCGGCGGTTTCCGAGGATGCCCAGATGCTGGTCCTGGATCCCGGCGCGGAGTTCACCTTCGTGCTGCGCCGCCCGGGCATGTGGGCACTGGCCCAGCAACGGGCGTGGATCCCCAGCTACCTCAACGAAGACCTTGCCGCGGTCGTTTCCGAGCAGGCAACCAGCGAGGATTCGCTGGCCTCGATCCACATGGCACCGGGCCAGGGCGTGGGCACGCGCACGGCCTCGGGCAGCTCGGTTCCCGGCGGGGGACCGGGCCCGGAATTGCGCCTAGAATTCACCTTCCACCCGGGCATCGACGAGGCCGGGGCACGCGAATGCGTCTCACGGATCCACGCGCGGCTGGCCGCAAACCAGGAATTCGCCGAAGGCGTCGACTCGCTCGAGGTGGCCCTCAAGGCGGCGCCGGCAACGGCACCGGACCCCGGCGCATGAAATTCGGTCGCTACGGCCAACTGCTGAAGCAACCCGGGGTCGGTGCCCTGCTGCTGATCGGCATGGTCGCACGGCTCCCGCACGCCGCGGTGGGCATGCTCCTGCTGCTGCACCTGGTCAACGAACTGGAGCAGGACTGGGGATCGGCCGGACTGGTCGTCGCGCTGATGACCATCGGCATCGCCCTGGGTGCGCCCTGGCGCGGGCACGTCGTTGACATGTACGGGCTGCGCCGGGCCCTGATCCCCTCGGTCATCGCCGAGGTCGTGATCTGGAGCATCGTCCCTCAGGTTTCCTTCATGTGGGTGCTGCCGCTGGTGTTCATCGGCGGACTCTTCTCGCTGCCGGTCTTCTCCGTGGTGCGCACCGCGCTGGGCGTGATGACCACCGGGGAGACCCGGCGCTCGGCATTCGCGCTGGACGCCATGGCCACCGAGCTGGTTTTCATCGTCGGCCCTGCGGGGGCCGGCATCGTGGCAACCTCGCTGGACACCACCGTCGGGATGATCGGCATCGGGATCGCTTCCTCCGCCTCCGGGCTCGCACTGATGCTGCTGAACCCGCCCACGCGCTCCGGCCAGCCCGGCGCCGTCGCGCTCAAGGCCAACCCGCACGAGGAACGCCTCGGGGCCGAGGCCTCGCTGATCGCCGCCGGGCCCGGCGGCCTGGCCGACGTCGAGGGGGAGCTGATCCTGGCCGGCGCGAAGTCGGCCAAGGCCCGGATTGCCGCGCGCGGACGTGGTTTCCGGAACAGGTTCGGCTGGGTCAGCGCCTCGGTCGTCGCGGTGTTCATCGCGGCCTCCGGAGCCGGACTGGTGCTCTCGGGCACCGAAGTCGGCATCCTGTCGCTCTTGGACGAGAACGGCAGCGAGGGCCAGCTGGGCATCGTGTTCCTGTTCTGGTGCGGCGCCTCGCTGGTGGGCGGCTTGGTGTACGGCAGCCTGAACCGGCGCATCTCCCCGATCGTGCTGCTGCTGGCCATGGCCGTGCTGACCGTTCCCATGGCCTTTGCCACCGACACCTGGACCCTGGCACTGCTGTCCATCGCCCCCGGCATGCTCTGCGCCCCGGTGCTGTCGGCGGCCTCGGAATGGCTGACCGACCTGGTGGCGGAAAAACGCCGCGGCGAGGCCATGGGCTGGTACGGCTCGGCGCTGACCGGCGGCACCGCGCTGGGTTCCCCGATCACCGGGGCGACGGTGGACGGCTTCGGCGCCAACGCCGGATTCATCATGGTCGGTTTCCTCGGGGCGGTCATCTGCGCCGTGGCACTCGTGGCCCAGCAGGTCCGGCGCGCCCGCGCCCGTGGCCGGGCAAGGGTGCTGGTGCCGGAGAGCTAGGGCCAAGCCAGGACCACAAAAAATCCCCCGCCGGACAACCGGTGGGGGATTTTGTGCCTTGTGGCCGAGCCGGGGCAGGAAGATCGAAGTTGCTCGAAGCCCCGGTGTGGTAAATCTCTCGGCCGCTAACGGTCCGTGGGTCGAAGTGTTACCTGGATTTCGGGGGGTGTTAGTTCACCGGGCCGGTGAGCTTTTCGCCCGGGCCCTTGCCCGGCTCGTCGGGGAACGCGGAGGCCTCGCGGAAGGCCAGCTGCAGCGAACGCAGGCCGTCGCGCAACGGTCCGGCGTGCTGGGAACCGATTTCCGGGGCTGCGGAAGTGACCAGGCCGGCCAGTGCGGTGATGAGCTTGCGGGCCTCGTCGAGGTCCTTGAGCTCTTCGGCGTCGTGGCCCTCGGCCAGGCCGCATTTAACCGCGGCGGCGCTCATGAGGTGCACGGCGGCGGTGGTGATGATTTCAACGGCTGCCACCTCGGCAATGTCGCGAATCTCGTTGGTGGCGTTGTTGGAGTCCGGATTGGTTTCAGGAGTACTCATACTGCTAAGCTTTCCATAGACCGACTGAATCCGTGCATTTGGGTGCGTCCTCCACTTCGGTGGATGCGACCGAAAGCGCCTGGGTTCAGTATGCAAGTGGAGGCCACTCCCACCCGCAGCAGCCGAATCAGGCGGCCGGGTAAGTTCGGTACCGATTGATCCCGCGGGATTCGTCGGTTGGATGATTTTTCATCGATCGAATTCGAGGCCTTCGCCTGCACCTGCAGCCGAAGGCCTTTCCTTTTGTTGCGGTGGCCTGAAACTACGAACTACTCAGGAGCAACACATTAGCGATCCACGCATTAATGATCGAATCCGCGTCCCAGAGGTGCGGCTTGTCGGGCCTGCCGGTGAACAGGTTGGCATTGTCCGTATTGAGGAT
Source organism: Arthrobacter sp. UCD-GKA (assembly GCF_001863355.1). Taxonomy (NCBI): domain Bacteria; kingdom Bacillati; phylum Actinomycetota; class Actinomycetes; order Micrococcales; family Micrococcaceae; genus Arthrobacter; species Arthrobacter sp. UCD-GKA. Next base: position 50,117 of record NZ_MOLR01000009.1, on the reverse strand, counting down.
GCTCTTCGTCTTGCCATCGAGTCCGACCTTGATCTCGTGGAGGTGGCACCCACTGCCAAGCCTCCCGTGTGCAAGCTGATGGACTTCGGGAAGTACAAGTACGAGGCCGCCGTCAAGGCACGCGAAACGCGCAAGAACCAGACGAACACCGTGCTGAAGGAAGTCCGCTTCCGACTGAAGATCGACACGCACGACTACGAAACCAAGGTCGGGCACGCACTGCGCTTCCTCGGCGCCGGTGACAAGGTCAAGGCCATGATCCAGTTCCGCGGCCGTGAACAGCAGCGTCCGGAAATGGGCATCCGCCTGTTGAACAAGTTTGCCGAGGCCGTTGCCGAAGTCGGCGCGGTCGAGTCGAGCCCCCGCATCGATGGCCGCAACATGGTCATGGTTGTTGGACCGCTGAAGAACAAGGCCGAAGCCAAGGCCGAAGCCCGTCGCCTGGAACAGCGTGACGCGGACAAGGCCAAGGCAGCGAACCCCAAGGCGAAGATGGACACCTCGGAGCCCCAGGGCGACATCGGCGGTTCGGTTGCCGATGTCATCGAGTCGGACATCATGGAAAAGCTTGCCAAGGTACGTGCGGAAGCAGCAGCCGAAGAGGCCGCCGCCAAGCTCGCACCCAAGGCCGCCCCGGTCAAGGCAGCCCCGGCAGTGGCCAAGGCCCCTGTCAAGGCGGCCCCGGTGCGCGATGCGTCCAGCCGTCCGGCAGCCAGCAAGGCTCCGGTTCGTCCGGCAGCCAGCAGGCCGACCACCGCACCGGCACCGGCCACCGCTCCGGCACCGGCCGCCAAGCCGGTCGTTGCAGCCAAGCCGGTTGCAGCACCGAAGCCGATGGCCGTTCCCAAGCCAATGGCCATGGCTCCAAAGCCTGCGGGCAAGCCGGGTCCCAAGCCCGCAACCCGCGCCGCCAAGCCCGGGACGACCAAGTAAGGTCGTCCCGAGCAGGGCACGCTCGCAAGAGCAACACCAGAACCACGGATTCCCCCAAACGCGGGAGTTCGCAAGATCCCCGGCCCGACAGGTCCCCGGGAGCAAGTAAGGAGAACGGCGGATATGCCGAAGTTCAAGACCCATAGTGGCGCCAAGAAGCGCTTCAAGCTCACCGGTAGCGGCAAGATCATGCGCCAGCAGGCCAACCGCCGTCACTACCTGGAGCACAAGTCCTCCCGCATCACCCGTCGCCTGGCATCTGACCAGCTGGTCGCCAAGGCGGACGTCAAGACCATCAAGCGGATGCTCGGTATCTAACTCCCGTCCGTCTTGGGATTCCGATCCTGGATTCCCGACCACATAAAGATTTTTCGCCAGACCGCCACGATGCGGCTGGGCGAGACAGAAACAAAGGAGTACACACGTGGCACGTGTGAAGCGGGCAGTAAACGCCCATAAGAAGCGTCGCGTTATTCTTGAGCGCGCCAAGGGCTACCGCGGTCAGCGTTCGCGCCTGTACCGCAAGGCCAAGGAGCAGCTGCTCCACTCGTTCGTCTACAGCTTCGGCCACCGCCGCAAGCGCAAGGGTGACTTCCGTCGCCTGTGGATCCAGCGCATCAACGCTGCATCCCGCGCCAACGGCCTGACCTACAACCGCCTGATCCAGGGCCTGAAGGCCGCTGAGGTCGAGGTTGACCGCCGCATGCTCGCCGAGCTGGCCGTGTCGGATGCCAACGCATTCGCCACCCTGGTTGCCGTTGCCAAGAACGCCCTCCCGGCCGATGTCAACGCCCCGAAGGTCGCCGCCGCAGCCGTTGCTGCTCCGGTTGCCAAGAAGGCCGCTGCCAAGAAGGCTGCCGCTCCGGCCGCCGAAGCTGCAGAGGCTCCGGCCGGCTTCGTCATCAAGGGCAACGCCCAGTCGAACAAGTACCACGTTCCGGGCTCGACCTGGTACGACCAGACCGTTGCCGAAGTTTGGTTCGAGACCATCGAATCCGCCAAGGCAGCCGGCTTCGAGCCAGCAGGCGGCGAATCCCGCCAGCAGATCAAGGACGCCTAGTCCTTGAGCTTCTAAGCTCTTGTCCAAAGGGACGGAATCGCTAGCGATTCCGTCCCTTTGGCGTATCCCCGGTAAAGTCGTTCTCATGAATCTTGCCGGAGACAACGAACTGACAATGACCAACGTCCGTGCCGAAAAGGTTCGCGAGGTGGCCCGACTGGCCACCCGCACCGGACGCGCCCGCAGCGGAGAGTTCCTGGCCGAGGGCCCGCAGGCCGTCCGGGAGGCCCTGCGCCTGCATCTTGAGAACGCCGAACATGGCCGGGCCGAGGTGGTCCGCGCGGTCTACGCAACCGAGGACTGCCTGGACAAGCACCCCGAACTCGAGGTCATGTCTAACAAGGCCGAGCGCGTGCACACCCGCTTGGTCAACCAGGAAGTCCTCGCGGCGATGGCCGACACCGTGACCCCGCAGGGCATCGTGGCCGTGTGCGTCATCCCCGAAACCAGCCTGCAGGACGTGGCTGCCACCAAGCCGCGCCTGGTGGCGGTGCTGACCCGCGTGCAGGACCCGGGCAACGCCGGAACCATCATCCGTGCAGCCGACGCCGCGGGCGCCGATGCCGTGGTGCTCACCAGCGGCAGCGTGGACATATACAACCCCAAGGCCGTGCGCTCCACCGTCGGCTCCATCTTCCACCTGCCCATCATCACCAACGCCGATTTCGGTGCGACCATGGCCGCATTCAAGGGCCAGGGCTCCACCATCCTGGCCGCCGACGGCTACGGGGCGGCGGACCTGGATGCCCTCCAGGACGCCAGCGCCGCACGTCGGGGAGGCAGCACCGAACCTGCCCCGGAGGGCCAGCCGGTGCTGGAGGATCCCACCGTGTGGGTCTTCGGCAACGAGGGCCAGGGCCTGGACGAGACCGAGCTGGCCGGAGCGGACCACCGGGTGGCGGTGCCGCTGTACGGGATCGCCGAATCGCTGAACGTGGGAACGGCCGCCACCATGTGCCTGTACGCCTCCGCGCGCGCCCAGCGCCGCGGCTGAGCCCACCCCGCCACGGGCAAAGCCGTGGCATAGGATGGGGCACGAATGTCGAAACACCATGTCAAGGCCTCCTGCCTGCCGACGGCCGGAGCTGCCGGACGGAACCTCATGCGGGAACATGGAACATACGAACCATAGAGAGTAGGGACGCCATGGCAGCATCGGGCGGATCCAAAGCGGTGGTCGCCGCACTGGCGGCCAACCTGACCATTGCGCTGTTCAAGTTTGTGGCGTGGGCCGTGACGGCCTCATCCTCAATGCTCGCCGAAGCCATCCACTCGGTGGCCGACTCGGGCAACCAGATCCTCCTGCTCGTCGGCGGGAAGAAGGCCCGGAAGGAAGCGGACCAGGAACACCCCTTCGGCTACGGCCGGGAACGCTACGTCTACTCCTTCATCGTCTCCATCGTGCTGTTCAGTGTCGGCGGCCTGTTCGCCCTCTATGAGGCGTGGCAGAAATTCAAGGACCCGCATGGCATCGAAGGAAAGTGGTGGTGGGTGCCACTGGCGGTGCTGATCGGCGCGATCATTGCCGAGGGATTCTCCTTCCGCACCGCGATCAAGGAATCCAACCTGGTGCGCGGCAAGCAGTCCTGGGCCAAGTTCGTGCGGACCGCCAAGGCGCCGGAATTGCCGGTGATCCTGCTCGAGGACTTCGGGGCGCTCATCGGCCTGGTCCTGGCGCTGTGCGGCGTCAGCCTCACCCTGGTGACCGGAAACGGCGTCTTCGACGCCGCGGGCACCGCCTGCATCGGCCTGCTCCTGGTCGCCATCGCCATCGTGCTGGCGGTGGAAACCAAGTCCCTGCTGCTGGGCGAGTCGGCAACCGCCGAGCACGTGAAACTGATCGCCTCGGCCATCACCGCCGAGGGCGCGCGCCTGATCCACCTCAAGACCCTGCACCTGGGGCCCGAGGAAATCCTGGTCGCGGCGAAGGTCTCCGTGCCCGCCAACGCCACCGGGGCACAGATTGCCGCCGCGATCGACGGGGCCGAATCACGGATCCGCGCCGCGGTGGAACACAAGTGCGTGATCTACATCGAGCCGGACATCCTGATCTCCACCGATACCGTGCCCGAGACGGCTGCGGGGAAGGGCTAGATTCCATGGCTTACAAGCAAATAGTCGCAGCCGCGATCCTGGATTCGCTCAGTGCCCCGAGCAAACTGCTTGCCGCCCGGCGCACCTCCCCGCCGATGCTGGCCGGGTTGTGGGAATTTCCCGGCGGCAAGCTTGAACCGGGGGAGAGCTGCGAAGCCGGGGTCCGGCGCGAACTGGCCGAGGAACTCGGTGTCCGGGTGGTTCTGGGCAGCGAGGTGTTCGGGCCCGTTCCCGAGGGCTGGGTGCTGAACGAGACCGCGGCGATGCGCGTGTGGTTCGCCGAGATCTCCGACGGAACCCCGGACACCCTCGAGGACCACGACCAACTGGCCTGGGTCGACCTGGACGTGGACGCCCTGGAGGCCCTGGACTGGATCCCGGCGGACCTGCCAATCGTGCACGCGGTGCTCGCCGACACGCTGGCCGGAGCCACGCGGTGATCCTGCTGACCGGATTCGAGCCGTTCGGGGGAGAGGACTTCAACCCATCCTTCGCCGTTGCCCGGCAAGCCGCGCACATCCTGGGCGCACAGGGACTCCAGGTGCACGCCGCGGAACTTCCCTGCGCCTTCGCCACCGCGCCGGCCGTGCTCGACCACCTGCTCGAGTCGCACCGGCCGAGCGTGGTGATCAGCCTGGGGCTGGCTGCCGGGAGAACCACCATGGGCCTGGAAAAGGTCGCCATCAACCACATCGACGCCCGGATCGCGGACAACGCCGGGGACCAGCCCATCGACCGGCCGGTGGTGGCGGGGGCTCCGGCTGCCTACTTTGCCACCCTTCCGCTGAAGGCCGCCCTGCAGGCATTGCGGGAACCGGGCCCCGGACGGGACGCCATCGAGGTGAACATCTCGTATTCCGCCGGGAGCTTTGTCTGCAACCAGGTGTTCTACGCGCTGATGCACCGCACCATCGGGGTGCCGGGCATCCACGCAGGCTTCATCCACGTCCCATGGATGGAAGCCACCCACCCCGGCCTCCAAGAGATGGCCACGGCGGTGGCCGCCGTGGCCCGATTGGCACTGGACAACGCGGCAGAGCCGCTGCTCAGCGCGGGCACCGAGTACTAGGCCCCGGTCCCGGGTCTTCCGGCCGACAGCAACTCCCAGGTCACCTCGAGTGCCACCGAAAGATCCCGCCGTCCGGCCATCACCGGCATCGAGGACGCCGTCATGGCGACGGACTTGGCCCGCTGCAGTGGCAGTGCCGGCTCGTGGGCCGATTCGCGCACCTGCAGCGCGGCCCCGAGCCGGGCCCCGGCCAGTCCGGACAGCTGTTCGGCCTTGGCGCGGGCATCGGCGAAGGCCAGCTCGCGAGCCGTTTCCAGGGCGCTTGCCGGATCGGAGACCTCCGCACGCAGGGAGTGGATCCGCAGCGCGTCCCCTCCGGCACCGACAGCGGCGGAGAGCACCGTGGCCACCGCATCCACTGCCAGGTTCGTGGCCTCGATGGTGGTTTCGGCATCGTAGCCCAGAAGCACGGCTTCCTCGTTGCGCCAGGTGGTGCGCGCCGTCAGCGTGATCCCCGTGGTCGAGAGCTCCGCCGCCGGGTCCGCGGACGCCACCGCGGCAATGACCGCGCCGGCGGCGGCCGAGGCCAGCGCGAAGGCCTCGGCAGCCTGTGCATGGTGCGAGGTGACGGACAGGGAGATGGCCATGATGTCGGGCACGGCCGGGGCGGATGCGGTTCCCGTGACGGTAATCGAGGGTGCGGTTTTCATGCGGGGGTTCCTCCTGTGGATCCGCCCGAGGCCGTGTCCGGGCCCGTTCCCCGGATCCTGCGCAGCTTTGCGGCGAGCACGGGGGCCAGCTTGCGCACCGGGGCCTCGCGGTACCCGCCCGCCCGCAGGCCCGCGGCGCGTTCGAAGATGTTCCGTGAGGCCGGATCCGAGGTGCGCAACCAGGAGTATCCGGCCGCCGCGAAGTACAGCGGAAGGAACGGCAGCCCCAGGCACAGGGCGTATTGGGTGCTGTGCGTTTCCTCATGCGCCAGCAACCGGGGGTCCGGGTCCGGTCCGGATCGCGGGGTGCGGAAGAAGACCACGTTGCCCACCGTGAACGCCCCGGCCCGGGGCCATGCGGGTGTGTATTGCCTGGCATGGAGGATTCCGCGTTCACCGCGTGCGACGGGGCAGCGGGAAGCCAATGCCAGCGCCAATCCGCTGATCGTGCTGAGGTTCAGCCAGTTGGCCACCTCGCGTGTGCGTTCCCAGGTGTTCATGCTGCCCAAGTCTAGCCATCGGCATCGGGCCAGTGGCCCGAAGCCTCCGGGGCAATTCTTGGCCCAAGCGCCCCAGCCATTAGAGTTGATTGTTGAACCGGGAGCATCATTGCCGAACAGTGCCCCGAACGTTGAGGAGATTTGATGAAGAAGATCGTATCCGTCATTGGTGTGATGGTGGCACTGGTGTTGAGCCTGACCGGTTGCATGAAGATGGATGTGGATCTGGTGGTTTCCAGCCCGGAGAAGGCTTCGCTGAGCATGGTGATGGCCTTCGACAAGAAGGTTGTCGGCGATGCCAGCGTCGGGGAGGTCCTGGGCCAGATGGGGACCACCGAGGAAGAGCTCTTCAAGAACTTCCCCGAGGAAGCCACGAAGACCCCCTACGACCAGGACGGGTTCAAGGGCTACCTCTTCACGGTCAATGACAAGTCGCTGACCGAGATGGGCGACCTTTCCGGCGAACTCGGCCCGAAGGTCGACATCGAATTCCGCGGCGGCCAGTACTACTTCTCCGCCCAGGGCCTGGCAGGCGGCGACACCTCGACGCTGACCGAATCCACGATGACCGTGACCTTCCCGGGCGAGATCGTCAGTGCCAGCAGCGGCGCACAGATCGACGGCAACACCGTCAGCTTCGACATGCGCACCGCTGCCGGCGAAATGACCGCGGTGGCCAAGGAGAAGGACAACACCCCGCTGTACCTGTCGCTGGGCTTCGGCGTCCTGGCGCTGCTGGGTGCCGTGGTCGCCGTGGCCATGATGCGTCGCCGCGAGGAAACCGCGCACGAGCACGCCTAACCACGCACGAGGCCGAGCCGAGCGGTTCGGCCGCCGAACGCCCGAGGGACCAACACTTGCGGAAGAAACTCCGGAAGTGTTGGTCCCTCGGGGTTTAAGGGCCTTCCTGGGGTGCTGCCGGCGGGAGGGCCTATTGGCTCGCTGAAAGGAAATTGGCAAGGATCGGGCCGGCCGTTTGCGCGCCTCCGCTGCCGTCGCCCACGAAGACCGCGACCGCCAGGTCGCCCCGCGCGGCGATGACCCAGGCGTGGGCGTTGCGCTCGGCATCGTATTCGGCGGTGCCGCTCTTGCCAATGGTCTTGGAACCGAGCTTGAGGTCCTTCAGCGTTCCGTGGTCCACGACCTGGGCCATCATGCCGGCCAGTTCCTTGGCCTCGGCCGATGTCAACGGGTTCTTCGGCTTGGGCGCGGCCTCGGGCTCGGGGCCGGTGACCAGACGGGGGAAGACGGTGGCGGCGTTCTGCACCGAGGCGGCAACGGTTGCCATGCCCAGCGCCGAGGCCTCGACGATGCCCTGGCCAATGCCGTTGGCCGCCAGCTCCGTACCGGTCGAATCGTCGGGCACCGAGCCCAGGAAGGACGCGGCCCCGGTCGAGGGGCTCAGGTTCAGACCCAGGGAGGCTGCGGCGTCGGCCAGCGCCGGGGCCTTGGCCTTCGAGGCGCCTTCAAGGAAGACGGTGTTGCAGGATTGCGCCAGGGCCTCGGACAGCGGGATGCTGCCCAGTGCGCTGGAGGGGTAGCCGTCGTAGTTCTTGAACGCCTTGCCGTCCACGGTCATGGTGGCGGGGCACTGGACGGTGGTCTTGGGGGTGTCGCCGGAGCGCAGCATGGCCAGCGCGGTGATGACCTTGAACGTGGAACCGGGGGCGTACTTGCCCAGCAGCGCGGTGTTCTGGGCGTTGGACGCGGGACCGGAGGCCGCGGCCAGGATGGCCCCGTCGGAGGGCCGCACGGCGACCAGTGCGCTGTCGGAAGCCGAATCGGCCAGCAGCGACTCGGCGGATTCCTGCAGGCCGCGATCGAGCGTGGTTTTCAGGTCCTTGCCGTCCACCGCCTCGCGGGACACCAGGGTGGAGACCTCGCGCTTGTCCTTGTCGTAGATGTTGATGCTGTAGCCCTTGGTTCCGGCCAGCGTGTCCTGGTAGGCCTTTTGCAAGCCGGAGAGCCCGACCTGTTCCCCGGCGCCGATGGCGCCCTTGGAATCGGCCACGATTTCCGCCGTGGCCTCGCCCACCGAGCCCAGGATGGCCCGGGCAAAGTTCCTGCTGGGTGCCAGCGGCAGGGAATCGGGTTGCGCCAGGACCCCGGGGATGGCCTCGAGCTGTGCATCGGTGACGGTGCGGTCCGCATCGTCGCGCAGCGTGATGGCCACGACAAAGGCCCGCGGACCGGCGGCGGCCACGCGCTGCGCATAGGGGTCGGCGTCGAGTTCCAGCAACTTCGCGAGCTTCTTGGCCGAGCCCTCCCATTGCGCCTCGTCGATGGACTCCTTGTTGATCCCGATGCGCAGCACCGGGCGGTCGGTGACCAGCGTCTGGTCCTTGTTGCCCAGGATCTCCCCGCGCGCCGCCGGGGTGGAGGCCCTGGCCACGTATTGGCCGGCCTCGAGCCCGGGCACGGCGATGGACGGGTCGTAGCGCACCAGCCAGGTCTTGGTGTCCGTGTCGAATTCGAGGGTGGCGGTGCTCTGGTAGGTCCAGTCGGTGTCGGAGGAATCGACGTCCCACACGGTGTTGTAGGTGGCGGTGGCGGTCTTCGGGTCAGCGGATCCCTCGTCCTCGGTGACCGATTCGAGGGTGACCTTGTGCTCGATGGATCCCAGCGGCTTCAGGGCCTCGGCAAGGTCCGCGGTCGCCGTGGCCGCGTCGGTCCCGGCCAGCGGGACGGATCCCAGGTCCAGGGACTGCAGGGAGGCGGCCAGCGACTCGGCGGCGGCGTTCGGCAAGGGAGGGGCGGAGCAGGCGCCCAGCGAGCCGATCATCAACAGGGCGGCGGCAGGCAGGGCAAAGGTTCGAAGAACTCGCGACATGGGTTCAACTATTGCCTAAGCACTGGCGGGTGTCCACACGTGAGAAGCCCAAAGACGGCGCGCGCCGTGATTCAAGGGTGGTGCGGCCAAGCACCTAGAATAGGGGGAAGAACCAGATACACAATCAACAGTGAAAAGGGCCGTAGAACCCCATGTCTGAACCCACGAATCCGGAAAAGGACGTCACGGACGCCCACAGCCCGGACGTCCCGCACCCCACCGACGAGGCCGGCATCAATCTTGTGGTGCAGGCGGCGCTGGCCGCCTTCGCCGCGGCAAGCAACCTGGACGAGCTCAAGGCCGCACGCCTGGCCCACACCGGGGAAAAGTCCCCGCTGTCGCTGGCCAACCGCGAAATCGGCCGCCTCGACAAGTCCGAGAAGGCCGCCGCCGGCAAGCTCATGGGTGCCTCCCGCGGGCGGGTCAACAAGGCCCTGGCCGAGCGCACCGTGGTGCTCGAGGCCGAGGACGCCGCCCGCATCCTGGTGGAGGAAACCGTTGACGTCACCGCGGCGCCGCGCCGCCGCCGCGCCGGGGCCCGCCACCCGCTGTCCACGCTGCAGGACCGCGTCTCGGACATCTTCGTGGGCATGGGCTGGGAAATCGCCGAGGGCCCCGAGGTCGAGTCCGAGTGGTTCAACTTCGACGCCCTGAACTTCGCCCCGGACCACCCGGCCCGCGAAATGCAGGACACCTTCTTCATCGACCCCGTCGATTCGCACCTTTTGCTGCGCACCCACACCTCGCCGGTGCAGGTCCGTTCGATGCTCGAGCGCGAGGTGCCGATCTACGTGCTGTGCCCGGGGCGGGTCTACCGCACCGACGAGCTGGATGCCACGCACACCCCGGTGTTCCACCAGTTCGAGGGCCTGGCCATCGACAAGAACCTGACCATGGCCGATTTGCGCGGCACCCTGGAGCACTTCGCCCGGCAGATGTTCGGCGAGGACGCCTCCATCCGCCTGCGCCCGAACTTCTTCCCGTTCACCGAGCCCTCCGCCGAGCTGGACATCTGGCACCCGGGTGCCAAGGGCGGGGCGCAATGGATCGAGTGGGGCGGCTGCGGCATGGTCAACCCCAACGTGCTGCGTGCCGCGGGCATCGACCCGGAGGAATACTCCGGGTTCGCCTTCGGCATGGGCGTGGAGCGGACCCTGATGTTCCGCAACGAGGTCCCCGACATGCACGACATGATCGAGGGCGATATCCGCTTCAGCGAGCACTTCGGGATGGAGATCTAAGACATGCGTATTCCCCTTTCATGGCTGCGCGAATACGCGCAGGTACCGGCCGATGCCTCGGCCGAAGACGTCATGGCCGAACTGGTCAAGGTCGGCCTCGAGGAAGAGGACGTGCACCGTCCCACCGACGAGATCTCCGGCCCGATCGTGGTCGGCCAGGTGCTCTCCATCGTCAAGGAGGAGCAGACCAACGGCAAGACCATCAACTGGTGTCAGGTCCGCGTCGTCCCCGAGGGCACCGAGCAGGCCCTGGTGAACGAGGGCATCGATCCCTCGGGCGTGCAGGGCATCATCTGCGGCGCGCACAACTTCGTGGAGGGCGACAAGGTCGTCGTCACGCTTCCCGGCGCCGTGCTGCCCGGAAACTTCGCCATCAGCGCCCGGAAGACCTACGGCCACCTCTCGGCCGGCATGATCGCCTCCTCCCGCGAGCTGGGCATCGGGGACGACCATGACGGCATCATCGTGCTCTCCCGCCTGGGCCTTGACCCGGAGATCGGCACCGACGCGATGGAGCTGCTGGGCCTCTACGACCAGGCCGCCGAAATCAACGTCACCCCGGACCGCTCCTACGCGTTCTCGATCCGCGGCGTGGCCCGCGAATTCGCGCACGCCACCAACACTCCCTTCACGGATCCGGCCTCGCTGGTGACCGTGGATGCTGCCACCGGACCCGGCCACCCGGTCAAGCTCAAGGACGCCGCGGGCATCTACGGCAAGGACGGCTGCGACAGGTTTGTCACCCGAACCGTCACCAACGTGAACCCGGCACTGCCGACCCCGCCGTGGATGGCCAGCCGGCTGAGCCTGGCGGGCATGCGCTCGATCTCCCTGGTCGTGGACATCTCCAACTACGTGATGCTCGAACTCGGCCAGCCGCTGCATTTCTACGATGCGGACAAGCTCACCGGGTCCATCACGGTGCGCCGCGCCAACGCCGGTGAGACCCTGGTGACGCTGGACGCCAAGGAACGCAAGCTGCACGTCGAGGACCTGTTGATCACCGACGAGTCCGGCGCCATCGGCATTGCCGGGGTCATGGGCGGGGCCTCCACCGAGGTCTCCGCCGCGACCAGCACGGTGCTGATCGAGGCCGCGCACTTCGAGCCGATCACCATCGCCCGCTCGCGCCGCCGCCACAAGCTGCCTTCCGAGGCCTCGAAGCGCTTCGAACGCGGAGTGGACTGGAAGATCGCCGACGTGGCGGCCCAGCGCGCCGTGGACCTGCTGGTCCAGCTGGCCGGCGGCACCGCCACCACGCTGGTCACCGACGAGGGCACCGCACCGGAACCCGTCGTGATCGAGCTGCCGGACGGGTTCGCCTCGGCACTGATCGGCATCGACTACACCGAGGACCAGGTCACCTGGTCCCTGGGCGAGATCGGGGCGCAGATCGAGACCGTCCAGGGCGGATACCGCGTCACCGCGCCGACCTGGCGCCCGGACCTGGCCACCAAGCAGGACCTGGTCGAGGAAATCGCCCGCCTGGTCGGCTACGACCTGATCCCGGCGACGCTGCCCACGGCCCCTCCGGGCCGCGGCTACTCCCGCGTGCAGTCCCAGCGCCGCCGCGTGGTGCAGTCCCTGGCCGACGCCGGGCTGACCGAGGTGCTGTCCTACCCGTTCGTCACCAAGGCGCAGAACAACACCTTCGGTGCCGCGGAGGCCGGCGAGGTTCCGGCGGTGAAGCTGAACAACCCGATGTCCAGCGAATTCGGCTTCATGCGCACCTCGATCCTGCCGGGGCTGCTGGGCATTGCCCGGCGCAACCACGGCCGCGGCTTCCGCGACCTGGCCCTGTACGAGGCCGGCCAGGTGTTCCTGCCGGGCGAGACCCTGGGCACCGCCACCATTCCTCCGCTGGGGGCCAGGCCCTCGGACGAGGAACTGGACGCGCTGTACAACGGGCTGCCGCACCAGCCGACGCACCTTGCCGCAGTGCTGACCGGGCACGATTCGCCGGTGGCCGCCGCGCACGTGCCGCGTGCCTACGACTGGGCCGATGCCCTGGACGTGGCCAAGCTGGTCGGCGACGTGCTGGGCGTGGAGGTCGTCGTGTCGCAGGGCGCGCACCAGGCGTTCCACCCGGGCCGCACCGCGGCCCTGGCACTGCGCAACGGAACGCACGTCGGCTTCGCCGGCGAGCTGCACCCGAAGCTGCTGGCCGAGCTTGATTTGCCCGAGCGGACCGTGGCCATGGAAATCAACGCGGACGAGCTCTTCGAGGCGGCCGCCGACGTGATCGTGGCCAAGCACATCTCCACCTTCCCGATCTCCACCCAGGATGTCGCGCTGGTCGTTGACTCGGCCGTGGTGGCCTCGGACGTGCTGGAGACCCTGCGCGAGGGTGCCGGCGAACTGCTCGAGGACATAGCGCTGTTCGACGTGTACTCCGGCACCGGCATCGAGGAGGGCAAGAAGTCGCTGGCCTTCGGCCTGCGCTTCCGCGCCAACGACCGCACGCTGACCGCAGACGAGGCCTCCGAAGCGCGTGCCGCCGCGGTGGCCCTGGCGGCCGAGCGTTTCGGTGCCGTGCAGCGCTAAGCCACGCAACATCTGATCCGGTAGGGGGTCGGCAACCATTCACCGCTTTTGTGGTGGGGTTGCCGGCCCCCTGACCTGTTAAGTTCCAGGTTCCGGATTGATCCAGGATGTTCCTGCTGGTTTCTCCGGCGAAGGACCGCAGTGCCGGCAGGGAACCCGACAGGACTGTCTTTGGCAGCCGCCGAACAAAAATACCTACCTGCCAGGAACTGAAATTCCGCAGTGGAGCTGGCGTTGCCGACCATTGAATTGTGAACTGCAGTTGACATGTGATCGAGACTCTCAAGAGTGAGACCATCGACCGCTGGCGATCCGGTTTGAGGGATCGTCGAGCCGCTGCGCGCGTCACGGCGGGGATCGATCGCCTGGCCGCGGGAAATCCGGGTGACGTGAAACCTGTCGGGCCGGGGATATCGGAATTGCGGATTGATGTTGGCCCGGGATACCGGGTGTATTTCCTTCGTGATGGAGATCGATTGGTCCTGTTGCTTTGCGGGGGCAACAAATCGGGCCAGGGGAGCGATAGCAGCGACGCTTACGGAATCGCCGATGAATGGAAGAACGATGGGCAAAGCAAGCGAAGTCTTTAGCCCCTATGACGGTGCGGACTACCTCAACGATCTAGAGGACGCTGCTGCTTATCTTGAAGCAGTATTGGAAGAGGGCGACGACCCCGCCATGGTCGCCCAGGCGCTGGGCACAATTGCGCGTTCCGGCAATCTCAGCGAACTCGCACGCCGCGTCGGGATGAGCCGCGAGGGTCTGTACAAGGCGCTTTCGGCCGACGGTAATCCGGGCTTCGCCACCATCGTCAAGGTGGTCAAGGCCCTTGGGCTCAGGCTCCGCTTCGAAGCCGTTGCGTGAAATTGGGTTCCCCGGTCATGGTTCGGATTACGACCCCCGATGAGTGCGGAAGCGAAGGTCGAAGCAGCCCGAGGATGCCAGGGAACTCGTGACAGGATTCGGGATCCCTTGGTGTTTCAGGTCCTGGAGGTGTCCGGGGCGCGGGCCAACGCAGGTCACCCCGCATATTCATCGCGCAGGTCCTTGATGGCCTCACGCACAACGGCCTGGGCAACGAGAATGCCGTCGACGTATTCCAGGACTCCGGCTTCCAGGCACGAGAGGATGGATGCGGAGATTTCCCCGAAACGGTCCGCCGGCCGGTCCCGGATGTCCTCACCGAGACTCAGCAAGCTGGTTTCCCCATGGGCCTTGGCGGTCGATGGTTCGGCGGCCGCGTCGCCGAGGACGGAGATAAACCTTTCGGCCCGCCGCAGCCCTGCCACCCCGGACGCGGGTGTGGCATGCGCCAAGGCCAGGATTTGCAGGTAGGCCGTCAGCAGGCTGCGGATGGCATCGTGGTTTCGAGGATGATCGTCCTGCAGCAGGGCCATCCCCGCGTGGGTGGGATACGGTTCACCGTCGTTCTCCCCGGCCTCCTCGACGCATTCCTCCTCGTCCCAGGTGCTTTCGCCTTCATCGGTTTCGAAGAGATCTGCTTCGTCCATGGCAGTGAAAAGGTCCATGAATATCGAAAGCGGCAGCGGGTAGAGACCCGGCGCCAGCAGAATGGGGCCGGCAGGGTCCGCGACCGGAAAGGCAAGCGATTCGGTGACGTCCGGGATGAACCTCCCGTCGAGCATCTCGTCCAGGAGATAGGCGGCCCACTGCACGAGCGCTATGCCGTGGCCGTGTCTCTCAGGGATGTCGATCGGGCATTCACGGGGTGCGCGTCGAAGGGTGGGGCCGGGAACACGCACCAGGACCAGCATATGCAGCAGGTCGAAGACCTCGCTTCCGCGATGCCACCGGCCGTTGTCATTCAGGAAGTGCAGGTAGCCATCCAAGCGATTCAGGGTTTGGTGGGCCGCTTCGCCGGAAATTCGGCGGATGGCGTTCAGCATCGAGGCGAAGGATTTCGGGTCGAATGCGTCGGGAGCATTGAACGGACCGATTTTGGCGTAGGCCTCCAGCAAGACAAGCAATCCGGCCCAGTCGTCGTGGGCCTGGTCGGGCAGCACGGCGCGGGATCTCCAAGCAATGTAGGCAGGTTCCAGGGCGTAGAGCCGTTCCAACCCCGAGGCGCGCGACGGATGGGGGCCCTGCCGCCGTGGCTTCGGGGACTTGCGGTGCTTGCGGCGCAATTGCTTGCTGGTCGTGGTCATGGCCGTCCTTGGGTATTCGGTGGGGGAATCCCAGCATGGACCGATCCGTGGGCCAGCGGGCCGACCGTCCGCAGGACTGTGGACAAGTCATCGAGCCTGGTGGATCGACCTGGCCACGAACCTGCCGCACCCGTAGCAGGATTGAGGGTGCGGCCGACCTTCCGCGTTTCCTCAGGCGGAACCGGCCCCGGTGGTGATCGCCCCGATCCCGGCGGCCAGCAGACCGGCGGTGAGGGAAGCCGCGCCGAGACCGATCAGCAGCGACAGCCGGTTGGGCTTCTCCGGGTCTTTCCCGAGCACCGAGAGGAAGAACCCGGCGGGCATCAGGATCGCGGCGACCGGGACACCCGAGCGGGCGATCCAGCCGACCCAGCCCGGCACGTCGAGCTGGTCCGCGAAGGCCAGGATCGCCAGGGACAGGACCAGCAGGACCGCGGCGTGGGCGTGCCCGGCGCGATACCAGGATTTCTGCAGGGCGTTGGCGGGTACCCCGCCGGCGGCGACGCGTACGAGGAAAGCGCCGCCCGATTCGACGGTGATGAGGGCCAGAAGCAGGATTCCGGCAAGGATCAGCGTGCTCGGTTCCATGGGAGTGGTTCCTTTCGAACCCGATTGGATAGTTGTACTATCCAAAGTAGATACCTGAACTATCCAATGCAAGGGGTTTCACATGAAGATGTCCGAGCTTCTCCAGCGCTCGGGGGTGCCGCTGGCGACGGTGAAGTACTACCTGCGCGAAGGGCTGCTGGCACCGGGGGAGTCGACCGGGGCGACCACGGCAATTTACGGCGAGGAGCACGTGCGCCGGCTGGCGCTGATCCGCGCACTCACCGAGGTCGTGGGCCTGCCACTGGCGTCGGTGCGCACCATCCTGGGGCTCATCGACGAACCGGAGCCCGATCGCTTCCGCACGTTGGGCCGCGCGATCGAGGTACTTCCCCCGGCCGTGGAAGCGGACCCCGGCGCCGACTATCCACGGGCCCGGGCCGCGCTCGCGGAGATCGGCCAGCTCTACGACCCCGGCTACGCGGCGGTGGCCCAGCTGGAGCGCGGGCTCGCCGCAGCCGAAGCCGTGGGAATGCCCATGGGGACCGAACGCCTGCACGGCTACGCCCGGCACGTGATGGCGATCGCCGAAATCGACCTGGCCCAGCTGCCCGGTGACGACACGTCCCGTGCCGTGGAGTACTCGGTGCTCGGCACCGCGGTCTACGAACCGATCTTGGCCGCGATGCGCAGGCTGGCACACCAGGACCTGGCGCACCGGATGCTCGGCCCGGCAGCGGGGGAGCGGGACTAGGAACCGGCTGCCGAGCGCTCGAGGACGGTCTCGACATGCAGCGCGGAGCGCAGTGTCTGGAGCACCACGCAGTACTTTTCCGTGGTGGCGATCAGTCCTTCAACCGCTTGGGGGTCTGCGTCCGTGTCCAGCTCGAAGGCCAACCTGATGGACCGGAATCCCACCGGGACCTCAGGATCCAGACCCAGGGTGCCGCGCACGTCCAGTTCCCCCTCGGCCCGGATGGTCCCGGCCACCGCAAGCCCGCGGTTGGTTGCGACGGCGGCCAGGGTGACCCCGGCGCAGGCCACCAGTGCCTGCAGCAACAGGTCGCCGGAGCATGCCAGGGTTCCGTCCCCGCCGGTCGCCGGATGGAGGCCGGCTGCCACCAGTGCCTGGCCGGTCTGCACGGAGCAGGAGACCCCGTCGCCGCCCACGGCCCCGCTGGCGCGCAGCGTGATGGTTCCGGCCCCGGGCTGTTCGCGGTACAGCTGCTTGAGTGGGCGCTGCCTGCCGCGCAACGTTTCCCTGTCCATTTCCCCTTGTCCCTCCCTGGCGGCGGCCCGGTGAAGCCCGGCGTCTGGGACAAGTGTGCACCCATCGGGGCGGAACGTGCTACGCCACGATTCCGCGGACCGGACGCAAGGCACTCGGCACCGGGATCTCGAACAGCGGGGTATCGGTATCAGGATCCGCTCGCGCGACGGAGGCATCAGCGGGGGACTTGGGACTCCGGTTCGTAGCCGATGAGCCAGTGCAGGCCATGGCGATCCACGACCTGGCCATCGGAGGCTCCCCAAGGTTTGGGGGAAAGCGGATCCAGCACGGTGCCGTCCACCGCGAGCTTGTCGAACCACTCGTGGAGGGTGGCCGGGGCGGCGGTTCCCAGCAGCGACAGCATGATGCCTTCGAACTTGACGCTTTTGCCTCCCTGGGGCGTATCCGATCCGGCCACGGCAACGATTCCTTCCAGCTGTCCATGGGCAATGGCATCCGGGGGACCGTCGGTGCGGCCAAACTCCTTGTACGTGTACAAGGAGAGTTTTCCGCCGAAGATTTCCGCGTAGAAACCGAGGGCTTCACGCGCGGTGCCAGGAAAATTGACGTAGATCCGGGGAGCAGCCATGGGAACATCATACAAAGCCCGATGTCGCCGCGAGCTCCCGGACAGGTGGGGAATGTACCTTCTAAACATCCATTCACGTGCTCGCCTCGCCATGTCGTGTTCACCGGCACCCGTTGCTGCGGAGTCCGGCAATGCATGGCCGCCACCCGGCTCGTGCGACGTGCTTCCAAGAGGGGAAGGTCGCCCTGGGCGGGGATCCAGAGTGCGAAGGTGCTTGACCAACGGTGGACGTCAACATCATTTTCACGTTGAGCTATTCAGCAAGGAAACTGGAAACGTGAGCCAACGGTGTAGTTGCAGGGGAAGCCAAAAGGACTTTGCTTTGGCGCCGCTGGCACTGGACAAAGACGGCCGCGGCGGCTGGTTCGTCGCCGGCGCCAGGTTTCCCGTAGTCTTTTTCATCCGCGAACTTCCGAAACAACTGGAGATGCGACCCTCGATCTGCCGCTACGTCCAAAGCCCGGAGCTGCCGATGGCCTTTCCACGGCGAGCCAGGATGATCCATGATGGATAGGTGCCGGATGCTCCGGATTCCACCAACAGGCAAGTCATGACCGAGCTGCCCCGAAGCGCCCGGAATCCTCCGGTGCCGAAACCACCAATCTGGCAAGGGACCATGTCGGCATCAGCCAGCGGATGCGCAACATCGATCCTCGTTCCGGGACACCGCCGAACAACCCGCGGAAAGAGCAACACATGCCATTTGCCGACCAATTGATCAACGAGTCGACAGCCCGGGACCTCATCGGGGCCGTGGGGGCCGTGGTCCCTGACGCGGGCCTGCCCGCGCTGCGCCTTGCCGTGCCCTTGATCGAAACACTGGGTTTGCGCGAGCGGGCCGATACGCTGTGCGACGCCCTGCTCAGCGACCTGCAGGGGGACTACGCCGCGCTGGCCGGCACGATACGCGCGGCGAGCGAAGACGCGTCCTTCCGCGGCTGGCTGATCTGGCCGGTCACCTCGGCCATCGCTGCCAAGGCCGTCACGGAAGACACACCAGAGGCCTTTGACGACGCGATGGCATTGCTGGCCGAGCTCACCGGGCGGCTCAGCGCCGAATTCGCCATCCGCACCCTGCTGCGCCACAACCTGGACCGTGCGCTCGAGCTCGTCCAGGGCTGGACAGCCTCGGAGGACGTGGATGTGCGACGTCTCGCCTCGGAGGGGACCCGCCCCTATCTGCCTTGGTCAACGAGGGTTCCGGAGATCACCGCACGGACGGGAGCGACGATCCCCGTGCTCGATGCGCTCTATCGCGACGACGCGGAGTACGTGCGCCGGTCCGTGGCAAACCACCTCAACGACCTCAGCCGCGATGCCCCGGACCTGGTGGTTGAAACCGCGCGGCGCTGGCTGGCCGAGCCCGATGCGAACACGGCGCGCCTGGTGCGCCACGCCCTGCGGACACTGGTCAAGAAGGGGGATGTGCATGCCCTGGAACTGCTCGGTTTCGGGCCGGTGTCCATCGACATCGCGGGCCCGGTGCTCGGCAGCACAAGCATCGGGTTCGGCCACAGCATCGACTTCAGCGCGGTGCTGCACAACCGCGGCGACGAGCCCGCGCGCGTGGCGATCGACTACACGGTCTACCACCGCAAGGCCAACGGCGGGCAGACAGGCAAGACCTTCAAGCTGGCCACCCGAACCCTCGAGCCGGACGAAAGATTCGAGGTCGGACGCGAACATTCCTTCCGGGCGATCACCACCAGGCGCTATCATCCGGGCATGCACGCGATCAGCCTGCAAGTCAACGGCGTGGAATCGGCACGGGCGGAGTTCGAGCTGCTGCCCGAGGCCGAGGTTCGGGCTGCGGAACGCCGGTGAGGTGAAGGCGGCATCCGCAGAGGCGGGTCCCGCCTGTATTGTGGCCGGCACCGGAGGGTGCGCCCAGGCTTTGTGGGGGCCTAGAATTCCTCGCCGGCGGCGATGACGGCGGCTGCCGGGCCGACGATCAGCGGATCCGGGGTCCCGACCAGCTCGTGGTCCTTGCCCTCGTAGTCGAACAGGCTCAGGACGTGGCGCATCGCCCCGAGCCGTGCGCGCTTCTTGTCGTTGGACTTCACCACGGTCCACGGCGCCCACTCGGTGTCGGTGGACCGGAAGGTCTCTTCCTTGGCCTCGGTGTAGGAATCCCACTTGTCCAGCGATGCCAGGTCGGTGGGGGAGAGCTTCCACTGCCGCACCGGGTCGATCTGCCGAATGGTGAAGCGGGTGAGCTGCTCGCTGCGGGTGACCGAGAACCAGAACTTCACCAGCGTGATCCCGTCGTCGACCAGCTGCTTTTCGAAGGCCGGGGCCTGGTGCATGAAGCGGTCGAACTCCTCGCGGGTGCAGAAGCGCATGACCCGCTCCACGCCCGAGCGGTTGTACCAGGAGCGGTCGAAGAGGACCATCTCGCCGGCGGCCGGCAGGTGGGAGATGTAGCGCTGGAAGAACCATTGGGTGGATTCGCGCTTGCTGGGCTTCTCCAGCGCCACGACGCGGGCGCCGCGGGGGTTCAGGTGCTCGGTGAAGCGCTTGATGGTCCCGCCCTTGCCGGCGGCGTCGCGGCCCTCGAAGAGCACCACGAGGCGGCGGCCGGTGGCCTTGATCCAGACCTGCAGCTTGAGCAGCTCGATCTGCAGCAGCCGCTTCTCCAGGTCGTACTGGGCGCGGTCCAAGCGCGTGGAATAGGGGTAGCCCTCGCGCCAGGTGTCCACGACTTCCCCGGTGGCGGTCAACAGCACCGGATCGTCATCGTCGTCGTCGCGGATGGAGTAGCCGTGGGCGGCCAAATCAAGCAATTGCATGGCATGACCGTATGCGGGCCCGGTGAACGGAAGATGAACATCGGGGGGCCGGGAGGGGGAATGTGACCAGCTCCTTCGGCCCCCCGGGGGGTCAGGCCGCAGCGGGAGCGGGGAGCGCGGGCAGTGCCTTCCCGAAGAGCCAGGGTTCCAGGAACGCCTCGGCCGAGGGGAGGAGGGGCAGGTGTGTGTCCACGTGGTCGCGGAACAGCGCGTAGCTGACGGTCCCGTGGCGCCGGGCCCCGGTCCAGGCCCGCAGCATCGCGAAGAAGGCGCGGTCCCCGGCGGCCAGCCGCAGGGCGTGCAGGGTCAGGGCGCCGCGCTTGTAGACCCGGTCGTCGAACATGTCCGCCGGTCCGGGGTCCCCGATGGCGATGTCCTGCTCCAGGGAAGCGAGCATCGCCCAGGCCTCGCGTGCGCGGGCATCGGCGCCGGGGCCGCCGGAGGCCTCGGACCAGATCCATTCGGCATAGCAGGCGAAGCCCTCGTGCAGCCAGATGTCCTCCCACGACCCGACGGTCAGCGAGTTGCCGAACCACTGGTGGGACAGCTCGTGGGCGATCAGCCGCTGCTGTTCCCAGCCCGGGGCCAGGTGGTTGTCGCCCAGGATGGAGATCCCGTGGGCCTCCAGCGGGATCTCCAGCTCGTCCTCGGTGACCACGACGGTGTAGTCCGCAAACGGGTAGGGGCCGAAGGCCTCGATGAAGGTTTCCATCATCCGCGGCTGGTCGGCCAGCGCCGCCGCCACCCGGTGCAGTGCCGCGGCGTTGGCTGCCACCCGTTGGGGCACCGGCTCCGGGGCGCCGGCGTGCAGCCCGCCTGACGCGGCGGCGGTCCCGGCCAGGGAACGCAGCTCGTAGCGGCCGATCTGCAGGGTGGCCAGGTAGGTGGCCATCGGCTCGTTGACCTCGTAGGTCCAGCGCTCGCGGCTGGAGCGCCGCTGGCGGTCCACCAGCTGCCCGTTGCAGACCGGGCGGTAGCCGGCATCGGTGTTGACGCTGATGCGGTAGGTCGCCTTTTGGCTGGGGTGGTCGTTGCAGGGGAACCAGGTGGGGGCCCCGTTGGGTTGGCCGGCCACGAGCACCCCGTCCTGGAGCTCTTCCCAGCCGACCTCGCCCCAGGTTCCCTGGCGGACGCCCGGGACCCCGCCGTAGCGGATCCCCACGGTGAATTCCTCCCCGGCGGGCACCGGGGTGGGCAGGTGCAGTTCCAGCTTTCCGGCCTTCTGCGTGGACCGGGCGATCTTGGCGCCGTTGACCTGGCAGCGGGAGGCGCGCAGCCCGGACAGGTCCAGGCCGATGCGCCGCAGCTCGGTGAGGGCCACCGCGGTGATGGTGGCCCGCCCGTCGAGCCGGTTGCCCCCGAGCTTGCAGTCAAGGTCCAAGTCGTAGTGCGTGACGCGGTAGTCGGCGCTGCCGGCCCGCGGCACGTAGGCATCCGGGATGAAGGATGCCGCAGCGGTGGTGGGGTCGTTGGGTGGGGTGTGGCTCATGCGCGCGGCTGGCTCCAGGGCTGGACGGGGTTTCCCATCCAGTAGCTCGACGGGGGAACGGACTCCCCGCGCATCACCAGCGAGCCCGGGCCCACCGTGGCACCCGCGGCCAGGGAGGCGGCGGGCAGGATGACCCCGTGCGGGCCCATCGTCGATCCCGCGGAGAGTTCCACCGTATCAATTGCCATGACCCGGTCGTGGAAGAGGTGGGTCTGGACCACCGTGCCGCGGTTGACGGTCGCCGAATCCCCGAGGGTGACCAGGTCGGCCTCGGGCAGCCAGTAGCTTTCGCACCAGACGCCGTGGCCGATCTTCGCGCCCAGGGCGCGAAGCCACCAGACCAGGGCCGGGGAGCCGGCGGCGGAGTGGGCGAACCACGGGGCGCAGACCATTTCTATGAACGTGTCAACGACCTCGTTGCGCCAGATGAACGAGCTCCACAGGGCGTGCTCGCCCGGGCGGATGGGGCCGACCAGCACCCACTTGGCAACCACCGCGGAGGTGGCGGCGACGGCTCCGGCCGCCAGCATCACCGCTCCGCTGAGCACTGCGGCAACCAGGTAGCCGTATTGCGCGGCTAGCAGGTCAAGCAGCGCCAGGACGAAGGCGGCGACCCCCACGGTGACCACGACCGGCACGAAGCGGCAGATTTCCCACAGCGCGCGGGCGACCTTCAAGCGTGTCGGTGGGGCGTAGGTGAGCGAGTCGTCGGAGGCCACCGCGGTGCGGCGCAGGCGCACCGGCGGGCTGCCCAGCCAGGAGGTCCCGGACTTGGCCTTGGCGGGGGTGGCCGAGAGCACCGCGACCAGGCCGTTGCGCGGCACGCGGCGCCCGGCCCCGGCGATGCCGGAGTTCCCCAGGAAGGCGCGCTTGCCGATCTTGGTGCGGCCGACCTTCATCCAGCCGCCGCCGAGCTCGTAGGTGGCGACCATGGTGTCGTCGGCCAGGAAGGCGCCGGAGGCGATGGTGGTCATCCTGGGGATCAGCAGCACCGTGGAGGCCTCCACGTTGCGACCGACCTTGGCGCCGAGCAGGCGCAGCCAGACGGGGGTGAACAGCGAGGCGTAGAGCGGGAAGAGCAGGTCGCGGGCCATGTCCAGCAAGCGTTCGGTGGCCCAGACCTGCCAGCCGATGCGGCTGTCGACCCGGTGCCAGCCCTCGCGCAGGCCAAGGCCCAGCAGCCGGGTGGCGATGAGCACCAGCAGTATGTTCAGCCCGAACCACACCAGTGCGGCCACGGGGACCACCAGCGCGAGCCGGAGAGCGGATTCGTGCAGCGAGGCCTGGCCGCGCAGCAACAGGGCCGCCACGATGATGGCTCCCAGGATGGAGAGCAGGGGGAGGGCACCCAGGGCCGAGGACGCCACGGCGAACAATGCGTTGCGCACCCGGCGGGTGCGGATGGGGGCCTGCGGCCAAGACGGCTTGGACTTGCCGCTGCGCTGAGCAGGGGATCCGGAGTAGGCGGAGAAGGCGCGGGTGGTTCCGGCCAGGGCGGAGCCGGCGGCCAGCTCCACGCCGTCGGCTACCACGGCGCCGGGCATCAGCGTGCTGCGTGCCCCGACGCTGGCCTCGGCGCCGATCTCGATGGCGCCGACGCGGACGCGGTCCCCGTCGATCCAGTAGCCGGTGAGGTCGACCTCGGGTTCGATGCTGGCGCCGCGGCCCACGGTGAGCAGGCCGGTGACCGGCGGGATCGAGTGCAGCTGCACATCGTTGCCGATCTTCGCGCCCWGGGCGCGGGCGTAGAACTGGATCCAGTGGGCGCTGCCCAGCGAGACCGGGTCAACCAGGTCGGCGATCTGCTGGGCCATCCACAGACGCAGGTGCACCTTGCCCGAGCGCGGGTAGTTTCCGGGCTTCAGGCCGCGCAGCAGCGTGCGGGCCGCAATGACCGACAGGGCCATGCGCCCGGGTGCAGAGACAAAGACGAGCCAGAGGGCGGCAACCACCCACCAGGACAGCCGCGGGGCGTCGGCGAACACGCCCAGGGCCCCGAGCACGTTGTTGCCGGCGGCCAGGTACACCAGCCAGCGCATGCCCACCAGGATGAACGTGGGGATGCCCATCAGGGTCTGGAAGACCTGGGCGCGCCGGGTGGTGCGTTCGACGGTGCGGGTCTCGGGGGCCTCGCCGCTCCGGGCACCGAGGGCCTCGAGCAGGGAACCGATGCGCGGGTGGGAGTAGATCTCGGCCACCGTCACGGTGCGGTAGCGCACGCGCAGGGCGGAGACCAGTTGCGCGGCGGAGAGCGAGCCGCCGCCGGAGGCGAAGAAGTCGGCATCCAGGGATCCGACCTCGGTTCCCAGCACCCGGGTCCACTGCTCAACGACCCAGGCCGCGTCGCCGTCCAGCTCCGGAAGGACCCCGGCGGGGCCGGTTCCGGTGGCGCCGGGCAACGGCCAGGGCAGCGCGTTGCGGTCGACCTTGCCGCTGGTCTTGGTGGGCAGGGTTTGCACCACGGCCAGCAGCGGGATCAGCGGTGCCGGGAGGGTGCCGGCGAGCCGTTCGCGGGCCGCGGCGGTGTCGTAGCCCGGGTCCGCGGCCAGGTAGCCGACGAGGATCTGGTTCCCGGCGGCGGTGGTCTTCACCGCTGCGGCGGCCCCGGAAACCCCGGGCAGGGACTGCAGCGCCGCGTCGATTTCGCCCAGCTCGATGCGCCGGCCGCCGAGCTTGACCTGCTCGTCCATCCGGCCCAGGAAGACCAGGCCCTCGGGGTCGGCCTGCACCAGGTCCCCGGAACGGTAGGCACGCTCCCAGCCCAGGGTCTCGAAGGGCGCGTATTTTTCCTTGTCCTTGGCCGGGTCCAGGTAGCGGCCCAGCCCGACCCCGCCGATGATCAGTTCCCCGCTCTGCCCGGGGGCCACGGGCAGGCCGGCGGCGTCGACGACGGCCAGGTCCCAGCCGTCCAGCGGCAGCCCGATGCGCACCGGATCGCTGCCGTCCATCTGCGCGGCACAGGCCACCACGGTGGCCTCGGTGGGCCCGTAGGTGTTCCAGACCTCGCGCCCCGGAACCGCAAGGCGGGCGGCAAGCTCGGGCGGGCAGGCCTCGCCGCCGAAGATCAGCAGGCGCACGTTTTCCAGGGCCTCGGCCGGCCAGAGGGCGGCCAGCGTGGGGACGGTGGAGACGACGGTGACCCCGCGGGTCACCAGCCA
This sequence comes from Arthrobacter sp. UCD-GKA, assembly GCF_001863355.1. Classification (NCBI taxonomy): domain Bacteria; kingdom Bacillati; phylum Actinomycetota; class Actinomycetes; order Micrococcales; family Micrococcaceae; genus Arthrobacter; species Arthrobacter sp. UCD-GKA. Next base: position 25,187 of record NZ_MOLR01000009.1, on the reverse strand, counting down.
GGGACCCAGGTCCATGCCCGAGCGCACCAGCGCGCGCGGGGCGGGCACGAGGCAGGAGGCGTGGCGCCAGGCCAGCCACATTTCCTCGCAGGAGGCGTCGAAGGCCACCGACAGGCCGGCCAGCACGCGGTCCTCGGGGCCCAGGGGATCGGCCTGCAGGAAGATCCGGGCTTCGGCGTCGACGAAGGCGGCCGCCGAGCGCTGGGTGATGGCCACGCCCTTGGGGGTTCCGGTGGATCCGGAGGTGAAGATGATCCAGGCGTCATCCTCCAGTCCCGCCTCGCGGGCGGGCTCCGGGTTGGGGGCTGCGCGCAAGGAGTCGATCTTGCCCTTGGCTCCGAGGACGGCGGCGACCCGGGCCTCGGCAAAGACCAGCCGGGCGCGTTCCTCGGGGTCGTCGGCGTCGACCGGGACGTAGGCGGCGCCGATCTTCATCGTGGCCAGGATGCCGATGTACAGCTCGCGGGTGCCGGAGGGGATGCGGATGCCGATCCGGTCCCCGGCGCCGAGTCCGGCGGCCCGCAGGCGTCCGGCCGCCTCGTCGATGGCCACCCGCAACTCCGCATAGCTCAGCGAGTGCTCGCCGTCATCCAGGGCGGGGGCCTCGGGGTGGGCGGCCGCGCTGGCCGCGAGGATGTCCATGAGGGTGCGGGGCGCCGGGGCCAGGTCGCTGCCGGGGTATTGCGGCGGGAAGGCGGCGGTGGCGGTTGCCAGGTCGGGAGTGCTGGGTGTCGTATCCACTGTGGCTTTCTTGAAAAGTGGTGCCCGGACTTCCCCTGCGGGGAGACCCAAGACGCTGGGGCCCTGCCGGGATCCGCAGCGCCGCCGGGGCGCCCGCCACCGCTCGGCCGGCACGTACGCGGCAAACCTATGCAGGCAAGGTTAACGCCGGGCATACACAAGGTGGACGGCATGGGGGATTCGCCGCAATGTGCCGCGGATCATGTGCCGGGCCACACCGCCGCGAGCCAGGACACGATTCCGGAATCCCCTGCCCGGTGCGACATACTCGAGGCAGCCGAAACAAGCCGCCGATCCAGCACACCAGGGGGACCCGCATGGACCTGCAAGCAGCACCCGGAGGAGGCCACGGCCCCGCTGCCCCGTGGTGGGCCGTTGCCCCGTTGTCCGCCGCGGCGGCGCACCCCGGGGTCCGGCTGCTGGCGGCCGAGCTCGACCGCGCCCGAGGCTACGCGGCCGGGCGCCCGCGCGAGTACTTCGTGGCCGGGCGGATCCTGGCCCGGGTGCTCGCGGCCGAACTGCTGGGCCTCGCGGGGGTGCAGGGCCGCGAGGTCCTGCCCGGCGAGCTCGAGATCGCCCAGTGGTGTCCGCAATGCGCCTCCACCGCGCACGGGACCCCGCGGCTGCGCCTGCCTGATCGCGGGGACGGCTATGCGCTGTCCTACGCCCGCACCGCGGGTTGGCTGCTGCTGGGCCTGGCCCCCGGCCGCGGGCGGCTGGGCGTGGACCTGGCCGATTCGGCCGATGCCGCATTCGGCCCGGGCGACGGGAACCTGCTCGAGGACTACGCCTACGCACCGGGGGAGCGCGCCCGGCTTCGGGCGCTGCCGGGAGAGGAACGGCAGCAATTGCGGGCCCGGTGGTGGGCGCTGAAGGAAGCGGTGGCCAAGGCCTCCGGGGAGGGCCTGGCGGGGAAGGGCGGGATCCCGGTGGTTGCCGGCGAGCAGCGGCACCCGCTGCTGCGCGCCGCCGGCACGCGCGTGCTCGAGCCGTTGCCGGGGACCCCCGACTCCCTGGGGCGCGTGCTTCCCGGCACCCTGCGGGGAAGCATCGTCTGGGCGCCCTGAGCATTGCGCCGGGCACAAAGAACGTGGGTGCGCCCGCCGCAACGGCAAACGCACCCACGCATGTTATCGGCTTGCGGAGGGCCTCAGCCCTTGACCGAACCGCTCATCAGCCCGCCGACAAAGTACTTGCCCAGCAGGATGTAGACCAGAAGCGTCGGCACCGAGGCGATCAGCGCGCCGGCCATGGAGGCCCCGTAGTCGGTGAGCTGGCCGCCGGCCAGGAAGCTCAGCGCGATGGTCACCGGCCCGTTGCGTCCGGAGGAGAAGAACGCGGCGAACAGGTAGTCGTTCCAGGCCGAGGTGAACTGCCAGATCAGCACGACCACGAAGCCGGGCGCGGAGACCGGGAAGATCACCGAGGCATAGGTGCGCAGGATCCCGGCGCCGTCCATGCGGGCGGCCTCGATGAGTTCGGACGGCACCGACTCGTAGTAGTTGCGGAAGATCAGCGTGCAGATCGGCAGCCCGTAGACGATGTGCAGCAGCATCAGCGACGGAACGCCCTGGGGCACCCCGAGGTTGCTCATCAGCTGGGTCAGCGGGATCATGACCGCCTGGTAGGGGATGAACATGCCAAAGAGGATCAGCGTGAACACCACGTTGGCGCCGGGAAAGCGCCACTTGGACAGCACGTAGCCGTTGATCGAGCCCAGGGTGGCGGAAATGACGGCGGCCGGGACCACCAGGGCGAAGGTGCGTCCCAGCGCCGGGGCCAGCGTGGTCCAGGCCTTGGACCAGCCGCCGGTTTCCCAGGTGGTGGGCAGGAACCAGGCCCGCGACGGGTCGGCGTCGGCGCTGCCCTTGAAGCTGGTGATCAGCAGGACGTAGGCGGGGATCAGCACGATCACCACGAAGAGCATCAGCAATGCGTACTTCAGGGTGCGGTTGATCCGGCGGCGGCCCGGGTTCGGGGCGCCCAAGGCCGTGTTGGCGGCCGGGGCCGCGGTGCGGTCAAGGATCGAGGTGGCCATTAGCGCTTCTCCGCTCGCGAGGTGTACATGAGGTAGGGGACCACCACGAGGGCAACGAGCACCAGCAGGATCATGCCGATTGCTGCGGCGTCGGCGTAGTCGCTGCCGATGTACTTGACCCACATCATGGTCGCCGGGACCTGGACGTCGTAGGTGTTGGCATCGGGGACGATCGCGCGGATGAGGTCGAAGAGCTTCAGCGACATGTGGCCGATGATGATCACCGCCGAGAGCATGACGGGGTTCAGCTGCGGGAAGATCACGTGGCGGTAGAGCTTCCATTCGCTGCAGCCGTCGATGCGGGCGGCCTCGCGCAGTTCCTCGGGGATGCCGCGGAAGCCTGCCAGGAACAGGGCCATGACGTAGCCGGAGAGCTGCCAGATGGCCGGGACGGCGATGGCGGCGATGCCCCAGGTCGGGTTGGACCACCAGTCGTTCTGCATGAAGCCCAGGCCCACCGAATCCAGCAGCCGGTTCAGGCCGGTGGTGCGTTCGCCGCCGGGCTGGTCGGTCTGCAGGGAGGAGAGCAGCCAGCGCCAGACCACGCCGGAGGCGATGAAGGAGACCGACATCGGGAAGAGGTAGACGGCGCGGAAGAAGCCCTCGCCCTTGGCGGGCTTGTCCAGCATCCAGGCCCAGAGGAAGCCGAAGATCAGGGTGCCGCCCAAAAAGACGATGGTGAGGATCAGCAGGTTCCACAGCGAGTGCTGGAAGTTCGGATCGGCCAGCAGGTTGGTGTAGTTATCGAAGCCGACGTACTTGTCGCTGGGCCTGGCCGTGTGCTGGTTGGTCAGGCTGACCCGGAAGTTTTCGATGATCAGCCAGTAGACGAACACGCCAACCAGGATGATGGTGGGAGCCAGGAGCAAGAGTCCCGGTCCCCAATGTTTTACGCGCCTAAGCATGGGTTCCTCCCTGGGGAAATGGGCGCCGCATGAAGGCGGGGGCGGTTGCTGCCGGATCGGCTGCGACCGCCCCCACGTCCATGGTGGTGTTGTTACTTGGCGAACTTGTCGGCAGTGGCTGCCGCCGCGTCCTGGAGGGCCGAGACGTTGCCGTCGCCGCCGAACTTGCTGACCGCGGTGCTCAGCTCGTTGAGCCAGGCCACCGGAACCGCTGCGCCGTGGGCAAGGGAGGAAACGATCTTGTCCTGGGAGAAGTCCTTGATGGCGCTCTTCTGGTACTCGGAGAAGTCATCGGTCTTGGCGGTGGTGTTCGCCGGGATCGATCCCTTGACCTTGTTGAATGCCGTCTGGCCCTCGGCGGAGCCGATGGTGCTCAGCCAGGCCTTGGCCCCGGCCGGGTTGGGGGCGCCCACCGGCAGGGTGAAGGAGTCGGCGAGGAAGTTGAAGACCCCTGCGGTTCCCGGCATCGGGAAGTAGGAGTAGTCGGTGCCGGCCTTCTTGCCGTCCTGTGCGAACTTGGCCTCGGCCCAGTCGCCCATGAGGTTGTAGGCGGCCGCCCCGTCCTCGACCAGCTGCGTGGCCGGGGCCCAGTCGCTGAGGGAGTCGCGGTCGGAGTTGGTGTAGCTCAGCGTCWTCTTGTAGGCCTCGATGGCCTTGGTGACCTCTGCACCCTTCCAGTCGGTCTGCCCGTTCCAAAGCCCGTTGTAGCCGTCGACGCCCAGGGAGGAGAGCAGCACGTTTTCGAACAGCTGGGTCTGGGTCCAGGTRCCGGCGACCGCCAGCGGGGTCTTGCCGCTGGCCTTGATCTTGTCCATGTCGGCGAACCAGGCCTCGAGGCTGTCTGCCGGCTTGGCCGGGTCGACCCCTGCCTTCTCCAGCACCTTGACGTTGGCCCACACCACGTTGGAGCGGTGGATGTTGGAGGGGACCGAGTAGATCTTGCCGTCAACGGTGAGCCGGTCGATCAGGTCCTTGGGGAACTGGTCGGTGAGCTTGTTCTCGGTGTAGAAGCCGGTGAGGTCCTCGAGCTGGTCGGCGTCGATGTAGTCCTGCAGTTCGGCACCGGCGTGTGCCTGGAACGAGTCCGGCGGGGTTCCTGCCTTGAGCTGCGCGGCAAGCACGCTCTTGGCCTGGGAGCCGGCGCCGCCGGCAACCGCGAGGTTGTCGAAGGTCAGGTTGGGGTAGTCGGTCTTGAAGACGTCAACCAGGGCGTCAAGGCCGGCCTTCTCCGAGCCGTCTGCCCACCACGTGAACACGCCTACCTCGCCGGTGGCCTCGCTGGCCGGTGCCGCCGATTCGGCGGGGGCCTGTCCGGAGCCGCCACACCCGGCGAGGGTGAGTCCCAATGTCGCGGCCGCTGCAATCAATGTAAGACTACGGCGCATGTCTGCCTCCAAGAGTTGTTTGAAAATGTGAGAAATTGTCTAAAAGTGTCTCAGTGCCACCTAATGGTTACCCGCGTCACACCTTGCCGTCAACTACTGAACGCAATCTTCATCGACTTGTTGCCTTCCGCCGGTCCGGGGAATGCCCGGAAGCGTCCTGGCGAAGCACCAGCGCGACCGCGCCGAGTGCCTCGGCGCGGTCGCCGAGCATGGACATGTGCAGGGACGTGTTTTCGCCGACCACCGGAATTGCGTGGCGGTTCAGGCCGCGTCGGATGGGATCCAGGAGCAGCTCGCCCAGCGGCGCCAGCGGTCCGCCGATGACCATGGCCTCGGGGTTGATCAGGTTGGCGACGTTCGCCAGCGCATGCCCGACGGCAACCCCGGCGTCGTCGATGACGCGCAGCGTTGCCGAGTCGCCGCCCAGGGCGCGATCAATGATCTCCTCCACGGTGATGCTCCGGCCCTCGGCGTGGCCAAGCATCTGGGTCATGGTGAAGGTCGAAGCCACGGTTTCCAGGCAGCCCCGGTTGCCGCAGCGGCAGATCAGTCCCTGGTTGAAAATGGTCGAATGCCCGATCTCTCCGGTGATCCCCAGGTGCCCGTAGTACAGCGAGCCGTTCAGGATCAGGCCAGAGCCGATCCCGCTGCCGATCTTCAGGAAGCACAGGTTGGCGCAGGTCTGGTGCTCGCCCCAGGTGACCTGGGCCAGCGCCCCGAGGTTCGAGTCGTTGTCAATGATGACGGGGATCCCCAGTGCGCTGCGCAGCTGTTCGGCAATGTCGATGCCCACCCAGTCGGGCAGGATCGCCCCGTGGATGACCCTGTTGGTCCGGTGGTCTATGGGCCCGGGGACCCCGATCCCGGCGCCCAGCAGTTGCCGGGGGTTGGTGCCGGTGCGCTCGCAGGCCTCGGTGAGCATCCGGGCGGCGATGGCGATGCTGTCCTCGACCCGGTGCCCGATGGGCAGCGCGGCGGAGGCCTCGTCAAGCAGGCGGAATCCCGGGCGGGCCAGGACAACGCGTACGTGGCTGCGCCCGAAGTCGATGCCGGCGGCCACATCGGACACGTCCAGGAGGCTCACGCCAAGCGCCCGCCGGCCGGAGCTGGTGACCGAGGTGGTTTCCACGCGGTTCTCCGCGGCCAGGGTCTTGACGATATTGGAGACCGTTGCCGTGGACAGCCCGGTGACGCGCGCCAAGCCTGCCTGGGTCAGTGTTCCGTGCGAGGCCAGGGTGTCCAGGATGCGCTGCTCGTTGAGCTTGCGCAGGGCTGATTGGGAACCCGGGTTTTCTCTTCCGGGTTTGGCACGTGGTGCGTCGGTCATGCATTGAAGCCTGCGTCACACATGCTTTGCAGTCAAGAGGTTAACGCAAAGAAGTCAATTCATTCTTATCTATTGAATGCAAGTTCCGGGCTCCCCACGACCGTGGCCCGCGGGTGTGCGGCAGGTGAGTGGTGCCGGCGTGGCGGGCATCGCGTGGCCGCGGGGAGCCGGCCTGCGGGCGGCCAAGAATCCGCCCGGCGGTGGAATGTAGGCAAGGATGTCCCTAGGGCATCAGCTGGATGGCCTGCGGACACCACGAGGAGCATGGAACATGACGAATCCGGACCTTGACCATTGGCCGCCCGGCGACGGAAAGTATCGCCGCTCGGAGGCTCGGTCGGTCATTGGAACCGGGGATGCGGTCTGGGAACGCACCAGCGCGGAAGTGCTGCGCTGGGGAGTCAAGACCGCAAGCGGCTTCGCGGTGAGCTCGGACGCTCCCGTCGGGCCGGGCGACCGGGTGGAGGTCACTGCGCGCCTCTTCGGGGTCCGCATCATCGAGCCGGTGGAAGTGGTGGCCGTCGTGGATGAGCCGGACCGGGTCGGATTTTCCTACCGCACCCTCCCCGGGCGCCCGGTCAGTGGCGAGGAGGCCTTCGTGCTCAGCCGCCACGGCGACGAAGTGCGCCTCACCGTACGATCCCTCACGCGTGCTGCACCGCAGCAGCCCTGGCGGGCGCTGTTCCCCTTGCTCCTGATCGTGCAGCGAATTGTTCGCCGGAGGTATCTTCGCGCATTGTGTTAGCCGCCATCGACTCCGGCCCACCCCTGGTCGTTGAGCGGGCTTGGCCAGGACCCCGCTCGGGCTGGAGTGCCCGGAGGCACGCGGTGGCAGTGAAGACGGCGTGTGCGACGCGGCTGACCCGGCGTCCTCGATCGTGCCTGCCCCACCGGGAGTCTGGCATCTCGGCCGGGCGCGGCGCGGGCCGCCCCTCGGAAGCAAGGCTCCGGAGGGGCAGCCCGCGACGTGCGCCAAGGACCTGGTCGCGGCTACGGAAGCAAGATGACCTTGCCTGTGGTCGCGCGGGATTCGAGGGCCGCGTGCGCGGCCCCGGCCTCGGCCAGCGGGAAGCGGGCGCCGATCCTGACATCGAGCTTGCCATCCGCCACCAGGCCAAAGATCTCTCTCGAGCGCCAGCGGCGCTCCTCGGCATCCAGCAGGAAGTCGGCGATCTTGGGCCGGGTCACGGTGAGCGAGCCGTGCGCATTCAGGCGTTGCAGGTCGAAGGGCGGGACCTGGCCCGAGGCGCCGCCGAAGAGCACCAGGGTGCCGCGGACCTTCAGGGATTCGAGGGATCCGTCGAAGGTGTCCTTGCCGATGCCGTCATACACGACATCCACGCCGCGGCCACCGGTGATTTCGCGGACGCGCGCCGGGACCTCGTCGTAGCCCAGGACGTGGTCGGCGCCGGCGCCGCGCGCCAGTTCCGCCTTTTCCGGGGTCGAGGTGGTGGTGATGACGGTGGCCCCGCGCAGCTTGAGCAGCTGGATCAGCAGCAGGCCCACCCCGCCGGCCCCGGCGTAGGTCAGCACGGTGTCGCCGGGCTGCACGTTGTAGCTGGAATTGACGAGGTAGTGGGCGGTGATGCCCTGCAGCGGCAGTGCGCCGGCAACATCCAGCGCGACGCTCGCGGGAACCGGCAATGCCTTCTCGGCGTCCAGCAGCGTGTAGTTTGCGTACGCCTTGGAACCCTCCGTGGTGGCCACCCGGTCGCCAACGGCAAAGCCGGTGACCCCGTCCCCGATGGCCTCGACGGTGCCGGCGTATTCGCTGCCCGGGGTGAAGGGGTAGCTGACCTTGTAGACGCCCGAGCGCTGGTAGGTTTCGATGAAGTTGACCCCGACGGCGGCGACCTTCACCAGCACCTGCCCGGCACGCGGCGAGGGGGGTTCCGAGGAAACATAGTCGAAAACTTCGGGCCCGCCGGCCTCGCGGGCGATAATTGCATGGGGACTCACGTGCGCAACTCCTTGGTTTGCTCTTGGATTTGTGACAACCATAGCGTTTGACCTCGATTCATCCGGGCCCGGTGGAGGGGATGTTGCGTGATGAGACACCCCAGTGTGAATATTTATTAGTAATCGTGCATAAATGCGTAGTAGGGTTGGTTCATGACGATTTCAGTAGCTGTATCCGGAGCCAGTGGGTATGCCGGCGGCGAGGTCTTGCGCTTGCTGTCCAATCACCCGGACGTGACCATCGGGGCCATCACCGCCCACTCGAACGCCGGACAGCGACTGGGCGAACTCGCCCCGCACCTGCATTCCCTGGCGGACCGCATCCTGGTGGAAACCACCGTCGAGCAGCTGAGCGGACACGACGTCGTATTCCTGGCCCTGCCGCACGGTCACAGCGCCGAAATCGCCTCCCGGCTCCCGGCCGAGACCCTGGTCATCGATGCCGGCGCGGACCACCGCCTCGAATCGCCCGAGGCCTGGGAAAAGTTCTACGGTTCGGCACACGCCGGAACCTGGCCCTACGGACTGCCCGAGCTGCCCGGCGCCCGGGAGCTGCTTGTCGGTGCCAAGCGCATCGCGGTGCCCGGCTGCTACCCGACCTCGGTCCAGCTGGCCCTGGTGCCAGGCTTCGCCGCGAACCTGCTCGAGCCCGACGACGTCGTGGTGGTCTCCGCCTCCGGAACCTCCGGTGCCGGCAAGAGCGCCAAGGTCAACCTCATCGGCTCCGAGGTCATGGGATCGATGAACCCCTATGGCGTGGGCGGGTCCCACCGCCACACCCCGGAAATGGAACAGGGCCTGTCCAACGCGGCAGGGGTCCCGGTGACGGTCTCCTTCACCCCGACACTCGCCCCGATGCCCCGCGGCATCCTCACCACCGCCACCGCCAAGGTCAAGCCCGGCGTGGACGAGGCAACGCTGCGCGCCGCCTGGACCGCGGCCTACGCCGACGAGCCTTTCGTGCACGTGCTGCCCGAGGGCCAATGGCCCGCGACCTCCTCGGTCATGGGCTCGAACCACGCCCAGATCCAGCTGGCGTTCGACCCGCACGCGGGCCGTGTCATCGTCTCGGCCGTCATCGACAACCTGACCAAGGGCACCGCCGGCGGCGCCGTCCAATCCATGAACATCGCCCTGGGCCTGAACGAAACCGCCGGCCTGGCACTTGAAGGAGTAGCACCGTGAGCACCGCACCCATGGGAATCACCACCCCGGTAGGCTTCGACGCCTCGGGCATCACCGCCGGACTCAAGGCCTCCGGAAACCCGGACCTGGCCCTGGTGCGCAACAACGGCCCGCGCTTCGACGCCGCGGCAGTGTTCACCTCCAACCGCGTGGCCGCCGCCCCGGTGCACTGGTCACGCCAGGTCATCACCGATGGACGCGCGGACGCCGTGGTGCTGAACTCCGGCGGCGCCAACGCCTGCACCGGCCCCGAGGGCTTCGCCAACACCCACGCCACCGCCGAGCACGTCGCCGCGGTGCTGGGCGTTTCCAGCGGGGACGTTTTGGTGTGCTCCACCGGGCTGATCGGCGAGCAGCTGCCGATGGACAAGATCATCCCCGGCGTCGACGCCGCGGCCGCCGCCCTGGGCACCGGCAACGAGTTCGACGGGGGAGCGGCGGCCGCCACCGCCATCATGACCACCGACACCGTGTCCAAGCAGGCCGGGTTCGCCGGCACCGGCTACTCGATCGGCGCCATGGCCAAGGGCGCGGGCATGCTCGCCCCCGGACTGGCCACCATGCTCGTGGTCATCACCACCGACGCCGTGCTGGAGGCGGCCCAGCTGGATGCCGCACTGCGCCAGGCCACCCGCGTGAGCTTCGACCGGGCCGACTCGGATGGCTGCATGTCCACCAACGACACCGTCATCTTGATGTCTTCCGGTGCCTCGGGCACCGTCCCGGACCTTGCGGAGTTCTCCGCCGGGCTTGCCGCAACCTGCGTGGAGCTGGCCAAGGCGCTGATCTCCGACGCCGAGGGCGCGGCCCACGAGATCACCATCCGCACCTTCAACGCGGCCACCGAGGACGAAGCCGTTGAGGTCTCGCGCACCGTGGCCCGCTCCAACCTCTTCAAGACCGCGATCTTCGGCCAGGACCCCAACTGGGGACGGGTGCTCTCCGCGGTGGGAACCACCCAGGCGGCCTTCGAAGCCGACGAACTGAACGTGTCCATCAATGGCGTGCAGGTCTGCCGCAACGGCGGGGTGGGCGACGACAGGAACCTGGTGGACCTCACCGGTCGCCAGGTGCTGGTGGAAATCGACCTGAACGCCGGCGCGGCCGAGGCCAGCCTGTGGACCAACGACCTGACCCACGACTACGTCCACGAGAACTCCGCCTACAGCAGCTAGACGGCGCATTTCGCCCCTTGGCGGGTAACGGGGAAAGAACCCGTTGCCCGCCAAGGGGCACCACCATTCGACCCAAACGTCCCAGTGAGGATCACCCCAGAGCATGTCCGAGAAAACACCCACGTCCATGGATGTGGCACAGCGCAAGGCCGAGGCCCTGATCGAGGCGCTTCCCTGGATCCAGCGTTTCGCCGGCACCACCATGGTGATCAAGTACGGCGGCAACGCCATGGTCAACGAGGAATTGCGCCGCGCCTTCGCCGAGGACATCGTCTTCCTGCGCCACGTGGGCATCAACCCCGTGGTCGTGCACGGGGGAGGCCCGCAGATCAATTCCATGCTCAGCCGCCTGGGCATCACCTCCGAATTCAAGGGCGGGCTGCGCGTCACCACCCCCGAAGCCATGGACGTGGTCCGCATGGTGCTCACCGGGCAGGTGCAGCGCGAACTGATCGGATTGATCAACTCGCACGGCCCCTACGCGGTGGGACTCTCCGGCGAGGACGGTGCCCTGTTGCGCGCCGTGCGCACGGGGACCTACATCGCCGGGCAGCACGTGGACCTCGGGCTCGTCGGCGAGGTCACGGGCGTCAAACCCGACCAGATCCTGGACCTGCTGGCCGCCGGCAAGATCCCGGTCGTCTCCACCGTGGCCCCGGAGGTCGACGAAAAGGACAACCCCACCGGGCAGGTGCTCAACGTCAACGCCGACACCGCCGCCGCGGCGCTGGCCAGCGCGCTGGGCGCCTCCAAGCTGGTGATCCTCACCGACGTCGAGGGGCTCTACGCCGCCTGGCCGGACAGGTCGTCGCTGATCTCCTCGCTGGACACCGAGGCGCTGCGCGACCTGATGCCCTCGCTGGAATCGGGCATGATCCCCAAGATGGCAGCCTGCCTCAAGGCCGTGGACGAGGGCGTGGGCCAGGCCCACATCGTCGATGGCCGCCAACCGCACTCCATGCTGCTGGAGGTCTTCACCTCCGCCGGCGTCGGAACCCAAGTCATTCCCAAGGACAAGGCATGAACGAGATCATTGAACAGGAAACCGGCGCCCTGAACGCCCTGGCCGGCAGCGAATTGCTGGCCCGCTACAACCACTCGCTGCTCGGTGTCTTCGGCACCCCGCAACGTGTGCTGGTCCGCGGGGCCGGCTGCCACGTGTGGGACGCGGACGGCAAGGAATACCTTGACCTGCTCTCCGGGATCGCGGTGAACGCCCTGGGCCACGCACACCCGCTGGTCACCTCGGTGATTTCCTCCCAGCTGGCCACGCTGGGACACATCTCCAATTTCTTCACCAGCCCCACCCAGATCGCCCTGGCCGAAAAACTGCTGGAAATCAGCCAGGCACCGGAAGGTTCCAAGGTCTTCTTCACCAACTCCGGCACCGAGGCCAACGAGGCCGCCTTCAAGCTGGCCCGCCGCAACGCCGGCACCCCGCAGGCTCCTCGGACCAAGATCATTGCCCTGGAACAGGCCTTCCACGGCCGGACCATGGGCGCGCTCGCACTGACCTGGAAGCAGGCCTACCGCGAACCGTTCGAACCGCTGCCCGGCGGCGTGGAATGGATCCCGGCCGGCGACATCGAGGCGCTGCGCGCCGCGGTGGACGAGAACACCGCCGCGGTGTTCATCGAGCCCATCCAGGGCGAAGCCGGTGTCATCGAATTCGCCCCCGGCTACCTGCAAGCGGCACGGACGATCACCGCGGAGGCCGGCGCGCTGCTGGTCTTCGACGAGGTCCAGACCGGCATCGGCCGCACCGGTGAATGGTTCGCCTCCGCCGGGGTCACCCCCGATGCGATGACCCTGGCCAAGGGCCTGGGCGGCGGATTCCCCATCGGTGCCATGATCGTCTTCGGCACGCAGGCCACCGGCCTGCTGACCCCCGGACAGCACGGCACCACCTTCGGCGGAAACCCCGTGGCCACCGCCGCGGCCCTGGCGACCCTGCACGTCATCGAAACCCAGGGCCTGCTGGCCCAGGTGACGTCCGTGGGGGAGCAGCTGCGGACCAAGTTTGCGGCCCTCGACTTCGTCACCGCCGTCCGCGGCCGGGGCCTGCTCATCGGGCTGGACCTGGACGCGGCGGTCGCACCGGCCGTGGTGTCCGCGGCACTGGATGCCGGGTTCATCGTCAACGCCCCGGGCCCCCACACGCTGCGCCTGGCACCCCCGCTGATCATCACCACCGAGCAACTCGACACGTTCGTTGCGGCACTGCCGGCGCTTTACGCCGCCGCCGTTGCCGCCACCAAGGAATAGGACCCGCGACCATGACCAACACCGTTCGCCATTTCCTGACCGACCTGGATCTGACCCAGGCCGAACAGGGCGAGGTCCTTGACCTTGCCGTGGCCATGAAAAAAGACAAATACGGATACAAGCCCTACGCCGGCCCGCAGACGGTGGCGGTCTTCTTCGACAAGACCTCCACCCGCACCCGAGTCTCCTTCGCCGCCGGCATCGCCGAGCTCGGCGGCTCCCCGCTGATCATCAACTCCGCCGAGTCCCAGCTGGGCCACAAGGAATCAATCTCCGATTCGGCCAAGGTCCTCGAGCGCATGGTCTCCACCATCGTGTGGCGCACCTACGCCCAGGCCGGCCTGGAGGAAATGGCGCAGAACTCTTCGGTCCCGGTCATCAACGCACTCTCCGACGACTACCACCCCTGCCAGCTTTTGGCCGACCTGCTCACAGTGCGCGAGCACAAGGGCACGCTGGCCGGGCTGTCCATGGCCTACCTGGGGGACTCGGCCAACAACATGGCCAACTCCTACCTGCTGGCCGGGGTCACCGCCGGCATGCACGTGCGCATTGCCGGTCCCGAGGGTTACCTGCCGGCCGCGGAGATCGTTGCCGCGGCCGAGGCCCGCGCCGCCGAAACCGGCGGCTCGGTGCTGGTGACCACCGACGCCGCCGCTGCCCTGGCCGGCGCCGACGTGGTGGCCACCGACACCTGGGTCTCCATGGGCCAGGAAGACGAGAAGGCCCAGCGCATGGAGCTGTTCCGCGACTATGCCGTGGATTCGGCGGCCATGGCCCACGCGGACAAGGACGCCGTGGTGCTGCACTGCCTGCCTGCCTACCGCGGCTACGAGATCTCCGCGGACGTCATTGACGGCCCGCAGTCGGTCGTCTTTGACGAGGCCGAGAACCGCGTACACGCACAGAAGGCCATCATGGCCTGGCTGCTGGCCAAGTCGGGCCTGGCAGAGGTTGCCGGAGTGGAAACCGGCCGATGAGCACCCCCGCATCGTTCCAGCCAACAACGAAGATCGCCCGCCAGGCGCGGGTGAGCTCGATCCTGTCCACCCAAACCGTCCGTTCGCAGGCCGAACTGGTGGCCCTGTTGGCCGAGGACGGAATGGCCGTCACCCAGGCCACGCTGTCCAGGGACCTGGTGGAACTTGGTGCGGTGCGGGTGCGCGGGGTCGACGGCGGGCTGGTCTATGCGGTGCGCCAGGAGGGCGGGGACCGCAGCCCGCAGGCAGGGGTCAGCCAGGAAATCCATGACGCCAAGCTCGCCAAGCAATGCGCCGAACTGCTGATCACCGCCGAGGCCTCGGGGAACATCGTGGTGCTGCGCACCCCGCCGGGGGCCGCAAACTTCCTGGCCCTGTCCATCGACCACTCCACCATGCCGCAGATCCTGGGGTGCATTGCCGGGGACGACACCGTCATGCTGGTGACCCGCGAGGTCGACGGCGGCGCCGAGGTTGCCGCCCGGTTCCTGGCACTGGCCGACCCGCAGTAGCAGGCACACCGGATTCCGGGCCCCGGGAGGCAAACATGGAACCACGCAAGAGAGCCGCGGTGCTCGGATCGATCCTGCTTGCCCTGGTGCTGCTGGTGATCCTGGCCGGCATCGTCATCGGGACCACGGGCATCCTGGCTTCAGGGGCCGTCGGCCCGGATCCTTCCGGTGCAGTGCGGGCCGTCGAACCCATGGCGGCTACCGGCGCGTAGGCCCTTGTGCAACGAAAGCCCTTGTGCAACCATGTTGTTGCACAAGGGCTTTGCGTCTCGAGGGGAAACACATGGACACCGAACGACAGGATGCCATCGAGGCAACCATCGACATCACCGCCACCGCGGAAGCCGTCTGGAAGCTGGTCAGCGAGCCTGGCTGGTTCATCAATGGCGGGGCCATCACGCCACACCGCATTGAAACCAACGGCGCCTTCTCCACCGTCCATGACGCCATCTACGGCCAGTTCGAATTCGAGACGATCGCCCTCGAGGCACCGGGCTACGCGGCCTTCCGTTCGCTGGGAGGCGACGCATGGGACGATCCGGTTCCCAATACGCTCATTGAGTTCTGGGTCGAAACCACCAACTCCGGTGCGGTCAGGCTGCGGGTCATGGAAAGTGGCTTCGCCGCCTTCGACCAGGACGAACATGCCCGCGTCATCAGCGCCAACACCCGGGGGTGGACTGCCGAGATGCTCGCGGCGCAGCGTTATTTGAGCGACAAATGACGGGGCGGCCGGGCACCGAAGCGACTCAGCTGATCTTTGCGGCGTTGTCGGACGAGACCCGGCGGCAGGTGCTTGCGCTACTAGGAGATAAGGCGGCCAGTGCGTCTCGATTGAGTGCGCCGTTGGGGATCAGCAGGCAGGCCGTGGCCAAGCACCTGAGGATCCTCGTGGAGGCCGGCCTGTCCCGCAGGCGCAGGGAAGGCCGGGAGATTGTCTTCGAGCTGGTCGTGGACGGGCTCGGGCCGGCGATCGGCTACATCAAGGCCCTGGGTGCCGGGGGAGCGGACGCAAACAGCAGCGATTCCCGGTAGGGCCCGGTTTCGGAATGGGTGCAGGCGCGCAAATGGGGAAGGCGTGCGACACCCGGGAAATGCCCGGGGGCTGCCCGCGCGATGCGCGGGCAGCCCCCGGGGAGCCTTGCTTTGCCGGTGGGTCGGCCGGGCGTGCACTACGGACCGTGGACGAGCTGGCTCTCGGTGCGCGGAGTGTCAAAGGCCTTGCGGAAGGCGGCTTCGACCTCGTCGTTGTAGGCAACCAGCACGACCCGGTGGATCGAAGTGGAGTGCACGTACAGCTCGAACCACTCGTGGATGGCGTGGGCGGCGATCGACGCGACGTCCTCCGGGGCCCAGCCGTAGGCCCCGGCGCCGATGGCCGGAAAAGCAATGCTGGTGGCTCCCAGCCGCGAGGCGACGTACAAGGAGTTGGTGAAGCACTTGTCCAGAGTCTTGGGGTTCGTCTGTCCCACGTGGCGGTTGGGGCCCGGGGTGTGGATGACCCAGCGCGCGGGAAGGTCCCCGGCACCCGTGGCCAGGGCGAGCCCGGAGGCCAGTCCGTCCGGGTGGGTCGTGGCCCTCAGCTTCCGGCATTCGGCCAGCAGGGACGGGCCGGCCGCCGCGTGGATGGCATCGTCAACGCCGCCGCCACCAAGCAGGGAGGGATTTGCAGCATTGACGATCGCATCGACCTTTTGTTCGGTGATGTCCCCTCGCACGATGTCGATATGCATTTGTTCGCTCCTGTCAGTGATCCAGTACACCTGATAAGCACCACGATACGCGCCGGTCCTGCCCTTGTGCAGGGTCACACAGGGGATTCTCAGGTGTGACTAGCGCAAAGCCGAAAAGGGTGCCAAAAGCCGGGCCTCGGGGGGCTTGTGTGACAGGGATCTGGCCGGGGGCTGGCGGGGGACTGTCACGGTTGCGTACCGATGTGCACCGGCCCCCTGTCCAGCTGCAACCCGCGGCCGTATAGTGCCCGCGGTGCGGGCCGCGGAGGCCTACAGGTACTCCGCGATCACTGCCTCGAACTCGGGCAGCTCGAACATCTTGGCCACGGCGATGGCGTTCTGCGCCCCCAGGCGCGGGTCGGCGCCCTTGGACAGCAGGAGCCGGACGAGTGGTTCGTTCTTGCGGAACACCGCGCAGGTCAGCGCGCCCTGCCCCTTGTCGTTGAGCCGGTTGATGTCCGCGCCGCGCTCGAGCAGGGCGGCAACGATGTCGTTGTGGCCGTTGTAGGCGGCCAGGATCATCAGGGTGTCGCCCTTGGGGTCTGTCAGGTCGGCGGGAATCCCCTGGTCCAGAAGCAGCATCAGCTTCTCGGTGCTGCCCTCGCGGGCCAGGTCGAAAATGGAGTGCAGGAACGCGATCTCTTCGTCGTTCAGGGAATCGGGGGCGCTCGAATCAGTCATACCCAAATCGTACCGGTTGGCCCGGGAGGGACTGCCCGTGGGCACGAGTTGTGAATATTTATGTAGACTTGTGAATAAATATTAGACCAGGGGTGTTTCATCCGGGGCCGGCGCACGGCCCTGCATTAGGATGGGCAATGGATTTGGACACCTCGCGACCCGGCGCCGGAACAAGGCGCACGGAAGGATGAACATGGGATCGGCAACAAACGAAGGTGCACTCTGGGGCGGACGCTTTGCCGGCGGCCCGGCCGACGCGCTGGCGGCACTGAGCAAGTCCACGCACTTCGACTGGCGCCTGGCCCGCTATGACATCGCCGGCTCCCGTGCCCACGCCCGCGTGCTGCACACCGCCGGGCTGCTTGACGACGCCGAACTCGCCGGCATGATCGCGGCCCTGGACGAGCTGGAAGCCGATGTCGTCTCCGGAGCCTACGTTGCCTCCGACTCCGACGAGGACGTCCACGGTTCCCTCGAGCGGGGCCTGATCGAACGCGCCGGGACCGCGCTGGGCGGCAAGCTGCGCGCCGGCCGCTCGCGCAACGACCAGATCGCGACCCTCGGCCGCATGTTCCTGCGCGACCATGCCCGCATCATCGCCCGCGGAGTGCTGGCCACCATCGACGCGCTCATCGAGCAGGCCGAGGCGCACCCCAACGCCGCCATGCCCGGGCGCACCCACCTGCAGCACGCCCAGCCGATCCTGCTCTCCCACCACCTGCTGGCCCACGCCTGGGCCATGCTGCGCGACGTCCAGCGCCTGGCCGACTGGGACAAGCGCGCAGCGGTTTCCCCCTACGGCTCCGGCGCCCTGGCAGGCTCCTCGCTGGGCCTGGACCCCAACGCCGTGGCAACCGAGCTCGGTTTCGACTCCGCGGCCTGGAACTCGATCGACGGCACCGCCGCCCGCGACGTGTTCGCCGAATACGCCTGGGTCGCGGCCATGATCGGGGTGGACCTCTCGCGCATCTCGGAGGAAGTCATCCTCTGGGCCACCAAGGAATTCTCCTTCGTCACCCTCGATGATGCCTTCTCCACCGGCTCCTCGATCATGCCGCAGAAGAAGAACCCGGACGTCGCCGAGCTGGCCCGCGGCAAGGCCGGCCGGTTGATCGGCAACCTGACCGGGCTGATGGCCACGCTCAAGGCGCTGCCGCTGGCCTACAACCGCGACCTGCAGGAAGACAAGGAACCGGTCTTCGACGCGACCGACACCCTCGAGCTGCTGCTCCCTGCGGTCTCCGGCATGATCGCGACCCTGAAGTTCAACACCGAGCGCATGGCCGAGCTGGCACCGCTGGGCTTTGCCCTGGCCACCGACATCGCCGAGTGGCTGGTCCGCCAGGGCGTGCCCTTCCGCGAGGCCCACGAGCTTTCCGGCGCCGCGGTGAAGCTGGCCGAGTCCAAGGGCGTCGAGCTCTGGGACCTGTCCGACGCCGAGTACGCGGGCATCTCCGGGCACCTGACCCCCGAGGTCCGCAGCGTGCTGTCCACCGAGGGCTCGCTGAACTCGCGCAGCGCCCAGGGCGGCACAGCGCCCTCGGCCGTCGCCTCCCAGCTGGCGGCGTTGAAGGATGCACTGGTTCCGGTGCGCGCCTACGCCGGCTGACCCACCCCGATCCACGATCCCTGGGAGGGGCCCACCGGCGGGTGGGCCCCTCCTTCGTGATTTCCTGCCCGGAGTGCGGATAGGGTGAGGTGTATGAGTGAGCTCACACCACAGGACCTGACAACCCGGATCCTCGCCGCCCTGTCCACCGGCCGCCAGGTCATCGCCACCGTGGACGAGGCCGCCGCGACCGGACCCAGCGCGCTGCCCGGCTGGGACCGCGCGCACGTCGTGGCCCACATCGACGGCTTTTCCCGCGCAGCGGCCCGCCAACTGGACACCGCCGGCGCCGAGGAGCCCTTCGAGATGTACGACGGGGGAATGGACGCGCGCCACGATGCCATCGAGATCACCGCGTTGATGCGCCCCGAGGCGCTGGTGGCCCGCGCCACCGAATCCCTCGACGGACTGGAAAGCAGCATCCGCGGGATCAGCGCGGGGGAGTGGAACCTGGCCACCGGGTTCCGCAACGGCACCGTTCAGGACCTCTTCTACGCGATCTGGCGCGAGCTGGTCATCCACACCTCGGATTTGGCCCTGTCGAATTCGGTGGCCGACTGGGAGCCGGAATTCTGCGCGCACCTCTTCGACGCGCTCGAGGCCCGGGTGCCCGAATCCCGCCGCTACATCCTCCAGCCGCACGGCGCCCAGCGCATCACCCTGGGCCACGGGGACGATGCCACGGTGCTCAGCGGCACGGTCTTCGACCTGGCCGCATGGCTGGCCGGCCGCACGCCGCTGGGGCCCGTGCAGGCCACCGCCGACGCGGACGGCGCCGACCTTCCCGAGCTCGGCCCCTGGCTCGTGAAGCTGAAGGCCAAGAACCAGTAAGCAGGCAACAGGAACATCCAGGGAGGCGGAACGCCGTGGGGACAGGCACGAGGGACCAGCTGCTGGCACTGCCATCGATGCACTTGGCCCCGCACCTGCTCGGCGCACGCGTCTCGAGCTACATCGGCGGGCAGCTCGTGGTGGTGCGGCTGACGGAGGTCGAGGCCTACGACGGGTCCGGGGACCCCGGATCCCACGCCTACCGCGGACGGACCGCCCGGAACGCCGGGCTCTTCGGCCCGCCGGGCACCGCCTACGTCTACTTCACCTACGGGATGCACCATTGCGCCAACGTGGTCTGCGGGGCCGAAGGCACCGCCTCGGCGGTGCTGATGCGTGCCGGCGAGGTCGTCACGGGCCTCGAAACGGTCCTGGCCCGGCGCGGGCACCCCAAGGGCCCCGAAACCAGGCTGCTCAGCGGCCCGGCGCGACTGGCCCAGGGGCTGGGCCTGACCCTGGCCAACAACACCGCCGGCTTCCGCGACGGCACCGCCGGGCCCCCGGGGCCGGAGCTGGGCCTGGAGAACCTGTCCGGTGCCCCGCACCCCTTCCTGGCCGGCCCGCGCACCGGGGTTGCCGGGGCCGGGGGCACCGAGGAGTACCCGTGGCGCTTCTGGCTGCCGGGCGAACCCAGCGTCTCGCCCTACCGCCGGGCGGCCGCGCCAGGAACCCGGGCCCGCAGGGTCTAGACTTGATGGGTGATTCCAGAGCCTGAAAGCATTAGCGACCTCCTTGACCGCCTGAGCGCCATCGTCCCGGACTACCCCGCGGCGGGTATCTCGTTCAAGGACCTGACCCCGGTGTTTGCCGACCCCGCCGGGCTGCGCCGGATCGTCGACGAGGTCATTGCGCCCTTCGCCGGCCAATTCGACGTCATTGCCGGGCTCGAGGCCCGCGGATTCGTGATGGCAGCGGCCGCCGCCTACGCCACCGGCACCGGAATGATCACCATCCGCAAGGCCGGCAAGCTGCCGCGGCCGGTGCACCGCGACGAGTACACGCTCGAATACGGCACCGGAACCCTGGAACTGCACCGCGACGACGTCGCCCCGGGCACCCGGGTGCTGATCCTCGACGACGTGCTGGCCACCGGCGGCACCGTCGGATCCGCGGCCAGGCTGCTGGAAAAGGTCGGGGCCAAGGTTGTCGGTGTCGGGGTGGTCCTGGAGCTTCAGGGCCTGGGCGGGCGCGGGAAGCTCGCCGGCCTGAAGGTCCATTCCCTCCAGCTCGTCTAACCCGCCGCTTGCCCGGCCCGGTCAATTGGCCGGCGCCGCAGAGCGTAAACTGGTCTGTCCACGATTTCGTTACCTCATCGGAGTGCTGAATGCCAGAGTCCACGACCGTTCAACCGGAGCTCGAAGCCGAACGCAACTACGTTTCGATGCTCTATAGCCGCCTTGACGAGCTGCGCGCCGAGAAGGTCGAGCAGCTGACCCGCACCCGCCGCACCGGCCCGCAGGGCTCCATCCAGAACGTGTCCGAACGCGACTCCTTCGCCGCACTCTACGAGGACCGCCTGGCACAGCTCAACGCCGTGGAGGACCGCCTGGTCTTCGGCCGGCTGGACCTGGACGACGACGCCAACCGGGCCGGGGAGGAAGCCGGATCCCCGCGCTACATCGGGCGCATCGGGATGACCGACGAGGACCTCACCCGGCTGATGGTGGACTGGCGGGCCCCCGAGGCCGCGGCCTTCTACCAGGCCACCGCCTTGCACCGCCAGGGCGTGCGCCGCCGCCGCCACCTGATGCTGCGCGGGCGCACCGTGCTGGGCATCGACGACGAGGTCCTGGACACCGAACTCTTCAGCGAAAACGGCAGCCTGCAGGGCGAGGGCGCGCTGATGGCCGCCCTGACGCAGAAGCGCACCGGGCGCATGGGCGACATCGTGGGCACCATCCAGGCCGAACAGGACCGGATCATCCGCTCCCCGCTGGCCGGGGTGCTGGTGGTCCAGGGCGGGCCGGGCACCGGCAAGACCGCCGTGGCGCTGCACCGCGCGGCCTTCCTGCTCTACGAACACCGCGAACGGCTCAAGACCGCCGGCGTGCTGCTGGTCGGACCCTCGAACTCCTTCATGCGCTACATCGAGCGCGTCCTGCCCTCGCTGGGCGAGACCGGCGTGGTCATGTCCTCGGTGGGGGAGCTGTATCCAGGGATCCACGCGGTGCCCGAGCACAGCCGCGAGGCCGCCCGCATCAAGGGCAAGGCCTTCATGGCCAAGGTCGTGGCCAAGGCGGTGTCCAACCGCCAGCGGCTGCTGGCCGAGGACCGCCGCGTCGTGGTCGAGGGCACCCGGCTGGTGCTCACCCGCGGTGCGGTGCGCCATGCGCGCGAGAAGGCCCGGGCCTCCCGCAAGCCGCACAACGAGGCCCGTGAAATCTTCACCAAGACCCTGGTGCGCGAGCTTGCCGACCAGCTGCAGCAGGTCCTCGAGGATTCCTCGGGCACCGGCAACGCCGTGGACCGCAGCTACCTTCTCCAGGAAGTGCGCGAATCGCGCGACGTCCGCATCGCGCTGAACCTCTGCTGGATGCCGCTGACCCCGCAGTCGCTGCTCGAGGAACTCTTCGCCAAGGAGCACCTGCTCGCGGCCGCCGCCCCGCAGCTGAACGCCAGGGAACTGGCGGCGCTGCACCGGGAGGCCGGGTCGCCGTGGACCGAGTCCGACGTGCCGCTGCTGGACGAGGCCGCGGACCTGCTGGGCGATTTCAAGGCCGTGGGCAACAAGGACGCGGGGGTCGAGGCGCAACTCAAGCGCGACGTGGAAAACGCCGAGGCGACCCTGCGCAACGTCAACGAGATGCTCTTCAACGCCGGTATCGACGGACTGGTCGATGCCGAGGACCTGGCCGCCATGAACCAGGAGACCGAGGCACGCCAAACCGCCGCCGAGCGTGCGGTGGCCGACAGGAACTGGGCCTACGGGCACGTGGTGGTGGACGAGGCCCAGGAGCTTTCCCCGATGCAGYGGCGCCTGCTGATGCGCCGCTGCCCGCTGAAGTCCTTCACCGTGGTCGGGGACATCGCCCAGACCTCCTCGGCCTCGGGCGCCAACAGCTGGGCCCAGGCCATGAAGCCGTTCGTGGCCGAGCGGTTCACGCTGGAGGAACTGACGGTCAACTACCGCACCCCCATGCAGATCGCCGAAGCCGCAACCCGGGTTGCCCACGCCGCGGGGCTGAAGATCTCCACGCCCAAGGCCGTGCGCGAGGGCCAATGGCCGCCGCTGGTCGACCGGCTGGCTCCCGGCCAGCTGCTGGCCAAGCTGCACGAGGTGCTGCCCGGCGAGGTGGCCATCGCCGACGGCGGCCTGCTGGCGATCATCGTGCCCGAAACGCGCCTGGCACATGTGCGCGCAGCGGTTGTGGCGCAGTTCGGCCGCCGCGTGGGGACCGGCTCCGGTGGACTGAGCCAGGACATCGTGGTGCTTGGCGCACGAGAGGCCAAGGGCCTGGAGTTCGACGTGGTGCTCGTGATCGAACCGCAGGAATTGGTCGACGAAGTGGAGGGAAGCGTCGGTGACCTGTACGTCGCCATGACCCGAACCACCCAGCGCCTGCGGCTCCTGGCCGAGGGCGCGATCCCGGCGGGCATTGACACGGAAGCGTAATCCGGCGCGGAGACTGCTAATTTAGTAGGGTGTCTGAAATTGAGCAGAATCCCGCACTGGTGGGACAAAGTAATGATCCGTCGTTTGCCAACATCTGGCAGGAGCTGAAGTGGCGTGGCCTGGTCCACGTGTCCACCGATGAGGCCGAGCTGGAAAAGGTGCTCTCCGAGGAGTCCATTACCTATTACTGCGGTTTCGACCCCACCGCGCCGTCGCTGCACCTGGGCAACCTGGTCCAGCTGCTGAACATGCGCCGCCTGCAGCTGGCCGGCCACAAGCCCCTGGGCCTGGTCGGCGGCTCCACCGGCTTGATCGGCGATCCGCGCCAGACGGCCGAGCGGGTGTTGAACACCAAGGAAACCGTGGCCGAGTGGGTCGGCAAGCTGCAGGCGCAGGTCGCCCGCTTCCTGTCCTTCGAGGGCGAGAACGCCGCGCGCATGGTCAACAACCTGGACTGGACCGCGCAGCTGAGCGCCATCGACTTCCTGCGCGAGGTCGGCAAGTACTTCCGCGTGGGCACCATGATCAAGAAGGAAACCGTTGCCGCGCGCCTGAACTCCGACGAGGGCATCAGCTACACCGAGTTCAGCTACCAGGTGCTGCAGGGCTATGACTACCTGAAGCTGCACCAGCTGTACGGATGCGCCCTGCAGACCGGCGGCTCGGACCAGTGGGGCAACCTCACCAGCGGCACGGACCTGATCCGCAAGGTCGAGGGCAAGAGCGCCTACGCGTACGGCACGCCGTTGATCACCAATTCCGACGGCACCAAGTTCGGCAAGTCCGAAGGCAACGCCATCTGGTTGGATGCGGAGATGTGCAGCCCGTACACCTTCTACCAGTTCTGGCTCAACACCGCCGACGCCGATGTTGCTGCGCGCTTGAAGATCTTCACGTTCCTGACACGTGCGGAGATCGAAGCACTGGAACAGGAAGTCGCCGATCGTCCCTTTGCCCGCAAGGGACAGAAGGAACTTGCATACCTCGTGACCTCCTTGGTCCACGGTGTTGAAGCCACCGAAAAGGTCATTGCCGCTTCGGCTGCGCTCTTCGGGCAGGGCGAGTTGCGCGACATGGACGAAGCCACGTTGCGTGCGGCGACCCAGGAGCTGAACAGCACCACCGTTGATGGTGAAGAACTGGACATCATCTCCGTCTTGATGGCGTCGGGACTTTCGGAATCCAAGTCGGCTGCTCGCCGAACTGTGAGCGAGGGCGGTGCCTACGTCAACAACGTGAAGTACTCCGACATTGATTCGGTGGTGAGCCGCGAGGATCTCCTGCACGGTCGGTACCTCCTGGTTCGCCGCGGCAAGAAGAACTTGGCCGTTGTTGAAGTCGCGTAATTAGGCGACGTATTACCGGGTTTTTTCGAAGGCAATAAACCGGGGCGAGGGGAGTGCTGTGGATCACGGCAACGACCTCGCCCCGGTTTTTCGTTAATTGGCTGCGGAATCGTTCATAATCCTCTTGATCACGGGGGATTTAACGGTTGTTGGGTGCAGGAACCTACGATTTGCCGTGCCCGGGAAACCTGTGTATTGTTTTCTAAGTCGCCGCGGCCAAGGCAAGCGAAAAGCTTCCAGCCGCGAATGACAAACATTCTTCTAACAACGTTGATTCGTTGAAAGAAAATATGTGTTTATCGCAAATATAAATTAGCGAAAAGCCGATTTGACACCGCGAAGAACATGTATTAAATTATTACACATCACCCCGGAAGAAACACCGACTGATCTTTGATCGCACGGATGCCGAACCGGGAGCTGTCTGTTGTTTGAGAACTCAATAGTGTGCCAAGTTTGTTGATACCAATTTATTTATTTTATTGGTGAATGGTTTCAGGGTCCGCACCCCCGTGTGGGCGCCTGGGGCAATTTGCCGGGATTTTTTTACTTGGTGCAACCCGCAACCCTTTTTCCAGGGTCGTGTTGGTTGTGTCTGTATTTTTTTACGGAGAGTTTGATCCTGGCTCAGGATGAACGCTGGCGGCGTGCTTAACACATGCAAGTCGAACGATGAGTCTTGTGCTTGCACAAGATGATTAGTGGCGAACGGGTGAGTAACACGTGAGTAACCTGCCCCTGACTTCGGGATAAGCCTGGGAAACTGGGTCTAATACCGGATATGCACCGTGGACCGCATGGTCCTTGGTGGAAAGACTTGTTGGTCAGGGATGGACTCGCGGCCTATCAGCTTGTTGGTGAGGTAATGGCTCACCAAGGCGACGACGGGTAGCCGGCCTGAG
>NZ_MOLR01000008.1:0-430064 GCF_001863355.1 Arthrobacter sp. UCD-GKA | reverse complement strand
CGAGAGCGTGTCCCCGATGTTCAGGATGATCCCGTCAAGCAGGAAGCGGGTCTTGCCGGCGAAGAGCACGAAGAGCATCAGGGCGACGCACAGGATCACGTTGAGTTCCGAGAGCCGGCGGATGCCCTTTTCCACGCCGGTGAGCACCGAGACGGTGGCCATGACCACGGCGATGACGATCAGGGCGATCTGCACCGAGGTGCCCTCGGGGATGCCGAACATGAAGTTCAGGCCAAAGTTCAGTTGGGCCACCCCGATGCCCAGCGAGGTGGCGATGCCGAAGATGGTGCCGAGCACCGCGGCGATGTCCACGCCGTGGCCCAATGGGCCGTGGATGCGCTTGCCCAGGATCGGATAGAGCGCCGAGCGGATCGACAGCGGCAGGTTGTGGCGGTAGGCGAAGTAGCCCAGGGCCAGGCCGATCAGGGCATAGAGCCCCCAGCCGAGGATGCCGTAGTGGAACAGGGTCCAGGCCAGCGCCTGGCGGGCGGCTTCCACGCTGGAGCCCTCGCCGGTGGGCGGCGCCAGGAACTGGGCRACGGGTTCGGAGACCGAGAAGAACATCAGGTCTATGCCGATCCCGGCGGCGAACAGCATGGCCGTCCAGGTGAAGAGGTTGAAGGTAGGGCGGGAGTGGTCCGGGCCCAGCCGGGTCTTGCCGACCTTGGAGACGGCGATGGAGATGACGAACACCAGCACGGCCACCACGACCAGTGAGTACCACCAGCCGAAGGTGGTTCCGACCCAGCCGACCACCGCGGTGATCACGGCGTCGGCACCGGCCTGGTCGATCATGGCCCAGAGGGTGAAGGCCAGGATCGTGGCGGCGGAGCCGAAGAACACGACCTTGTTGATGCGGGTCGGTTTCAGGCTCGGTGGTTTCGGATCAGCGTGTTCCGACGCGGTGACCGCCGGATGAATGGTTGGTTCCAAGGTGTGCCCCGTTCGTTGTGCGGTTAAAGGAGGATCGGTGAACGTCAGTTCGTCGTGAGACGGTTTTCACAGGTGTTCATGCCATTTCGGGATGCGCGGCCTGCCCCATCGGGCGACCGGATCCCAAGATAAAAGCCGGTTCGAAACCACAGCCACAGCAGGAAACGGCTTGCATCACGGCCGGGGTGTGGATGCATGCGACTACGACCACGCCGGGACTGATCGTCCCGATGGCTCACAGGGAGCCGCTGGGATCCTGCCCGGACGTGCGCGTCAACCTGATCCCCGTGCTGTCGGGAACTCGGCATCGGCGAAGCCGCTATTGGGCCGACTATGCTAGCTGCTGCCAAGGCCGTGTTCTGCAGAATATTTCACAATGAACATCATCCAAGGGTTGGCGTGTACGAATGTTCACGATTGCGCTGGTTTGGCCCGGTGCTGGCACGGGTGGAAAGGGAAACGAGCACCTGCACCAAGTTCGTTTGGCCGAGTCGGATCTGCCGTTGGATCCCCGCAGGCTAGGGGGGCCCGGCGGCCAGCTGCCTCTCCGCTGTCATGGTGGAGCCGGTCCTGGAGGTCCGGATGAGGTCCGCGCAGCGCTCTCCGATCATCATGACGGTGACGTTGGGATTCACCGTTACGTGCTCAGGCATAACAGAGGCATCGGCCACACGTAGGCCCGTGACACCCTTGACCCGCAGCTCTGGGTCAAGCGGTGACATGTCGTCGTCCACTGGGCCCATGCGAACGGTGCCGACAGGGTGGTAGACGGTGTTGTGTGTCTTTCGAATGTAGTCCTGCAGGTCCTCGTCGGTCTGGGCCTCGATGCCAGGTGAGAGCTCCCGTCCGGTCCACTGGGCCATAGCGGGCCGGGCGGCGATGTCGCGGGCCTTGCGAATACCGGCAACCATGATGCGCATGTCGTGCCCGTCGGGATCAGTGAAGTACCGCGGATCAACAACGGGCTTGTCGCGAAAGTCCCGGCTGCGCAGCCGGACGGTGCCGCGGGACCGGGCATGGGTGACGTTCGGGGTGAGGCTGAACCCGTTCTCCGTGGTCGGGTAGCCATACCGCACGGTGTTCATATCGAACGGGACCGAGCCGTAGTGCATCATCAGGTCCGGTCGATCCAGGCCGGCCTCGGTCGGGGTGAAGATGCCGATCTCCCACCACTGCGTCGATGTCTGGACCATCGGCTGTCTGGCTTCGAACTGCACGACGCCTTCGGGATGGTCCTGCAGGTGCTCGCCGACGCCCGGAGAGTCGACCAGGACCTCGATGCCGTGCCCGGCGAGGTGGGTGGCGGGTCCAATGCCGGAGAGCATCAGCAACTTGGGTGAGTCGATGGCTCCGGCGGATAGGATGACCTCGAGCCGCGCGGAGAGCCGGTGGGTCCGTCCGAATGCGGAGTCCACAATGTCGACGCCGGTGCAGCGCTTGTCCGCATCGAACACCAGCTGCCGGGCGCGCAGCCCGGTCAGCAGTGTGAAGTTCTCGCGCTCCATGATCGGGTGGATATAGGAAACAGAGCTGGAGGAACGGGTGCCGTCCGCGCGGCGGTTGATCTGGAAAAAGTTGGCACCGTTGATCACGGTGGTGCCGGTGTTGAACTTCGCGCGCGGAATGCCGGCCTGCTCACAGGCATCCAGGAGCGCGATGCCGGCGGGATCCACCGGTGGCACGTTCATCAGGTGCACCGGTCCCGAGTCGCCGTGGTGTGGTGCGTCCGGGCCGGCGTCCTCGTTGTTCTCCAGCCGCTGGTACAGCGGCCAGGCGTTCCCAGCGTTCCAGCCGGTGGCGCCGTACTTGGACTCCCACTCGTCCAGGTCTTCGCGCGGGGCCCAGAAAGCGATACAGGAGTTGTGGCTGGAACACCCCCCCATGATCTTGGCACGGGCGTGGCGCAGGAACGAGTTGCCGTTCTCCTGCGGTTCGATCGGATAGTCCCAGTCGTAGCCGGATTCCAGCAGCTCCATCCAGCGGTCAAGCTGCAGTACTTCAGATACGCCGCGGTCATCCGGGCCAGCCTCCACCAGCGCCACGGACACCGCCGCATCCTCGCTCAGCCGGGCGGCGACTGCGGCTCCGGCAGATCCGCCACCGATGACGATGTAGTCGAATTCTCGGTCACTGAGGTTCTCGACGTTGTCGATATGCATTTAGTTCTCCTTGCCGTGGTCAGCGAACCAGCCGGTCACTTGGGGACTGATGTTCTGGTAGATGTGTTTGGCTTCCTGGTACTCGGCCAGACCGGTGGGCCCGAGCTCGCGGCCGACGCCGGACTGGCCAAAGCCGCCCCACTCGGCTTGCGGCAGGTAGGGGTGGTAGTCGTTGATCCAGACGGTGCCGTGCCGCAACCGGTTGGCCACGCGTTGGGCCCTGCCGGCGTCCTGGGTCCACACCGCGCCGGCCAGGCCGTAGGGGGTGTCGTTCGCGATTGACACTGCCTCGTCCTCAGTGCGGAACGTCTCGACGGTGACCACCGGGCCGAAGGCTTCATCAACGACGACGGTCATTCCTTTCTGCACACGGTCCAGGACTGTCGGCAGGTAATAGAACCCGGCGTCGTACCCCTGCTCTTCGGGCGGCATGCCACCGCACCGCAGCCGCGCACCCTCCTCGACTCCGCGCTGGACGTAGGCGTGGACCTTCTCGCGGTGGGCCGCGGAAATCAGCGGTCCGGTTTCCGCCGCCTCATCGAACGGGCCGCCGAGGCGGATGCCCTGTGCGCGGCGGACCAGTTCATCGACGAAGCGCTCGGCGATCGATTCCTCCACCACCAGGCGCGCTCCGGCGGAGCAGACCTGCCCAGAGTGCACAAAGGCCCCGTTGAGCGCATTGTCCACGGCGGCGTCGAAGTCCGCGTCAGCGAACACCACGTTGGGGTTCTTGCCGCCGAGCTCCAAGGCCACCTTCTTAACGGTGCCGGCGGCCGCGGCGGCAATACGTTTGCCGGTCTCCAATCCGCCGGTGAAGGACACCAGGTCGACGTCGGGGTGTTCCGAGAGCGGGGCGCCCACCT
This sequence comes from Arthrobacter sp. UCD-GKA, assembly GCF_001863355.1. Taxonomy (NCBI): domain Bacteria; kingdom Bacillati; phylum Actinomycetota; class Actinomycetes; order Micrococcales; family Micrococcaceae; genus Arthrobacter; species Arthrobacter sp. UCD-GKA. Next base: position 426,109 of record NZ_MOLR01000008.1, on the reverse strand, counting down.
CCGCGCCTGGACCCGTAACAAGGTTGGCGACGCCGTCCGGCAGGCCCAGGTCCTGCAGCAGCTGCATGACCAGGATGGCGGTGGACGGGGTCAGTTCGGAGGGCTTGAGGACGAAGGTGCAGCCGGCCGCCAGCGCGGGGGCGATCTTCCACGCGGCTTGTAGCAGAGGGTAGTTCCATGGCGTGACCAAGCCGCAGACACCCACCGGCTCATAGACAATCCTGCTGACGACGCCGGGGTCCCCGGCATCGACCAGGCGGCCCGCCTGCTGCCCCGCGAGCCTGCCGAAATATTCGAAGCAGGCGGCGATATCGTCGATGTCGATCCGGCTTTCAATAATCCGTTTCCCGGTGTCCAGCGATTCGGCGCGGGCGAACTTCTCACGGCGTTGCCGCAGTTCCGCCGCGACCTTGAGGAGGAATACGCCGCGCTCGGGTGCCGGGATCGATGCCCAGACGCCGGAATCAAATGCCGCCCGGGCCGCAGCGATGGCGCGCTCGGCGTCTTCCCTACCGGCCTCGGACACTGTGGCGACCAGTTCGCCGTCGGCCGGATTATGGATTCTCCGCACCGCGCTGGACGCGGCCGGCTCCCACGAGCCGTTGATGAACAAGGTTGCTGCGGTATCGGTCATTGTGTCTCCTCAAGTGGTATGGCTTCGCTAACACGGCGACCTGCCGGCCAAGAACCCATGGCGATGTCTGCTCCCCCGCACCCACACGGCCCGGGGGCCCCTGTGGCGCGGGCAGATCGAAGATTTGCAGATGCGCTGCGTGGAAGGCTTGACGCGTAATCCCGCGCTGCCTCTACCGCCGTGGGCTGTGCTTTCAGGCCAGCGCGCCGCGACCCCCGAGGAGAAGCGCCGGCATTTGGCGCCGGCGGCCTCGGCGGCCCCTAATCGGAAGCTGGAGTGGTGTGGCGTGAGTCATATGAAGACAGTAGTTGATGTTGAACAATCGTTCAAGAGTCGCATTGAACAAATGTTCAGCATGGGGCCTCAGGCCGCGGTGCCGGAAACTGGAGGGTCAGGAGTCTTGGGGCCCGTCGGGGCCGTGCCCGTTTTCCCGCGGAGCGGCGAACGCGATGCGTTCGGTGCGGATGATGCTTCTTTCGATGGCTGCCGCGTCTATGCCAAGGAGCGCCGTTAGCCACATGCCGTTCTGTACGACGACGATGTCATCTGCGCGCTCCCTGCACGCACCGCGGGTAAGCCCGGGGTTGGCACTCCCTATCAGCGTTGCTAGCGCGTCAAGGTATCTGTCGAACGCTGCCGCGTTGATCAGGGCGAAGTCCTCATCGGCCTGCGCGAGAGCCCATAGGTGGAGACGCAGAGACAGATATTGTGTGGTCAGCAGTTCTGCGCCCGCAACGCGCCGAAGGGCCTTGCGGAGCTGTACGTCCGGGGGCGAGGCCGGATCGGGCTCGACCAGTATCCGGTCATGCTCGTCGACCCGGTGCAAGATCGCCCGGATCAAGCTCGCCTTGTCTTCGTAGTAATAATTGACGAGCCCCAATGCAACGCCCGCTTCGCGCGCCACGGCACGCATATTCACGCCTGAGATGCCATGGCGTGACAACAGATCCAAAGCCGCTTCGAGGATGCGGGACTGCCTGTCAACCTGTTCGCCGGAATTCCCGCTAGTTGTAGCCACCCGGCCAGACTATTGCAAACACCGCACGAGTGCACCTCGAAACCAGCTGGCTCCCCGATGCCCGTGGTGGCCGTCGTCGATGGAGCAGGTGGTGGGGCGTGTGCATCAGAACCMCGCCACTTGTGACCAGCCGCCGATAACGGCACATATGTTTTGTGTCTCGGAAGATCTTCCCTGCTGCGGTTTTTGCCTCTTGGACCGGGTCTGTCCATCCCGCCTTCCTTGGACCTGAGCCATCGCGCCGAGGGAAGAACCCGCACTGCTCCCTCGGCGGCCAGGTCAAGCATGCTGCATGTCGCACCGCTGGGCGTGGTCTGCGCGGTGGCTTCCCTGGCGGGCCGGGGCCGGTCGCTGCGGGCCAGGGCGCCAGGCGGTCACTGCCGGGCGAGGGCCTCCTCCAATCCGTTCAGGATCAGGTCGAGCCCGTACTCGAATTCCTCTCCATAGTCGTAGCCGGGCTTCATGACGTGGTCCGTCACGAACTCTGCCAGGTTCGGGTAGTCGTTCGCGGGAAACGGCTCGAACATGTCCCGGGCCATTGCGGCCATTTCGTCCTCGGTGTCGAAGGGGATGTTCATCCTCGTCAGGGCGAAGCCGTAAATGTACCCGTCAAGCAGTGAGTAGGCGTGGGCCACCATCGCGATGTCGAAACCCGCCGAGCGCAGCTTGCCGATGACCGCGTCGTGATGGCGCAGGTTGGCCGGCCCGGGACGTCTCCGGGACTCCATCAGGCCGATGGCCCAGCGGTGGCGGGCGAGGACATCGCGAAGCGACAGTGCCCGGTCCCGCATGGCCGTCTTCCAGTGCGCACCGCCCAGGGGAAGGGTGATTTCGCTGAACAGCACATCGATCATCGCATCGATCAGGTCGTCCCGGTTTGAGACGTGGCGGTACAGGGCCATGGGGGCGACCTGCAGAATCCCGGCGACCTGCCGCATGGTCAGCCCGTCCAGCCCGGCTGAATCTGCACGCCCAATCGCCGCATGCACCACACGCTGCCGGCTCAGAGCCGGACGTGGATCCTCAGGCTTCATCGCCGTTGCGGCCATTGGCACTCCCCCGTTCTGTCGAGAGTCAAAGATACCCTTGACCCTCCCGTGTACTTTGTACGCACTTACATATACATTGTACGCATAGCGTGGCGTCGTTCACGTTCACGACCCGAAAGGAACGCCATGAAATCCCCAGACGGACTATTCCTTGAGCAACCCCCGGGGGTTGCGCCGGCCTCACCCAAGCGGCTGGCAAGGATCGCGGGCCTCTTCTACCTCGTCGTGGGGATCACGGGAGGCTTCTCCGAGGGCTTCGTCGATCCCTTCCTGCATGTTGCCGGTGATGCGGCCGCCACCTCCGCAAACGTAGTGGCCCACGAGGGGCTCCTGCGCCTGGGCGTCATCGCCCACCTCACGGATGCGGTGTTCTTCCTGCTCACCGCCGTGACGCTCCACCTGTTGCTCAGGCACGTTGGCAGGCATGCGGCCCGCCTCATGGTGGTGCCGGTTTTTGTCGCCGCCGGCATCATCTCCATCAGCGCAGTCTTCACGTTCTCAGCGATGCTGGTCGCCACGGATGSTTCCTACGCGACCGCGTTCGGGCCAGCAGGCTCCAGCGCGCTCGTGCTGCTCATGCTGGAAATCCAGCACTTCACCGTTCTTGCCGCCCAGGTCTTCTTCGGCCTGTGGCTTGCGCCGTTGGGGTACCTGGCGTGCAAGTCCCGGCTGTTTCCCAAGGCACTGGGCATCATGCTGATGCTGGCCACGGTCAGCTACCTGGTTGACGTCGTCGTGGCGTTCCTGCTCCCCGGGCTCGCTGGCCAGATCCACGGCTACCTGGGTATCGTGCCGGCCACCGCAGAGATCTGGATGGTCCTGTACCTGCTCACCGTGGGCGTACGCTCTGCGCGCCCCCTGGCCCAGATACCCGCCGGGGAAGCGGCACCGGCCCCCGCCCCGAGTCAAAGCGCGACGACCCGGCCGTCGACCGGACCGTAGTCCCCACCGAGGATCGACAGGACATGCCCGCCGGTCCAGGGCCCCGGGTCGTCCCGGCACCTTCAACTGAAAATCGGCCCCACCCCACCCCAGGAGAAGAGCATGCAGGCAATCACCAGCCGCACCTACGGCGAACCATCGGTCATCCACATCGAAGAACTCCCCGCCCCCGTCCCGAAAAGCCAGGAAATCCTGGTCCGCAACCATGCAACGGTCGTCTCAGGGGCGGAATCCACTGCACGCAGCGGCGAGGACTTCTTCGCACGGCTCTACTTCGGCCTGACACGGCCGCGCTTTCCCATCCTGGGGACCAGCTTCGCCGGTGAAGTCCACGCGGTGGGCAGCGCCGTGACCAAGTACCGCGTGGGCGATCAGGTCATGGGATCGCTTGGACCCACCCTTGGCGCCCATGCCCAGTACGTCACGACACCTCAGGACGGCATCGTCGCGGTGAAGCCCGCCTGCCTGTCGTGGACGGACGCCGTCGCCAACCTTGACGGCGCTCTCACGGCGCTGCCCTTCCTCAGGGACGCCGCCGACCTGAAGGCAGGACAGTCCATTCTGATCAACGGCGCCTCCGGCGCGGTCGGAACCGCGGCCGTCCAGCTCGCCAAGCACTTCGGGGCAATTGTCACCGCCGTCTGCAGCACCGCGAACCTTGACCTGGTGAGATCCCTCGGCGCCGACCACGTCATCGACTACACAGCGGAGGACTTCACGGAGGCCGGTCAGGAATACGACGTGGTCTTTGATGCGGTCGGCAAGAGCTCCTACACACGCTGCCGGAAGCTCCTGAAACCAGCAGGTATCTACCTGACCACCGTGCCCTCCATACCGATCCTGATGTGGACGCCGTGGACCGCCCTCTTCGGCAAGACCAAGGCAGGCATCATGTTCACCGGACTTCGGAAGCCCGCGGCCATGGCCAGTGATGTGAAGTTCATGGGCAACCTGGCGGCGGCGGGACACTACCTCCCGGTCATCGACCAAACCTACAGCCTGACCGAAGCTGCATCCGCGCACGCCCGGGTCGAAACAGGGCACAAAAAGGGCAGCGTCGTCATCTCCCTGACGGCTCCCGGCGAGCAGCCGGCCCCCGTGGCCGCGGCGGAAGTTCTCCCTGCGGCGCCCACCGCCAGCGGTACACACACCATTTAGGTGAGGCCATGGCAACCGGTGACGGCAGCGCATCCGTCTGGCCAACAAGAGCACAGTGCCGGTCGCCTGACCTCCCGAACAACCGAAGGCACCCCCTCCATCACGCGGGTGCCTTCGGCCTTTTCGCAGAGCCCTCAGTTGCCGGCGATACTGACGGTCTCGCTTGGTTGCCGTGCGGCGGCTTCGCAGAGCCCTCAGTTGCCGGCGATACTGACGGTCTCGCTTGGTTGCCGTGCGGCGGCGGCATGGTTCAGATCGATGACTATCCGATCGGTCGAGCCACCCGCCGACGGCACTTACGACCTCGCAGCGCGGATCGAGCTATTGCCTGGCGCGGATCTCTATGGCCCCTGCCGGCCGCTGTCCAACTCGAGGGACGGTGCCGACCGGGGGCTTGGCGTAGCGGGGTTCATCCGATCGAGCGAGGGCAAACCGCACACCCGTGAAATAGTCGTTTTTATGTCGTTTCCGATATCACTGGATGCAGAGTTCATTGCCCTCGGGATCGGCCATAACGACGAAGTCCGCGCTCCGGGAGAGCACCGTGGCTCCGGCTTCGATGCACCGCGGCACGTGTGCCTCGATCTGTTCGTCTCGCTGCGCGCTCGAGGCACCGGCGACCACAATGTCGAGGTGGACACGGTTCTTCGCCATCTTCGGTTCCGGGACGGGCTGGAAGAACAGCCGCGGCCCGGTTCCGCCCGGATCCACCAGGGTCCCGTGCCAGCCCTCCGGCGGGATGCCCTGCTCGATGGCCCAGAATCGGGTCATGACCCCTAGGTCGTGGCAATCGAATGTCACATGGAATGTATACGCCATGTCTTCATGGCTAGCCGTCAAAGACGTGTTTTGGCTTGACGCCCGCCCCCCGGAAACGAACGACAAGGATTCGGGAGTTTTCAGAATCACCGGCCATTGATTCAGCGCTCCCTACGATCTGTAGTGAACCGTTTGTAAGTGTTGGTGGTGGCTGGCCCAGGCCTTTCGCAGCTCCATGTCCGCCGCTCCCCCTGGCATCCGGGTCTTCAGAATTGACGGTCGGAATCCCATACTGGATTGACGAGACCGCTTGCGTCACGGGCGGCCGAAATGCTGGACACGTCAAGGCAGGAGTCCCTCATGAACGGCAAAGACAAATCGCAGTCCATCATGCGGCGAAAGCCCATCGACGAGATCGAGGAAGAGAACAAGCACAGCGGCCTGCACAAGTCCCTCGGGCTGTGGCAGCTGACCGCAATTGGTGTTGGCGGCATCATCGGTGTCGGCATCTTCTCCCTTGCCGGCCTGGTGGCCCACGGCAGCGGCACCGAACCCGGCGTCGGGCCCGCGGTCCTGATCTCCTTCCTGATCGCCGGCCTGGCATCGGCGGCGGCGGCCCTCTCCTACGCCGAGTTCGCCGGCATGATCCCCCGCGCAGGCTCCGCCTACACCTACGGCTACGTGGCCCTCGGGGAAATCATCGGCTGGTTCATCGGCTGGGACCTGCTCCTGGAATACATCGCCATCGTCGCGGTGGTGGCCATCGGCATCTCCGGCTACTTCTCCGCCTTCCTCGCCGGCATCGGGCTCAACATGCCCGCCTGGGCCGCCTCCACCGCCGACGAGGGACGCGGCGGCATCATCAACATCCCCGCCATCGCCGTCTGCGTCCTGGTGACTTGGATCCTCTCCCGCGGCACCAAGGCCTTCGGCCGCTTCGAACTGGTGGCCGTCGCCATCAAGGTCGTGCTGATCCTTTTCATCATCGGCCTGGGCGTCTTCTACATCGACACCGGCAACTACAACCCGTTCATGCCCAGCGGATTCGGCCCGGTCATGGCCGGAGCCGCAACGGTGTTCTTCGCGGTCTTCGGCTACGACGCCATGAGCACCGCCGCCGAGGAATCCACCGACGGCAAGAAGCACATGCCCAAGGCCATCATCTTCTCCCTGGTCATCGCCATGCTCCTCTACGTCGCGGCCACCCTGGTGCTGACCGGCATGCAGAACTACCGGGACATCGACCCGACCGCCGGCTTCGCCTCCGCGTTCAACGGCGTGGGGCTCGGAGTCATTGCCACGATCATCTCCGTGTTCGCGGTCCTGTCCATCCTCACCGTGATGCTCACCTTCCTGCTGGGTGTCACCCGCGTCTGGTTCTCCATGAGCCGCGACGGGCTGCTCCCGGGCTGGTTCTCCAAAACCGACCGCCACGGAACTCCCCAAAGGGTCACCTGGATCGCCGGCATCGCCTCCGCACTGCTGGCGGGAGTCTTCCCGATCAAGGCCGTCGCCGACCTGACCAACATCGGCATCCTGGCCGCTTTCGTGGTGGTCTGCCTGTCGGTGATCATCTTCCGCTACAAGAGGCCCGAAGCCCCGCGGACCTTCCGGCTCCCCTTCATGCCCGTGGTCCCCGCCTTCGGCATGTTGGCCTCCGGGTTCCTGATGCTGCAGCTGCACTGGGAAACCTGGCTCCGCTTCGTCGTCTGGCTGGTGATCGGCCTGACCATCTACTTCACCTACGGACGCAAGCACTCGCTCATGAACCCGGACAGCCCCCGGCACGACGAGCGCGTGGTGCTGCCGCACTCGGAATCTTGATCCTTGGCCTGGTGAACTAAGTCTTCGGTAAACGAAGGATCTGTGGCTTCGATGCGTCCTCTAGTTATGAAATCCTGCAGGGTAAGAGTGGACGCTCCCCGACGTGGGAAACTGAGGTGCAGGTAGTTTGCGCATCATCTCGTTCAGTTTTTGAACTCTTTCAGGACGTGAATACCTGTAGTTAGCGTTGAAGGAGTTGACATGATGCTGGAGATCTGCCCGTTGGAGATACAGCCGATAGAGCTGGCCTTCGTCGCCACCGTGACGAATTCTTGCCCTAAGGCTACGTATCTCCGACAGGAGAGAATTATATTGCCTTAGCTGCTCGTCATAATATGGGCTGTAATCATCTGCTACCGAATTTTGGCGCTCAGCCGGCGGTTGGCTCAACGTTTTCGGTTGCAGTTTGTTCTTCAGATCTTCAAGGCCCTTGAATGACTCCTGATCTATGTTTAAGATAGTCCACCCCCATTGGTATGAAGCGGTCAGCTCGATGTCTAGTAGCCTCACCGCATGCGTCCAGCATCTGTCCGGGCTCATGTGAAATCAATAGTCGATTGGCACGCGTATTGACATGGACACGGCCTATTCGAAAGGGTTGGCCAGCAAAGCACCCCGACCAATGCGCTTGTAATCCAGTGTGAGAGCCCCCATCATCGACAGGCCAGCATATGGCACTCCCGGGTTCTGGCAGGAAACGGGTAATGGTGCATTGAGGCCCACCCAGTGAAACGTACGTTTGTTGGCTAGCGTCACACCGGAAAGGATGCGATGCCGTCTGCGGAAGCCACTGCGCCTAAACATGTTGAGCGCAAACAAATTCCCCGGCATTCTGTGTAAGGAACTAGGGAATCTCAATCAACATTCGAGATGCATGCAGAAACACCAATCGGCGCACAGTTGCTTCGTATCCCTCGAAGCATGGTTTTGCCTCCGGCGTCCTTCCCACCCCACCTCGCGGTAACGCCATCTTCTTCGCGCTGGTCATCGCCATGCTCCTCTACGTCGCCGCGACCCTGGTGCTGACCGGCATGCAGAACTACCGGGACATCGACCCCACCGCCGGATTCGCCTCCGCCTTCAACGGCGTGGGGCTTTCGGTGATCGCCACGATCATTTCCGTGTTCGCGGTCCTGTCCATCCTCACCGTGATGCTCACCTTCCTGCTGGGCGTGACCCGGGTCTGGTTCTCCATGAGCCGCGACGGACTGCTTCCGGGCTGGTTCTCCAAGACCGACCGCCACGGAACACCCCAAAGGGTCACCTGGATCGCCGGCATCGCCTCCGCGTTGCTGGCGGGAGTCTTCCCCATCAAGGCCGTCGCGGACCTGACCAACATCGGCATCCTGGCCGCCTTCGTGGTGGTCTGCCGGTCCGTGATCATCTTCCGCTATAAGAGGCCCGAGGCCCCGCGGACCTTCCGGCTGCCCTTCATGCCGGTGGTCCCCGCATTCGGCATGCTGGCCTCAGGGTTCCTGATGCTGCAGCTGCACTGGGAAACCTGGCTGAGGTTTGTGGTCTGCCTGACGAGCGTTGTACAGCCTTAGTTTCAATAACGGCACTCCCTGTTGGGCAAGATCGAGTTGATGCATCATAGGCTCGATCGCCATGTAGAAGATGTAGTCCCTTGCTATATGCCGATTGGTGATTTTGGACGACTTCCTGATCCCTGCGAACAAGTTGACTTCTTAGTTGCTTGAAGCTCGATTAGATGGAAAGCTTAAAATACTCGTTGATTCGCATTCGCCATGGTGCGGGATTAGTCTAGGAATCACATTCGTCCACGAGCTCAGATCGCCGGTCAACGCGTTCATGGCAAAAGGTTCGGATTGGGGCAGCAGCCCGAACGACGTCCTAATCGGCGGTTGGCAAGGATTATTACCCCGGGCGTCGAGGCCTACCTGCCAGGACGCCTTCTCCCCTCCAGAGCGTCAGCCCGCGCCTGCCATCCTATCGAGAGTTGGCAAGTGAGCACAGAGCGTCAACCGTCTTCTGGATAGCGTCTTGCGAGAGAGTGGATAACGGTACATTCGGCTTGCGGCTCGCAAATCTGCTGGATCTAAGGTTTGAAGCTACTTCCCGAAGCGCTGGGATTTCGTTCAACTGGCGGAGAAACGAATCCCGCGAGACAGCGTCCGGGGATTCCTCGTCAGACATTTTTGACATTCGAGCGAGGTTGAACTCCACTGATGTTCCCTGACCCGTGAAGTAAAAGAAAGACACTGTGCCTAACCTGTGGTTTCTTTTGTCGAATAGAGGCAGGCTTCCCGCGGGGCGCACCGCGGTGGAACCTCTATACGATAAGCCTGCCGCAAGGGCGGCTGTGAGAAAGAAATTGAACCGTTCAAGATTCCTGCTGTCATGTTCTTCCAGCCATGAGCGGTATGTGTCTTCATCCCAGTCAATCATGTCCCTGCTGTTCGGGGCGGACTTGGCTTCGGCTAGCTCTTGCCCATACACATGTGGAATAAGTATCTCGATTGAACCTTGTCTTAGTCGAGAATATTCAACTGCGATTACCGAGGTCCCCGAGCCGGCGATAGAGTTGAGATACTCGATCATCCTCTTCATCGCAGGGTTGATGATGTCAATAGCGAGGACGATGCGAAACCTTCCGTCCGCAAGATTCCGTGCCAATGACTCTCTCATCGAGATTCCCCCGAACTCTTCATCTAAGATCAGAGGCTGGGAAGTGCGAGTCCGCCATTTTGAGGCAAAGTCATCGACATCCATCTTCCACAGGTGAGCCGCATAATCGAACATTTGCCCGACGACTTCTCGCCTGATTTGGGGATTGGAGGCCAACTTGCATTCGACCAGCGTTAGCTCTCCCAACGAGTCCACAACGACAATGTCAGCGGGACCAGCATCAGACGGGAACTCACGGCACGTTTTCGCGGCCGCACTAACCCCCGGAATGAGCTCCGGGTGAGCGGCTAGGATCTCCTGCAGCTCAGATTCCAAGGCATAACCATTATCAGACGGTTCAAGCCACGTTCCATCATCCTGACGAATCAATATTCCACTCATGACTGCATTCACGTCCTCAGAACATACGATCCAGGAAACCCGGTAAACGTTCTTATCGCTCCTTCCCCCCAAACATCTCAATCTGGAACTTACTGGTCAATACCTCACTGTGAGTTGAATGTGAAAGTCAMCGCGGAGAACTCCGGCTTTCACCATCTGCAACGAAACCCTCATGACCAGCTCATCGGGTCTCACCTTCGATTTGCGCGACCGTCAAATTCCTTTGGCGGCTAAGCCACGGCCTCGGCCAACGGCCTCCATGTCCAACTCGGTGAACCATTCCCCGAGGAGTGGTGATCGACCGGTTCCCGGTGGGTCAAGCCGATGGCGTCGGTGACGACGTCTGCCAGTCGCCCGTTTTGTTCGTAGGATTGCCGCTGCCGGTCGGCGCCTGTTCCGTTGCCAAGGACCCTTGTAAGGCCTTCCTCGACATAGGCCTCGTCCCCGGACTCGACCAGGGCGTCCCGCACGTGGTCGTGGAGGGCGGAAATGACGTGTTCTGCGGTGTCCGGCCTGTGGGTTGCGGGGTGGAGCAGTTCGCCGCGGATACCCCACCGGCTGGCCATCCAGACACCTTGGCGCAGGACGATGGCCGGAACCCTGTCCGGTTCCACTCCCGCTTTCCACTCCCGGGCGGCGGTCTCCACCAAGGCCCGCACCAGCGCTGCGATCAGGACGGTGTCCCTGGGATCAAGGCAGACATCGGACACCCTGATCTCCACGGTGGGGTGCCGGGCGGAGAGACGGGCGTCAAAGTCCGGGTTGATGACCACCCCGGTCGCTGATATGACCGCCACCAGCGCGTGGTAGGCCCGCGCCGACCCGAAGACCTCCATCGGACCGGCGGAGGACCACCGGTTCCAGGCCTGCGTGCGGAAACTGGCGTAGCCGCTGTCCTGGCCGTTCCAGAACGGTGAATTCGAGCTCAACGCCATGAGCGAGGGCAGCCAGGACCGGATGCGATCCAGCACGGCTACGCCCTCCTCGTCCGAGTCGACGGACACGTGGACATGGAGTCCGCACGTCAGCTGCTCGCGCGCCGTCAGGGCATACTTTTCCACCAGGGCGTCGTAGCGTTCGTTCCTGGTGGGATGGGGCGAGACCGCCAGCGGAGAGGTGGCCAGGGCGACGATCCGCGCGCCCGCCTTYCGGGCGAGCGCGTCGGCATAGGCGCGCCCGTCAAGGATCTCCTCGGCGAGACCGGCCAGGCTGCCGTGCGGGTGCGTGATGACCTCGAGTTGTTCCTGGTGCAGCTCTGCGGAGAGCATCTGCCGGGCAGAAGCTCCTGTCGCCCGCGAGCTATCACCGTGGAGGCCCATCACCTCCGCGGACAGGGGCAAGGGGACGCCGTTGACGGGGTCCACTATCAGGAATTCTTCTTCAACACCAAAGGTACGCACCTGCTAAGTGTGGACCATTAAATCGACAGCGGATTCCACCCCTGGATGCCTGGACGACAAGCCGTCGCGGGTCCGGCGCCTGGACGATGAAATACTCCATGTCCAAGACAAATAGTCCCTCCACCAAAACTAAGCACCCGGTGGTAAAACAGGTAGCAGGAACCAAGAACCGGGTAGGACGACTCGCCCGATGATTTTCGTCCGCGCCAAGGCTCGACACCACGGATTCGGCCGCCTAGAGTGTGCACTATCGATTCGGCCACCGTGGCCGCATTTTCATTGTCCTTGGGGGGACCAATGCTCAATCCGTCGAATCACTCTGCCTTCACGCGCCGTCTGGCCGCCGCCATCGTCGTGCCCGGCATCCTGACCAGCATGCTGCTGTTCGCTCCACAAGCAACAGCGGCCCCAGGCTCCAGCGGCACGGCCGCCGGCATCTGCACGGGTGTGGTGAACCAGTTGGCCCACCGCGGTTCCGTGCAAGAGAACCTGCTCAAGGCGGCTTCCAAGAAGAATGCCGACATCATCACCCGGCTCCAGGGCGAGCGCACGCAGTTGCAGGCCAACGCCGACAGCCTGACGGCCCAGATCGCCGAAACCGATTCAGCCATTGCGGCGCTGGACGCAAAGGGCCTGGAACTTGATGCGCAGCTCAAGACTGCCGGTGATAACCTCGCAGCAGTGCAGGCCGAGCAAGCCACCACCAACGACGCCGTTCTCGCCGCGCAAGGCGCGCTCGAGGAGCTGCAGGCGCAAAAGCTGAGCACCGAAAACCAGCTGGCACCGCTGCAGGAAGCGGAAGCGCTGGCCAAGGAGGCCGCCGCGCAGTTGCAGCGGAGCGCCGATGACGTCGAGGCCCGGATCGTTGAGAAAAAAGCCCAGATCAGCGCCGCGGAGGTCGAACGAGCAGCACTCGAGGCCGCCGCAACCGCGGCAGCAGAAGCGCTTGCGGGGAAAAACACCGAGATCGCCCAGGCGGGGCGCGAGCTGACGGAACTGTCCGACACGGCAGAAGCTGCCGCGGCCGCCGTTGGCGGCGCACAACAGGCCGTCGGCGACGCCGAGGCCGAACTGCAGGACCTTGAGGCGGCGGGAACCGCCGCCCAGGCGGAAGTCGACGCCCAGCTGGCCAAGATCGGCGACGCCAAATCGACGCTGGCCGACGTCCAGCGACGTGCAGGCGATGCCGCGGCCGCTGTCGCTGCCAAGAACGCCGCGATCTCCGCAGCCAAGGACGGACTGACCTCGCTGCAGACGACAGCGCTGGACGCCGCCGAAACACTCGCGGCCAAGAACACGGCGATCGCCACTGCGCAGGCGGAACTCGACACCCTGCGCTCCGCTGCCGACGGCGCTGCCGCGGCGGTCAAGGCCAACAGCGACAAGCTCGCAACAGTGACGGTGGAAATCGCGGCACTTCAGCAGCAGGTCACCGCGAAGAACGCCGACATCACGGCCAAGCAGGCCCAGCTTGCGACGGCGCAGCAAGAGCTCGCGGCGCTGGCCGCCGGCAAGACCAAGCTGGAAGCCGAGATCACGGATCTCACCAAGCAGATCTCGGACATCAAGGGCAACAGCCCCGAGAAGACGCGCCTGCAGGCACTGCGGAAGGCCAAGCAGGACGAGTTGGCCGCAGTAGACGCCCAGATCCTCAGCAAGAACGCCACGATCGCCGGGTACCAGGGAGACCTGACCACGCTCCAAAACGCGGTCAACACCCTCAATTCCCAACTCCAGTCCAAGCAGCAGGAGAGCAGCGCCCTGCAGCAGCAGGCGGCGCCGCTCCAGGCCTCCCTGACCGCCGCCAACAACGCCGTCTCGACGAAGGAAGCCGAGATCGCCGCACTCAAGAACCAGATCCCCGCCCTCCAGGCGGCCGTCACCGCAGCCAACGGTGCCGTCACCACCAAGCAAGGCGAAATCGCCGCGCTGCAGGGCGAGCTGCACACGCTTGAGGCAGCCGCGGCCGACGCCGGGGCAGCCTTCACCGCGCAGCAGCAGGTCCTGGCGGACCTCGAAGCAGCACTGCCGACGCTGACCGAGGACCTTGCCGCCAGCCAGGAGGCGATTGCCGCGCAAAAGCTTGTCCTCGACGGGCTGAAAGGCGATCTGGCCGATGCCACTGCCGCCAGCGCTGCCGCGCAGTCCGCCGTCGACAAGAAGGCCGGCGAGCTCCAGGACCTGCAGGACCAGTTGCCGGCCCTCGCGAAGGCGGTACCCGACGCCAACGCCGCGGTGGCCGAGAAGCAAGGCGAGATCGCGGCCCTCAATGGCGACATGGACAAGCTGGTGGCGAACCTCACCGGGCTCAACGGCCAGATCGCCACGAAGGAAGCTGAAGTTCTCGACCTCCAGACTAGGGTGGCTCCGCTCTTGGCGCAGCTGAACGGGCTCAACGGCGAAATCAGCGCCACCGAAAACCAGTTGAAAGACCTGCAAGCACAGCTGACCAAGCTCGACGTCCAGGTGACGAACGCCCAGGCGGAGCTCAGCACGCTTCAGGCGAAGAAGGGCGCAAACAAGGACGCCATCGCAGCGCAGAAGAAGACCGTCATCGGCCTGCAGGATCAGCTCGGCACGGTGCAGAACCAGATCCGGGCCGTCGACGGGCAGATAGCGCTCGGGGGCTGCGTCGCCTGATCGGGCTCCCGATAGGTGCGCCCTGCCGGGAGTCGCCACCGCGTGAACGGTGTGGATGGACGGGAAGGGATCGGCCGCAATGGCCGGTTCCTTCCTGCGTGCTCGGCAGGGCTGACCATGACAGGTTTCGATGGCCCGGCAGGAATGCTCTCCCAGGTTCCTGATGCTGCAGCTGCACTGGGAAACCTGGCTGAGGTTCGCCATCTGGCTGCTGGTCGACCTGGCCATCTACTTCACCTACGGACGCAAGCACTCGCTCATGAACCCGGACAGCCCCCCGGCACAACGAGCGCGTGGTGCTGCCGCACGGGGAAACGTAGGAGTCAATTGATGCAGGGACCGCGGAATACAAGGGGCGTGCATTAGCTGCGTTCCGGAGAGGGAACGGCGACAATTGCCGTTAGAGCCAGCCCTCGGGGTTGACCCACTCGCCGTTGACGATGACCTCGAGGTGCAAGTGTGGCCCGGTGGAATTGCCCGTACTGCCCGCAAGGGAGACGGTCTCGCCGCGCTCGACCTTCTGGCCCACGGACACCTTCAGTGCCGAGTTGTGGTTGTAGCTGGTCTCCAACCCGTTGCCGTGGTCGATCTTCACACGGAAACCGGAGTGTCCGGCCCACTCGGCCTGGACGGCGGTCCCGGCGGCGGCGGCCTTGACCGGGGTTCCCGTGGGCACCGCGTAATCCAGGCCATTGTGGTTCATGTAGCCGGGGCCCGTCGGGTTCTGGCGGAAACCGAAGCGGGAGGTCAGGCGGATGCTGTCCACCGGCTGGGAGAGCTTGGTGACTTTTCCGGTGTCGGCGGTGGTGGCGGGCGCTGGCTTGGCTTTCGTCGCGACCTTGCCGGCGGCAGCGGTGGTGACGGGTGCCGGCTTGACTGCCTTGACGTACTTGCTGGTCACCGACGCGCGATCGACCGTGAGCTTGTCGTGGGCCGGAGCCTTGACGTCTGCGACAGACGTTTGGGAGACGCGCTGTGGAGCCGCGGCAACTTCATCGGCTTCCTGCGCGGGGGCGGCAGCGAAGGCCAGGCCGGTCACGGCGGCTACCGCGGCGAGCTTGTGCGCAAACCCAAGACGAGGGCGCCGGGTCCGGGGTGCGGACTTCAGGACGTTGTCCAGCTTGTCGCCTTCGGCGGGCGTCGCCAGCGAGAGCGGCCGCGCAACAGGCGCGGCAGGAATTTCGGTGGCGGCGATGGATACCGCCTCCGTGGAGGCTGCGTAGCGCGGGCTGGCCACAAAGCGGCGGCCACCGTAGTTCCGGGTTTCAGGATTCTCGAGGGAGTCCGGGACCGCGCTTGATGCGCGTCGGCCGGGGCGCCGGGAAGTGCTTTCGCCATTCATTGCGGTGTCCACGATCTGCTCCAGGGAACCGTCGGCAGGCGAAGCATCAACAGGGCTGGACGCGCGGCGGCGCCCGGAATTTTGCTGCTGGGTCAAATGATTACCTCTCATGTGTCGCCTGCGAAGTTAGCTGTCGGATTCGAGTCATGAGATCAACTCGGCCGAGCCCGCCAGGCGGACTCAGCTTCACCCCGAGATCCATGGTCCAAGACCAGGAACGGTTGAATGGGTCCTCCGCCCCTACCGGGAATTCTTGTTCCGCGATCCGCCGGTAGGGTTGTGCGATCCGGATCGGGACTGGGTTGCGCGAGTGCAACCAGATGTAAAACCCTACGAGGTTCAAGTAAAAGTTACAATTCCGTTATCAATCCATGCGCCTGACAAACACGTGGGTGCCGCCGGCGGTCGGAAGCCCCAATGCGTCCTCGATCCCCGCACCCGCACCAGGAGGTCCCACCGGCCCTCTTTGGGGTGACTAGGACCCCGGGCAGAAGCCAACATCGTCGAGCTGCACCGGCGGCTCCAGTTCCAACTGGATGATTTGGGCCCGGCGCTCTCCCGGGACGCCAGCGTAAACGTGATCAAGGAGACTGTCAGCCCGGGTCTGCACCGGTGCGGCTGCTCCCGTCCGCGTTGGCCAACCGGCTAGAATCGCCACCCGTGGTTCGCCACGTTCCCAACGCCTGTGGGTGAGGCACCGGCTTCATATGTCAAAGATCCGCAACACCTTCCAGGACTCGGGATCCCTTCTCAACGGAATCACCATGGCAAGCGGGCATCCCCCGTTGCTGGACACGAACATCACCGGCCGGCCCATCGGTTTGGGATCCAAGGCACGCTCGTACCTCATTTAGAAGGACCCTGACGCGTGCGTCAACGCGTCAGGGTCCTTCTGTGGGCGCTGGGAAACCTGAAGTGTCACGAAACAGCAAAGTGCGGCCATTTCCTTCATGAAGGTTGGTCGCTATTCCGCATGACAGGGCTTCTCTTGGGGGCGGCTCTGTCGGGGCCCGTCCCCAAGCCGATGGCCCAACGCGACATCCTGGAGCTAGGAACCCGACCATTGAACGCCGTTGGTGCTCACCGTTCGCAACTGCGAAATTCAGGATGGTAGACCGCACATGGGGGTAGGCAGGTCTCGGGTGCTCGCCTAGGGTGGGAAGTGGACGAAAGGAGCACTACATGAAGAAAATCCTCATGGTTCTGACCAGCGTTTCCGAGATCGCCGATACGGGAGAGAAGACCGGCTACAACGTGGCCGAGGCCGCACACCCCTGGAAGGTCTTCAAGGATTCCGGGCATTTCGTCGACTTCGCCTCCATCCAGGGAGGCCAGCCCCCGCGCGACACAGTGGACCCTGAAGATCCCATCCAGGTCGCCTTCACCGAAGACGAAACCACGCGCGCCGGCCTATACAACACCGCCCGCGTCGCCGTGGTTGACCCCGAACAATACGACGCCGTGTACCTCGTGGGAGGCCACGGCGCCATGTGGGACTTCCCCGACAGCGAAGGCCTGCAGAACCTGGTGGCCAGCGTCTACGACAAGGGCGGCGTGGTCGGCGCGGTCTGCCACGGACCTGCAGGCCTGGTGAACGTGGAACTGGACAACGGGTTCCGACTCGTCGAGGGCCGGAGGGTTGCTGCCTTCACCAACGAGGAGGAAGTTGCCGTGGGTAAGGAGAAGGTCGTCCCGTTCCTCCTGGCGGACCGGCTCGAGGAGCAGGGCGCCACCCACGTGCCGGCGGAGAACTTCACGGAGAACGTCGTGGTGGACGAACGACTGGTGACCGGCCAGAACCCCGCGTCCGCGGCCCGCGTGGCCAAGGAAATGGAGAAGCTACTGGCCGAGGTCATCCACCAGGAGAAGGTCGAGGAACACGACGAGGCCGCGGCACTTCGCGCCGAGAAGGACGCCGAAAAGGCTGCCAAGAAGGCGGCCGAGGCGCACACCGAGCACTGATGCCGCTGGAGCACTGAGACTTGCGACCGCCCCAAGAGGGGCGGCCGCGGGTCGTCGTTTCGAACATCACCGAGCGTCGCCGCTCCGAGTGCGTTAGCCGTCGATACCGCGCCTACGCCCCAAGCCCATGATTCCCAATCAAAGTTCCGTCATTGGACCGCCCATTGGTCGTCCAGCATCACGGGCGGGGCTTCGCTGTCCTGCGGCACGAACCGATCCAGCGCACGGACTTCCTGACCCGCGCAGGCAGCAGCTCCCGGGGAAGCCTCCGGCCGATGGGAAATCCGGGAGGTCAGGAATCGAATCCCAGCCCCAACGCGTCCATGGCCTTGAGCCAGAGCCCACGCCGACCCTCGTTCCGGTCCGAACGGGCAAGCTCGTACCGGGTAAGGTTGATCCCCGCCGCGCACACCGGTTCGGGCGGAAACGGGACCGCCCGACGCCTCACCATGTCAAGCCTGGTCCGCTCCGTATCCAGGCCATCAAGCAGGTCCAACATGGTGTCGGCGGCAAAACGGCTCGCCCCCATGCCAAGCCCCGTATGCCCCAGGACATAGGCGACGCGCTTCCCGAAAGCGGTTCCGTACTCCGCGCTGAACCGGGTCGAGGTATCGATGACTCCGCCCCAGGCATGGCTGAAAGACACCTCGAGCTGCGGGAAGGTCTCGAAGAACTGCTCCGCGAGTTTCCGGAAAGTCCCGGGGCGGTTCTCCAACTCGGTGGAGATGCGCCGGCCGTAGTGGTAGATCGCGTCGTAGCCGCCCCAGAGGATCCTCCCGTCCTCGGTCACCCGCGAATAGTGGAACTGGTTCGCGGAGTCGGTCAACCCCTCACGCGAGCGCCAGCCGATCGACTCGAATTGCCCGTCGGTCAGCGGCTCGGTGGCCAGGGCGTAGTCGTAGACCGGCACCGTGGTCATCCTGTTGCGGAGCAGCAGCGCGGGGAACGCGCTGGTGGCCAGCACGACCTTGCCTGCCACGATGTTCCCGGCCGGGGTGCGCACGCGCATCCCCGCTCCGTCGGCCTCTAGTTTCTGCGCCGGCGTGTGTTCGAAGAACACCACCCCCTGCCGGGCCAGCGCGTCGCGCATCTCCATCGCCAACTTGTACGGCTCCACCAGGCAGGTACCCACCGGATCCAATACACCGCCGATGAACGTCGGCGAATCGATGCGGGCCCGGGTTTGTTCCGCATCGAGCAATTCCAGCGGCCGACCATATTCCTTGGCCTTGGACACCGACGCAGCGAGTTCCTCCAGTTGGTGCGGTGCCGTGGCAACCTGGAGCTTGCCCGCCGCGCGGAAGCCCCCGTCGATGCAGGCGGTCCGGAGGTCGTCGGCGAACCCCTGCAGGTTCTCCAAACCCAGGCGTTCGAGATGGCTGGCTTCCTTGGGCCATCGTGCCAGGGCGTTGGCCAGGCCGTGGGTCACGCTGTAGGACACGAACCCTCCGTTGCGTCCGGAGGCCGCGCGGCCGATTTCCTGTGCATCCACGACGGTGATCGACCAGTCCGGGTGGCGTGCCCGGGCACGCATAGCCGCCCAGAGACCCCCGAAGCCGGCCCCGACGATGAGCAGGTCGCATTCGTGGCTGCCGACGAGGACGTCGGCGGGTTTGCGTTCGAATCCGTCGAACCACACCGCGGAGTTCACGGCGCCGGCCAGCGCGTCCTCGACCGCGCTGCCGGTCATGTTCGTGCCGGTCATGGGAAGACCACCAATCCATTGCGCTCGTCCGACTCGCGCGCCGACTCGCTGCGCTCCGCTGCCGGCCCGAAGCCGCCGCCGCCTGCGGTCTCGACGCGCACGATGGTGCCGGGCTGCAGCGTGGTGGAGGTCTTGGTTTTCACCATGGTTTCGGTGCCGTCCGGGGAGATGAGCGTGATTTTGGTCGGCTGGCCGGAGCTTCCCCCGGAGGCGCCCTCCGGGGCAAATCCCGCCTTGGTTTGTTCCGCGTAGAAGGTGGCCCGCTGCGGGTGCTCAAGGATCTCGTATTCCCGGCGCAGCCCCAGGCCGCCGTTGAACCTGCCGGTTCCCTGGGAGCCGGGAACGAATTCGTTGCGCAGGATCCGGATGCGGTAGTTCGTTTCCACGACCTCGGCCGGCATCACGCCCACGTTGGACATGTAGGTGTCCACCCCATCGAGTCCGTCGCCCTCGCCGGTGGCGCCGGTGCCGCCGCCCACCACGTCGGCCATGACGGCCGGACGTCCGGTGACCGGGGAGGTGCTGCCCACGTTCATGCAGAAGAAGCTGACGGTGCTGCTGCCCACGGCGGCCTCGGGCCACATGTCGGTCAGCGCACGGATCAACGTGTCGGCAAAGCGCTGGCAGGTATTGTGGCGGATCGACACGGCCGCCGGGGCCATCGGGTTGAGCACCGAGCCCAGCGGGGCGTTGATTTCCACGGCGCGCAGCAGTCCGTCGTTGGACCCCAGGTCGGGGGCGACCACGGCCCGCACCGCATAGACGATGCCGGCGCGGGCGCTGGCCCAGGGCACGTTCATGGCGCCACGGACCTGGGCGCTGGAGCCGGAGAGGTCGAGGTGAAGGGTGTCGCCGACCTTGCTGACCTTGGCATGGATACGGGTGGGCGGGCCGTCGAGGCCGTCGTCGTCGAGGAAGCCCTCGGCCTCGCCCTCGCCGTCGGGCAGATCCAGCAGGGCGTTGCGGACCGCGAGCTCGACCACGTCGAGGTTTCGGCGCATCACGGAGCCGACCACGTCCAGGCCGTACTGCCCGGCAAGTTCGTTCAGTCGCTGGTATCCCAGCACACAGGCGGCGCGCTGGGCGCGCAGGTCGCTGACGGTGCTCAGCGGGTCGCGGATGTTGTCGGTGATGATCGAGATGACGTCGGGGTTCTCGACCCCTGCGATGGACAAGCGGACCGGCGGCAGGATCAGGCCCTCGGCGAAGATGTCTTCCAGTTCGGGGCCCTCGCTGCCCGGGTTCACGCCGCCGACGTCGATGTGGTGGGCGGCTGTGCCGCTCCATCCCGAAAGGATCCCCTCAACGTAGATCGGGGTCACCACGTTGACGTCCGGAAGGTGCATGGCGCCGAGGAACGGGTGGTTGCAGATGAAGGCGTCGCCGTCGCTGATGTGTCCGTCCCAGCGCTCGATGATGGCCTTGACCACCAGGGACATGGCGCCAAGCTGTGCGGGGATGTAATCGGCCTGGGCGACCAGGTCGCCGTCGGCGGTGAACAGGGCACAGGAGAAGTCGTCCATGTCGCGGATGATCGGGCTGTAGCTGGAGCGCTTGAGGACGACGCCCATTTCCTCGGCGATGGAGGTCAGCGCGGAGGAAAGCACCTCGAAGGTCACGGTGTCCACCTCCGGTTCGAGGGCGGTGGCGGTGTGCTCGGTCAGTGTGGTCATGGCTAGTTGTCCTCCGTGATGATGATGTCTCCGTTGGCCGTGACGCGGCCAGTCTGCCCGCCCAGCAGGACGGTGGTCGCGTCCATCTGCTGGACGATGGCTGGTCCGGCCAGCGTGTTGCCCGGCTGGAGTTTGGTGCGGTCGTAGATGGCGGTGGTGGTTTCACCGGTGCCGGGCAGGTGGACGGTGCGACGGCCGACGATGGCGGCATCCGCGGGTCCCGTGGTGCCGGCGGCTCGGGCCGGCTGCGCCACGCGGTCGAAGCCTCCGGTGACGGCCAGGCGCACCGTGACGATTTCCACGGTTTCGCGCTCCGAGCTGTGCCCGTAGAGCTCGCGGTGCAGCGGGTGGAACCGCTCGGCGATCAGCTCCAGGTCCTCCACCGAAGCGCCGTCAAGCGGCACGCTGAGCTCGTAGCCCTGTCCCAGGTAGCGGCAGTCGACGGTGACCGAGGTCCGCACGCTGCCGGCGGCCGCGCCGTCCTCGATGACCTGCCGGACCAGCTCGTCCCGGCGTTCGACAAGCCACCGGGAAACGGGCGGGAGGGCGTCCGCACCGAAGGGGCGCAGCACGGTCTGCGAGTCGTCGATACGCAGGCCCGCTGCCAACAGGCCGTCGGCGGAATAGAGTCCCGGCTGGTGGGGAACCACGACGCTGGACAGCCCCAGGTGGCGCAGCAGCAGGCCGGCGTGCAGCGGTCCTGCCCCGCCGAAGGGGAAGAGCGAGAATTCGCGCGGATCCAGGCCGCGCTCGACGCTGACCTTGCGGACGGCCCGAACCATGTGGGCCATGGCGATCGCCAGGATGGCCTCCGCGGCCTCGATGACACCCATGCCCAGCTGCTCGCCGATCTCCCGCACGGCCTTTTCGGCCGCGGCGTAGTCGAGTCGCAGGTCCCCGGCCAGCGCGCCGGACCCCAGCGTTCCCAGCACCACGTGCGCGTCGGTCAGCGTTGCCTCGGTGCCGCCGCGGCCGTAGCTTGCCGGCCCCGGGACGGCCTTGGCCGACTGCGGACCCACGCGCAGGCGCTTGGTGCGGTCCACCCAGGCGATCGATCCACCGCCGGCGCCGATGGTGTGGATGTCCACCGTCGGGGCGATCAGCGTGTGGTCCTGGACTACCTGCATGCTCGTGTACGGGGCCAGCGAACCCCGCACCAGGCACACATCGACGCTTGTTCCGCCCATGTCGAGACTGATGACGTTGGGCAACCCGTGCTCGGCGGCGCCGCGCAACAGACCGGAGACTCCCCCGGCGGGTCCGGACAGGATCAGGCGGTGCGCCTGGCCGGCGGCGCGCCCGGCCGGGACGCAGCCGCCGTTGGACTGCATGACCTGGAACGGTGCCAGGACCCCGCCGGCGGCCAGTGATCCGGCGGCCCGCTCGAGGTAGGCCCCGACCACGGGACGAAGAGCCGCATTGATGACCGTGGTGGCGGTGCGCGGGTATTCGCGGAACTCGCGGGCCACCTGGCTCGAGATGGTGATAGGGGTGTCCGGGAAGCGCTTTTCGAGGGCCGCCAGCAGCATGTCCTCGTGGACCGGGTTTAGGTAGCTAAAGAGGAGGCTGACGGCGATGGCTTCGGGTTCCAGGGCCGCGATCTTCTCCAGCACGGCGTCGATGTCCTCCTGCTGCAGGGCGGTCACCACCGAGCCATTGCTTGCGATGCGTTCGTTGACTTCGAAGCGCGCGTGCCGTTCGACCAGTTCGTTGGGGCGTTCCGGTTTCAGGCTGTAGACCTGCGGGCGGCTGCCCTGGCGGTACGCCATGACATCCCGAAAACCGCGGGTGGTGATCAGTGCGATGCGTGCCAGGTTTCCGGTCAGTGTGGCGTTGGTGGCCACGGTGGTGCCGTGGCAGACCAGTTTGACCTCGTTCAGGTCCATGCCCTGGGCGGCGAGTTCGGCAACGGCGTTGGTCAGTCCGCGGGACGGGTCATCCGGGGTTGAGGCCGTCTTGGTGACCAGCGTTCGGCCGTCGTTGGCATGGGCAATGGCGTCCGTGAATGTTCCGCCGGCGTCGATGCTGACGATCCATTGGGCGAGCGAAGTCATGGTGTTCCTTTGGTTGTGCGTGGAGCGGGGTGCGGCTGATGGGGGTTGCATGGCGGCTAGTCGTCGGCGACGGGGAGTTCGGGCGGCGCCTTGCGGAATCCGCGGGTGAGCACCGCCAGATACACCATTCCGATCGCCAGCCAGGTGAACCCGACAACGAAGGCGCTCATGGAGAGGCTGGACCACAGCCAGAGGCAAAGGATGACGCCGATGGCCGGGGCCGCAAGGTACCGGACCGCGTCCAGCCCCGAGCGGCGCTTCTGGTCGATGTAGTAGTGCTTGATGACGGCGATGTTCACGAGCGTGAAGGCGGAGAGCGCTCCAAAGCTGATCAGCGAGGAGGCCAGGGTGAGGTCGATGACCAGGGCGAGCAGGCCGATGGCGCCGACGGCCAGGGTCGAGTAGACAGGGGTCCGGAACTTCGGGTGCAAGTACCCGAAGACCCGGCGCGGCAGGACGCCGTCGCGGCCCATCGAGTAGAGGATGCGAGAGACGGTGGTCTGGGAGGCCAGCACCGCCCCGAAGCATCCGGCGATGTAGGCGGCGGTGAAGAACGCTTCGAGGAATGCGCCGCCTGCGGCATGGGTGACGTCCAGCGCCGCGGAGTCAACGCTGGTGTAGGCGCTCCAATCGGGGAACGCGAGGTTGGCGATCACCGAGATGATGACGAACAGCACGCCGCCGAGCAGGGTGACCAGGATGATTGCCTTGGGAATGACTTTCTTGGGGTCGATGGTCTCTTCGGCCAGCGAGGACACCGCGTCAAATCCGAGGAACGAGAGGCAGAGAATGGCGGAGCCCGCGAAGATGGCGGTGGTTCCCGGGCCCTGGCCGATCATCATGTCCACGATGGAGGGCATTGGGTTGTTCGTGGCGGCACGGATGCCCATCGCCGCAAACACCAAGAGGAAAACGGTCTGGAAGACGAGCAGGACGCTGCTGGCCTTGGACACCATCTTGATGCCGGCGACATTCAGGGCCGTCACGATGACCAGCGACAGCACGATCCACACTGGCTGCGGGACAGCGGGGAAGCTGGCATGCATGTAGATGCCGATCACCAGGTACGTGATCATCGGCATGAGCAGGTAGTCCAGCAACAGGGCCCAGCCGCCAAGGAATCCGACGTTCCCGCCCAGGGTCTTTCGGGTGTACGTGTAAGCGGATCCCGCCATCGGGAAGGCCTTGACCATGCGTGCGTAGCTGGCGGCGGTGAACAGCATGGCAACCAGGGTCACCAGGTACGAGGTGACGATGTGCCCCTCGGTGATTTGGTTGACGATGCCGTAGGTCGTGAAGACCGTCAGCGGCAGCATGTAGGCCAGGCCGAACAGGACGGTGGCGGGCAGCCCGAGCACCCGCTTGAGGCGGGGGCTCTTCGTCGTTTGAGAGACAGTGCTCATTTCCACTCCAAGGTGCGACTTGTGATGTGACTCATATGGCTCATCCAGTGTGGGGGCAGCCGCGGGAATCTGTCATGCGTATTT
The DNA here is from genome assembly GCF_001863355.1 of Arthrobacter sp. UCD-GKA. Taxonomy (NCBI): domain Bacteria; kingdom Bacillati; phylum Actinomycetota; class Actinomycetes; order Micrococcales; family Micrococcaceae; genus Arthrobacter; species Arthrobacter sp. UCD-GKA. The sequence goes on along the minus strand of NZ_MOLR01000008.1, from coordinate 401,432 downwards.
ATGCGTATGAAGATTTTCAATCTGTTAGTGTTCTCGCTGTGACTGGAATCCGATTGCCGCGTGCTTCCCATGCCGAGTTCACCACCGATCACCGCGGCCGCACCACGCTGCTTCGCGGGCTGGAACCTCCGGCACTGCTGGCGTTGTATGCGAGGGGGTTCCTGCTCACCAACCGCTCGGAGATCCAGTTTGTCTATCGCGCCGAGGGACTCCTGCTCGCGATCCGCATGGAGCGCCAACGCACGCGCGGCGAGCAACACGACCATGCCCTGGTCAACGCAAACCCCCTGATGTTGCCCCGGGGAGTCACCCCGCGGGAAATCGATGTGCTGACGCTCGTTGCGCTCGGGCTACCGAATGCGGAAATCGCCGGCCGGCTGGGTACCAGCCCGCGGACTGTGACTACGCAGATCGAGCGGCTGCTGCACAAGCTTGAACAGCGCGGCCGCGGCGGGCTGGCGGCGATCGCGGTAGACGCCAGTCTGCTGGCGCTCCCGGTACCCGGCGGTGTCGAGGGGGTGGCGCCGATCGCGGCGGTCGGGCTGGAGCAATTCGCCGCCGCCCTTCGTTCTGGCAGGGGCGCCTCCGCCGACCCGGAAACCACGCTGGCCAGCCGGCATCCCATCGTCATCGGCACGCTGGCCGCACTTTCGGGCATCGCGGCCGACGACGGGGAGGAGATGGTGCGCGGTGCGGCTCTGGCCATCGAGGAAATCAACGCCAACGGGGGCGTGGCCGGCCGCCGCCTGGAACACTTCGTCGCGGGTGCCGACCTCTTCGACCCATCAACCGTCGAGGCGGCCATGGCCCAGCTGGTGGGGGCGCAGGTCGATGCGATCACCACGAACTACATCAGCGCGGAAAACCCTTTCCTGTTGGAGACGGCGGCCGACTACGGCCGCCCCTTCCTGCATCTGGACACATTCCAACAGCACGTGGATCTGGTCGAGGCGCGCCCGGACCGCTTTTGGATGGTTTACCAAACCTGCCCTTCGGAAAAATACTACGCCCTTGCCTTCCTGCGCTTCCTGGGAGAACTCGAGGCGTCGCGCCGCTACGAGCCGGCCAACCGGCGGATCGCAATCGTGGAAACGGACTCAGCCAGCACCCGGATCGCCGGGGAGGGGTTCGATCAAGAACTCGCCGCTATCGGCTGGGGCGTCTTGGCCAGGTATGCGGCGCCGGTCCGGAGCACCGACTGGATAAAGATCGCACGCAGGATTTGCGAGGCGGCCCCGGACGTCGTCCTGGTGGCCCACTACGTCCCGGATGAAATCGCCACCTTGCACCGGCTGCTGGTCGAGGGCGGGTTCCGCGGGCTGGTTCACTACGTCTACGGGGCTTCGATCCCGCGCTTCCGGGACGTGCTCGGGCCGCTGGCCGACGGCGCGATCTGGAGTTCGGTGACCAGCCGCATGGATTCGGACTCGGCGACTCGGTTCCACCGCAACTACGTGATGCGCTACCGGGCGGAGCCCGGCCCGTCCCAGGCGAGCTCGGCGTACGACCAGATCCAGCTGCTGGCCTGGAGCTGGGCACGCAACGGCAGCACGGTCCCGCGCGGGACCTGCAAGGTGCTGCGCGAGGACGTGTACCACGGGCTCAACGGGATCTACTACTTCGGCGGGGGCGGGCAATCGCCGCTGAGCTACCCGGACGGAACCTCGGACCCGACCATCGGCCAGGTCCTGGTCACCTCGCAGATCCAGGGCGGAAAATCGGTGGTGCTCAGCCCGCCGCTCTTCGGATCGATGGCCAGGCTCCAGCTGCCCGGCCACCAGGACCAGGAGCCACAGCCCCGCTTAGATGCCGACTAGACGATGCACTGGCCACCATCCACGGGGATGACCGCGCCGTTGACGTAGCTGGACCCCGGGCCGACCAGGAACAGGCACACCCGTGCGACCTCCTCGGCAGTACCGAGCCGGCGCAGCGGGTGAGTTGCCAGAAGGTCCCCGTAGGCCCGTTCGTTGTCGACGATGGTGGTCATGGGGGTGTCGATGACGCCGGGGGCCACGACGTTGGTGCGGACCCCGCGCGGGCCCCACTCCGCGGCAAGCTGCCGGCCCATCGACACGACGGCCCCCTTGCTGGCGGCATAGGCGGCGCCGGGTTCGGCCTCGTCTCCCAGGGCGAAGGCGATCGAACTCAACAGCACCATGCTGCCCGCGCCGCGCTCGAGCATAGACCGGCCCAGGATCCCGGCGGTCAGGAAGGTCCCGGTCGTGTTGATGTTTTGCACCCGCGCAAACAGGTCGAGGTCCAAGTCCTCGGTGGCGCTTGTTTGGTAGACGCCTGCGCAGTGGACCACCGCATCCGGGCCCTGCCCCCACGTCTCCTCAATCAGGGCCAGCGCCGACTGCAGCGACTCGCGGGAGGTCACGTCGCACTTGGCGAAGATGGTGTTTTCATGCCGCAGCAGGGCCTCGTCCGCGGGCGCGGCTAGGTCCAGCATGGCGACCCGGTAATTGGCGGCCGTGGCCAGCCGGGCAGTGGCTGCGCCGATCCCCGAGGTGGCACCGGTGACGGCCAGCACCGGGAAATACTCAGCCACGGAGGGCCCCGGTTGAGCGCGCTGTTGCCCTCGTGTATGGCCGCCGTGCTGCGGCGGGCCTCGGAAATGCCGTGTTGTACATTGTGCTGCTTTCTTTCCTGGGATTGAAACTAAAGTCGGCGTTGGCCACTCGGCCTAGCCGAACGCCGCGGCGCCGTTGACCGGGATATCCTGCCCGCTGACGTAGCCAGCGGGTTCGCTGAGCAACCATGCCACGGTGGCCGCCACGTCCTCCCCCGTCCCGTGCCGACGCATCGGTATGGCGGAGCTGATGCGCTCCAGCTCTTCCGCGACGCCCACGCCCCGGAGGGCCGCCTGGAGCGCGGCTTCCTCGCGGTGCATGCCGGTGAGCATGTAGCCCGGGGAAACCGTGTTGACGGTGGTCCCGTACGGTCCCTCCTCCACGGCGAGGCTACGGGTGAGGGCGGCGAGTGCGCCTTTGGACATCGAGTAGGCCACTCCGTGCGATTGGGGGTGGTTCGCGAACAGCGATCCCACGTTGACGATGCGGCCGCGCCCGCCGCGGCGCAGGATGGGCAGGGCGGCACGGCACAGCCGTGCCGGTGAGAGCAGGTTGACCGCAAGCACCTGTTCAAGGTCTGCGTCGGTGGTGTGCTCCAGAAGGGTTCCGGGGCCGCCGACGCCGGCATTGTTGACCAGCGCGTCCAGACCGCCAAGGAGCTCGATGGCACCGCCAACCAACATACGGTCGGCGTCGGACTCCGTGAGATCCAGCTGCATCGTGCGGATCCTGCCGCCGCGTTCGCCCCCGAGCTCGGAGACCGCGGCGGACGCGTCGCATGCCAAGACCAGATGCCCTTGGTCCGCGAGCTTCAGGGCGATGTCCCTGCCGAGGCCGCGCGCCGCGCCGGTCACCAAGGTCCGCATCGGGGCCCGCTGGAAGGACCCGGTCATGCCCGGACCCGGTCCGGTGTGGCATTCCTGCCGCGGTCGATCATGCTGTGGCTGCCTTGGCGCCCGGCCCCATGGCTCATTGGCTTTTACCTCCCGATATTCGCGTGTTCCCATCCTTGAACTCCCTGCGGCAAGTTGCATGCGTCGAATGACGTACGGGAAGGGAAGCCATATTTCCAAACGGGTTCGAAATCCGGGCTTAATCGTTCATACGTCAGATGACGCATGTGCTGTATGTTCTGCTCTGGTGAGATGGCTTCTCAGAAGACACGGACACCAGCCGGGGAAGCCGCCGGGTATCCGTCGCAGCCATTGGAGGAACAATGAAATCTCGTAGGTTTGCACGACTCGCGTCGCTCGGTGCCGTGGCGGCACTCGTCCTTGCCGGATGCGCCTCCGGCGCCCCGGCCGAAGGGGATTCGTCCGGCGCTCCCGACAAGGGCGCGGTTGCGATGAGTTTCGCAGGGTTGGACATCCAGATCTGGGTCGATGAACTCGAATACATGAAGCCAATCGTGTCAGCGGCGGGCTACGAACTGGTCAGTGACGATCCACAGTGGAACATCCAGAACCAGGTTTCCAGCTGGCAGTCATGGATCCAGCGCGGCGACATCAAGGCCATCATGGGCTACCCCGTGCAATCGGACTCCATGGTTCCCGTCACCGCCGAGGCGACGGCCGCGAACATTCCCGTCGTCGGGTATGCCACCCAATGGGACGGCATCAAGGCCGCATTGGTCATCGACAACTACAACGACGGCCTGACCCTTGGCGAGGAGGCAGGCAAGTGGATCGTGAAGAAGTACGGTGCCGCCGAAGTCCCCGTCGGCCTTTTCAGCTACTACGAGACCGACCTGGGCATTGACCGTTCCAACGGCATCAAGGACGGCCTGAAGAAGGCGGGGGCGAAGGTCAAGATCTCGGACATGCCGTCACTGACCATCGAGGACGGACTGGAAAACACCAAGAACCAGCTGTCGGCGGATCCCAACACCAAGGTCTGGCTTTCAACCGGCTCCGATCAACTGATCGGTTCCTACCGGGCTCTCATGGCCCACGGCGTGGACCCCAAGGACCCCGACTACCTACTTGGTGCTCTAGATGCCACGGACGAATCCCTGGATCTGATCCAGGAAAAGGACAGCATCTGGCGCCTCGGGTTCATCCTGCCGGCCAAGGAACTCGCCGAGAAGAACGCGCAGCTGCTCATCGACGCGGCCGAGGGAACTCTGAAGGGCAACATCGAGATTTCTTCCACCCGGGTAACCCCGGAAAACGCCGCCTCTTTCCACAGCGACCGCAAGAGCGGAAGCTGACCCAGGGTGCATGCCACACAGTCCCGGCCGGAGTCGGGTGAAGACGATTTGCGACTGCAGTTGGACAACCTTTCCGTGGAATTCRGCGCCACCCGGGCGCTGGACGGGGTCTCGCTCTCGGTGGCGGCCGGTGAAATCGTCGGCCTGCTGGGCCACAACGGTGCCGGCAAGTCCACGTTGTTCAACGTACTCTCCGGGGTCTATGCCGCATCGAGCGGGGAGTTCATCGTCGACGGTGCGCCTGCACCCGGGAAGTTGACGCCGCAGGAAGCCTCGAAGCTGGGCATCACGGTGATCCACCAGGAGCCAGCATTGGCCCCGAACCTAAGCATCCTGGACAACATGTTCCTGGGACAGGGTCTTCGGCGCAGCACCGGACAACGCGAGCGTGCCCGGTGTGCCCTGACCGAGGTCGGATCCGACCTCGACCTGGATCTCATGGTCGATGCACTCTCGTTGGGTGAGCGCCAGCTCGTCGACTTGGCGCGCGGGTTCCTGACCGGCGACATGAAAATGCTGCTGCTCGATGAACCAACCGCCGCATTGGGCCGTGCCGAAACCGAATCATTGCATGCCTTGATCAGGCAGTTGGCCAAGCGCGGGGTGACGGTCATCTACGTCTCCCACCGGCTGCCAGACATCCTGGACGTATGCGAGCGCATTTTGGTGCTCAGGTCCGGGCAGCTGGTGGTAGACGGGGCCGCAGATTCGTTCACGGGCCGGACGCTGGCCCAAGCCCTGGCCCCGGGAATGGCCGACGAGGAGTTCGTTCCGGCCCGGGTACAAGTGGGTGCAGGGTGCCTCGATTCAAACGGGATCAGCGTCGCCGCCGGCGAAGTGGTCGGCCTTTTCGGGATGGCGGCGGGCGAACAATTCAGCTTCCTGGCCGGGCTCTTCGGTCTGGACGGCCATGGGCGCTTTAGCTGGAATGGCGAGGACGTCGACATCGCCTCGCCGGAAGCCGCGGTGCGCTGGGGTATCCACTTGGTGCCCGCGGACCGTGAAAACGACGGACTGGTATCCGGCGCCTCGGCGTTGGACACGGTGTTCCTCCCGTGGCTCCGGCAACTGCCCGGCCGCGGATGGTGGGTGGGTCCTGCGGTAGGGAAGGGCACCTACGCGGAAGCCCGGAAACAGCTCAATATCCTAGGCCCCGGAGCCGACGCGCCAATTGACGAGTTCAGCGGCGGAAACCGGCAAAAACACCTGCTGTCGCGCTGGATGTTTCCGCGCCAACCGCGTGTCCTGCTGCTGGCCCAGCCGACCCAAGGCGTCGACGTCGGGGCCAAGCAGGACATCGCCACCGCCGTGCGCGGGCTCGCAACCCAAGGTGTGGCGGTGCTGGTCGCTTCCGCGGAATCGGACGAGATCGCCCAGCTCTGCGACCGTTCCTACGTCATGTACGGAGGCTCACGCAGTGAAGTCCCGCGCGGCCCCGAATTCAGCGGAGACCTTGTTTCCACGTTGCTCCAGTTATCAGATGCAGTACGACCCATGGAAGGGGTCTCCCGGTGAAGCTACCCTCAGTCAATCTCAAGAGCTTTCTGGCCAAGAACGGGATCTTCTTTGCACTCGTTCTCCTGATCGTGTTCTTCACGATCCTCAACCCGCGCTTCATGAGCACCAGCAATGCACTGAATGTGGTGCTGCAGGTCGCCGAGCTCGGCATCGTGGCGCTTCCCTTGGCACTGCTGATGATTTCCGGTTCGGTCGACCTGTCGGTCGGGTCCATCGCCTCGGCCGCCGCGGTTAACTCGGCGCTTGTCATGAGCGCCACCGGATCGACGGTCTTGGGCATCGCAGTGGGTCTGGCCTTTGGAATTGCCGCCGGCGCCCTTAACGGTTTCCTCGTCGCCTATCTCGGCTTGAATCCCATCGTGGTGACCTTGGGCTTCCTGAGCGTCTGGGGTGGTTACGCGATGATGGTGACGGGCGGACGCACCGTGACCAGACGGGAATTGCCCGAGACATTCCAAGGCTTCGGCACCGCCACCGTTGGTCCCTTCCCGGTCCGGATGCTGCTGCTGATACTGGTTGTTGCCGCCGTTTGGTACGTGCTGAACAGGCACCGGGTGGGTCGCGAGACATACGCCATCGGAGGCAGCGAACGCGCCGCGCGTCTGATGGGCGTCAACGTGCGCCGCGTCCGGTTCGGGTTGTTCGCGGCCACAGGCCTCGCCTCCGCCCTGGCGGGAATCATGCTGGGCGCCAAGGTCCAGTCGGTGAGCCCCGCCGTGGGCTTGAACCTGGAAATGAATGCCCTGACGGTTGCCCTGCTTGGCGGCGTGGCGTTTGCCGGCGGCGTCGGCCGCGTCGGCGGTGTCTTGGCCGGCCTGCTCTTCTTCGGCGTCATGCGCAACGGCTTGGTCTTCCTGCAGGCCTCCCCGTTCCTCCAGACGATCATCGTGGGCCTGACCTTGGTGGTGGCCGTGGCGCTCGACGAATCGATCCAAAAGATCGTCAAGCAATCCTGGGCAACCCGCGGCAAGGCGGTCCTCGATGCWWGCATCGAGGCAGATGGTGATCCCGGGGATCCCAGCACGCCCCTGGCCGGGGAGCCCCAACGTCTGGGTGCCGGCAAACACTAGCCGTCTCAAATACCTCGAGGGCCGCATAGCCCCGAAACACAAGAATTCACGCAAAGAAGGGCACGCAATCATGAGCACCGGATGGATCTGGCACGAGGCCTTCAACTGGCACAACACCGGCAATGGATCGGGTTTCTTCCGGCCCGGGGGCTTCATCCAGCCCCACACGGCCTTCGACTCGCCCGACTCCAAGGGACGCTTTGCGGCGTTGGTGCAGGTCAGCGCGTTCGACAAGAAAATGGTCGCGTTGGATGCGGCCCCTGCGACGGACAAGGAGATCCTGGCGGTGCACACCCCCGGGTACCTGCAACGTCTCGAGGACATGAACGAGACCGGCGGAGACGCCGGGGAGAGCGCGGAATTCGGCCCGCAGGGCCTGTCGATCGCGAAGCTATCGGCAGGTGCCGCCGTAGGCGCGGTTCGGGCCGTGCTGCGCGGCGAGGTGGACAACGCCTACGCGTTGGTGCGCCCCGCCGGGCACCATGCGGAAGCCGACCGCGGCCGCGGTTTCTGCCTCTTTGCCAACACCTCGATCGCCGCGCGGGTCGCCCTGGACGAATTCGGGCTCACGCGGGTCGCGATCGTCGACTGGGACGTGCACCACGGAAACGGGACACAGAGTGTGTTTTGGAACGACCCGGCCGTCCTCACGATTTCCCTGCACCAAGACAGGCTCTACCCGACGGACTCCGGAATGCACGGCGAGAACGGCGGTGCGGACGCCGAGGGAACCGCCATCAACATCCCGCTGCCGGCGGGAACGGGAGACGGCGGTTACCTCGATGCCCTGGAGCGCGTCGTGGGTCCGGCTTTGGAACGTTTCCAGCCCGAACTCATCATCGTCGGCAGCGGCTTCGACGCCTCGGCCACGGATCCGCTTGGCCGCATGGTGGTCACCAGTGACGGGTTCAGGGCCATGTCCCGGCGGATGATCGACGCTGCTTCCGAACTTTGTGCAGGTCGCATAGCGTTCATCCACGAGGGAGGCTACTCGGCGCACTATGTCCCGTTCTGTGGCATGGCGGTCCTTGAGGAATTGACGGGCTTGGAATCGGGGGTCGAAGACCCCTACATGGCATTCTTTGCCGACTATCCGCAGCTTCAGTTGGAACCTTGGCAGAAGGAAGCCGTCGACATGGCCGGTGAGCTCGTGAAAAACGTGCCAGACCACCGCCGATGACCCAAATACTCGAGTTCCTCACCGACCACCGTGGACGGATCGAATCCGTCCACGGTGGTCCGCCGCCGCCAGACCTGGTGGCTTACGCCCGCGGGTTCCTCCTCCTGAACCGCCACCGTGTTCAGTTCCTGTACCGTGCCGCCGAACCGTGGCTGTCGGTTGTGGTTGAACGGACCCGCCGGCGCGGTGAGCAGTACGAACGGGCGCTGATCCGCGCCGTTCCGGCCGAACTGCCACAGGGCATCACCCGGCGCGAAATCGAAGTCCTGACGTTGTTGTCGCTCGGGCTGTCCAACCCGGAGATCGGGGACCGGCTCGGAACCAGCCGTCGGACCGTGTCCACCCAGGTGGAACGGCTGCTGCACAAGCTCGGCCAGGTGAGCAGGGCAGGGCTGGCCTCGCTCGTCGTGGACAGCCACCTGCTTGCGTTGCCGGTGCCGGGAGGCATCGACGGGGTGGCGCACATCTCCGTCGTGAGCGTCGAACGATTCGCCGGCATGGTCGATGACGTGACCCAGCGAATACCTTCAGGTTCAAAGACGGTCGACGGTCCGCGACCGATCTTGATCGGAACGCTCGCGTCCCTGACCGGCCAGGCCAACGACGAGGGCGAGGAGCTGGTTCGAGGAGCGGCGCTGGCCGTCGAGGAGATCAATGCCAACGGAGGAGTGGCAGGCCGTTCCCTTGAACACCTTGTTGCCGACGCGGACCTGTATGACCCCGACGCTGTCCGGGCCGCCATGCAGCGGCTCATCGATGCCGGAGTCGATGCCATTACCACGCACTACTCGAGCGCCGAAAATCCCTTCCTGCTGGAGATGGCCGCCAACTACGGCAGGCCTTTTCTCCACGTTGACACTTTCGAGCGCCACGTGGACCTGGTCCGGAGCAATCCCCGACGTTACGGAATGGTGTTCCAGACATGCCCGTCGGAAAAGTACTACGCGATGGCGTTTGTGCGGTTCCTGCGCGATCTCGGGACATTGCGGAACTATCACCCCAAGGAACGCCGGATGGCGCTGGTAGAGATGGATACGCCGAGTGCACACATCGGTGGAAACGGCTTCGAGCCCGCTGTCGCTTCAGTGGGCTGGAGCATTGTCAGCCGCGAAAGCGCACCCTTCCGGCAGTCGGATTGGGAAGAAGTGGCCCGGCGTTTGGTGGAGTCCCGCGCCGAGGTCATCCTCGTGGCGCATTTCATCACCGACGAGATCGCGGAATTGCAGCGGCAGCTGCATGCAGCGAATTTCACCGGACTGGTCCACTATGTCTATGCCGCCTCGAGCCCCCGGTTTGTGGAGCAGCTGGGGGACCTTGCCAACGGTGTGGTGTGGAGCTCGGTGACCAACCGAACCGATTCCGCCATCGCACGCACGTTCCAGCGCAACTACGCGGTCCGCTACGGGGTCGAACCCGGGCCCGCGCAATCCAGCTCGGCCTACGACCAAGTCCAGCTATTGGCCACCGCGTGGCGCCAAAATGGAGGGACCGATAGTGCTGGAGTGAGCGCGGCCCTGCGCGAGATCCTCTATCGCGGGCTCAACGGAACCTACTATCTGGGAGAGGACGGCCAGTCGCCACTCAGCTACCCAGACGGGACCATCGACCCTACGATCGGGATGCCGCTTTTGACCTGCCAAATCCAACCGGATGGACCGGTGGTGCTCAGCCCAGCGCCGTTTGGTTCCATGAGCCGGTTGCAGTTTCCGGGAATGCACGGTGCCGTTGACCGCTAGCCTGAAGCTGCATGGCCGGTTCCCCAGGATCCCCACTCCGTGGTGGAGTTCCTGGAGAGTGAGGGTTCGGAGAACACTGTCGTTTTCTGCGGCCTGCGAAGTTATCGCGGCACCGAAGACGGGAAACGAGGCTCACAGCGTGCACGCACCCAGTCAAAAGGGACCACCACTGCCTCAATGTTCAGCACCTTGGCCGGTCTAGACACCCCCGACGGAGACTAAACCTGAAGGATCTGCGACTCCCGCGGGCGTGAGTGGAAACGCGATACGGGAAGGCGAACGATTATGCCTTCACAAGGTTTGGCTGTAAAAACTCGGCATAATCGACAGCATTTCTAGGCGCCAGGCAGGGGTTGCCTTCTGCCAGATGCAGCACCCGGTTTTCCAGATCCATGACGACAGACATGACCGTCGACCACTGCGCCGCAGGATCCGATCGGCCATCGGGATGGCAGCAAATCGAACCCGGGGCGTCCGTGTGATCGCGCAGGGCCTGGTCCAGGGCAGCGACGGTGACAGCCTGTGCCTTGATGCCGACCAACTCGCGCAACCGGGACAGGCGCACATAGGAATCCGACATGGCCACGGGAGCCAGGTCGAAACCGCCCTGCACTGAATACAAAAAGTGGTTGGTGTGGAAGGTCTTGCCATGTTTGGCAATCTGGATGTTGATGTTACGTGCGTCCCCCGGCCCCGTCTCAATATTCAGAATTGCCCCGTCCGCGGCTCCCAGCACGTAGTTTCCGGAGGAAGCCCTAGGATGGGAGGCCAGCAATTCCACCGCATCAAAGACTCGTTCGCAATCTGCAAGCGCCCGCAGCAACACGTGGAACGGGACACCCGGTGTTGATCCGTCAGTGCTCGTCACAAGCGTGTTTACTGCCAGGCCGATGCCGTGCTCGTTCATCACCGTCTTGGCCAGCAACCCGGCTTCCACGATGGTGACGTAGTTCGGTCCATCCTCGCGTTCAACCTCCAGAAGGATAACCGAATCGAACCCATGCACAAGCCAATCCCAGTTCTGGCCCATCAGAGTGTGGCCCAGTGCCGTGTGCGTCGGGGCGATCGCAAAGGAGGAGCACTCCCCGACGCCGCGCAACGAGGCGGCCCGACCCGTCGCCATCTGGTGCGAGGAGACCAATGCTCGCCAGAGGATCTCGGTGCGGCAATTCATCGCCAGTATGTCTTCGAACGGCAGGTTCGCGCCCATGGCGATTCCGCGCATTTCTTCCCAGATATCCGGAAAGAAACGCTGGATGGATTCAGCGTACCCCTGGGCATGGATGACGGCTTCTGCCCAGGGCACGCCCTTGCTGGCGAAGGAGCGCTCGTAGCCGTTGCGGGCATGGTGCACCTGCGGGCGGGCCAGGGAACCGTATTGCTCGCCGCGCTCAAACGGGCCGCCACTGACCCGGATACGCGGGTAGCCTGCAGTTTTCATGCCTGGCCGATCCGTCCTGCCAGAGCGACCTCCGCGATGCCCAAATGTGGTTCGTCCACCGGTGCCTGGAGCAAATGGGCGGGCAACGAAGTCGGGGCCTCGGCCGCGGACAGTGTCCCGGTCGGAGAGTCTTCATCCAGCAGCTCGGCGGTCTGCCGTACCGTGCCAATCCACGCGCCGGCCCCCTTTAGTCCCACGATGATCTTTTCGAGCATGGCCAGGCGCGAGGGGCGCCCGGAAATCATCGGGTGGAAAGTCAGCATGACGTGTCCGCCCAGTGCCGCAATGCCCTCAATCTCTGGCTGCCACACCTCGAGTACCTCGCGGGTGGAGCGAATGGTCTTTTCCCAGGTGTCATTGGCGAACCAAAAATGCGGGGCATCGTCCAGTATCCACGACACGGGGACCTCTACGATATCGTGGCTCTCGTAGCGGTAAGGGCGGATGTCGTTGAGCATGTTGGAACTGTATGTGAAGTTCGCTTCCTGAAGCAGATCAAGGGTCTGGTCCGTGAAATCCCATGAGGGGGACCGATATCCCGTCACCTCGGCACCTAAGTCCCGCAACACGGCCAGCCCGTCGTACAATTCCGCGCGCTCTGCCGCGGGACTGAGCGTAGTGGGGTTCGTGTGTGAGTGCCCGTGGTGAGCGACTTCGTGGCCCCTGGCCAAGATCGCCCTAACGGACTCGGGATGGCGCAGGGCATCCTTGCCGCAAATGAAAAAGGTTGCCTTCACGTCGTGCTTAGCCAACAGATCCAGGATCAACGGCACTCCCACACGCGGACCATAGGCTCCCTGCGAAAGCACTCCGGGACGGTTGGCATTCGCGGGGTTCTCTCCGATCCAAACCTCTTCGGCGTCAAAATCAAAGGTAATGCTTGCGCCGAAATCCTTGTCCTGCGGCCACAAAACCATCATGTATCCTCACTCGTGTGGCATCCCGCTGGGAATGGGAATGCCATGGTAGTTGCGTGAAGATACAGTCTGCCGGGCACATTGCCTTGTGTCATGGGTCAAATGACGTATCCCCCGGTTCACGTCGAGATTCCAAAGCGGGTAGCGGCGTGATGATGTGCATCAAAACCACGACGGTTACTCAAAATGGCCGAGCCAATATATATCCATCGCTCACATCCCGAATAGTGTGCCAATCATGCGACGTCATGCATGAATTCACAGGCAACAAACAGGGTGGCTGAGAATGCAGACTCGCCATGACATTTTCTCGCAGGGTCGAGGTCCGCCCTCTTCCAACCGGGCTCCGTCACGGCAACTTTCATCGAGTTGAAACCTACCAATACGCCGCCGTGCCAACGGGTGAACGTGGAACTGGACAACGGGTTCCGCCTCGTCGAGGGCCGGAGGGGTGCTGCCTTCACCAACGAGGAGGAAGTTGCCGTGGGTAAGGAGAAGGTCGTCCCGTTCCTCCTGGCGGACCGGCTCGAGGAGCAGGGCGCCACCCACGTGCCGGCGGAGAACTTCACGGAGAACGTCGTGGTGGACGAACGACTGGTGACCGGCCAGAACCCGGCTTCCGCGGCCCGCGTGGCCAAGGAAATGGAGAAGCTCCTGGCTGAGGTCATCCACCAGGAGAAGGCCGAGGAACACGACGAGGCCGACGCGCTGCGCGCCGAGCAAGGACGCCGAAAAGGCCGCCAAGAAGGCTGCCGACGAACACCACGAGCACTAACGACGGCAGCTCGCTGAAACCGGTGGCCGCCCCTGCGAGGGGCGGCCACCGGCCTTCGTTTCGAACATGCCAGTACGTCGCCGGGCTGAGTGCGGCGGCACGGATTGCCGATGCTTCCAGCCGCGTCAGGTTTTGTCAGCCGGCTGCGGCGGGTTCCACCGCCGCCGGTGATGCACTGTTGGCCTCCACCAAGAGGGCCGCGGCGATGGCGTCGAAGGCGCGCAGTGTGGGGAAGAGCCTGGCGGGGTCCTGCGGCATCGGCCAGCTGGACATTTTCACCGCCACGACTTCGGCGGGACGGTTGATGTAGACCATCTGCCCGTGGATGCCCAGGCACAGCACAACATCGTCGCCGGGGTACGGGAACCACATCTGGTTCCGGTACATCCCGCCGGGCATCAGGTTGTCCACGGGGCTGTCGGCAAAGGCATCGCGGGAGTCCGGTGCCCCGGCCAGCGTCCGGGCGATCCATTCGGTGGAGAGCACCCGTTCGCCGTTCGGCGAGAGACCCTCGTTCAGGAAGAGGGACCCGAAACGGGCCATGTCGCGCATCGTGGCGTTGATCCCGCCATCAAATATCCCTGTGCCGAACTGGTCGATGCCCATGGTGGCATCCGATTCGGCGCCCAGCTTGCCCCATACCAACTCGGTCATCAACGTGGCCATGGGCTTCTCGGACGCAGCCTCGCAGATCCAGCCGAGCATGTCGGTCTCGCAGGAGCGGTACTCGAATACCCCGCCGTGGGCGGTCTTGCGCACCAAGGTACGCAGGAACGGGTACACGCCCGTGGGCCCGGGAGCACTTAGGGAAGACCATCCGATGGCCTGCTCCATCATCCGCACCCCCGAGCTCGGGTCCAGATAGTTCTCGGAGAAATCTATGCCCGAGCGCATGTCGAGCAACTGGCGCACCGTGGCCCCGGCATAGCCCGTCTCGGCGAGCTCCGGCAGGTAATCGGTCAATTGCGCGCCGTCATCGAGCACCCCGGCATCGCACAGGGCCCCCGCCACCGTGCCGACCAACGACTTGCTCATGGACATCAGCAGGTGCGGGGTGCCGGCCGTCATCTCCCCGAAGTACTGTTCGGTCAGCACCGTGCCGCGATGCATGAACATCCACCCGTCGGTTTCGGTCGTGCCCATGACCGAACCCACGCTCACCGGCGTTTCCCCGGCGACGACCGGGGCCAACATCACCGAATCCAGGTCACGGTGGGCGGCCGGAAGCTGCGCCGCCGGCCCTTCACCCCGTGATATCACCGCGGTGGGCAGGAAGTCGGCCATGTGTTGGAAGGACCAGCGCAGGTTCTCGGGAAGCTTCCAGCTGGTCATGTCCACTCCTGCGGGAATGTGGTCCAGGTGTGTGTCGTCCATGAGGGTTCCTTGTCCGTTGCTGCGCCATTGAATATAGGGACATTACCACCCGGTAACCATCCCGTCCCGATTCATGCCCGTGGCGTTCACTGCGCGCCTCTTGCCGAGATCGGACCGGCCTCCTCCCCGGGCACCCATGCCCTCCGGCACACCAAGGGGCGGGGCTCCCGGGGCGCACGTCCTGATCGGTGTTCCATCCGCAGGGACTTCCTCGATCCCTGCCCATGTCGCTGCCCGCTTCGTGGGGCGGAAACACGGCTCCAGACGGATACTCCCTGTCCAGGTGATCCTTCGCGTACCGGGTCCAGTGTCGCCCCTGAGCGTGACACGGTGTTCCCCTCGGAAAATCCCGGGCGACCCTACCGTTTGCGGCTGGGATTGAATGATACTTGTTCCAGTAACTGCCCCGAGGATGTGGCCAAGGCGAAGGGCCCGTGGTGTTTGAAGCTCCCAGCATTGTCTTTGCCGCCGCAGGCGTGGCCGTGTTCGCCGCGGCGGTGCTGCCGCGACTGTTGCGCAACGTCCCGGTGTCCATGCCGCTGGTCTTCCTGGGCGCGGGGATGGCCGCCTTCACCCTGCTGGTGGACCTGCCGGACCCCGATCCGGTCAGGTACGCGGATTTCACCACCCATCTGGCCGAGGTCTGCGTCATCGTCTCGCTGATGGGCGCGGGCCTGGCCATCGATCGTCCGCCGGGGTGGAAGCGGTGGGCCACGACCTGGCGGATGCTCGGTGTGGTGATGCCGCTGTCCATGGTGGGTCTGGCCCTTTTGGGGCTGTGGGGCCTGGGACTCGGGCTGGCCGCCGCCGTCTTGGTTGCCGCTGTTATTGCCCCCACCGATCCGGTCCTGGCG
Source organism: Arthrobacter sp. UCD-GKA (assembly GCF_001863355.1). Classification (NCBI taxonomy): domain Bacteria; kingdom Bacillati; phylum Actinomycetota; class Actinomycetes; order Micrococcales; family Micrococcaceae; genus Arthrobacter; species Arthrobacter sp. UCD-GKA. The sequence goes on along the minus strand of NZ_MOLR01000008.1, from coordinate 385,782 downwards.
TCCGAGGTGCAGGTCGGGGAACCGGCGGACGACGAGGCCGGCGCCGAGCGGGAAGACGAGGTTCGTTTCGGGCTCACCTCCGAGGCAGGGCTGAATGACGGGCTGGCATTCTCCTTCGTGTATCTGGCCATTTCCCTCAGCGTCCTCGGTGCGTCGCCGGCGCAATGGTTTCCGCAGTGGTTTGCCGTGGACGTGCTGTGGCGGATCGGGATCGGGGTGATGCTGGGCTTCGGGACCGGGAAACTGCTGGCGCGGATCTTCTTCTCGGCCAAGCATGGAAGCATCCGGCTGGCCGAGCATTCCGAAGGGTTCGTGGCGCTGGCTGCCGTCTTCCTGGCCTACGGGGTGACCGGGATGGTTGAAGGCTACGGTTTCATTGCCGTCTTCATCTGTGCGGTCACCATCCGGGCCGTGGAGCACACCCACGGTTACCACCGGGTGTTGCACAACTACGTCGATCAGCTGGAACGGCTGCTGACGGTCATCGTCCTGGTGCTGCTCGGGGGCGCCATCGCGCGCGGGCTGCTGCACGGAATCGGTTGGAGGGAAGTGCTGGTGGCATTGGCCTTCCTCTTGGTGGTCCGGCCGGCGGCGGGCCTCATCGGCCTTGCCGGGGGCGGGACCGGTCCCCGGGACCGCATCGCGCTGTCATTTTTCGGGGTGCGCGGCATCGGCTCCCTGTACTACCTCGGATATGCGCTGGCCGAAGGGGACTTCGGTGGCCAGGCCGAGGAGCTGTGGGCCTTCATCGGGCTGGTCGTGGCGCTTTCCATTCTCGTGCACGGGGTTTCCGCCGGCCCGGCCATGAACCGGCTGGACCGGCTTCGCAACCGCCGCTTGCGCCAGCGCTTCGGGGACGAGGGCCAGGCTCCCACCCCAACCGTTTAGCGGTCCTGCCGCCCCGCGGCCCGGTCCTTGCCCGCGGCCCGTCCCGACCCGATCTCCAGCACGACCTTGACGTCGTCCGGGTGGCGCTTGAAGGCATCGGCAAAGTTTTCCAGCTGCACCCGGCGGGAAAACAGCCGGCCCCGCCAGGCGGGGTCGGCAGCGGCCAGCGCGCAAGCCGCGGCATCTAAGTGCCGGCGGTTGGCATTGACGCTTCCGAACGTGACCCCGTTGCCCAGCACTGCCTGCCGGTTCAGGGCACCGACCTCCACTTCCGTTTCCTTCCCGGTGCCCGACACCCCGGTCAGGCAGGTAATGGCATCGGGCGCCCGGCGGCCCAGGACGTCGAGTACCACGTCGGTGATCCCCGTGCATTCGACCAGGATCTCGGCACTGATCCCGGACTCGGGCAGGGTTCCGCTATGGTAGGTCGCACCCAAGCCACGAACCAATCCCGGTTTCGGTCCATCGGAAACGATGTCAAAGACATGGACCTCCAACCCCCGGCGGACCCCGAGCAATGCCGCGAGCAGGCCGACCGGGCCGGCTCCGGTGACCACCGCTACGTGGGGGTCGAAGAAAGCGCGCGCTCCGATGCGCATGATCTGTTCCCAGGCCTTGGCCACGATGGTGGTGAGTTCCAGCAGCACGCCGACAACCGCCAGCCCCGGCCCCAGCTTCACCATGTCCTTTGGCTCGCCCCGCCAGCGTCCCCGGGCAAAGCCGTCCAGTTGCTTGATCCCATGCTCGGTGTACTTGCCGTTGAGGCACATATCCCATTCACCGGCGGCACAAGCCGGGCAAGGGTGTGGGTCCGGCCGTCGCACGATGCCCACCACCAGGTCTCCGGGAGCCACGCCGGATCCCGGAGGCGCTTCCAGGACCCTGCCCAGGTTCTCGTGTCCCAGCACCAGCTGTTTGTGGCCCGGAGGCGGCTGGCCATAGTTGCCCGCGGTGATTTCCGCATCGGTCCCGCACAGCCCCACGGCCAGTGCTTCCACCAGCACGGAGCCTTGGTCCGGGCCCGGCTCCGGGATCTTGCGCAGCGCCAATGAATCCTTCACGCCCGGGATGAGAGTCAGGGCCTGCATGAGCACTCCTGAAGCAGACTTTTCTTCCTTGGCCAGCGTCGCGCGCAGCGGCGGGCAAGGCAATGGTGGTGCTTGCACCGGTCCGATGCCGCTCCCCCGGCGCTGCCGCTAGTCCGGCTTGGCCACGAACACCTGCGTCGGGCTGTGCGTCAGGTAGCCGGCGGCCCAGGACGACAATGCACGGATCCTTTGGCGCACGCCCGGGAGCAGCGCCAGGTGCACAACCAGCCATGAGGCGAAGGCCGGCGGCCCCTGCACCTGGATGCGCTTGCGCCCGAGCTCGGCCACCGCCGCGCCGCGGCCCACCATCGCCATGTATCCCTTGTCGCTGTACCTGAACGGCTGGCGGGTGCCGCCGGTGAGGTCGGCATGGATGTTGCGAGCCGCCCACTTGCCCGATTGCTGGGCGACGGATCCGAGCTGGGGCAGCTTGGCTCCGGTGTCATCGGTGATGTTGGCCGAGTCCCCCAGCACGTAGATCCCCTCGACGCCCGGTGCCCGCAACTCGGGGGTGACGTCGATGCGCCCGCCCTTGCCCTGCGCCAGGCCCGACTCGGCAATGATCTTCCCGGCCTGCAGGCCACCGGCCCACACCGTGATCCGCGCGGGGATGTCGGTTCCGTCGGACAGCGCCACCCCGTCGGGACGGACCTCGCCCACGCTCTGGCCCATGTGCAGCTGCACCCCGAGCTTCCCAAGCCGGGCCCGGGCGTAGGCCTGGGATTTCGGGGAAAAGGCGTTGAGCACGTTGGGCACCATGTCCACGAGATGGACCCGGCACCGGTCGGCAAGGGCCGGCGAGAAATATTTCGGCACGATGTACTTGATGTTCTCGGCCAGCGCTCCTGCGGTCTCCACCCCCGTCGGCCCTCCACCGACGATGACGACGTCCGTGGCGCCGGAACCTTCCCGCTCGGCAGTTTCCAGCGTCCGGGTGAGAGCGGTGCTCAGGCGTACGGCATCGTCGAGCGAGTACAGCGGGTAGGCGTGCTCCTGGGCTCCGGGGGTGTTGAAGAAGTTCGGGACGGCGCCGGCGGCAATGACAAGGATCCGTCCCTGGTACCGGGTGCCGTCCGCGGTGGTGACGGTGTGGGCGGCAGCGTCGATCGACGTGGCTTCGGCGGTGAGCACCCGCACGTCCCTGATGCGGCGGAATACCGAACGCAGCGGCCGGGCCACTGCCGAGACCCCTATTTGCGATGCCGCCACCTGGTAGAGCAGCGGCTGAAACTGGTGGTAGTTGTTCGCGTCGACGAGGAGCACTGAAATCCGCTTGCGGCCCAGCTCCCGGGCCGCGGCCATGCCGGCAAATCCGCCGCCAACCACGATGACCTGGTAAATGTCGTCCATACGAGCACCATACCCTCGGACACGTCCGCGTAACAGGTACATTCCGGCCCAGCCCGGGAACGTAAATGCTCCCCGTCCAGAGGTTCCCGATGAGCGCGGAACCCGGAACGGGGAGCATTTTCGCCAGTGGCCGCAGCGGCCCTAGTGGCCGGTTACATCCTTGGCAGCATCCTTGAGGTGTTCCCCGGCCTGCTTGGCCTTGGCTGCTGCTTGGTCCTTGGCGCCTTCCGCCTGCAGCTTTTCGTTGTCGGTGGCGTCTCCGACGCCTTCCTTGACCTTGCCGGCGGCTTCCTGCGCTTTGTTGCCAATCTTGTCGTCGAGACCCATCGGGGTCCTCCTTCGGTAGACGAAACGGGAACAATCCCGGCAGCTGGCCCGCATGCGGGCCAGCGCTGGGAACATCCAAACTATTTGATCGAAAGCCCGGTGGCAACAGTTTTGCATGCGTGCCGCCGGTCGCCTCGCCCGTGCMATCGTCCGCCGGGGCGCCGGGCCGTCCCGGCGGACGATTGCACGGGCTTCCACGCGATGAATCCGGGGCAAACAGACGGACGCGATGCCTTCGGGGCGCCCGGAATGATGGACGGCCTGCCGATGGCCGGCAACCACGTGGCTGTCCGGTTCAACTTCCCCTGCACAAAGTCGACCGCTTTGCGGCACACTGGGTGCCATGGATGAAACGGACTCGGTGACCACCCAGAACTCGACGGTTGAGGACTGGACCCGCGCGCTGGCGCAATCGACGGGTTCACCGGGCGGCGGGGCCGGGACGGGGCTGATGCTGGCAGTCGCCGCGTCCCTGGCGTCGATGGTTGCCGGCTACACGGAACCCGAGGAAGACCTGCGGGCGGAACTCTCCCGCGTGCGGGAGCGTGCCCAGGCACTCCGCGAGGAGGCCCTGCGGCTGGCCGACCAAGACGCATCCGCTTCCTTGGCCTTCGGTGCCGCGTTCCGGTTGGAACCGGGAGCCGAGCGTGATGAGGCCGTGACCCGAGCTTCCGTGGATGCCGCGAAGTCGTCGGCAGTGTTGGGCCAGCGGGCCATCGAGGCCATCGACGCATTGGCATGGCTCGCGGTTCACGGCAATCGGGCACTCATCGCCGATGTCGTGGTCGCGTTCGGCTCCCTCAGGGCGACGGTCGCTGGGGCGCGCACCAACGTCAGTTTCGACCTCGCCGCGCTCACCTCCCATGGCAGCACCATGGAAGAGATCCGCGAGCAACACCCGGATCTCTGGGCCACGGTCACGGACCTCAATGCCGCCCTGGAGCGCATAGACAGCCTCACGGCTGAGATCGACCATCGAGCCGCTCCCACCGACGCTGCCCCATAGGGCAGGGCGAAAAACGCGAGCGCCCCACGTGGGCGCGTGTGAAAATGGTTGGTGGTTCGGCTCTGGCATCGCCATCAGGCATACCGACCGCGGGCACGGTCGTAGTTCGCCTGCATGGCGGGCCCACCCCGCGTGGGCACCGCTGCGAGTTCCAAGCGCACCATCGGGGTCGGGCCGATGCCGGTTGGCTCACCGAAGAACAACGGGGTCTTCCACAGCAGGCCCCGGGCTGCACCCACCGGGTTCCGGAGCGGCAATAGGCGGGTACCCATGCCAACAAACGATCCCGTCTTTCCCGACACCTACACCCCATTCCTCTCCGATGTGAAGGACCATGTCCGCGGCCCGGGTACGGGCCCCACTGGTCCTGAACAGCGCCCTCATTGACTTGTACTGGAATACCGGACCCGGATCCTGAACGAACAGAAACGCGATGGCCTGCAAAGCACGGTCATCTCCCGGCTGGCGGCGGAGCTGCGCCGGGAATTCCTCGAAATGACCGGCCTGTCGCGCACCGAACCTGCATTGCCTGCGCACGTTCGCAGCCGCGTGGACCGCCCGGCGGCCAAATTCCCCACAGGCTGTGGGACATTTGCCGGGGCGCCACATCCAGGTCCTGCTGGACAAGAACCTCCCGCTGGATTCCCGGGAATGGCACGCCGGAGCAGCCGCGGAACACCGGTGGTCCAGCAACGTGCCAATGAACAAGTCGCTGGAACGAGCCGGAGCCGCACCGCCCAACTTCGCTCGGCATCTGGCGGCACCGGAATCGAAGCTGGTGCAACAAATGGTCAGGCTGCGCGGAACCCGTCTGCCGGCGGCAAGGCGCGTTGAACCGCTCTTGTCCTTTGTCATCTAAGTTGAAGCATTCTCAACTAAATTGACGCATTAGGCCGTCAGATGGCATTTCAGTTGACGCATCCTGCCTATTTTTGTCGCTACAGGTGAAGCATTGCGCTGATTCTTGTCACCACAGTTGACGCATCTTTGTTACTGGTGATGCATTCTCGCCCCATTGTCATTTACGGGACGCCAGAAATCTTGCGGTCACAAAGACACTGGTCAACGATTGGTTTGTCCGTTTGAGGACCGGCTTAAGGGACGGGGCCCTGCGATACGTCTTTGAATTTCAACCCAATGCAGGATCCTTGAAGATGCCCGACATGAATGCCGAAAGGATGAAGCGCGCAACCCCTGCTGAATCGTCTTGCCCACGGAAAAGATGTAAATTTTCCATGGACTGTCCGCTGTTCGATGGGCAGTATTCTAGGAGGACAACTTGGCAAGGTATTCAGGCCGTGGACTGTGGCATTTTCTTGACTCACCGGCAATTCTGGCAACAACCTCAAAGATGGGTTTCGGTTGGCACGGGTTGGACATGCAGCATGGCCTGTGGAGTGAACCCCAAATAATTTCCGCTCTTGCTGCCGCGCCAAGTGGCAACATCGCCGTGCGGCTTCGAAGCGGAAGCTACGCAGATATCGGGTTTGCTCTCGATGCAGGTGCCACCCACATCATGGTCCCCATGATCAATACGGCCGAAGAAGCCCAAGAGGTAGCCCACGCGGCAAGGTACGCTCCACAGGGCGGGAGAAGCTGGGGACCGATGAGTGCGCTGTTCGGGGCGCCCGTGATTAACCCCCAAGAAGCGAACTCTCGAATTCACCTGTCGGCGATGATTGAATCCGCCGAAGGACTGGAAAACCTGGACGCAATCGTTGGTACCTCGGGCATCGACTCCATATTCGTGGGCCCAGTCGACTTGGCAATGAGCCTTGGAACGGACGTGGATTCGTTGCTCGCCGCCAAGGACTCCCCCCTTGGATACATAGCAAAAGCGTGCCATGACCACCATATTGAAGTAGGCGCTTTCGCCGGCTCGTCAGTCAGGGCCAGCGCCTTCGAAGCACTCGGCTACGACTGGGTGGCCACCGATACGGATATGGGGCTCCTGAAGGCCGGTGCCGCACAAGCCCTGGATGGCTGATTCTGCCGTTGAGGGGCGGGATTCCGGTTCCGCTGACCCGCTCAGCGTTCGTCATGACGGGACAGTCGGATTCCAAAGATCGCAATTTGCGGTTTGAGCGCGAGGGCAGGCAAGATTTAAAGATTTGATTCAATTGAAGTGACCAAAGTGGCCAAAATCGTGTCATTACAGTTGAATCAAAACCCTAGATTTCGGGCTTTTCGTTGTTCAACTTAGATGACAACGGACCGCTCTCGACTGGTTCTCATGTCCCGGATGGACAAGGCCGTCGAGCGGATGGCTATGCTGGATGGATGGCGACAGTTATTCTCGTGCGGCACGGCCGCACCAATGCCAATGCCGCTGGGCTGCTGGCCGGTAGGGCAGCGGGCATCAGTCTGGACCAAATCGGGATCGACCAGGCAGCTCGGGCCGGAGACCGGCTCGCGGCCGTGCCCCTGGTCGCGGTGGTGTCCAGCCCCCTGGAGCGTTGCCGGGAGACCGCCCGGTTCCTCCTCGAACGCCAGGCCGGCATCCCGTACGCGCCGATCGAACCGGATCTCATCGAGTGCGATTACGGCCAGTGGCAGGGCCGCACGCTCGAAGATCTCGCGACCGAGAAGCTATGGTCCGTGGTGCAGTCGCAACCCTCGGCCGTCACCTTTCCCGGCGGTGAATCATTGGCCGCAATGCAGGCCCGGTCGGTGGCAGCGATTCGACGCCACGATGCAGCCTTCGAAGCGGAGCACGGGCCAGGGGCAGTATGGGCTGCGGTGACCCACGGGGACCTCATCAAGGCCATCCTCGCCGACGCACTTGGCATGCACCTCGACCTGTTCCAGCGCATCAATGTGGGCCCCGCCTCCGTGTCCATCGTGCGCTATGGCGCCACCCGGCCGACCGTCCACGCGACCAACACCGACGCCGGGGATCTTTCGTGGCTGGCGAACAGCACCCCACTCGGCGACGCACCGGTGGGCGGCGGGGCAGGGCAGGAGGCGCCACGAACCTCCGGAGCCTAAGATGGTTACATGCCTACACGTGTTCACGAATTCATCTGGCCTGATCGGGTCATTGTCGGCACCATGGGCCTGCCGGGGTCGCGCACGTTCTACCTGCAGGTGCGGGCGGGGCGGCAGATCGTCAGTATCGCCTTTGAGAAGCAGCAGGCGGCCCTGCTTGCCGAGAAGGTCGATGAAATCCTCGACCAGCTGATGGCCCTCGAGGGCAACCCCTTCAGCGTTCCCGGGAGCACTCCCATTGAACTGGTCGACAACGACCAGCTCGAGGCCGTCCAGGAACAGTTTCGCACCGGGGCCATGGGCCTGGGTTGGGACCCCACGACGGCCCAGGTCGTCATCAAGGCCTACCCGATCACCGATGTCGATGACAACGATGACGAAGACGTCGAATCGCCCGAGGGAATTGACCCCGACGCGGACGAAATGCTGCTGGTGAGCATGCCGGTGGGCTCCGCCCGGGCATTCGCCAAGCGCACCCGCGAGATCGTGGCTGCCGGGCGTCCGATGTGCCTGCTCTGCGGCTACCCCATGGACGCCGACGGACACACCTGCACCCTTCCCGAGAACTGATGCCGGCACCCGACCTGACAACCGCCGAGCTGACGCTCACCGGCCGCATCACCACGGCTTCAAATGCCACCTTCCTGGGCAGCATCGGCGACGCGGTGGTCGTCTACAAGCCAATGGCAGGTGAACAGCCGCTGTGGGATTTTCCCCACGGCGCCCTGGCCCACCGGGAGCTGGCAGCCTACCTGGTCTCGCAGGCCCTGGGCTGGAACGTCGTGCCGCACACCTGGCTGCGCGACGGCCCGCTGGGTGAAGGAATGGTGCAGCTCTGGCAGGAGCAAGATCCCGCCCAGAATGCCGTGGACCTGGTGGTTGCGGACGACGTGCCGAACAGTGGCTGGAAACATGTCCTTGAGGGCCGGGACGAGGAGGGGCGGAGGGTCGCCCTCGTCCATGAAGACTCGCAGGCGCTCAGGCGCATGGCCGTCTTCGACGTGGTCATCAACAATGCCGACCGCAAAGGCAACCACGTTCTTGCCATGGGGGACGGACACCGATACGGCGTGGACCATGGGCTCACTTTTCACAGTGACCACAAGCTGCGGACGGTGCTGTGGGGTTGGAGTGGAGCCTCCCTGAGCGCCGGGGAACTCGACGGAGTGGACCGTATCATCCAAGGACTGGACGGCCAGCTTGGACGCGACCTGGCGCCCTTGCTCACCGCCGAGGAAATCTCCGCGCTCGGCGCACGTTGCACGCGGTTGAGCTTGGCCCGGCGGTTTCCGGCTCCGAGCGGTGGGATGCCGGCGGTGCCCTGGCCGCTGTTCTAGGGAAAGAACAGTTGCCGGCGGGACCAAGCACCTGTCGTCCTACGGACGCCGCAGGTGGGAAGCATCTAGATCCCTACAGGCAGGGAAATCCGCCATCGAAGGCCACACCGACAGGCAGCGCAACTCCCCCGATGTGATCCCCTGCGGCGCAGGACACAGGAATGCGTCCCCTGTGCGGCCTGCAGACCATCCTTGGCACCCCGGTCACGGGGCGGGATCGACGTTGGCCTTCCCGGGCCGGTACCCGGCGATTTCCGCCCTGAGGTCGCCTTCCTCGTGTCCGCCCTTCGCCTTGCCGAACGGCAGCGCCTTGAGCAGCGGGTGCACAATGGCCATGACGACGCTGCCCCAGATGATTCCGAGGATGGCCGAGCACAGGGTGTTCACGAGCCAGGCCAGGAAGCCGCCCACCGCGGGGATCGAAGCGAAAGGCTTCTCCAGGACATGGACCAGGTCGTAGGGTGCATGCCACCCGAGGTCGTAGGCACCCTGCAGCATGATGTGGCCACCCACCCACAACATGGCGATCGTCCCGACAAAGGTGATTGCGGCCAGCACGGCGGGCATGCCCTTGACAAGCGCCTCGCCGAAGCGCTTTGCGCCCGCGGAGTCCTTGGTGGCCAGGTGCAGGCCGATGTCGTCCATCTTCACAATCAGCCCCACGGCCCCGTACACGAGCACCGTGATGGCGAGCGCCACGACGATAAGGATGATGGCCCGCGAGAGCAGTGACTCGGTGGCCACCTCGTTCATGGAGATCACCATGATCTCGCAGGAGAGGATGAAGTCGGTCGTGATGGCGCCCTTGATGACCTTGGCCTCCGCCAACGGGCCGCGGTCGACCGCCGGGGACTTTTCCGCCTCATGGTGTCCGCGGAGCTTGTGCCACACCTTTTCGGCGCCCTCGTAGCAGAGGTAGGTGCCACCGGCCATGAGGATGAACGGAATGATCCCCGGGAGGAATGCGCTGACCAGCAACAGCGCCGGCAGGATGACCAGCAGCTTGTTGCGCAGTGAACCCCAAAAGATCTTCTTGATCATGGGCAGTTCACGGGAGGGGTCGGCACCGGAAACGTACTGCGGGGTGACGGCGGCATCGTCGATGACCACCCCGGCGGCCTTGGCTCCCGCCTTCGCGGCTCCGGCGGCGACGTCGTCCACCGAGGCGGCCGCGATGCGGGCCAGGGCCGCGACATCGTCCAGCAGGGCGACGAGGCCGCCGCTCACAGAGCGCCCCGGTGCTGCTCGAGGGCGGACGACTGGTCGTGGAAGGCTCGGTCAAGGCGCATATTTGGCATGTTCCGAGTATATGCGGGCGAGTCGGGCAGCGACGGGGGAAACGGGTGCGGCACTGCAGGGAGCGCATGGTGGGAATGCCCAGGGCGTGCATCGCCTCGCTGACCAGGTATTGACGGAGCATCGGACCGACCGTGGCAAATCCGTCGCCGCCGCGGGCAAACGGCGTTCGCCCCGAGCCCTTGAGCTGGATGTCCCGAAGACGGCCCTCGGCATCGGCAATCTCGCCGAGCAGGAGCGCCCGGCCGTCACCCCGCCTAGTCCGGCCTTTTCTCTAATGGATAGTGGCAAGCCTGCGGCTGGCTGCCAGACTTGGTCCACATGGGCCGGGCGTGACTCGGAACTTTTCTGACCTGCCACGGGCAGTGTCTTTCTCATGACTTGTCCGCCCGGCCCGTGGGTGCCAGTCTGGCTCGCACGGTGGCCTGATAGAAGGTTGTCCGTCCAGTGGAACCCCCGCAGGATGTGACTCGTTAGAGAATTGCCTCGGCGCGATCCCACCCCGGCTGGCCGACCAGCATCCCGTCTTGGGAAGGAAGCCACTGCCATGAGCGCAGTCCGGGAAAAATACACGAACATCGTCGGCGTGGACACCCACGCCCGCACCAACACCTACGCCATCCTGGTGGCCGCCACCGGCGGCCTCGTGGATACCGCCACGTTCCCCACCAGCCCTCCGGGCCTCAAACGGGCCATCGCCTGGATAGACAGGCGCAGTCAGCCGGGCCGGACACTGGTGTCCATCGAGGGCGCCAACTCCTACGGCTCCGGGCTGACCCGAGCCCTGCGAACCACGAAAATGGACCTCTGCGAGGTGCGCCCGCCGCGCCGGACCTCACGCACGGGACGCGGCAAATCCGACGACATCGACGCCCTGGCAGCCGCCCGCACGGTGCTCGGCGAACAGGTTGAGGCCCTGCTGGATCCCCGTGCCGAGGGCAACCGTGAGGCCCTGCGGATCCTGCTTAACGCCCGGACCGTCATGGAACGACAGGGCACCGCCGACCGGCTGATGCTCACCTCCATGCTGCGGACCATGGACCTGGGTGTCGATGCCCGCCATGCCCTCACCGACGGGCAGGTCCTGACGGTCAGCCGCTGGCGCGCCTGCCGCGACGACGACCTGTCGACCAGGATCGCCCGCGCCGAGGCCAAGCGGCTGGCCACCGCCATCCTCCAGTTCCACGCGGAGCTGGAAGCGAACCACCAGCAGCTGCAGGAGGTCGTGGGCCTGATGGCAGCCGGCCTGCTGGACCTCTTTGGCGTCGGGCCGGTGTCGGCTGCCCAGGTACTGGTTTCCTATTCGCACCACGGGCGGGTCCGTTCCGAGGCCGCCTTCGCCGCACTGGCCGGGGTGAATCCGATCCCCGCCTCGTCGGGCAACAAGACCCGGCACCGGCTGAACCGTTACGGCGACCGGCAGCTCAATAAGGCCATTCACACGATTGCCCGCTCCCGAATGACCTACGACCCCGCTACCATTGCATACGTCGAACGGCGGACCGCGGAAGGCAAGACCCTTCGGGATATCCGCCGCTGTATCAAACGATTCATCGCCCGCCAACTCTTCAGGAAGTTGCCGGCCCTCTTGACTTGATCCATAGAAGGGTCTGTGAGTCTTGAACTGGCTGGTCTGGGATCAGCTGGCAGAGTAGGAGCCAGCCGTCCATTCCGTGGTCGTGGCTCAAACCGGATCTGACCCGCAAGGTGTCTTTGTCTTGACTTGTCCGACCATGGGGTGGCCGGCCGGCGCCTGCCCGGCCCACCTCGGTAACTTGATCAGAAGGCTGCCCGCCGCCAGTGGTGGCGTGGCTCATCACAGTATTGTTCCGAAGTGACTTCTCCCCGGACCGGTGCCGGCCGTAAACGGTCGCCGCCCCCTGTCCGCTAAGAGAAGAGTTTGGAACCGCAATGTCTATTGTCTCGCGAACCTACGGGTTTGTCGTGGGGGTTGACACTCACGCGAAAAATCATGTCTATGCCATCATCAATGCCGCCACCGGCGAACACCTCGATACCCGCGATTTCCCCACTACCGTTGCCGGGATCAACCGTGCAATCACCTGGGCAGGCAAGCGCACCGGCGGAGACGCCGAAACACTCTGGGTCATCGAAGGCACGGCTTCCTACGGCGCAGTCCTGGCCGGCACCGTCTCCACTGCCGGATACCGGGTCACCGAAGCCCCCAGGATGAGTGCCAAGGCCCGCCACGGGGTCGGCAAGTCCGATCCGCTGGACGCCCGCCGTATCGCCACCGCCGCCTTGCCACTGCCTGCCGATCAACTGCGCACACCCCGGTTGAACGAGGGAGTCCGCGCCGCTCTGCGGGTGCTGCTGACCGCCCGCGATTCAATGACCGGAGAACGCACCAGCGCAGTCAACGGACTCACGGCCCTGCTGCGGATCACCGAGCTGGGGATAGACGCCCGCAAGGCATTGACCGGGGAAAAGATCATCGCGGTCTCTAAGTGGCGTGAACGCGATGAGGCCTTGGCCGAGGCCACGGCCCGGGCCGAAGCGATCCGGTTGGCCAAACGCATCATCGACCTCGACGACCAGTTGAAAGCCAACGTTACCCGGATCACCGAGCTGGTCTCTGTCAGTGAGGCCGCAGCGTTGTTGGAGGAAACAGGATTCGGGCCGGTCACCGCAGCGGTCTGCCTGACCACGTGGTCCCACCACGGCAGGGTGCGCTCGGAAGCCGCCTACGCGTCCCTGGCCGGGGTGAATCCCATCCCAGCTTCCTCGGGCAATACCGTAAGGCACCGACTGAACCGTGGAGGGGACCGGCAATTGAACAAGGCCCTGCACATTGTTGCGATGGTCCGCATGACCCATGATGAGGAAACGAGAAAATACACCGACAAACGCACCCAGGAAGGACGCACCACCAAAGAGATCCGCAGGTGCATCAAACGGTACCTCTCCAGAAAGGTCTACCGAATCCTGAACGCCGGCACTACAGCCACGAGTCCCACTTGACAGATATAGAAGGGTCTGTGAGACGTGGCCAAGGTTCGCCTTCTGTCTGGTGCTCGACCTGACCAACCATTACTTCAACGTCCGCAAGCACTCGCTGACGAATCCGGATGAAGTTATGGAAGGGCAAAATTGCCAATGGGGTACCGGTGTCCAAGCATCCCATGTCAGCCTCATCACGCTTCAGCGAGGCCTCAGGGTATAGTGTGAACCAGAAAATTGTGCCATGCTATTACCTGATAGGTAACGAGGGATTATCTTGAAGTTGCTCTATCAGACGCCCGAAGTAGCGAAACTATGCACAAATAATCGAGAAGCAACCAAAGTGCTTGGCGATGTCTGCGTCAAATATCTCAGGCGACGAATAAAGCAGGTCGAGTCCGCCATAGCCATCGATGACCTCTTTCAGGGACCCGGAAACTGGCATCCCCTCAAAGGAGACCGTAAGGGCGAGTTCGCAGCCAGCCTCCAGGGAGGTTGGCGGTTAATAGTGACCTTTGACAGCAGCAGCCCGAACGGACTGATTGCTCGGCTTGAAAGTATCGAGGATTACCACGATGGATAACAACGAGGAGGGCAAGGTGACTGACTATGTATCGGCCGATTCCGACTATGCCGTCCCAACCGGTGAATTCATCGAGGAATGGCTCGAAGAAAACAATATGTCGCAGGCCGAGCTGGCACGCCGACTAAATGTATCGCCAAAGCATGTAAGTAAGTTGATAGCTGGCGCGCGCCTCACTGAGACTGTCGCCATGAAATTGGAGCTTGTCACTGGCGTTCCGGCAAGGATCTGGCTCAGTTACGAAGCAACGTATCGCGCTGATATCGCGCGTCTTGGTCTTGAAGCCGAACTCGCGGCCGAGAAGGACGTAGCAGCACTATTTCCGGTCAAGGAACTCCGACAGATGGGCATCATCACGGAGACTATGCGTCGGCCAGGGATTCTACTCATGCAGCTCATGGGATTCTTCGCAGTTGGTTCTTTAGAAGGCTTAAAGTCGCGAGCCCAGCCACTAGCCGCATTTCGCCAAGACGCTGCACACCCTGTGGACCCCGCTGCCGTGCAGGTATGGCTTAGGCTCATTGAGCTCGAGCTCGCCAGCCTAGACGAGTTGGAGAGCCGTTACAACAGAGAAGCATTCCTCGAGTTGCTACCTGAAATTCGCGCACTGTCACTTAAATCTCCCGAAGAGTACGGTTCACTCATTCCGCAGATGCTGGGGGACGTTGGGATCCGTCTCATCTACAAGAGCGAAGTCAAAGGCATCCGCGCTTATGGGGCGACCCAGTGGATTGGCGGCCATCCAGTCATCACCCTGACCACGCGAGGAGATGATGAGGGGAAATTTTGGTTTACGCTGTTCCACGAGTTCGGCCATGTCTTACATCATCCTCACAACGAACTTTTCATTCAGAATCAGGACGGCGACGGCGGATCGATATTGGAGGCCGAAGCCGATGGCTTTGCTTCCGATTATTTGATCAAGCCGGGAATGGCCAAACGCCTCGGCAGTCTTCGTTCGCTTCAAGAAGTTAGAGAGTTTGCCGCTGCCATAGGTGTTTGCCCGGGCATCATTGTGGGTCGGATGCATCATGACGGAATATGGCCCTACCAAAATGGGCGCGGCCTCTATAAGCGCCTGGCAATCAACGACGGTGACGAATAGACGAGCATTCCGGCCAACCATCGTGCTGAGGGCCGTTCCAGACAGGAGGCCGTTCGTTCTTGCCCACACGGCCAAGGCGATGGAGAAGTTCCCGGCCGGAGTCATGCACCAGGAGAAGACACTCGAGCTTGACGAGGTCGAGGCCCTGCGCGCCGAGAACGTTGCGGAAAAGGCCGCCGACACACACCGAACACTGATTCCAACAGCTCACCGATTCTGGCGGCCGCCCCATCGTTGGGGTGGCCGCCAGTTGCTGTCTCCCGCCAGATCGGGCATTCCGATGTCAACGGTACCGCCGGCGGTCCGTCAGTTTTCGTTGTCGTGCTTGGTGCGGAGCCATGTGTCGATATGTCTATCGTCACGGTTAAAAGCCGAGAGCTACCACGGATTGCCGGTTTGGGAGAAATCCCGGGACCACGCCCGCGACCCTTCGGCGAGCCGCTGGGCTCCTTCGTCCTACGGGATCAAGCGGCTTGCGGTCCGCACTGCGGAGACGACGTCGAGGATCCCGCGGGCGGTCGTGGCCGCGTCCTCCCGGTCCGAGAGCAGCGACGTATGGGTGGCCCCGTCGATGACACGGTGCCGGCTGTTGGTCGACAGCGAGGCAAGGGCTTCCTGCGAAGCGGCCCAAGTGGTCGCACTGCCTGTGCCTGCCGTCAGCACGACCAGCGGCTTGTCGGCGAAGTCCGTCAGGGCTGCGGCCTGCTGCGCCGAGGATCCCGCGCGGATGTATTCGTCGATCGTGCTTCGTGCCTGGCTCGCGGTCGCCCCGTCGGACAATCGGCCGAGGCCGAGTCTGGAAGCGCCCGCCACCAGCGCGGAGAGACGGTTCATGGTGGTCTCGGAGCCGGGGCGGGTAGCCTGCACCGATTCCTGTTTCGAGGCCGGTGCGGTCGAGTCCACCAGCACCAGTCCCGCCGTGTCGTGCGGGTAGCGGGCCGCGAAAGTCAGTGCATACAGGCCGCCGAACGAATGCCCGGCCAGCACGTACGGTCCCGGAACGTTCCCCCGCTGCAGCAGGGTGTGGAGGTCGGTCGCGACCTGCGCACCATCCTGCGGGGTGGCCGCCGGTTCGCTCCAGCCCTTCCCGGCCCGGTCGTAGACGCACACCCGCGTCGCAGCGGCTACATGCGGTGCGACCAATGCGAGATCCGATGACATGAGGCCGGCGCCCGGTTCAAGCACGACGGTTGGACTGCCCGAGCCGGTGCAGTTCAAGTACAAGTGGTGTCCGCCCACGTCGACCAACTGTCCCTGGACCGGCGAAGCCCCTGCATCAACCACTGCGCGCACCGTTTCATAGCCACTGCCCAACGAGGCCAGGGCCAGCAGTGCGATCACCGGGTAGAGCATCATACGCCCGATTCGGCTGCGTAGCTGCCGACGGGCTTGGAGGAAAATCCACACCGCCGCGGACAGCACGGCCGGTGGCCATGCCCAGGCAAGCGCTTCGCGCATCGGGGATCCGAACACCAGCAAAAGCAGACCGCCCAGGCCCATGATCGAAGCCGGGACCACCGCCCACTTCTGCGGCTGGTCCGTGAATTTTAACGAAAGCACAGCCAACATCGCCCAGCCCAGGGCAAGCCCCGACAGCACTGCGCCGACCATGCTGCTTTCGGTGGCCGGAATGATCGAGGCGGTGGCCAGCAGCACGGCGGCGAGGACGCCTGCGATCAAGGATCCGGCCACGATCCAAGCGATAGGTCCCCTGCGCATTGGGCCAGTACGCGGAAGACGGTCTTCGTCCTCGGATCGGCGGCTCTCGGGGATGGCAGTCGGCTGGTGTCCGCCTACCGGTTGTTCGGGGGAAAAGGGAGTGCTGCTGCGGCCGTTGCCCCCTCGTGTCGAGTTCCGGGCGGCCAAGGGCAGGCGTGGTTTTGCAGGCGGTAAATCCGACTGTGCGGAAGTGGCTGAAGTTCCTAGGTTGATCATGATTCAAGTCTCCCCAGCCTGGGCAGCTGGCGGGAGCGGCAAAAATGACCAGTATGAAAAGGATCCTGCAGCTATCAAGGCTCCCGTCTCGACGGCCCGGCGTACAGTGGCCATATGCACCGTGTCGTTGCACTGGCCCTGCCGGATGTCGTCGCTTTTGACCTGGCCATCCCGGCGCAGGTATTCGGCCACGAGGATGAGCGCCAGCTGTACTCGTTCGCGGTGTGCGCCCCAGAACCCGGATTGGTCAAGACCACGACGGGCTACGCCATCCACGCGGCCGAAGGTCTCGAAGCCCTTCTGTCAGCCGACACCATCGTGGTGCCAGGATTCAGCCCGCTCACCGACCCGCCTCCCGAGGTCTCCAGCGCCCTTCGCGGCGCCGCGGCGAAGGGAACCCGATTGGTATCCGTCTGCACGGGGGCGTTTGCGCTGGCGGCCGCCGGGCTGCTGGACGGAAAGCGCGCCACCACTCATTGGAGGAACGCGGAACACCTGCAAACCCTCCATCCGGAAGTTTGCGTCGACGCCGGCGTGCTGTACATCGACGAGGGCGGTGTCAGCACCAGCGCCGGCGTCGCGGCCGGAATCGACCTGTGCCTGCACCTGGTCAGGACGGACCACGGCACCGAGGCAGCCAACCGCATCGCCCGGCGGATGGTCGTTGCACCCCATCGCGAGGGAGGGCAGGCACAGTTCATCGAACGCCCGGTCGCCCCGCCCTTGACCCATTTCGCCGAAACGTGCGGCTGGGCCCTTCACCACCTGGCCGAGCCGTTGAGCGTTCACGACATGGCAACCCACGCAGGCTGGGGGTCGAGCAGTTTTGCGCGAAAATTCCTGGCAGTGGCCGGCCTGACACCCATGCGCTGGCTGACAAGCCAGCGGCTTACGGAGGCATGCCGCCTGCTCGAAACAACCAACCTGACCGTGGGGGCAATTGCCGCCCGGACCGGCTTGGGAACCTCGGCCAACTTCAGGCTGCATTTCACCCGTGAATTCAACACCACACCTTCCAGTTACCGCCGCGTATTCGCGGATCGGAAACGGCCAGGGATGACGTCTCAATCGCCGGAAAGGGAAATCCTGGCGAAGCCTCGATGACCATCCTTGCCAAGGCCATCGTGGCCGGTTCCCTTCCGGCACGATGCGATTCCTAGCCCTGGGTGACTTCCAGCGAGAACTCGATGAATCCGGAATCCTCCACGGCAACAAAGCCCAAGTTCGGCGCTTCGACGCCGAATTCCGCCCAGGTCGTGGGTATCTGGCCAACCAGTTTCGCAGCTCCGTCGCTGAAAGCACTCTGTACGTTGGCCTCGACGGACACGGTCTGGCCGTTGAGCGTCAAATCACCGGTGATGGGGATTGTCCGGGTCTCCCCCTCGAGCGTTGCGGACACGTCGACGGGCTCGGTCAGCGTGAATCTCGCCTCGGGGAATCGCGACGTATCGATCGCCGAGGTGCGGAAGTACTGATCGCGCCGGCCTGAGTCCGTGGTGATGGTTTCCACCTTGAGGACGAGATCCGCGGCCGTGAGCCGATCGTCTTCGACGGTCAATGAGCCGCCGACGTCTTCGGTGCGTCCCGTGACGGTCACGTCTGCACCGTTGAGTACCTCGTTGAGCCTGTACCCGGCGAAGGATCCGGAACCTACGGTCCAAGTCCCGTCACGGTCGGCAGATGTTGATGCCGCGCTCGCGTCCCCCGCACCATTGGACGCCGCGCTGCTTGGCATCGCAGACAAAGTCGGAACGGCATCGGCCTGGGCGGAGACGTTGGCGGCGTAGATGCGGCTGCCAATGAATACACCAGCGATGATCACCGCGACCGCAATGGCGATGATCCACCTCGGTCTTTTCTTCCGGGCGTTGTTCTTGGGATGGGGCGATGCGGGCTGGTCGGCCATGGAGTCTCCTGATCGATCGCGTCATCTTCCGGCGAACTTTGGTTGATCATTGAATTGTTTCATCATCTGGGGCGCTGCAAAGCGAATAGTGCGGTAATCCCGCAAAGTTCACCAAAGACGCACAGGCCACAAAAAGGGAAGCTTGGTATCTGGAGGGATGATCGGTGGAAAGCTCAGGAAAGTCCCGCATGGCGTGCCATTCCGCTTGGCGAGAGTACTCGTTCACTCGCGACCTCAGCGGCGTATACCGGTTCACTCTAACTGCGATGGGACAGTCCAATGACGGCAGCGATCTGTACGTTGTTCTGGCTGATGCAAAGGCTCTGTGCGGTCCCCCGGCCTTGGCAAATTAACGAACACACAGAGGAATTCATACCCGTTACCCGACCCGGGCGATCTCACCGGGCATATTCCAGCAGCCAATTGGTGACTCTCCGTCTACACTTCCCACTATGAACATTTCTTATTGAATGCAAAGACATATGTAATCAGCTCAATTACATGTCGACGGATGGCACGCGCCTTCCCTAACGGCTCCGCCCGGTTTGACCGCCTGGCCAGCAGCCCCTTCTTCGATGCGCAACGATGGTGCGCTTGTAAGCCGTTCCAAACGAATCCATGGTGCTCAGCTACTCGGATTCCGGCAATGATATGTTCCAGCGGACAGCTCGCAAGGTATCTGTGCTCACAGGATCGACTCCACGCTATGGTTTCGAGGAACAGACAAGCCCGCGCAAATACCGTCCTCTGCGAAAGCATAAAAAAATTCCCCGGCGCCCTGTGACGGGAACCGGGGAATCTCAATCAAACCTAGTGCTAAAAATTAGCGACGCAGGCCGAGGCGCTCGATCAGCGAACGGTAGCGCTCGATGTCGGTGCCCTTGAGGTACGCAAGCATGCGACGACGACGACCAACCAGGGCCATCAGGCCGCGGCGGGTGTGGTGGTCATGCTTGTGCATCTTCAGGTGCTCCGTCAGATCCAGGATGCGACGTGACATCACGGCAATCTGGACCTCCGGCGAACCGGTATCGCCTTCGCTGGTGGCGTAGGCCTTCATGATTTCCTGCTTGACAGCGGCGTCTAATGCCACAATAACTCCTAGAGTTGTACCGCGTTTCAAAACACCGTCACCGGCAGGTGCACTCGCAACCGCGGACTGCAGCGGGCACCGCAGAAAAGTCTACCAAGAACTTGGCCCCTGGCGGCACGCCTCGAGACGCAAGGCACATGCACTGCGGCCCGCAGGTACCGGTTCACGCCAAGAAAATGCTTGCGCTGATACGGTCGTTTCCTGTCGAGTTGCCCGGCTTCTCTGGCCACTGGCCTCTTGGATGCCTAGGGTGAAGGCATGGAATCAAGGCCACGAGGTACACAAGCCGGTGACCGGGTTGCAGCCGAGCCCAAGAGCTGGAACATGGTTCCTGAGCGGAAAAATGCCGCATGCCTGCCCTCCATTGGCCCGGGCCGCTAGCCATGCTGGCCTCCGACGAGTTCAGCGAAGGACAGCTCAATCCCGCCAATGCACCTCTCCCCGGTGTTGAAAACCCATCGGGCGGCCTGATCGCCAACCTGCCGCCGGCCTCCTTTTCCTTCGTGATGGCCACCGGAATAGTCTCGACAGGCTTGGACCTCTACGGCGCGCCCGTGCCGGCATTGGTACTTTTCATCATTGCGGTGCTCGCCGGGATCGTGCTCGCCGCGGCGACCTTGTTGCGATTGATCGGCACGTTCGGCAGGGTGGTGCGCGATGTCCGAAGCCCCGGCCGCGCCTTCGGATTCTTCACCATCGTGGCCGCCGCCAACGTGCTTGGCGCGCGATTTGAGATGTACGGCTGGATCACCACGGCCTTGGCCATGGCCGTGGTGGGTGCCGTCGTGTGGGTGGTGCTCAACTACACGCTGCCAACGGAGTTGCTGGTCGCGGAGCGCAAGAACCCCATCATCGCGGAAATCAACGGCAGCTGGTTCCTGTGGGTGGTGGGAACCCAATCCGTTGCCGTGGCCGCAGCCATGGTGGCCCGCTTGGGCGGATCGGAGCTGCTGGCCGCTGCCGCCGTGGGGCTGTGGGGAGTCGGCGTGATGCTCTACCTGATTGTGGCCACCCTTGTCACGATACGTCTGCTCACCCACCCCGTGGACCCGGCATCCCTGAGCCCCACCTACTGGATCTACATGGGTGCCACCGCCATCTCGGTGCTGGCCGGTTCCCGGATCCTGCTGCTGCCCGCGCAGATGCCCATCCTGGAAACCGCGGGACCGGCCGTTGCCGGAATCAGCTTCATCCTGTGGGCCCTGGGCCTGTGGTGGATCCCGTTGCTGCTGCTCTTCGGGATCTGGCGGCACGTGCTGCGGCACCGGCCGTTGCGCTATGAAATCAGCCTGTGGAGCATCGTCTTCCCGCTGGGCATGTATGCCAGCGCCAGCATGCTCTTTGGCACCGTCGAGGGGCTCGACTTCATGGTGGGCCTGGGCCGGATCATCATTTGGGTGGCGCTGCTCGCCTGGCTGGCGTCCTCCCTCGCCATGGCCCATGCGGCATTCTCCTGGCTGCGCCGCCGCCGGGGCCTCCGTGGCACGCGGCCGGGCCCCGCAGTGTCCTGACCTCACCGGCCCGGTTCCGTGGCACGGCAAGTCCCCTTCCTCGCGCTGCTTACTTGGGGCGGCGCGGGATCGTATCGACCTTGTCCCACCCGCGCCGGTGCGCCCGCGAGCCCTCGTGCGCGTCGCGGCTGCGATACACGATATAGGGGCGGAAGAGATAACCCACCGGTGCGGTGAACACGTGCACCAGGCGGGTGAAGGGCCACAGCGCGAACAGCGCAATGGCGGCAACCGCGTGGAACTGGAAGCTCAGCGGTGCACCGACCATCAATTCCGGCTGCGGGTTGAAGTAGAAGATGCTGCGGAACCAGACCGACACCCCTTCCCGGTAGTTGTACTCCCCCGCCACCCCGGAGACGGTGTTGACCAGTCCGCCCAGGATCACGATTCCGAGCACGAGGTACATGACCTTGTCCATCACGGTGGTTGCCCCCATCACCGCCTTGGTGAAGCGGCGCCGGTAGAGCAGTCCAAGGAATCCCACAATCGTGAAGACCCCGGCAACGGCGCCCACCGAGACGGCCATGAAGTGGTATGCCCCGTCCGAAATGCCCATTGCATCCGTCCAGCTCTTGGGGATGCCCAGGCCCATGACGTGGCCAAGGAATACTGCCAGGATGCCGAAGTGGAACATCGGGTTGGCCCAGCGCAGGATGCTGCTCTCGTACATCTGGCTCGAGCGCGAGGTCCACCCGAACTTGTCATAGCGGTATCGCCAGATGTGCCCCAGGACAAAGACCGTCAGGCAGATGTAGGGGAAAATCAGCCACAGGAACACTTGCCATCCGTTATCCATCACACGCCTCCTTGAATCGGTGCCAAATCCGGCATTCCATAGGTGTCCAGTCCGACCTGTTCGTCCGCGGGCCCCTCGGCAATGAGCCGTGCCACGATCTCGTGGTCCGTGCCCTTGAGCCCCGGGAGGGTGGAACAGACCGATTCGACCGCCCCAGACCATGGCGAGTCGGTCTCGCGCAGGTGAAGGCGTAGCAGTTCCAAGCCGGCCCGGTTGTCCAGGATGATCTTCAGGCCCGCCTTGGCATCGGTGAGCGCGCCGAATTCCAGGACCACGCACAGGTGGTCCGGCAGCTGCTCCGGGGCCGGTTCCAGGCCGGCCCGGGCGTAGACCTGCTTGATGCGCAGCAGCGCCAACCCCCGCTTCCTGGTCTCGCCGTTGGAGAAGTAGGTCAGGAACAGGCATCCGCGCCGACGGGTGTCGAAGGTGTCGACGTATTGGCTCTGGGTGTCCGCCACCCCTGGCCGGCGCAGGTATCGGATCGTCTCGAGCAGGCCCGCCCCGATCTTGGCCGGCAGGGAAGCGGCGACCTCGTCGAGCAGGTCCAGGCGCAAGAGCATCAGCTCGTCGGGATAATCCAGCAGGATGGAGGCGCACTGCCAGGCCGCGGTGATTTCCTCCGAGGTGTACTTCAGGGCCGGCACCTTGGGCGTCACGGGGTGGCTCCCGGGTCAGGCGGCGTGCCGGGGAACAGCCCGGTGGGCGTGCCCTGGCCGTTCCAGTTCAGCAGGTTGATGCGCACACCTTCGGGTCGGCCCGGGACATCCGGTCCCCCGCCGCCCGGGTCGGAACCAAAGGAATCATCCATGCCACCCATGCCGCCCATGCCCGGACCTCCCTCGACATCCAGCGAGCACTCCGTGGCGATGTTCTCCAGCTTGTGGGCGTCCTCGTAGTGGGCCGCCGGGATCACGTAGCGTTCCTCGTACTTGGCGATGGCCAGCAACCGATACATGTCCCGGACCTGCTGCCCGGTCATCCCCACCGATTCGGCGATGGACTCGTCGGGTTCCCATCCCATGTTGATGTCGCGCATGTAGGAACGCATGGCCGCAAGCTTGTGCAGGACCCGGTCCACCGGCACCGTGTCCCCCGCGGTGAAGAGCCCGGCCAGGTACTCGATCGGGATCCGCAGCTTGTCGATGGCCGCAAACAGGTTGTCCTTGCGCTCCGGGTCTTCCCCGGTCTCTCCGACCGCATCCACGACCGGGGACAGCGGGGGGATGTACCAGACCATCGGCATCGTTCGGTACTCGGGGTGCAGCGGCAGGGCAACCTTGAATTCGTTGATCAAGGCCCAGATCGGCGAGCGCTGGGCCGCTTCCACCCAATCGTCCGGAATTCCGGCCAGTTTCGCTTCACGAATGACCTCGGGATCCCGGGGATCCAGGAACACGTCGCGCTGGGCCTCGTAGAGACCGTGTTCATCCGTGGTGGATGCCGCCTCCAGCACCTTGTCGGCGTCGTAGAGCATCAGCCCGAGGTAGCGCAGGCGCCCCACGCAGGTCTCCGAGCAGATGGTGGGCTGGCCGATCTCGATGCGCGGGTAGCAGAAGGTGCATTTCTCGACCTTGCCGGTCTTGTGGTTGAAATACATCTTCTTGTACGGGCAGCCGCCCACGCACTGGCGCCAGCCGCGGCAGCGGTCCTGGTCCACCAGCACGATCCCGTCTTCCTCGCGCTTGTAGATGGCCCCGGTGGGGCAGGAGGCAACGCAGGAGGGGTTCAGGCAGTGCTCGCAGATGCGCGGCAGGTAGAACATGAAGGTCTGTTCGTATTCGAACTTGATCTTGTCTCCGACCTGCTTCAGGATCGGGTCGTTGTGCGTGTTCTGCGTCGACCCGGCCAGGTCGTCGTCCCAGTTCGAGGACCAGGTGATCTTGGTGTCCTGCCCTGTCAGCAGCGACTTGGGCCGCGCCACCGGCATGTGCTTCTGCGCCGGGGCGGTGGTCAGGTTGTCGTAGTCGTAGGTCCACGGCTCGTAGTAGTCCTTGATGCCCGGCATGTTGGGGGCCGCGAAGATGGTCATGAGGTTCTTCAGCCGTCCCCCGGCCTTGAGCTTGAGCCGGCCGCGCTTGGTCAGCGTCCAACCGCCCTTCCACTTCTCCTGGTCCTCGTAGGTGCGCGGGTATCCCTGGCCGGGACGGGTTTCGACGTTGTTGAACCAAACGTGCTCGGCTCCGGACCTGTTGGTCCAGACCTGCTTGCAGGTGACCGAACAGGTGTGGCAGCCGATGCACTTGTCCAGGTTCATCACCATGGCCATCTGCGACATGACACGCATCAGTACTCCACCTTCTGGTTGCGGCGGCGGATCACGGTGACCTCGTCGCGTTGGTTTCCCGTGGGCCCCATGTAGTTGAAGGCGTAGGTTTGTTGGGCGTAGCCGCCGATCATGTGCGTGGGCTTGATCATCAGCCGGGTCAGCGAGTTGTGGTTGCCGCCGCGCTGGCCGCTGGTCTCCGACAGCGGCATGTCGATCAGCCGGTCCTGGGAGTGGTACATGTAGACGGTTCCCTCGGGCATCCGGTGCGAGACGATGGCCCGGGCGGTGACGGTGCCGTTGCGGTTGACCGCCTCGATCCATTCGTTGTCCTGCACCCCGATCTTTTCCGCGTCGATCGGGCTCATCCAGATCCCCGGCCCGCCCCGGAACAGCGAGAGCATCAGCAGGTTGTCCTGGTACTCGGAGTGGATGGACCATTTGTTGTGCGGGGTCAGGTAGCGCACGGTGACGCCCGCCGACGACGTGGAGCCGATCTCCGGTTCGTCGAACAGTGCGGTCATGTCCAAGGGAGGGCGGAAGGTGGGCAGCGACTCGCCCAGCTCGGTCATCCAGTCGTGGTCCAGATAGAAGTGCATCCGCCCGGTGAGGGTGTGCCAGGGCTTGAGCCGCTCGACGTTGATGGTGAACGGGGAGTACCGCCGTCCCCCGGCTTCGGAGCCCGACCATTCCGGCGAGGTGATCACCGGCACCGGTCCGCGTTGGGTGTCGGCAAAGGTGATGCGCTTGCCCTCGTGTTCCGAGGCCAGGTCGTGCAGTCTGGTGCCGGTGCGCTTCTCCAGCGTCTTGAAGCCCTCGGTCGCCAGGCGCCCGTTGGTGGTGCCCGAGAGCATCAGGATCATCTCGCAGGCCTGGAAGTCCTTGAGGATGTCCGGGCGCCCGTGGGCCACGCCTCCGCGCACGACCCCGTTCTTCTTCTTCAACTCCTCGATCTCCGGTCCCAGCTCAAAGGTGATGCCCTTCGTGGTGGCGCCCAGGGTGTCCAGCAGGGGCCCGATCGATCGCATCTTCTCGCCGATTGCGGTGTAGTCCCGCTCGACCTCGATGATCTTGGGCATGGTGACGCCCGGCACGGGCTCGCATTCGCCATATTTCCAGTCCCGCACCTTCCCGTGAGGAGCCGCCATCGCGTCGGGGGTGTCGTGGGTCAGCGGTGCGGCGACCACGTCGGTCTGCGTGCCCAGGTGGCGTTCGGCCAGCTTGCTGAAGACCCGGGAAATCTCCTGCCAGGCATCCCAGTCCGTGCGCGCGAGCCAGGGCGGGGAGATCGCGGGGTTGAAGGAGTTCACGAACGGGTGCATGTCCGTGGTGGACAGGTCGTACTTCTCGTACCAGGTCGCCGCAGGCAACACGATGTCCGAGTGCAGGGTCGAACTGGTCATCCGGAAATCCAGCGTGGTCAGCAGGTCGAGCTTGCCGATCGGTGCCTTCTCACGCCACTTCACGTCCTTGGGCCGGAAACGCTCGGCTGTTTCCTTCGCCGTGATCGTGTGCGAGGCCCCCAGCAGGTGGTTGAGGAAGTACTCGTTGCCCTTGGCCGAGGAACCGATCAGGTTCGAGCGCCACAGCGAAAGCACCCGGGGAAAATTCTCCGGGGCGTCGGGGTCCTCCGCGGCGAAGGCCAGGCGCCCGGCCTTGAGCTCCTCGACCACGTAGTCCGCAGAGGTTTGCCCCTTTTCCCGCGCCTGGGCGCCGATGACCAACGGGTTGCGGTCAAAAGTGGGATAGGAAGGCATCCAGCCCAGACGTGCGGACTGGGCTATGACGTCGGCGGTCGTCTTGCCGGCCAGCTGGCCCTTGCCGGTCCGGGCGGTGAGCGCGTCCGCGCCGAACTGGTCGTAGCGGAATTGATCGGTGTGCAGGTACCAATAAGCGGTCTGCACCATGTTCCGTGCCGGCCGCATCCAGTCCAAGGCGTTGGCCAGCTGCGTGTATCCGGTCAGCGGACGGACCTTTTCCTGGCCCACGTAGTGGGCCCAGCCCCCGCCGTTGACCCCCTGGCATCCGGTGACAGTGGTCATGGTCAGGAAGGTGCGGTAAATGGTGTCGGAGTGGAACCAGTGGTTGGTTCCGGCACCCATCAGGATCATGGACCTGCCCTTGGAATCCTCCGCGTTCTGCGCGAACTCGCGGCCGATCCGCTCGGCCGCGGCTGCCGGGACCCCGGTGATCTTTTCCTGCCAGGCCGGGGTGTACGGGGAGTCGGCGTCGTCGTAGCCTGTGGGCCACTGCCCCGGAAGCCCGGGGCGTCCCACCCCGTATTGGGCCAGCAGCAAGTCAAAGACGGTGGTCACCAGCCGGCCGGCGACCCGGCGCGCCGGGACCCCGCGGCGGATGACTCCGATGTTGCCCTGGCCGGCGTCGAAGCGCGGCATGTCCACGCTCACGTTTTCATCGGCCTTGTCGATCAACGTGAGTCTCGGGTCGATGTCCCCCAGGTCCAGGTTCCACTTGCCCACGCCCGTTTCGCCGTAGCGGTGGCCCAAGGTGCCCGGGGGCACCACCAGGGAGTCGGTCGCCGCATCCACGAGCACCGCCTTGAAGGCCGCGTTTTCCTCTTCATGGGCGATTTCCGTGGTCAGGTCCTCGGCGGTGAGGAACTTTCCGGCCGTGAAGGTGCGCGCCCCGTCCGCGTCTTGCGCCTCGTCCAGGATGACCAGGAACGGCAGGTCGGTGTATTTCTTCACGTACCCGGTGAAGTAGGGGGTCTGCCGCTCGACATGGAATTCCTTGAGGATCACATGCCCCATGGCCATCGCCAGGGCGCCGTCGGTGCCAGGCTCGGCGGCCAGCCATTCATCGGCAAACTTGGTGCTGTCGGCAAAGTCGGGAGACACCACGACGACTTTTTGCCCCCGGTAGCGCGCCTCGGTCATCCAGTGCGCGTCGGGGGTCCGGGTCACCGGGACATTGGAGCCCCACATCATGAGGTATCCGGCATCCCACCAGTCCCCCGATTCGGGGACATCGGTCTGGTCGCCGAAAACCTGCGGGGAGGCGATCGGCATGTCGGCGTACCAGTCGTAGAAGCTCAGCATCGAGCCGCCGATCAGGTTCACGAACCGGGCCCCGGAAGCGTGGGAGACCATCGACATGGCCGGGATCGGCGAGAAACCGGCCACCCGGTCCGGACCCCACTTGCGGATGGTGTGCACGTGCGCGGCGGCGACGATCTCGACCGCCTCGTCCCAGCTGGCGCGCACCAGCCCGCCCTTGCCGCGGGCCCGCTTGTACCGCTGCGCGCGCTCCGGGTCCTCGGTGACATCCGCCCAGGCCAGCACCGGATCCTTCAGGCGCGATTTGGCTTCCCGGTACATCTCCAGCAACACCCCGCGGATGTACGGATAGCGCGTGCGGGTCGGCGAGTAGGTGTACCAGGAGAAGGAAGCTCCGCGCGGACAGCCGCGCGGTTCGTATTCCGGCTTGTCGGGCCCGGTGGTGGGGTAATCGACGGCCTGGGTTTCCCAGGTGATGATGCCGTCCTTGACGTACACGTTCCACGAGCAGGAGCCGGTGCAGTTCACCCCGTGGGTCGAACGGACCACCTTGTCGTGGCTCCAGCGGTCGCGGTAGAACGCGTCCCCGCTGCGCCCGCCGACCTTGAGCAGGGTGCGTCCGTCGGGGGACACCGCCTCCTTGCTGGTAAAAAACCTTCGGGTCTTGATCAAGGCGTCTGTCAGGCCGGAGTTCATGCTGGTGCCCATGGTGGTCCTTCTCCCCCGGTGCAAGAACGCCGGAATCGATCGGTGCCTATGCCCGAACCCAACCGGCAATTACCGGTGTGACCGGGCCCAGAACCTCGAATTCCCCTCACGCTAACACGGAAGGATTGAGACCACCATCACACCCGGCTTCTGCCCCGCGCATCCGCCTGCGGTTCCGGCCGGGAAACGCTCCGGCGGCACCCGGGAAATCTGCGCAGGCGGTACAGCCCGGGTCTCCGGGGCTTCATGGCGCAGTGGACCCCACTCGCGCCGAGGTCTGGGCTGCGCACCCTCGCCCATGACGCATGCAGGTCGATACCACCAAGATCTCGGCTCACCGAGCGACACTGCCCCGGCTCGCGGCTGAACCGGATTCAAGGAAGCGGGAGCGCCTCCGGCACCGCCGTCCTCGAAGAACGATTGCGCATCGCTTTATTTGTTGCCTGCCGGCCGGGGCCTGCGCCGTGCAGAAATCCTCAGGGAGACCACGATCGCGGTGAACACGACGAAGAGTCCTCCCGCCCACCCGGTGAGCTGTTCCTGGTAGGGCTGGTGCTGGCCAAACAATGCGGGAATCGACAGGATCAGAACTACTCCTGCCAGGGCCATTGCCCCAAGGGCGACCAAGAACGTCTTACTCATTTCAGCTCCTGACAAGCAGCTTGCAACGACGATGATCGGAATACCACCGATCGTAGCGTAGGCGGCGAGGCACGTGCCCAAGCCAACCCCCAGGAATCTAGCTGCGCAGCCTCGCCCGCCATGCGTGGGTCAGGTACGGCAGCCCGAACGGTTCCCCCTGGGTGTGGCCCAGGTGGTCGTAGAGGTACCAGGACAGGTTGTGCTCGACCCGCGCGCGGGTCGCCGCCCCGGCACGCAGGTAATAGCTTCGGGACTTGGCCAGCTCGATGACCTGCTCGGCGCTCAGCGACTGCTCCCAGATCCAGGAACCGGACTCGGGGGCGTGGAACTCCGGACCCACCGGCGGGACGAAGTCCGGCCGGTGCACATCCCCGGCATGCATGATCCGGGCCAGCCGGTGCACCCAGGGCACCGAGACATCGAGCTGGTTCCACACCAGCGACAATTTCCCGCCGGGCTTCAGCACGCGGGCGGCCTCGGTGCTGGCAACGTTCGGGTCCACCCAGTGCCAGGCCTGGGCGTAGGTGATGACATCCGCGCTGGATTCCTCCAGCCCGGTCTCTTCCCCGGTCCCTTCCTGGGCCATGACCTCGGGCAGGCGCTCGC
The DNA here is from genome assembly GCF_001863355.1 of Arthrobacter sp. UCD-GKA. NCBI lineage: Bacteria > Bacillati > Actinomycetota > Actinomycetes > Micrococcales > Micrococcaceae > Arthrobacter > Arthrobacter sp. UCD-GKA. Next base: position 356,376 of record NZ_MOLR01000008.1, on the reverse strand, counting down.
GCAGCACCGCGAGCATGTCGGCCGAGGGCTCGACCGCCGTGACGTTCAGCCCGCGGGCCAAGAGCTGTGCGGTGAAAATCCCGGTTCCGGCGCCCACGTCCACGACGTCGCGGGTGGCTACGGGGACCATGAAGGCCAGTGCGGCGTCGGGGTAGTTGGGACGCACGGCGTCATAGTGGGCGCCGCCGACCTTGAACGCCGTGGCCAGTTCGCGGCGGCGCTTGGCGTCCATGGTGAAGGCGCGGGCGGGCAAACCGGGAACCGGCCGAGGGGCCTGCTCACCGGTTTCCGGGGTTGAATCAGGCATCTAGCAAGACGGTCCGGGTACGCGCAACGTCCTCGCGCATCTGTTCGATGAGCGCCTCGATGCCGCGGTAGGCCACCATCGGGCGCAGGTGCTCGACGAACTCCACGATGATCTGCTGGCCGTAGAGGTCGAAGTCCTCCACGCCCTCGGCGGGCCGGTCAATCACGTGGGCCTCGACCTGGCGGCTGACGCCCTCGAAGGTCGGGTTGGAGCCCACGGAAATGGCGGCGGGCCAGCGCACCTGTGCCTCGTCCACCAACCAGCCGGCGTACACGCCGTCGGCCGGGATGATGCCGGAGGCGGCGGGGTCGAGGTTGGCGGTGGGGAAGCCGAGCTCGCGGCCGCGTGCTGCCCCGTGCACGACCTCGCCGCGCATGCGGTGCGGGCGGCCCAGGATCTGGGCGGCGGTGGCCACCTCGCCGCGGTTCAGCGCCTCGCGCACCCAGGTCGAGGACCAGCGGCGGTGCTCCCCCACGTCCTCGATGCCAATGACGTCAAAACCGTATTGCTTGCCCAGGGCGACCATCACGTTGAAGTCCCCGGAGTTCTCGCGGCCGAAGCGCACGTCGTGGCCCACGACCACCGTGCAGGCGTTCAGCGCGCCCACGATGACCTTGGCAACGAATTCCTCGGCACTGGCCCGCGCGAAGTCCAAGGTGTAGCGGATCATCAGCAACCCGTCGAGGCCCTCCTCGGCGAGCGTCTCGATGCGGTCCTCGATCCCCATGATCAGTTCGGGGGCGTCGTCGGGGCGGTGGACCTGTGCCGGGTGCGGGTCGAAGGAAATGGCCACGGCCCTGGCGTGGCGCTCCTTGGCCGTGGCAACCACGGCGGCGAGCACCTCCCGGTGGCCGCGGTGGACCCCGTCGAAGTTGCCAATGGTCACTACCGACGGGCCGATGCCGGGGGGTACGGCTTCGAGGCCTTTCCAATAGTGCACGTTGCTCCTTCGCTGGTGATCCGGGCGGCCGATTCGAGCACGGCCATAACCATTATGGACGACAAATACTCCAAGTGCCGATTCTTGTCCGTCGTGCGACCCATCGAGGTGGCGCGCGCCATAGGATGGGGCCCAGGGCCGCGAATCCGCCGGTCCCCCAATCGCAAGGAGCTCTCGATGGCCGACCTGAACGAACTGCTCAACATGATCCCGCTGGACCAGCTCGGGGCGAAGCTGGGGGTCGATGCCGACACGGCACGCGCCACCGCCGCCACGGCCCTTCCCTCGCTGCTGGCGGGCCTGCAAAACAACGCGGCCTCCCCCGACGGCGCCGATGCCCTGTCCGCGGCCATCGCGCAGCACGACGCGACGTTCCTGGACGGCGGGGTCGACATCGACGCGGTGGACACCGCCGACGGGCAAAAGATCGTGCAGCACGCCCTGGGAGAGAACCAGTCGGCCCTTGCCTCCCAGCTCAGCGGCGCCGCAGGCGGCGGGGTGGACCTTGGCGCGCTGGTGCAAAAGGCGCTGCCGATCCTGGCCCCGCTCGTCATGGCGTTCCTGGCCAAGAAGCTGTCCTCCTCGCAGGGCGGGCTGGGCGGCATGCTCGGCGGGCTGCTGGGCGGCCAGGAAGCCGGCAACGGCCAGGCTCCCGGCGGGCTGGACCTCGGCGGCATCCTGGGCGGGCTCTTTGGCGGCGGGAACAGCGCCGGCCAGCAGCAGCCGGGGCAGGGTGCCGGCGGCCCGGATCTGGGCGGCATCCTCGGCGGGCTCTTCGGCAAGAAGTAACGCCACTTCCCGCAAGACCAAGCGAGCCGGGTTTCCCTGGCCTTTTCGTCACTGGCGAAAGGCGGGGAAACCCGGCTCGTGGTGTATCCGTGCTTCTGCGCGTTGGGAAGCTACTCCCCCACAGTTTCCTCCCGGGCCTGCGGCATCTTGTGTCTGGCCAACCACCACAGGCCGATCAGCGGCAGCACCAGCGGCACGTAGCCGTAGCCCGAACCGAAGTGCGACCACACCGCCGGGTGGGCAAAGAGCGCGGGCAGCGCGAAGCTGAGCGTGCCCACCACCAGCACGCCAACCAGCTCGAAGAGCACTGCGTACCAGGAGAGCCTCCAGCTGCCGGGCTTCTTCGAGGCCAGCGCGAGGGTCGCCACGATGTACACGGCACCGGCCAGCGCGCTGAGCAGGTAGGCCAGCGGAGCCGCGCCGAAGTCCAGCAGGATCTGGTAGACGGCACGGACCGTGGCCGAAAGTGCCAGCACCCCGTACACGGCGATGATGATCCGGCCCAGGCCCGAGCTGCGCCCGCCGTTTGAGCGCACCGGCTTGTTGTTGTCCTTGCGGTTAGCCGCATCCACGATGCGCGAACGCTTCACCTGGTTTTTTCCGTGCTCGCTCATGCCGGCAACGCCCCGTCCCAAATCTGTTCCATCCTGTACAACATGACAAAGACTATGGCCCCGGAGACCGCCAGCACGGTGTTCGACCACCGCGACTTGTCGGTCACCGCCCACACGAAGGCCAGCACCGGGATCAGCAGCGCGGTGAGCAGGTAGCCCCAGAACTCCCAGGGCTCCCCGCTGATCGCCTGTCCCCCGGCCTGCCGGATCGCCGCGGCGATCCCGTAGACCACCAGGAACACCTCCAGCAGCGCGACCGCGACCAACGCGAAGTCGTCCGGATAGGTGCGGATGATGGTGGCCAGCACGCCCAGCAGCACGGCCACGGCGCACAGGATGGCACCGGCAATGAAGAATCCGTCAACGATCACGGCGGAAGTTACCCCTTAAAAGTCATTCGTTCACACACGGGCACGCAGCCAGGCTAGGAAGCGGTGGCGAACACGAGTTCGGGCTTGGCTTCCTTGCCCTTGTTCTTCAGCAAGGCCACCAGGGTCCCGTCGGGGGCGAAGGCCGCCGTCATTTCCTCGGTCTCGTTCGCGCTGATCCGCCGGCCGAAGGAAAGCTCGGAGCGTTCGTGCTCACTCAAGTCCCGGCGGGTGAACAGCGCGTCGGCTGCCAGTTCCAGCGGCAGGTACTCGAAGTCCTTGGCCAGCTGTTCCAGCGTGCGGGCACGGTCCAGCGTGTAGGGCCCGACCTCGGTGCGGCGCAGCGCGGTCAGGTGCCCGCCCACGGCCAGGTCCTCGCCCAGGTCGCGGGCCAGGGCCCGGATGTAGGTGCCCGAGGAGCACTCGACGGTCACGTCGATGTCCTGGACCTTGCCGCCTCGTTCGCGGCGGATGTCGTGCACCTCGAAGCGGTGGATGGTCACCGGGCGGGAGGCCAGCTTCACGTCTTCCCCGGCACGCACGCGGGCGTAGGCACGCTCCCCGTTGACCTTGATGGCGCTGACGGATGAGGGCACCTGCTCGATCGGGCCGGTGAGCTTGGCGATGGAGGCGCGGATCTGCTCCTCGGTGAGCGCGGCGGCGATCCGGGTCTGCACGATCTCGCCCTCGGCGTCGTCGGTGATCGTCGATTCGCCCAGGCGGATGGTGGCCGTGTAGGTCTTGTTGGCGCCCACGATGTAGGTCAGCAGGCGCGTGGCCTTGTTGATGCCCAGCACCAGCACGCCGGTGGCCATCGGATCCAAGGTGCCCGCGTGCCCGACCTTGCGGGTCCCCGCCAGCCGGCGCGTGCGCCCGACCACGTCGTGGCTCGTCCAACCCTGCGGTTTGTCGACGATGACCAGGCCTGAGCCGATGACTTGGGTGGGGTTCTCCGGGGCAGTTTTCACGCCCTCCAGTATAGGCCGGTTCGCTGGGGGCTTTTTCCCCCGGTTCTTCCGCGGGCCTCGGGTTTCCGGCCTTCAGGGAACGGCGGCCCGTTGTTGCGTGCCCGGCCCCATCCGGCGATCGGCCGACAAGCCATTGACTTGCCTGGGGCCCGGCTCCTACGGTCGGGGCAAGGGATGCCAAGGCCAAAGGGGACGAACATCATGAGTCGGCATGAAAGAATCGTGCTCTTGGTGGCCATCCTCTCGTCTTTCGTTGCTTTCCTGGACGGCTCGATCGTCAACGTGGCGCTGCCGGCCATTGCCCGGGAACTGGGCGGCGGCATCACCACCCAGCAGTGGGTGCTTGACGGCTACCTGCTCACGCTCGGGTCCCTGATCATGGTCGCCGGAAGCCTTTCGGACATCTTCGGGCGGGTGCGGATCCTGCGCATCGGGCTCATCCTTTTCGGCATCGCCTCGCTCTTGTGCGCCGCGGCACCGACCGGGGCCGTGCTGGTCGCCGCCCGCCTGCTGCAGGGCGCCGCGGCGGCGTTGCTGGTCCCCAGTTCCCTGGCCCTGATCACCTCCACCTTCGAGAAAGGCCCCCGGGCGGGCGCCATCGGCACCTGGACCGGGTGGACCGGCACGGCGTTCGTTGCCGGTCCGCTGCTCGGCGGTCTGCTGGTGGACACCGTCTCCTGGCGGCTGGTCTTTGCCATCAACGTCATTCCCATCGCCACCACGCTGGTGCTGTTGGCCCGGTTGCACGACCCGGCGCGAATCGAAGCCCGGACGCCGATCGATTTTCCCGGTGCCGTGCTGGTGGCCTTCGGGCTCGCCGGGACGGTCTTTGCCCTGATCTTCCAGGCCGGGCCCGGCTGGGCACACCCCATGGTCTACCTGCCATTCACGCTGGGATTGTTGTGCCTGGCCGCCTTCATCTGGCGCGAGTCGCGGGCCAAGGATCCGATGATGCCGCTGCACCTGTTCCGCGAACGGAACTTCGGCATCGGGAACCTGGCCACCGCGGCCTTCTATGCCGGCATCTCGCTGGGGACATTCATCATCCCGGTCTTCCTGCAGGAAGCCGCGGGCTTCACCGCCTTTGCCGCCGGGTTGGCAACGATCCCGCTGACGCTCATGTCCCTGGCGCTTTCGGCGCTCTTCGGGACGCTGGCGGGCAAATACGGACCAAGGCTATTCATGTCGGTGGGACCGGTGCTGGCAGGAACGGGCTTCGCGCTGATGCTCTTCGCCGAGGACCCGTTGGACTACTGGTGGCAGATCCTGCCGGGCGTCGTGGTGTTCGGCCTGGGCCTGGCGGTCACCGTTGCGCCGCTGACCGCCGCGATCCTCGGCGCCATCGATCCGGCGCAGAGCGGCATCGCTTCGGCCATCAACAACGCGGTGTCCCGGGTGGCCGGGCTGCTCGCGATTGCCGTGGTGGGGTTGGTCACCGGGCCGGTGCTGGACACCGCCGCCTTCCACAGGGTGGTGCTGGTGACCGCGGTGCTCATGGTGGTTTCCGGCGTCGTCTCGGCACTGGGCATCAGCAACAAGCTGCACGTCGGTGCACCGCCCATCCCGCCCGAGGCCACCGCCGCGTGCCACGACCGCATCGTGTCCCACGGGCTGGACGGGGACGGGCAAGAGCGCGGGCTCCAGCCCACCTGAGGGAGCCGTTAGGTCCGTGCCCGGCCCCGACTCGACGCAGGGCCCGGCCCCAAGGCTTCCCTGGGATATCAAATGCCGGCGCCATCCCTGCTCATGTCAATAACGAGTGGGACACGTTTTCCATTGACTTCCCCGCATTCGCGCCATAACCTTCTGACTATCTGGCCACGGCCGGGTCACTCGTATCGGGCAGGGCGCAACTGGGGGCGCCGACACCCTCGTCACCGTTTTCACGGCATCCACTCGTTAATTCCTTCATCGGCGTCACTCGCCTGCCATTGATGATTCCTTGCACCACCAATTTCCGGCAGCGTCCATCGGGCCGCTGCCTTGGGCCATGTCGCGTGATGAGACGAGCCAGTTCAACAGTTCACGTGCCGCTTGCTTGCGGCGCATCCAGTTCTCTTGACTAGGACACTCCACCATGAAGTTTCGCGTTTTTGCGGCAGTAGCCGCAGCCTCGGCCATGACGGTGACGCTTTCCGTCGCCCCGGCCCAGTCAGCCACCGCTCCGCCGTCCCCGGACATCACCAACGTCAAGCAGCTTGCAACGGGTCTTGGGGGGCCGTTGAAGGTTGCCTTCGGGCCACATGGCAATGTCTTGGTTGCCGAGGCAATGGCGGGATTGGTCTCCTCCATTTCACCTTCGGGCAAAAAGACCGTGCTGGTCTCGGCGCCGGGACATGAAATCGCCGGTGTTTCCTACGGCAACAACACCACGTACTACTTCCAGAACGCGGGTTCCGAAGGCGGGGAGCCGCCCGCTCCGGGGCTCACCCCGGCGGTGCTGAAGACCATCGACCACAAGGGCAAGGTCCGCACCGTGACCGACATGGCAGAGTACGAAAGGACGCACAACTCCGACGGCAATACCGTCTACGGGGTCCGCGACGCCTCGGCCGGCTGCCTGGCCCAGGCACCGTACCTGCAGTCCATGGGCGAGGAGTTCTCCCACCCGTACTCCAGCGTGCCGACCCGCAACGGCCTGTACGTCGGTGATGCCGGGGCGAACGCCATCCTGCATGTGAACAACCAGGGCAAGGTCTCGCTGGTGAAGGCGCTTCCCGCCGAGGGAATCACGATCACCGCGGCGGTCCAGGCGATGGCCGCCGAGATGGGCATGACGGTTCCCGATTGCATGCTCGGGCACACCTACTGGGCCCAGCCTGTTCCCACCGACATCACCGTCAAGGGCAACTGGCTGTACTACACGGTCCTGCCGGGGGTACCGGGTGAATCCCTCTCCGTGGGCAAGGTCTACAAGATGAACCTGCAGACCAAGAAGACCCAGGTCGTTGCCACCGGGCTCAACGCCCCCACCGGGGTCGCACTGGACCACATGGGCAACATCTACGTGGCCGAGCTCTTCGGCGGCGGCGTCGCCAAGATCGTCAACGGCCACGCCACCACGGTCCTTCCCGCGGGCCTGGCAGCCGACATCGCGATCCAAAACAAAAAGATGATCGTCAGCACCATGGTCCTGACACCCTCCGGATCGGTGGTGACCGCCACGATCAAGTAGCGCCATGTCCGCGGCCTTGCACGCCGAACGCAGAAACCCCGCAACCGGATCCTGGTTTCCAGGCTCCCGTTGCGGGGTTTCGTGCTGCCCGGGGAACCGGGCGGAAGGGGCAAAACGCCTAGGCGTCGTCCTCTTCTTCTTCGTCGCGCTTGTACGGGTCGGCGTCGCCGGCGAAGGTCTTGCCTGCCGCCAGCGCGGCAACCTCGGCGTCCTTGGCCTTGGCAACCCGAAGCAGCGCCTCGAGGTTCGAGGCGTTGACCGGGATCTCGTCAGCGACGAATTCCAGGGTCGGGGTCAGGCGCACGGTGACGTTCTTGCCGACCTCCTTGCGCAGGACGCCCTTGGACTTCGCCAGGGCAGCTGCTGCATCGGCCTTGGCTTCGTCGTCGCCAAAGACCGTGTAGTAGATGGTGGCGTGCTGCAGGTCGTTGGTCACCCGTGCGTCGGTGACCGTGATGGCCTCCACGCGTGGATCCTTCACGGCCTTGCCCAGTGCCTGGGCTACAACCACCTTGATGCGTTGGGCCAGTTTTGCGGCGCGAGCTGAGTCAGCCACGTTCACTCCTTTTCTCGGCACCCGCGGATGCCGGTTAATGCGCTTCGACGGCGGGGAGCCGCAACCTTGTGCGGTTGCGGCGCCCCACCGTCGACTAGCAGCGCTTGGTATTGATTAAGCGCGCGGCTTTTCGCGCATCTCGTAGGTCTCGATCGTGTCGCCGTCCTTGACGTCGTTGAACGAGCCCAGGCCGATACCACATTCGAAGCCCTCGCGGACCTCGGTGGCGTCGTCCTTGAACCGCTTGAGCGAGTCCACGGTCAGGCCCTCGCCGATGACCTTGCCATCGCGCAGGACGCGTGCCTTGGTGTTTCGGCGGATGGTGCCCGAGCGAACGATCGAGCCGGCAATGTTGCCGAACTTCGATGAACGGAAGACCTCGCGGACCTCCGCGGTGCCCAGCTGGGCTTCCTCGTACTCCGGCTTGAGCATGCCCTTGAGAGCCAGCTCGATGTCATCGATTGCACCGTAGATGACCGAGTAGAAGCGCATGTCGACGCCTTCCTTGTCGGCCATTTCGGCAACGCGCTCCGCGGGCTTGACGTTGAAGCCAATGATGATCGCGTTGTCAACGGTTGCAAGGTTGACGTCGTTCTGGGTGATTGCGCCAACGCCGCGGTGGATGACGCGCAGCTGCACGCCTTCGCCCACGTCGATCTTGAGCAGCGAATCTTCCAGGGCTTCCACGGCACCGGAAACGTCACCCTTGAGGATGAGGTTGAGGGTGTCGATCTTGCCGTCGGCAACGGCCTGGTCGAAGTCTTCCAGGGTGATGCGCTTGCGACGCTTGGCCAGGGCCGCATTGCGGTCCGCGGCTTCGCGCTTCTCGGCGATCTGGCGAGCGGTGCGCTCGTCGTCGGTCACCAGGAAGGTGTCGCCTGCACGCGGCACCGAGGACAGGCCAAGGACCTGGACCGGGCGCGAGGGCAGTGCAACGTCGAGGTTGTCGCCGTTCTCGTCGAACATGGCACGCACACGGCCGTGTGCGGTACCGGCAACGATGGTGTCGCCGACGGCCAGGGTACCGGACTGGACCAGCACGGTTGCCACGGCGCCGCGACCCTTGTCGAGGTTCGCTTCGATCGCGATGCCGCGGGCGTCCTTGTCCGGGTTGGCACGCATGTCCAACGCGGCGTCGGCCGTCAGCAGCACTGCATCGAGCAGCTCGTCGATGCCGAGCTTCTGCAGGGCGGAGACGTGGATGAACATGGTGTCGCCACCGTATTCCTCCGGAACCAGGCCGTATTCGGCCAGCTGGCCCTTGACCTTGTCAGGGTTCGCGGCTTCCTTGTCGACCTTGTTCACTGCCACGACGATCGGAACACCGGCGGCCTTGGCGTGGTTGAGTGCCTCAACGGTCTGCGGCATGACGCCGTCGTCCGCTGCAACAACCAACACGGCGATGTCGGTGACCTTGGCACCACGTGCACGCATGGCGGTGAACGCCTCGTGGCCCGGGGTGTCAATGAAGGTGATCGCACGATCGATCTCTTCGTGGATGTGGTGGATCTGGTACGCACCGATGTGCTGGGTGATGCCGCCGGCTTCGCCCTCGATGACGTTGGACTTGCGGATGGCATCCAGCAGGCGGGTCTTACCGTGGTCAACGTGACCCATGATGGTGACCACCGGCGGACGTGCCTCAAGCATGTCCTCGGTTTCGGCGTCAAGCTCGGCGTCGAAGTCGATCGAGAACGAGGCGAGCAGTTCGCGCTCTTCGTCCTCGGGGGACACGACGGTGACGACGTAGCCGAGCTCGGCACCCAAGACGTCGAAGGTTGCCTCGTCCAGGGACTGGGTGGCGGTGGCCATTTCTCCCAGGTGGAAGAGCACGGTGACAAGAGCTGCCGGGTTGGCGTTGATCTTGTCGGCGAAGTCGGTGATCGACGAGCCACGACGGAGGCGAACCTCGGTCGAGCCATTGCCGCGGGGCACACTGACGCCGCCCAGCGACGGAGCGCTCATCTGCTCAAGTTCCTGGCGCTTTGCGCGCTTGGACTTGCGCTGCTTGCCGCGGCCTGCGCCGCCCTTGCCGAAGGCACCCTGGGTTCCACCGCGACCGCGGTTGGGACCGCCGCCGCCCTTGTAACCGCCGCCGCCACCGGCTGCTCCCGGAGCTCCGCCGGCGCCTGGTGCGCCACCCGGACGTGCCGGGCCACCGCGGCCCGGACCACCCGGACGTGCACCGGCCGGAGCCGGACGTTCGGTGCGGTTGGGCATCATGCCGGGAGTAGCGCGAGCGCCTCCCGGGGTGCGCGGACCTGCGCCTGCGGGGCGCGGTCCACCGGCACCGGCCGGACGGGGGCCGCCTGCACCGGCTGCCGGGCGGGGACCGCCGGCGCCTGCTGCGGGACGGGGACCACCGGCACCGGCCGGGGGACGCGGGCCACCCGGGCGGGGACCGCCGGGACGGGATCCACCGGCACCGGGGCCGCCGGAGCGCATGCCCTGTTGGGATGCGAACGGGTTGTTGCCCGGACGCGGGCCGCCTGGCTTGGCACCCGGACGCGGGGCCGAAGCCGGGCGGTCCGAACGCTCGGTGCGCTCGGGGCGCGCGTTCTCACCGGTGGGGCGCATGCCCTGCTGGGAAGAGAACGGGTTGTTGCCCGGACGCGGTGCGCCGGGCTTGGCACCCGGACGCGGGGCGGCCGACTGTGCTGCTGCTTCGGCGGCCGGGGCCGGTGCTGCCGGGGCGGCTGGCGCCTCGGATGCGGCCGGGGCTGCTGCTGCCGGAGCCGGGGCCGGGACGGTGCCGGCCGGCTTCGGTGCGGCTGCGCCCGGGGTCACCGGGGCGGCCGGAGCCTTGGCTGCCGGGGCTGCCTTGGGTGCTGCCGGGGCAGCGTTCGGGAACGCGGTGCGCAGCTTGCGCACGACCGGTGCCTCGATGGTTGAGGATGCGGAACGGACGAACTCGCCCATTTCCTGCAGTTTGGCAACTGCATCCTTTGAAGTGATTCCGAGCTCTTTGGCGAGCTCGTGTACGCGGACCTTAGCCACATTTCTCCTGTCTGAAGGTCCGCACCACTTCTTCTTACAAAGTTTTTGGTACGAACCAACGTTTGCTGTCTAGCCCAGCATCCAAAACGGATGCCACAGGCGCTGCGACGCATAACCGATTCATCATCGTTAGGCGCTCATCGCTTGGAACTCATCGGGTTTCCATCAGATTTCTGACCCGCTTTCAGGTTGGACGTTTGTGAAGGCCGGTTTCCCAGGTTGGGTCCGTTCCTTGGCCCGCCGTTCCGCCACAAGCGAGGAGACATCCACGTTGGTCCGAAAGGACCGTGCGAATGCCCCGCGTTGTACGGCACGTTGGGCACATTCCGGGTTGGGGTGCAGCCAAGCACCCCGCCCGGCGAGACGACGGGTCGGATCGGGCACCGGGACGGACTTGCCGTCCTTCGCCCTCAAGACCCAGCGCGTCAGCTGGTTCTGGTCCACCACGGTGCGGCAACCGATGCACGTGCGCTGCGGCTGTTGCTGCAATGACACGTTGGTTCTTCTCCTGCATTCGATTTACCACTATGCATAGTGGACCACAGACAAGTCTAGCGCGTTTCGGGAATCCATGGAGCGTGCCGTGGGACACGTGGATCGAGTTTCCGTGCCGATGGGCCGCGGGCGGCGCCCGGCAGGCAAAAGACCGCCGGCCCCGGCCGGTTGGCTCCCCGTCGTGGGGGTGCCTACCGGCCTGTGGGCGCGACGGCCTGATGGCTTGAAGCGGCTACTCTGCTGCGACGGCGTCCGAGATGATGTCGATGCGCCAGCCGGTGAGCTTGGCCGCCAGGCGGGCGTTCTGCCCTTCCTTGCCGATGGCCAGGGAGAGCTGGTAATCGGGAACCACGACGCGGGCCGAGCGGGTCGACTCGTCGGTGATGGTCACCGAGACGACCTTGGACGGGGACAGCGCCGAGGCGATGAACTTCGCCGGATCGTCGTTGTAGTCGACGATGTCGATCTTCTCGTCGTTCAGCTCGGTCATCACGGCGCGCACGCGCGAACCCATTTCACCGATGCAGGCGCCCTTGGCGTTCAGGCCCGGGACGTTGCCCTGCACGGCGATCTTGGTGCGGTGGCCGGCTTCGCGGGCCAGCGCCATGATTTCCACGGCGCCGTCGGCGATCTCCGGGACCTCGAGCTCGAAGAGCCGGCGGACCAGGTTCGGGTGCGAACGCGACAGGGTGACGGCCGGGCCCTTGGGGCCGCGGTTGACGTCGACCACGTAGCAGCGGATGCGGTTGCCGTGGGTGTACTTCTCCCCCGGCACCTGCTCGGGCGGCGGCAGCAGTGCCTCGACGACGCCCAGGTTGACCTGGACCATGATCGGGTTGTTGCCCTGCTGGATCTGCCCGGAGACGATCTCGCCGATCTTGTTCTTGAACTCGCCCACGACGTTGTCGTCCTCGGCGTCGCGCAGGCGCTGCAGGATGATCTGGCGTGCGGTGGAAGCGGCAATGCGGCCGAAGCCGGTGGGGGTGTCGTCGAACTCGCCCACGACAGTGCCGTCTTCCTCGGTCTCGGTGGCGAAGATCGTCACGTGGCCGTTGCGGCGGTCGACCTCGGCACGTGCCTGCGGCATCGCACCCGGGGACTTCTGGTAGGCAATGAGCAGGGCCTGCTCAATGGTGGGGATCAGCACGTCGATCGGGATTTCGCGCTCTTTTTCAAGCATGCGCAGCGCGCTCATATCAATGTCCAACTCAGGCCTCCGCGTTTTCGTCGTCTTCTGGATCAAGCTCTAGTTCTTGCAGTGCCGCGGCCTCGGCCCGGGTGAACTCCACCTCGACGTTGCCGCGGCGGATCAGGGAGAAGCCGATGCTGCGGGCCTCGCCCTGCTTGGGCTTCATGCCCTTCTTGACCTCGATCTCCGGGACGATGGTGATGCCGTCCTCGTCCACGGCGGTCAGCCTGCCCAGCAGGTTGTCCTCGCCGATGACGTTGACCTTCACCATGCGCCCGACGTTGCGGCTCCAGTGGCGCGGCAAGGTCAGCGGACGCGAGGTTCCGGGGGAAGATACTTCAAGTTCGTACGGATCCGCGGTGTCGTGCGGGTCCTTGTCCAATGCCTCGGAGATCGAGCGGGAAACCTCGGCCACCGCGTCGAGTTCGATGCCGTCGGTGCCGTCGATCAAATCGACCACCACGTGCACGATGCGCTGGTCCCCGGCGCGGCGCACCTGGACTTCTTCGAGCACCAACTGGTGGGAGGCAACGGTGGGCTCCAGTAGTTCGGTGAGGCGGGCCGCCTCGAGCTGGATGTCTGCCGGCTTGCCGGTCATGAAAGTCCTCCCACATTATTCGATGTTGTGAACACTAGGGTAGCGACTTTTGGGGCCATCCGTCTGCCCGATTCCCGCTTGCCGCCCCTCGACCCGGGTCCATGGGATGATCGGTGGTGATGGATCAGCACCCAATGGACCCCAGGCACCCCGTTTCCCCCGCACCCCGCAGGCCCCGCACCAGGCTCCGCGTGCTGGCCGCGGCGGCGGTTGTTGCCGTGGCCGCGGGCACCTTCGGCACCGGGGTCTACCTGAACCGGGATTCCCCTACATGGCAACGGATTCTCGGCACCGAACCGGTCATCGAGGTGCCCCCGAAAGCCACCGACGAACTGCCCGTGCTGCTCGAATCCGTTGGCAACATGCTCGAGCACCCGGCCACCTCCACCGGCGCCAAAACCACCGCCGCGCTGCAGGCTGCCAGGTCCATGCTGGCGGAGCATGTCGAATTACTCACACCCGGTGCCTTGGCGGCCGCTGCCGCCTCGGCGAACGGACCAGCGGGCACCGGGGCCGAGGCCGCAACCGCCCCGCCCTCCGCGGTCCCCCCGTTGACGCCTGCCGAGTTTTCCGGGCGATTGGCCGGTGCCGGCAACGGCCTGCTGCACGAGGCGCTCACCGCCCCCGAGCAAGAGGCGCGCAGGCTCTCCGGTGCCGGATTCGAGCTGGTGCTGCAGGCCCGCACCGTGCTCTCCGCCGCCGGTGCCCCGCAGGCGGCCATCGATGCGCTGCCCACCCCAGCCACGGAACTGGCTGCACAGGCAGCTGAAACCACCTCGGCTGCCGCCTCCGCTTCTGCATCCCCCTCGACCGCGCCAGCCGCGGCGCCCACCGTGGACAAGGCCGCCGCGGCGAAGATGCCCGAGTTCACGTTCTCCGCCTGCCCGGCCACTGCACCGGACGCCAGCAAGGGCACCGGACAAACGGATTCGGGGCAGCTGCTGGGCGAGGTCATCGATGCGGCCTACCGGATGGGATACGCCTACGACGTGGCCGGCGCACGGACCAGCGCCGGGCTGCGCACAGCGGCCTGGAACAGGTCCAAGGTGCTGGTGGAATTCGCCGAGGCCCTCGAGAAGCAGCTTGATGCGGCCCACGACTGCGAACCGCTCCGGCAGCCCGCCTACCAACTGCCGGCCGATGCCATTTCCAACCCCATGGATGCGGCCCGCAGCGGCGAGGCGCAATTGGCGTTGCTGTTGCGCGACGCCGCCGCCAGCCAGGCCGGGGAACCCCGGACCTACCTCTTCAACGCTGCCTGGGCCCAGGGCCTGCAGGCCCGGCAGGTCACCGGCCAGGTCCCGGACTTCACCGCCGTGGCTGAAGCGCCCAAGCCTGCGGACGTAGGCGCCTCTGCCGGTTAGCCGCCGGGTCGGAAGCCGAAGCCAAGGCAGAGGCGGAAGCTGGAACCGTGAGTCAGCAAAAACGCCCTTCGGTCCGCCGAGAACTACCTCGGATTCACCGCGTTTTCACGCTCCGGACTGATCGAACAGCTCGAGTTTGAGGACTATTCGAAAAACGATGCCACGTGGGCAGTGGGTCGCGTGATAGTGGATTGGCATGATCAAGCTGCCAAGTCCGCGAAAAACTACTTGGAAATGACGACTTTCTCGCGCAAGGGCTTGATCGACCAGCTGGTTTTTGAGGGCTACACCCGGAAACAGGCAGAGTACGGAGTGGGCAAGACCGGTCTGTAGCGATCCTCGGCCGGTCGGTTGGCATATCAATCAATGACCTTGGTAACGAGGGCCCCGCTCTTCACAGGACGTTCACCCGTTCGTAGCACCGGTCATGCCGCCAACGGTGTGACCGGTGCTACGAGCAGCTTCAGGACCGGGACTCCACGCGATACGCGTGCTGGTCGGGCGAACTTTCCAGGTCCGGCTAGGCAGCCGGGAACAACTCGTCGTAACCGAGCGTGAGGATCAGCGCCCACACAGACGGACGCAGCATTGGCTAGCGGAGGTCTCGACCGGTCGCACGCTGCCGAATGCCAGCCACGATAAGCACTAAGGCCAGTGGAACCAAGGCCCACAGCCACGTCTCGGGCATGAACACATCTGGATCCTCAACCTCGGCCAGGGCATTCGCGGCCATGTTGACCAGCGCCCAGATCGGTGCCAAAAATGCCCACCCCAGGATCGCACCCATGACGGAAGCGCGGGTTGAACAACTCCAGTGCAGGCGCGCGAACAAGGGTGCGGACGCGAACGCAACCACGAAAAAGGGAATTGAAATGCAAACGACCCACATGGCGTGCAGCACGAATCCGGCCAACAGCATGCCTGCAGAAATCAGCAGGGTGAGCCATATTCCCAGTCCGAGGGTAACCATGTAGCTGTCGTCGCGAATGCGCGGGCTCCGGTCCCCCATCGGGTACACGGCGTTCTCGCTTGCCAAGGTCATCTGCTGCTCCTGGTCTTGAGTCATGGACCAATCTAGCCGTGCAAGCCCAGCCTACCGAGCGCGCCGGATATCCGGTACTTCCTCGGGGCCGGTCAGGCAGCGGGGAACAGCACGTCGTAGCCGAGCTTGAGGATCAGCGCTCCCACCACGGACAGGAACACTATCCGGATGAACTTGCTGCCCTTGGTCACGGCCATCCGTGCGCCCAGGTAGCCGCCGGCCATGTTGGCCACGCCCAGGACGAGCCCGAGCCCCCAGAGCAGGTGCCCGGTGGGCAGGAAGAACGCCAATGCGCCCAGGTTGGTGGCCATGTTCACGATCTTCGCCTTGGCGCTGGCGGCCAGGAAGTTGTAGCCCATGAACGCGACCATCGCGATGACCAGGAACGATCCGGTGCCCGGTCCGATCAGCCCGTCGTAGCCGCCGATGACCAGCCCGATCACCCCGGCCACCGCGTAGTGCCGGCCCCCGGTGTAGCGCAGGTCCGTCAGTTCCCCGGCGGTTGGCTTGAACACCGTGAACAGCCCCACCGCGACCAGCGCGGCAATGATCACCGGCTTGATCACTTCCGGGGGCAGCAGCGTGGCCAGGATCGCCCCGCCGAAGGACCCGGCAAGCGCCACCACGGCCATCGGGATCGCGGTGCGCAAATCCGGGGCGGCGCGGCGGTAGTAGGTGATGGCGCTGGTGGTGGTGCCGAAGATGGAACCCATCTTGTTGGTGGCCAGCGCCTGCACCGGGGAGATGCCCGGCACCAGCAGCAGGGCGGGAAGCTGCAGCAGTCCCCCGCCGCCGACCACCGCATCGATCCAGCCGGCGGCAAAGCCGGCGAGCACGATCAGCGCAATGGTTCCGGCCGTGAGTCCTTCAAGGCCGGAACCATCAAGCAGCGCCGCCGCGTCGAACATGTCTAACCCTTGACGAGCGCGATGAGCTCGGACACCACGGTGTCCACTGCCACGTCGGTGCGCTCTCCCGTGGCGCGGTCCTTGACCTCGACCACTCCGTCGGCCAGGCCGCGGCCGATGACCACGATGGTCGGCACGCCGATGAGCTCGGCATCGGAGAACTTCACGCCGGCCGAAACCTTCGGGCGGTCGTCGTAGATGACCTCGACGCCGGCGGCGTGCAGCTCGTCGGCGATCTTCTGCGCGGCCTCGAAAAGCTCGACCTGCTTGCCGGTGACCACCAGGTGCACGTCGGCCGGGGCGACGTTGCGCGGCCAGACCAGGCCGTTCTCGTCGTGGTTGGATTCGGCCAGGGCGGCGACCGCGCGGGTGACGCCCACGCCGTAGGAGCCCATGGTGACGATCTTGAGCTTGCCGTTCTGGTCAAGCACTTTCAAGTCCAGCGCCTCGGCGTACTTGCGCCCGAGCTGGAAGATGTGGCCCATCTCGATGCCGCGGGCGGTTTCCAGCGGGCCGGAGCCGTCCGGAGCCGGGTCCCCTGCGTGGACCTCGACGCACTCGATGGTGCCGTCCCAGGCAAAGTCGCGCCCGGCGACCAGGCCGAAGACGTGCTTGCCCGACTCGTTGGCGCCGGTGACCCAGCTGGTGCCGGAGACCACGCGCGGGTCGACCAGGAACAGGATCTTGGAGGATCCCTCCAGGCCCAGCACGGCGTTGTCCAGGCCCAGGGCCGGGCCGATGTAGCCCTTGACCAGAGTCGGGTGCTTCTTCAGGTCGTCCCCGGTCGCTGCCTCGAGCTCGACCTCGCCACCGGTTTCCAGGTGGGAGGAGATGTTCGCCTCGACGCGCTTGAGGTCCACGTTGCGGTCCCCGGGCAGGCCGATGGCCACCAGCTGGCGTTCGCCGGTGGGCAGCTTGGCAGCCAGCACCACGTTCTTCAGGGTGTCGGCAGCGGTCCAGGCGCCGTCGGCGCGCGGGGCGACCTCGTTGGCGCAGGCCACCAGGGTCTCGATGGTCGGGGTGTCCGGGGTGTCCTTGACGTCGAATGCCGGGGCATCGGTGAAGTCGATGTCCTCGGGCACGATCGTGGTCACCGCCTCGACGTTCGCCGCGTAGCCGCCGGCCGAGCGCACGAAGGTGTCCTCGCCGACCGGGGTCGGGTGCAGGAATTCCTCGGACTTGGACCCGCCCATGGCACCGGCGGTCGCGAAGACCGGCAGGATCTCCAGGCCCAGGCGCGCGAAGATCTTCAGGTAGGCGGCGCGGTGGGCCTGGTAGGCCTCTTCGAGGCCCTCGTCGTCGATGTTGAAGGAGTAGGAGTCCTTCATGATGAATTCGCGGCCGCGCAGCAGGCCCGCGCGGGGACGTGCCTCGTCGCGGTACTTGTTCTGGATCTGGTACAGGTAGGCCGGCAGGTCCTTGTAGGAGTTGTACAGGTCCTTGACCAGGAGGGTGAACATTTCCTCGTGGGTGGGGGCCAACAGGTAGTCGGCGCCCTTGCGGTCCTGCAGGCGGAACAGGCCCTCGCCGTACTCGGTCCAGCGTCCGGTGGTCTCGTAGGGTTCGCGCGGCAGCAGGGCCGGGAAGTGGACTTCCTGGGCGCCGATGGCGTTCATTTCCTCGCGGATGATGGCTTCCACCTTGCCCAGCACGCGCAGGCCCAGCGGCAGCCAGGTGTAGATCCCGGGTGCGGCACGGCGGATGTATCCGGCGCGGACCAGCAGCTTGTGGCTGGCGACCTCGGCATCGACCGGGTCTTCGCGCAGCGTGCGCAGGAACAGTGTGGAGAGCTTGAGGACCACGCTAACTTTCCATTTCCGCGGCCTGTTTCCAGACCACAACATAGTGGTGGGAGTGCAAATCTTTGGCGCCCTTGCAGGCCGTGGCGGTCGACTCCGGGTCGGCCGCGCTTCGGCAAGGCGGGCCATGGCTAACGCGCACGGCAAGCCGCGGTCGAAGCATGGCGCCACAAGGCACTTGTCCCATCTTACGTGGCCCACCGGGTGCGGCTTGGCATCGAAGTCCCCGCGGCCCGGTGCCTGCGTCCACTTCCCCGGTGGCACCCGCCCGCCGCTGGCGCGTTCTGCGGGCGGAGCCTATTTGCCTTCCATGTGCAGCAGCGCGAGGTCGATGTATTTCTCGGCCTCCTTGACCGCCTTGCCAAGGTCCGTGGGGTTGGAGATGTTGACCGAGACGTTGCTGTGCCCCTTGTACCCGGTGACGGTGAGGGTCTGCATGTTTTGGCCCATCAGTTCCACGTTGGCCACGGTGGCCAGGGTGGTGGTCGCCGAGGTGTCGGCCTTGGCTGGCTCCACGACCGCGGAGACTTCCTGGCCCTGCACGGAAAGGGTGAATTCGCTGCACTTGGTGCTGCCCTGCTCGGCCTGGGCCAGCGCCTGCTCGATGACATCGGCCGAATCGTAGGAACCGAGGTTCACGCTGGTGGACAGGTCGTCGGCGTCGGCGGGAAAAACGACGGCAGCCATGGTGACCCGGTCCATCATCCCGCTCGCGCCGGCCACGGCGAATGAACCGCATTCGGCCGGCTCGACCTTCATGCCCGCGAGGATTTCCTCGATCGTCGGCATGCTGGCCCGCAGTTCCGCGTCCTGAAGGATCTTGGTTCCGTCCTGGCCACCCGCCGTGCTGATGGCCTTGGCCACCTTGCCCAGTTCCTTGGCCGTGAGCTGCCGGCCGGCGGTGGCCTTCGATTCCCGGGAACCCTGGGTGGTTTCGGCGCTGGCGCTGCTGCTTGGTGCAGTGGGTGCGGCGAATGCCTGGTCCGTGGCTCCCGGTTCATTGGATGGTGCAGGTGAGCTCGGCAGCGCTTCGGCGCCGGCGGTTTGGCTCGGCTGCGCGGCCTCCTCGGGAGCCGCACCTCCTCCGCACCCGGTGACGGCAAGCGTTGCGGCGATGGGCAAGGCCCACCATGTTGTTTTTTTCATGTTCTCCCCCGAGACGTGTGTGAAACACGGTGCCGGCCACCTGGTGTGCAGCCATGGGCAACACAATACCCATTAAAACCAGTCAAAAGAGGAATTCTTCGGGAAAGGTTTCCCCGTAGGTTGGGCCCGGTGCCTAGGAGGTCTTTTCTTGCACGAGCTTGAGCACGGTGTCGGCGAGTTCCTGGGCCTGGGCGATGTCCTGCCGGCTGTCGGTTCCGCCCATGACGGCCACCGTGACGACGTTTTGCCCCTCCAGCGCATTGACCGACACCGTGGAGATCGTGATGTCCCCGGCGCTGGTGCTGGTCTGGATGGCGGAGGTCTTCGACGCGGCGGTCTTGGCTGCCAGCGGCTTCACGCCCATCGTGGTTTCCTGGCCCTGCAGCGAGAAGGAGAAGTTGGCGCAGTCCCTGAGGATCTCCTCGGCCTGGGCCATGTTGGCCGCCGCATCGGCCGGTTCGGCGTAGGAGGCCAGGCCCACCTGAACCCCCTGGAGCTGTGTGGCCCCGGGCAGCGACACCGAAACCACATTCATCTTTTCCAGTTCCTCGGCAATGTCCCCGGCGACGAATTCCGTGCAGGATTCCGGGGTGACCTTCATGGCCTTGCGTGCCTTTTCGGCCAGCGGAACCTGGGCCTTGAGCGATTCCTTGTCGACAATGACCGCCTTCTCGTTGTCCCCTGCGACCTCGTTGGCGATCTCGGAGAGCGCCTGGGCATCCAGCTGCCCGGCCGCCGCGGCGGTGGAGCCGGCGTCGGCGCAGCCGGTCAGCAGCAGGGCGGCGGCGAGCGGGAACAACATCAGGGCGCGTTTTTTCACGAAGAATCCTCATCGGGTGCGGGGCAGTGCGGGTGGCAACGGGATGCGGATGCTCCGTCGGCCGAATTCCAAGCCTAGGAGAAGGAGGTGACGGTTGGGGAACCCGCACCGGGGCCCGGGCGCGCCGCCAGGGGCGGTTGCTGCGTGGCAACCGCGGCTCAGTCCCCTACGAGGCCGCAGCCGCCGCGGGCCCGATGCCGCGCAGGATCCCCAGCATCGATTCGACGTCGGCCAGCGCCAGGGCGGTGGTTTCCTCCGCGGTCCCCTTCACGGTCCTGGTGGCGGTCAGCATCGTGTGCCCGTCGATGGCCCGCACCGAGACCCGCCGGGTCTTGGCCTTCCCGTTGACGCTTTCGAGCATGGTTGCCGAGGTGTACGGGGCCGAGCTGGTGGCTTCCAGGCGCGACAGCGTGGAGGTGATCTTCTGGCCGTCCGCCGAGACGGTGTACTTGCCGCAGGACTCGTCCAGGTGCTGCTGCGCGGCCACGTCGGCCACCAGGGCGTCGCGGTCCCGGTAGGAGGCCACCGTCAGGTCCCCGCCGGCCTCGGGCGGAAGCACAGCGGCCGCCATCGCGGCCTGGTCCAGCTGCTCCTTGAGGCTGCCGATGCCGTAAAGCCCGCACTTGGCCGGGACCACGGTGATGCCCTCGAGCCATTTCTCGGCCGCCGGCAAGTGGCCGCGCAGGGCGTCTTGGTCATTGACCTTCGTGCCTGCGGTGGCATCGGCCCACTGCTGCACGGCACCCTTGAGCGCTGCGGCATCCAGGTACGCAAGTTCCGTGGTGCCGCTTGGTGACCCGGTGGTAGAGCCCGGGGCGCTTCCGGGGCCGGGGACCGTCACCGGTGCCTGGAGCGTCGGGGTGGCCGGTGCCGGGGCGCTGGTGCAGCCGGCCATCGCCAGCAGCAGGCCGGCGGTGGCCAGGGCGGTGATGGCCCTGGGGCGGGATTCGTTGGTCCGTGGTGGTGGGGACGTCACGTCTGGCTTTCCGGTCGGCTGACCGCGGTGCGGTGCGCTGTGTCGGTGGTCGGTCGATACCGGGGGTGCCGGCGGGTCAGAAGAGGATGGTGGCGAATTCGCCGACCTCTTCGAAGCCGACCTTGCGGTACGTCGCAATGGCCGGTGCGTTGTAGTCGTTGACATAGAGGCTGGTGGTCGGCGCCAGGCGCAGTGCGTAGTCGGCAACGGCCGCCATGTAGCCGGCCGCCATGGACTTGCCTCGGTGCTCCGGGCTCATCCAGACGCCCTGGATCTGCGTGGCCCGCGTGGTGACGGTGCCCAGCTCGGCCTTGAAGCGGATCGCCCCGCCCTCGTCGAGGTCGATGAGCGAATGCCCGGAATGGATCAGTGAGCGGACCCGGGAGCGGTAGAACGACCCGCCGTTGGCCAGCGGGGAGTACCCGAGTTCCTCCTCGAACATCTTGGCGCAGGCGGGCAGGACCAGCTCGTACTCCCCCGCATGGCTGGCGCGCAGCGTCCGGTTCGGTTCGATCGCCGGGGCGCCCGTCAGGGTCATCAGCGGCTGGCTGGGCCGGACGCTGAAGGCCTGCTGAGGGCCCTCGGCGAGCACCTTCCACATCCCCATGACCGCTTCGGCCGGGCCGAAGCATGAGGCGAAGGTGCGGTTCAGCGACCTGACGGCCAGCCCGAATTCCTCGGCGTCGTCGGCGGTGATGTTGATCGGGACGATGTTGGCCCCGATCCAGCAGGCCGAGACCAGCAGGGCCCCCTCGAAGCGGCCGATGACCAGCGAGCCGCCCAGGCCGGGGCGGGCCGAGCCGGTGACGGCCAGTTGAGCATCCATGAAGATGTTGGCGACCGGGTCGGCCGAAACGAGGGCACGGAGAGAGGCGGTGTCCGCGTCGTCGAGGACGCGGATACCTGGTGCCAGAAGCTCTCCTGCCCCCGGGTTACGTCTAGCCGACGGTAACCACGGGGCCACTTTGGACAGGATTTTCTCCATCCGCGTTCCCCATTTCCTCGGCGATGCGCATCGCCTCTTCAATCAGTGTCTCAACAATCTGGTCTTCGGGCACGGTCTTGATGACCTGGCCCTTCACAAAGATCTGGCCCTTGCCGTTGCCGGAGGCCACACCGAGGTCGGCCTCGCGGGCCTCGCCGGGCCCGTTGACGACGCAGCCCATGACGGCAACGCGCAGCGGAACCTCGAGTCCCTCGAGCCCGGCGGTGACCTGGTCGGCCAGCGTGTAGACATCCACCTGGGCGCGGCCGCAGGAGGGGCAGGAGACGATTTCGAGCTTGCGCGGGCGCAGGTTCAGCGACTGCAGGATCTGCGCACCGACCTTGACTTCCTCGACCGGAGGGGCCGAGAGCGAGACGCGGATGGTGTCGCCGATGCCCTTGGACAGCAGGGCGCCGAAGGCGGTGGCCGACTTGATGGTGCCCTGGAAGGCCGGTCCGGCCTCGGTGACGCCCAGGTGCAGCGGCCAGTCGCCTCGTTCGGCCAGCAGCTCGTAGGCGCGGACCATGATGACCGGGTCGTTGTGCTTGACGGAGATCTTGAAGTCGTGGAAGTCGTGTTCCTCGAAGAGCGAGGCTTCCCAGACGGCGGACTCGACCAGCGCCTCGGGGGTTGCCTTGCCGTACTTCTCCATCAGGCGCGGATCCAGCGAGCCGGCGTTGACGCCGATGCGGATGGAGGTGCCGGCGGCCTTGGCGGCGGCGGCGATCTCCTTGACCTGGTCGTCGAACTTGCGGATGTTGCCCGGGTTCACGCGGACGGCGGCGCAGCCGGCGTCGATCGCTGCGAACACGTACTTCGGCTGGAAGTGGATGTCGGCGATCACCGGGATCTGCGACTTCTTCGCGATGATCGGCAACGCCAGGGCGTCGTCGGCCGAGGGGCAGGCAACGCGCACGATGTCACAGCCGGTGGCGGTGAGTTCGGCGATCTGCTGCAGCGTGGCGTTGATGTCGGTGGTGGGAGTCGTGGTCATCGACTGGATGGAAATGGGGCTGTCCGAGCCTACGCCGACGGAGCCCACCTTGATTTGGCGGGTCTTGCGTCGCGGGGCAAGGATCGGTGGCGGTGCCGATGGCATGCCGAGGCTGACCGGGATCGAGGTCAAGATTTCCTCCGTGATGTTGAGTGTGGAAGGTTTTTCCATTATCCCCCTGCGCGCCCGCTTGCGGGGCCCAAATCTCGCAGGGCGAAGCCCCCGGCGCCGGCACGGCGCCAATCGGCCGTGATCACGCGGGGTTTGGAGGATCAGGCGTGGTGAGCGAGCTCACCGGTCACGGGGCTCCATTCGGTGATCCGCAGCACCGCAATGGCGCCATGGACCGCGAAGGGGTCGCCGGCCAGGGTCTCGGCCAGGGCGGCCTGGGTCGGGGAGGAAATCAACAACAGGGCGCCGGAACCATCGACGTAGGGGCCGGAGGCGACCAGGGCGAGGCCGTCTCCGTTGGCGCCGAGGCCGGACAGGAATTCACGGTGCTGGGGGCGATGCTCATCGCGCGTGGCTTCGGAACCGACGGCGTACACGTATTCAACTGCGAAAACACTCATGGGGTCCAGCCTAAACCGTGGGGCCGCCAAACGCGTCCTTCCGGGTCCCGGGGCCCGCCCCCTGGCGGGCAGAACGGGTGGGATCCGAACCGGTCAGGATTCGAGAAGCCACCGGGACACATCCTCCGTAGGATGGGTTGCAGGAACATCCAGGCAACCCCACGGAGGAACTAGACCATGCCCGACCCAGATTCGAGCGCCGCCGACGGAAGCTTCTCCGCCCAGGAACGCGAGGCCATGAAGTCCCGCGCCAAGGAACTGAAGACCGAGGCCAAGCGGGCCAGTGCCGCCCAGAAGGCCGCAGCGGATGCCGCCGACGTGTCGGCCAAGATCGCCGCGATGCCCGAGGGCGACAGGCAGATGTCCGAGCGCCTCCACTCGCTCGTCGCCGAGGTGGCCCCGGACCTGGCCCCGAAGCTCTACTACGGCCAGCCGGGGTATGCCAGGGACGGGAAGGTCGTGTGCTTCTTCCGCAGCGGGCAGATGGACAAGCAGCGCTACTCCACCTTCGGATTCAGTCCCCATGCCGAGCTGGATGCCAGCGACGGGCTGTGGCCGACCTCCTACGCACTGCACAACGCCACCGAGAAGGCCTGGGACCAGCTGGCCGAACTCATCGCTCGCGCGGCAACCGGCCCCTCCGATTCCTAAGGAATATCCATGTCCTTCTCCCTGAATTCCCTCTCCGTTTCCTGCCTCGACGTGCCCGCGGCCGCCGACTTCTACCGAAACGTTTTCTCCGCTCCGACCACGGCTGACGGCGAATCCATCTCCATTGACCTGCACGGGACCGGGCGCCTCGAGCTCATTCCGGCCCAACCCGCCGAACCGTCCGCCGCCTCCGGCATTCCCGGTGCCGCCTACCAGCGTTCCGTGCTGACCTACATCCTTCCCGGGCCCAGCGATGTCCGGGCCGTGATGGATGCCGCCGCCACCCACGGCGCCGACATCTTCAAGCCCGCCCGGAAGGCACTGTTCGGCTCCTTCTCCGGCTCATTCATGGCACCGGACGGGACCGTCTGGAAACTTGCAGCCGCAGGAAAGGACACCACCTCCCCGGAAGGTGTCGCGCGGCCCACCGAGACCACGGTGATCCTCGGCGTCAGGGAGCCCAAGGCCTCGAAGGCCTTCTACACCGCGCTGGGGATGAGCGTGGACAGGGACTATGGCAACAAGTACATCGACTTCGTGCCCGCCAACGGCGCCTCCCGGCTCTGCCTGATGCAGGAGCCCGTTCTCGCCAAGGACGTGGGCGCCGGAGACCCGCACGTCGGCACCTCATCGGTAACGCTCACGCACCATGCCGACTCGCATGCCGAAGCGGAGCGGATCGTTTCGGCCGCAGTGGCCGGCGGAGGCACGCAGGCCGGACAGGGGAACGCCCTGGACCAGGGATCGGCCACGATCACCGACCCCGATGGCCACCGCTGGCTCATCTCGGCCCCGCGTCCCTGAGCCAAGGATAGGTCCAGGCCCGTCTCCCGAACACTAGGATCCATTTGGCAGCGAAAATCGACTTCAAGAAGACGCTTGACGGCTACCGGGCGAAACACGGTGAATTCCGGATTGTGGACATTCCYGAGATGCAGTACCTGATGGTTGACGGGCACGGCGACCCGAACTCCTCCCCGGCCTTTGCCCAGGCGCTCGAAGCCCTGTACCCGGTGGCGTACAAGCTGAAGTTCGCCAGCAAGCTGGAGCTCGACCGCGACTACGTCGTCCCGCCCCTGGAGGGCCTGTGGTGGGCCGGGGACATGGACTCGTTCACGGTGTCCCGCGACAAGTCGCGGTGGGACTGGACGATGATGCTGATGGTGCCCGAATGGATCGAGCTGGACATGGTCGAGGCCGCCTGCGGGAAGGTGGGCGCGAAGAATCCGCCGGTGCGCCTGGGCGATGTCCGCCTTGGGTCCCTGGCCGAGGGCCGCTGCGTGCAGATCCTGCACGTGGGCTCCTTCGACGACGAGGGGCCGGTCCTGGAACGGATGCACCACGAGTTCATCCCCCGCCACGGGCTCCGGCTAGAGGGCAAGCACCACGAGATCTACCTCGGTGATTTCCGCAGGACCGCCCCGGAGAAGTTGCGCACCATCCTGCGCCAGCCCGTCGCCGCGGCGTAGCCGGGAATCGGCACTCGCCCGCTGAGTCCCCCAGCCGATTTATACGGTGACCTCCCCTGACCCGAGGGCATCGGTCGATGAGGCCGGGTGCCGCCGAGTCCGGCAGCGCAGTGCCAGCGGCACGAATCCCGCGACCGTCAGCATCGCCATGGCGATAGTAGTGGCAAACGAACTTCCCAGCACCACCAACACCCGGTTCCCGCCGGGTTGCCCGAGGTCCTGCGGCCGCTGACCGCCAGGGAGCTGGAAGTCTTTTCCTCGCTGCCGCTGGGGTTGTCGAACGCGGAGATCGGTGCCAGCTGTACATGGGCGAGACCAGAGTGAAGACCCACGTCACCAAGATCCCGGGCAGGCTCGGGCTGCGCGACAGGATCCAGGCGGTGGCGCTGGCCTACGAGTGCGGGTACCGCTCCCCCGGTGGCGGATCATGAGACCTGGCAGAAAAACGCCTGCAGATAAAATTCGTGGAGCCAGGAACGCCTTGGCAAGAAATGCTATCGATTGTCGGGGCCGCGGATCCCGCCTTCGCTTTGACGACTGTCCACAGTCCGTCATCATGCGCCAGCCGACGTAGGCGGTTCGGTCATAGCCTGATCCCATGGCTACCAACGATCCGCTGGTCCCTTACGCCTACGCGCAATTTCTTGATGAACTGAAGGAACAAGTCCGTTCCTCTCGGGCGCGAGTCCGACGGGTCGTGAATACTTCCCTCATTGATCTCTATTGGAAGATCGGCCGCCGCATCTGGACGAGCAGGAACGTCAGGGGTGGGGCAGCGCAGTCATCTCTCGATTGGCCGATGACCTGCGCCGGGAGTTCCCCGAGATGACCGGACTATCCCGTAGTAACTTGCACTACATGCGTGGGTTCGCGGCTGCTTGGACGGAGGAAGCTCAAATTGTCCAACAGSCTGTTGGACAATTGCCGTGGGGGCATATCACTGTCTTGCTGGACAAGCTCGAGTCCGAAGAATCGCGGAGGTTCTACGCATCTGCAGCGGTTCAGCACGGGTGGTCTCGCAATGTCTTGGCGAACATGATCATGAACAAGACATTGGAAAGGACCGGAACGGCGCCTTCAAATTCCATAGGGTCGCTCCCCCCAGGTGACTCGGAACTGGCCCAGCAAGTGGCAAAAGATCCCTATGCCTTTGAATTCTTGGGGCTCAGCGGAGAAATTGCTGAGCGAGACTTGGAGCAATCGCTCATGGACCGAATCACCGAAACGCTTAGGGAACTTGGACCAGGATTTTCCTTCGTGGGCCGGCAGGTCCACTTTGATGTGGATGGTGACGACTTCTATATCGATCTGCTTTTCTTCCACGTCGAGCAATTGCGCTATTTCGTCATCGAGTTGAAGACCGGAAAATTTCAGCCGGAGCATGCTGGGGAAGCTGAACTTTTATGTTGCACTCGTTGACGACAAACTCCGCCGAACGGCCCACGCGCCCACGGTGGGCATCTTGGTCTGCGGCAGCCGCAACGAACGCACGGTCAGGTATGCCTTGTCCAGGTCCAGTACCCCGATGGCAATATCCACGTACACGTACGAGACATTGCCACCCGACGAGCGACAGTCGCTGCCTGGAGCCAGCAAACTTGCCGAAGCCCTGGATTGGCCCAAGCCGGAAGAAAAGTAACCGTATTCTCATCCATTGCTGGCTCACTTTGAACTGTCCGGAGCCGAGCTGGGACTGCTGTTACTTTCGTGGGGCGTAACTGCCGAGGAGCTTCGACGAGCTCAAGGTGACTGGTTCCTGTGAAGCCCTCAAGCCGGAAGTGGGCCTCAAGGCTGTCGCCGCGATGGCACGTGATCGGGGCAGGCCTTTATTTGAAGAGGGCTATTCACAAGCCTGCCAAATTCGCACCGGCCACGGACGACCCACTGTCTATCCGCAATCCACCGGGAACCCACAGTCTCAGCACCGTCCACCCCACAGCGTGGCGCCCCTGCACCTATGCGTTCGTCTGGGCAAAGGGCAGGGTTCATGGCGTCATCCGGCGTCCTCGGCAGCGATCGCCTGCGCGACGGCGGCCAGGGACACCGTCACGTCATCGTCGTCCGTGGCCCAGTTGCTCACCGAGATGCGCAGGACGTCCTTGCCAGCCCAGCGAGAGCCGGACATCCAGGTCGTGCCGTCGGCGATGATTCGCGCCGTGATTTTCCGGGTCCGCTCGTCGGAGCCGAAGCTCACGCACACCTGGGTGAAGACAACTTCGTTGAGCACGTCAACGCCGGGCATGCGCTCCAGTGCCTGGGCAAATGCCTGCGCGTGGGCAACCAGCTCGTCGACGAGTGCCGCGACACCGGAGCGTCCGAGTGAGCGCAACGCTGCCCACACGGGCACGCCACGAGCACGCCGGGAAAACTCAGGGACCTTTTCGAACGGGTCGCCGGGGCCACGGTCGTCGTTCACCAAGTAGCTGGTGTGCACGCCGAAAACCGAGCGGACCACTTCGGGCCTTGACACGATGGCCACCCCGCAGTCGTAGGGGACATTGAGCGTCTTGTGTGCATCAGTTGCCCACGAGTCGCAGTTCTCGAGCCCGGCGAGCCGATCGCGGTGCGTCGGGCTTGCGGCAGCCCACAGCCCGAAAGCGCCGTCAACATGCACCCAGGCCCCGTGCCTGTGGGCAATCTCGGCAGCCTCGGCCATGGGGTCGCACGCCCCGGAATGCAGGTTTCCAGCCTGAAGGCAGACGATCGCCGGCCCGTTGGCAGCCTCCAGCGCCTTGGCAAGCGCGCCAGGGATCAGGCGTCCCTGCGCGTCGGCCGCGACCTCGGCAGGCTTGCCGAGTCCGAGGTATTTGAGCGCGAGGTCAACGGAGGCATGGCGTTCTCCGCCGACAAGGACCCTCACCTTGGGTGCTCCCGCCAGACCGTCGGTGTCGAGATCCCAGCCAGCTTCATTGAGCACATGTGCCCTGGCCGCGGCAAGCCCGACGAAATTTGCTCCTGTTGCACCGGTGGTGAATCCGACATCGGCCCCGGCCGGCAGCCCCAACAGCTCTAGCAGCCAGATTCCGGCGGCCTCTTCGGCTGCAGCGGTGGCCGGAGTGGCAAAGCGCATGGCCGCGTTTTGGTCCCAGGCACTGACCAACCAGTCCGCAGCCAGTGCAGCAGGGAGAGTGCCACCAATGACCCAGCCAAAGAACCGGCCCGAGGGCATCGCCATCAACCCTGGCTCCGCGAGGCGTGCGAGTTCGTCGACGACGGAGCCCGCGTCCATTGGTTGCTCCTGCAGGGGTGCCGAGAACTTGGCGAACAGCTCGTCGGCGTTCATCCGGGGACCGACGGCACGTGCTGGGAGGGACTCGAGCCAGCCACTTGCGTGCGCATGTGCGCGGTCAAGAGCGGCGCGATACTCCCCGGCCTGTCCGTGGGTTTTCATGACCTCGATGCCTCCAAACTGCAGCACGGTTGGAGCTGCCGGAAAGGGTGTCTGCCGGTGGGACATTACGATACGCCGCCAACAACATCGCGGACAGGGTGCCAAGGCCCTTGCGACCACGATGGCTACGCCGATCCACCATCCGCCGCCTGGGCAATACCGCCCAGGCCGAGGCTCAGGGCACTGCCGGCCAACGGTGGGCAAGGAAGCTTCCCAGCACTTAGGCAGGATCCGACGCGTCGATCCGTTGGGCCAGGTTGCTCAGGCCGGCGAGGATCATTCTTCCGTAACCGTCGTTGTTCAGAGCGTCGGCGTGCGACAGGCCCTGGTCCAGATGCTCCCGGGCAAGTGTGGTCCGGCCTTGGCGGTGATACCCGTCGGCGAGATTCAGCTGCAGCGATGGCTGCAGTCCCCGTGCAGAGGCAATGCCGAGCGGGGCAAGAGCGTCATCCGCCAGGAAGCCGAGTTCATCAAGTGCCGTCCGGTCCCAGGCGACTTCCTTCTCCAGTTCCGTCTGGGTGTCGGCCAGGTAGTGGGCCAGGATGCATCGATGGGCATGGTCAGCTGGAACTGTGGCGTGCCAGCAGTCCAGCAGGAGTTCTTGCCCGCGTTCCCTGTCTCCACCGAGTGCAATTGAGATGGCAGCGGTGATTGTTGTCCAGTCGCTCATGCTCGGTCCTTCGCGCTTGAATCATCTTGTTGAATCCAACGCTACCTACCGGTCCCTCAGCGGACGCTCGTCCAAGTACAAAGGGCTCTTCCAGCGACGTCATCGGTGGACCGGACCGGTCAGTCCTAAGATGTGCGGATCCCCATCGAAAAGTCACAGGGAGTCGGTTCCACATCGGTTTGGACGCGGCCCGGTGGCCTCCCTTCCCGGTCCTGGGGCAAGACGGGGAAACAAGAGTGGCCCCTTGCCCGTCCCCGGCGAGGTGGGCAAGGGGCCACGTCGAATCGCTGGACCAGGTCAGCCGAAAATGGACACAGGCTTCACGATGTCGGCGTAGATCAGCACCGCGCCCATGACCATCATGCCGACTGCGACCACGTAGGTCAGCGGCAGCATCTTGGCGATATCCACCGGCCCCGGGTCCGGGCGCTTGAAGAGCTTGGCGAAGAACCGGCGGACCGATTCGAAGAGCGCGCCGATCACGTGCCCGCCATCCAGTGGCAGCAGCGGGATCAGGTTGAAGACGAACAATGCGATGTTCAGCCCGCCGATCAACGAGAACAACGAGGCGACCTTGTCCGCCACCCCGATCTGGTCCATCGCGCTGATCTCCCCGGCGATGCGTCCCACGCCCACCACGGAGATCGGGCCGTTGGGGTCGCGCGGTGCATCGGAGAAGGCGGCCTTGCCGACCGCGGCGACACGCGCCGGCAAATCGAGCACCACGGCGGTGACGCCCTTGAGCTGGGTGCCCACCGCGGGCAGCACCGCGGAGATTGGCTGGGAAATGTTTTCCACCTTCGACCCCATGCCGATGAAGCCGACCTCGACGGTCTCGCGCTTGCCCGAGGCGTCGGTGACGATCTGGCCCTGGTCGTTGATCAGCGGACGCTCGGTCTTGTAGGGGGTGATGGACGTGGAGTGTTCCACTCCGTCGCGCGCGTAGGTCAGCGGGACAGGTTCCCCCGCATGGCCGCGGATGGCCTGGGTCAGCTGCACCCAGTCGGTGTTGCCCACCGGCTTGCCGGCGAAGGAGGTGATCTTGTCCCCCGGGCGCAGGCCCGCGGCGTAGGCCGGGCCGGGTGCGTCGGAGGGCAGGCAGCCGTTGTTGACCGAGGCGTCCCGGGTGGTTTCCTGCCCCAGGGGCACCACGCACTGGTAGACCTCGTCGACGGTGCTGGTCTGGGTGGGCATGCCGAAGCCGACCGTGACGATGCCGACCATCGCGATGCCGATCAGCAGGTTCATCACCGGGCCGCCGAGCATGATGATGATGCGCTTGTAGACCGGGAGCTTGTAGAACAGCCGGTTCTCGTCGCCGGGCTGCAGCTGCTCGGCCGCCGCATGCCTGGCCTCGTCGGCCATTTGCTGGAACATGCCGGTGGAGGACTTGCGCAGGATCGGGGCGTCGGTGGCCCCCACGACCCCCTTGTTCCTGGCCGGCGGGTACATCCCAATCATGGAGATGTAACCGCCCAGCGGGATGGCCTTGAACCCGTATTCGGTGTCCCCGCGCTTGACGGAGAACAGCGTCTTGCCGAAACCGATCATGTACTGGGGCACGCGCACGCCAAAGCGCTTGGCCGGGATCAGGTGCCCGACCTCGTGCAGGCCGATGGACACGCCGACGGCGACGACCATGACCAGCACGCCGAGGATGAAAAGAAGGATGCTCACAGTGATTCCAAACGTTTGGCGGCGGCTTTTCGTGCCCAGGTCTCGGCGGCCAGCACCGTCTGGAGGGTCGGCTCCCCGGCTTCGGGGGTGTAGTCCTGCAGGATCGCCTCGATGGTCTCGACGATGTCGGTGAAGCGGATGGCCCCGGCGTGGAAGGCCTCCACGGCCTCCTCGTTCACCGCGTTGTAGACGGCCATGTGCGTGGGCGAGGCCGCGGCGGCGGCCTTGGCCAGCCTGATCGCGCCGAAGGCCTCCTCATCGAGCGGTTCGAAGGTCCAGGACGCGGCGGTGGACCAGTCGCAGGGGGTGGCCGAGCCCGGCACCCGGTGCGGCCAGCCGATGCCCAGGGCGATGGGCAGGGCCATGTCCGGCGGGGAGGCCTGGGCGATGGTGGAGCCGTCGATGAACTCGACCATGGAGTGCACGATGGACTGAGGGTGCACCACGGCTTCGATGCGATCCAGCGGCACGTCGAAGAGCAGGTGCGCCTCGATGACTTCCAGGGCCTTGTTGACCATGGTCGCGGAGTTGGTGGTGATCACCTTGCCCATGTCCCAGGTGGGGTGGGCCAGTGCCTGGGCCGGGGTCACCGAGCGCAGCGCCTCGGCGGACCAGCCGCGGAAGGGGCCTCCGGAGGCGGTGACGATGAGCTTGTGGACCTCCTCCGGGGTGCCGGAGCGCAGCGCCTGGGCCAGCGCGGAGTGCTCGGAGTCCACCGGGACCAGCTGCCCGGGGGCGGCCGCGGCCTTGACCAGCTGCCCGCCGACGATCAGCGATTCCTTGTTGGCCAGGGCCAGCAGGTGCCCGGCCTTCAGCGCGGCCAGCGTGGGGGCCAGCCCGATGGACCCGGTGATGCCGTTGAGCACCACGTCGGCGTCCGGGAAACGGGCGATCTCGGTGGCCGCGTGCTCGCCGGCGAAAAGCTGCGGGGCGTATCCGTGCACGCCCGCGGCGGCGGCCGCCCCGGCGATGGCCGCCGACAGCGCGTCGATGTCGGGATGTGCGCAGCCCACCGCCGGGGCGCCGGTGGCCACGGCCTGGGCGGCCAGCAGCGTGAGGTTGTGCCCGCCCGAAAGCGCGGCGACGGCGAAGCGGTCGGGGGCCGAGGCGATGACCTCAAGGCCCTGGGTGCCGATGGACCCGGTGGAGCCGATCAGCGTGATGCGCCGGATGGTTCCGGGTCTCGGGGCGGTGAATGCCGTGGCCTGGGTATGGGAGGAAAACTGCGCGATGTTCACCTGACCCATTATGTCCGCTGTTGCTGTGGCTTCCCAATGGGCTGGCGCCACCGGGACTGGTTGAAGGAGGACATCCGGAAAATCCTGAATGCCGGCACCGTGGCCCGTATTC
Source organism: Arthrobacter sp. UCD-GKA (assembly GCF_001863355.1). Taxonomy (NCBI): domain Bacteria; kingdom Bacillati; phylum Actinomycetota; class Actinomycetes; order Micrococcales; family Micrococcaceae; genus Arthrobacter; species Arthrobacter sp. UCD-GKA. The sequence continues at coordinate 323,566 of NZ_MOLR01000008.1, read as the reverse complement.
CAGTGAAACGGTCATTTCGGCCATCTCCCTAGTCAGGGGAAAGTCCATCGCTTACGATGTGACCTGTACCACACCAATGGAATACCTGGAGTTGATCACACACCACCAAGGCAAGGAGCGCGATCGAATGCGTACAGCATCCAAGAGGATTTCGGCACTCGTAGCAGCAGTGCTGATCGTCTTTATGACGGCCATACCTGCGTCACCGGCGACGGCCAAGACAGTCTATGACCTATATTTCAATGGCGTGACAGGAAAACTCGAAGGTTCCTATACGTACTTGGACTGCCGAGGCTGCCCAGATGACGGAACGATTCGGGTTTCGAATGTCAAGAACGGTTACCACGTCAGGGTACGTTTCTACGCCTACGCAAACGGCACGTGGAACCGATACCTCGACAGGTACATCGCTGATGGCTACCAAGCCAAATGGAGGCCCGGTTACCCCCCGGCGGGGGCGAGAGTTCGCCTCCAAATCTGCACGACCAACTCAAGCTACCAAGTCGTCGGCTACTGCACCGATGTGTACACGTACAACAATTCGTACAAATAGAACTGATAGTTCTTTATACATCACTGAAGGGCTCTGTATTCTCTTTATATAACGGGCCCCTTCAGTTATTCTTTAATTCGCGTCCCGGATATCCACATTCCTTGGAGCGAGTAAAGGACGGCTCCGCTAGGTTCCGATGCACTGCGCAATTCATTTGAAACAGCTCCTCACCGAGGCTCGACAATTTGTCTCCCAACCCAGAATCGATACGATGCCGCGAGGGTTGGCCACTGGCGCTATCCAAACTAAAAACCGCCAAGGGGATCTCGAATCGGAGCCGAATATTCCTCGTAGAGGGTGGCCGCGGCTCAGGCTCACACCATTCAATGAAGTTCGCGATTTCCGCGCCGATTAGAAATCGAAGCACCTCAGGAACCTTATGCAGCCAGTTGGAGACGTCATTGTTCCAGAAATCCACAACCAAAGATCTGCTCCAAAGGATCCCGTCCCGAGCCAGCTTGAGCATGGATAAAGTCGCAGTTGCCTGCAGCACGGGAACCGACGCCATTGGTGTCCCGCCGTGTCGGCAAAAAACGCTCGGCGGCGATCATCTTTTGTGCTGAATGGGCTGCAGTGCCGGAAATCAACAGCGCCCGCCTCCTGCTCGCAGCTGGATGGCCGGGGTAGGGGACGGGCGCTGTCGATTCATGGGCGCCGGGCGGACTACGCCTTGACCGTCAGCACGTTGCATTCGGCCTGCAGCAAGATGCGCTGGGCGTCGGAGCCCATCAGCATCTTGCCCACCGGCGAGCGCCGGCGCACCCCGATGACGATGAGTTCGGCATCCGCCTTCTCTGCGGCTTCAAGCACGTCGTCGCTGGCCAGCTGGTCCGAGGTGAACTGGCGGATTTCGTGTTCCACCCCGCCGGCCTCCAGGTAGGTGCGCAAGCGCTCCATGTCGGGCCCGAAGGCGTAGTGCACATCCACCGTGCGATCGGCACGGGTGGAGTTGATGACCAGCAGCTTCGCATCGCGTCGGGCGCATTCGTCCACGGCCGCGGCCAGGGCTGCATCTCCCAGGGCGCCGGGCACGTATCCGAGCACGATCACCGGGCGGGTGGTTGCTTCGCTCATTTGCTGGGCTCCTCGATCTGTTCCAGGGGGGCGGATTCCATCTTTTTCTTTGCCCGCTTGATGAAGAACGAAGCCACGAACATCAATATCAGTGCTCCGTAGACCACCCAGGTGAACGGGGTGGAGACCAGGGCCGAGACATCGTTTTGCGAGATCTGCAGGCCGCGGCGCAATTGCACCTCGAACATGGGGCCCAGGATCATGGCCACCACCATGGGTGCCACGGGGTAGCCGTATTGCCGCATGAAGAAGCCCAGGATGCCGATGACCAGCAGGATCACCACGTCCAGCGTGGCGAAGTTCAACGAGTAGGCGCCCAGGGCACCGAAGACCAGGATCCCGGAGTACAGGTAGGGTCGCGGGATCTGCAGGATCTTCACCCAGAGCCCCACCAGCGGCAGGTTCAGGATCAGCAGCATCAGGTTGCCGATGTACAGGCTGGCGATCAACGCCCAGACCAGCGCACCGTTGGTTTCCATCAGCAGCGGGCCGGGCTGGATCTGGTAGCGCTGGAAGGCCGTGAGCATCATGGCCGCTGTCGCGGTCGTAGGGATGCCCAGGGTCAGCAGCGGGACCAGCACGCCGGCGGCTGCCGCGTTGTTGGCGGCCTCCGGGCCGGCAACGCCCTCGATGGCGCCGTGGCCGAACTGCTTCTTGTTCTTGCCCTTGGCCAGCTTGCGTTCGGTGGCGTAGGACAGAAACGTGGAGACGTCCGCGCCGCCGGCCGGGACGGTGCCGATCGGGAAGCCGATGAAGGTTCCGCGCAGCCAGGGCTTCCAGGAGCGCTTCCAGTCGTCCTTGCTCATCCACTTGGCACTGTTGCCCGAGGAAGAGCCCATGGACATGACCTCAATCGGGCCCTTGCGCATGCGGGCCGCTACGTAGAGGGCCTCGCCCACGGCGAAGAGTCCCACGGCCACCAGCACCACGTCGATGCCGTCGGTCAGTCCGGGGAAGCCGAGGGTGTAGCGCTGCTGCGCGGTGGTGTCATCCACGCCGATCAGGCCAATGAACAGGCCCAGCACCAGCGAGGCCATGCCCCGCAGGATGGAGCCGCCCAGCAGGGCGCCGATGGTCAGGAACGCGACCACCATCAGGGCCACGAAGTCCACCGGTCCCAGGTTGATCGCGAAGTCCACGATGACCGGAGCCAGGAAGGTCAGCAGCACCGTGGCGATGGTGCCGGCGATGAAGGAGCCGATGGCCGCGGTCGCCAGGGCCGCGGCCCCGCGCCCGGCCTTGGCCATCTTGTTTCCCTCCAGCGCCGTGACGATGGAGGCCGATTCCCCGGGGGTGTTCAGCAGGATCGAGGTGGTCGAGCCGCCGTACATGCCCCCGTAGTAGATGCCGGCAAACACGATCATGGCCGCGGTGGGTTCCAGCGAGTATGTGATGGGCATCAGCAGTGCCACGGTCATGGCCGGGCCGATGCCCGGCAGCACGCCGACGGCGGTGCCGATGAACACCCCGAAGAGCGCGTAAAGCAGGTAGATGGGTTGCGCCGCGGTGGCGAAGCCCTCCATGAGCATATTGAAGTTATCCATTGAGGAACTCAACGCCTTCCAGCAGCGGTCCGCGCGGCAGGGATACGCCCAGGAGCCCGCCGAAGAGGTACTGCAGCACCAGGGCCAGGATGACCGAGATCATGATTGAGCGCCACAGGGGCTTGGCCCCCAGGGACCAGGAAGCCCCGGTGAACAGCACCGCGGCGGCAACCGGCCAGCCGGCGGGCTCGATGAGCACGATGTGGATGACGACAAAGAGGGCGATCTTGCCGATGGTGATCCAGTCGGTGCTGGCCTCTGCGTCAATGTCTTCGCCGTCCTCGGCAGCACCGAGCTGGCCCCGGAGCGCCTGGAAGACCAGGCCCGCCCCGATGACCAGCATCAGTGTGCTCACGATGTAGGGGAAGGCCCGAGGGCCCATGCCGAACTCCAGGTCCGGAACCTCGATGGTTCCGGCGAAGATCACTCCCGCCACACCCAGTACTACGAAGACCAACGCAAAGAGAACTTCTCCGAGGTTCTTCTGCGCGGTCTGCATGGTTACTTGACCAGACCGATCTCGGTCAGCGTGGTCTTGACCTTGGTGATGTCCTCGTCGAGGAAGGTCTTGAACTCATCCCCGGCCAGGAACGCGTTGTCCCAGTTGTTGTCCTTGAGCGTCTTGGCCCAGGCCTCGGACTCGTTGAGCTTGGTGACCATGTCGGTGAGCTTGGCGGCCTGGGCTTCGTCGATGGAGCCCGGGGCGACCACGCCGCGCCAGTTGGTCAGCACCACGTCGATGCCCTGGTCCTTCAACGGCTTGACGCCCGGCAGTGCCGGTGCCTCGGCGGGACCGGAGACCGCCAGGGCACGGACCTTGCCGGCCTTGACCTGCTCGGCGTATTCGCCCACGCCCGAGATGCCGGCCTGGACCTTGTTGCCCAGCAGTGCGGCAAGGGATTCGCCGCCGCCGGAGTAGCCGATGTAGTTCAGCGAGTCGGGGGCGATGCCCTTGGCCTTGAGGATCTGGCCGATCAGGATGTGGTCGGCGCCGCCGGCCGAGCCGCCGGTGATGGCAACGCCCTTGCCCTTGGTCTTGATGTCCGCGATCAGGTCATCGGTGCTCTGGTAGGGGCTGGAGGCCGGGACGACGAGCACCAGCGGCTCTTCGGTGAGGCGGGCGATCGGGGTGGTGTCTTCGATGCGCGAGGCGGACTTGTTGGTCTCCACCGAACCGACCATCACGTAGCCCATGACCATCAGGGTGTTGGCGTCCTTTTCGGTGGCCAGCTTGGCCAGGCCGTTGGTGCCGCCGGCGCCGCCGATGTTCTGCACGCTGGCGGAGCCGACCTGCTTGTTGGCGGTGAGGTCCGCCTGCATGGAGCGACCGGTCTGGTCCCAGCCGCCGCCCGGGTTGGCCGGGACGATGATGTTCAGCTTCTTGATTTCGTCTGCGGCCCCGGCGTCGGTGCCCCCGCCTCCGCCGCAGGCGGTGAGGGTCAGTGCGGTGGCGGCGGCCGCGGCCAGCAGGGCGGTGCGGCGGGTCAACGAGCGATTGATCTTCACGAGTGGAACTTCCTTGTCCGGATGTGCGAATGAGTGGGCACCGCGGCATGTGCTGTCGATCACCAGGGTGCGTGATCGACACTACAAAGCCCCCCGGTTCCCGTGAAGCATGTGGTGGTAGTGGTGGTATTGGTCTTTATGGTCACGGGCCCGCCCTGACGCGGGGAATCGTGCAAAAATGGTTGGATGTTCCGCACCCCCTCGCTTCGAACGCACCTGTTGCTGCTTCAGGTCGGCATTGTGTTCCTGGTGATTTCGGTGACCGGCGTGGTGGCGGCGTACCTGCAGGCCGATTCCATCCGCGATGCCCACCAGGCCCGGATGGTGGGCGTGGCCGAATCCGTGGCCCGGCTGCCCTCGGTCATCGAGGCCTTCGCCGAGGAAAACCCCGCCGCGACCATCGATCCCATTGCCGAGCTCATCCGGCAGGCCTCGGACGTGACCTACGTGGTGGTGACGGATGCCGAGGGGATCCGCTATTCCCACCCCAACCCCGAGCGCATCGGAGAAAAGGTCTCCACCGACCCCTCGGTGCCGCTGTCCGGGGAGACCTTCGTGGGCACCGAGCAGGGCACCCTGGGCACCTCCTGGCGGGTCAAGGTTCCGGTGTGGAGCAATGGGGACGTCATCGGCACCGCCTCGGTGGGAGTGCTGGAAAGCGAACTGACCGCGGACCTGCTCGAGCGACTGCCCATCCTGGTGGGATGGCTCATCGCCGCCGCGGTCGTGGGAAGCATCGGGGCATTCAGCATTTCGCGCTTGGTCTGGAGGCGGATCCACCGGCAGGAACCGGAACAGATCGCCGAGCTGCTGCAATCCCGCGAGGCCCTGCTGCATGGCGTCGGCGAGGGCCTGCTGGCCACCGACCGCCTCGGGAACATCACACTGGCCAACGACGAGGCCAAGCGCTTGCTGGGCATCCGCGAGGACGTCCTGGGCCTGCCCGCGGCTGAGGCGCTGGAACAGCCGATCGCCCAATTGCTGCTGGAACGGCCCGCGGACGAGCGCCTGGTCCTGGCCGGCGAGCGCATCCTGCTGGCAAAGGTCTCCGGCGCCACCGTGGGCGGGTCCAGCGTCGGGGCCATGCTGGTGCTGCGCGACCGCACCGAGCTCCATGCCGTGCTGCGCGACCTCAGCGGCGCGCGGGACATGACCCAGGCCCTGCGGGCCCAGGCCCACGAATTCTCCAACCGCCTGCACGTGATTTCCGGCCTGCTGGAGCTTGGACAGGCCCAGGCCGCCTCGGCGTTCATCGGATCCATCGATACCTCCGGCTCTCCCACGGGAGCCTCGGCCCTTGCTTCGGTCACCGACCCCGAGCTGGGCGCGCTGCTGCTGGCCAAGGGCGCCATCTGCCGGGAGAAGGGCATCGAGCTGGTCATCGACAGCGACTCGGTGCTCGCGCCCTCCGAACCCTCACTGGGCCGGGACCTGATCACGATCCTGGGCAACCTCATCGACAACGCCATCGAAGCGGTGGTCTATCAGGGGCGCATCGAGCTGCTGGTCTGCGAGGAGACGGACTCCAGCGTACTGATCGAGATCCACGACGACGGGCCCGGCATCGATCCGGCGATGCGCGAATCCCTGTGGGAGCTTGGCACCAGCACCAAGGCGGGCAACAACCATGACGGGGCCCGCGGCATTGGGCTAGCCTTGGTCCACCGGGTGGTGACCCGCCGCCGCGGCACCATTGCGGTGGCCTCATCGGACCTGGGCGGAGCCGCCTTCACGATTCTGCTCCCTCCCCCGGCCACCACACCCGTGAACCACCCGAAGCAAAAAGCAGGAAGAGCATGAACCCGATCCGCACAGTCATCATCGACGACGACCCCTCCGTGGCCGGGGTGCACCACGGCTTCCTGATGGCCCACGGCGCCTTCGAGGTCGTGGGCATCGCACACACCGGCACCCAGGGGATGGAACTTGTCTCCTCGCTGCGCCCGGAACTGCTGCTGCTGGACATCCACCTGCCGGACATCGGCGGGCTGGAAGTACTCTCCGCGTTGCGCACCCGGCTTGAGGGTCGCCTGATTGACGTCTTTGCCATCACCGCTGCCCGGGAACTTTCCACGGTGCGCGGGGCCCTTGCCGGCGGGGTCATCGAATACCTCGTCAAGCCCTTTGGCTCGGCGGAATTCAAGGCCCGGCTGGACCACTATGTAGCCCATCGGGCCGCCGTCCTGGGCCACCATTCCACCGAGGAAGGCCTGGACCAGCACAGCATCGACCTGCTGCGCTCCGGCCTGCCCCAGTCCACGGACCAGGGACCGCCCACGGCTCCGGAGGCCGGACGCACCGGGGCGGCGGTGCCCACGCGCGTGGCCGAACCGCCCAAGGGGCTCTCGCGGGCGACCCTTGAGGCTGTCATGGGACAGCTGCGGGATTCGAACCGGGACTACTCGGCCTCCGAGCTCGCCGCGGAGCTTGGCCTGGCGCGAGTCAGCGCCAGGCGTTACCTCGAGTTCCTGGTAGCCGACGGGCTGGCCCGCTGCACGCCCCGCTACGGGAACGCCGGCAGGCCGGAAAACCGATATACCCTGAACCCGGTTTCCTGACCCGGTTGCGGGGTGCCGCGGATAGTCCTCGCTAGAGCCAGTCGTCCGCGCCGAAGGACCCGTTGCGGAGCTTCTCGTGGGCCTCGCGGGTGAACATCAGGCACACCCGCGTCGCCTCGGCCACGGTGATGCCGTCCTGGTTCCTGCCCACGTGGGCGAACGTCGCCACCCCGAGCCCGGGCCGGGAGTTCGACGGGCGCAGGTCAACGATGTGCGTCTGGGTGTAGAGGGTGTCCCCCGGGAACAGCGGATGCGGGAAGCGCACGTCGGTCAGCCCGAGCTGGCCCATCAGGGTGCCCTGGGTCAGCTGGGCCACCGACTGGCCGACCATGGTGGCCAGGGTGAACATCGAATTCATGACGCGGCGGCCGAAGGGCTGGGTGGCCGCGTAGGCGGCGTCCAGGTGCAGCGCCTGGGTGTTCATGCTCATGGTGGTGAACAGGACGTTGTCCGCCTCGGTCATGGTGCGCCCGGGCGAGTGCACGTAGACCGCGTCGGCTTCCAGTTCCTCGAAGTACAGGCCACGCTGGTGGATTTCGTGTACATCGCCCTGCTCGGCCATGGCCATCACGCATCCCATCGGTTCATTGGAGCTCGCTTCGGCCTGCACCGCGCCGCTGCGCCGGCCGAGGCAACCCCTGGAGGACTCTTGTTCTCGTATCCTACAAACTTTTCACCCCGTGCGCCCCGGACCCGCCTCAGAGTCCCAGGGACCGGGCGATCAGCAGCAGCTGGACCTCGGTGGTGCCCTCGCCGATTTCCAGGATCTTCGAGTCCCGGTAGTGCCTGGCCACCAGGGACTCGTTCATGAACCCGTAGCCGCCGAAGATCTGCGTGGCATCCCGGGCGTTGTCCATGGCCGCTTCCCCGGCCACCAGCTTGGCGATCGCGGCCTCGGTCTTGAAGTCCTGGCCCGCGAGCATCTTGGCAGCCGCCGCATAGTAGGTGAGACGGGAGGTGTGCACCCGGGCGGCCATGCGGGCGATCTTGAAGGAGATGCCCTGGTTCGATCCGATGGGCTTCCCGAAGGAAGTCCGGGTCTTGGCATAGGCGGTGGCCTCGTCCAGGCAGCCCTGGGCGGCCCCGGTGCCCAGCGCCGCGATGGCGATGCGCCCCTCGTCGAGGATGGACAGGAAGTTCGCGTAGCCGCGCCCGCGTTCCCCCAGCAGGTTCTCCTCGGGGACCTGCGCGTCATCGAACCGCAGGGGGTGGGTGTCCGAGGCGCGCCAGCCGACCTTGTCATAGGCCTTCTCCACGGTGTAGCCGGGGGTGTCGCGCGGCACCAGGATGGTGGAGATTTCCTTGGCGGTGGTTCCGTCGGGCTTCTGCCGGGTCCCGGTGACGGCGGTGACGGTGACCAGGGTGGAGATGTCGGTGCCGGAGTTGGTGATGAATTCCTTGGATCCGTTGATGGTCCAGGTGCCGTCCGCCAGGGCCGCTGTGGTCGCGGTGCCGCCGGCATCGGAGCCGGCACCGGATTCGGTCAGGCCGAACCCGGCCAGCTCGGTCCCGGAGCAGAGGGCCGGGAGCCAGCGTTCCTTCTGCGCCTCGGTCCCGAAGCGGTGGATCGGCATGGCACCGAGGCTCACCCCGGCCTCCAGGGTGATGGCGACCGACTGGTCCACGCGCGCCAGTTCCTCGATGGCCAGGGACAGGGCGAAGTAGTCTCCGCCCATCCCGCCGTATTCCTCGGAAAAGGGCAGGCCGAACAGGCCCATCTGGCCCATCTGCGCCATGACTTCGTAGGGGAAGGAATGGGCGGCGTCGTGCTTGGCCGAGACCGGGGCGACGACCTCGGTGGCGAACTCGCGCACGGTCTTGGCCAGTTCCTTGTAGTCCTCGTTGAGTTCCAGGTTGATCATTTTCCCCGGTGCCCCTTTCGCTGGTAGGCATGGATGCGGGATTGCCGGTAGTTCGCCCGAAGCCCCGTGGTGCGGGCACCGGCCGCCCGGTCCTGCGGGCCCGTTCGGCCCGCGGTTGCGGGCCGCTTGGGCTTTGTCCGGCGACCACGTATTGTTAGTGATCATTAACTGAGTTCGAGGCTAGTGGCGTACGGCACACTTGTCCAGTGCCTCAGGAGCACCATCATCCGCCCGGCTTTCGCCGGCTTGCGGGACCTTGGCAGGAAGGAGCGCAGGGGCATGAAGGCACAAGGCAAGGACCTGGCTGCGACCGACCGCGATCGCGCCAAAGCGCAACGCCGGGAAGACCTTTTGGCCGAGGCCACCCGGCTCTTTGCCATCCACGGCTATGCCGGGGTGTCGCTCGAGGACCTCGGGGCGGCCTGCGGAATCAGCGGCCCGGCGGTCTACCGGCACTTCTCCGGCAAGCCGGCGGTCCTCATCGCCCTGCTGGTGGGCGTCAGCGAGGACATGATCGAGGGAGGCCGGAAGGTCACTGCGGCCGGAGGCAGCGCAGAGGAAATCCTGAAGCGGCTGATCGCCTTCCATACCGATTTTGCCTTGGCCCGACCCGACATCATCCAGGTCCAGGACCGCCACCTGGTGACACTGCCGGCCGCGGAGCTGCAATTGGTGCGCAAGCTCCAGCGCGCCTACATCGCCCTGTGGACCGAACAACTGCACCAGGTCCACCCCGAGGAAACCAACGCCGTCATCCGCTTCCGCGCCCACGCGGCCTTCGGTTTGTTGAACTCCACCGCGCATTCGGCGCACTCCCCGCGCACCTCCAAGGCGGGCTTGCGCAAACTGCTGAACCAGATGGCGGCGTCCGCCCTGTTCACCCGGGTAGGCTAGGGCATAGACGACCATCACAACTAGAGAGGCAGTGACCGTGCATCTACGGCCTTTGCAGCCCGAAGACCTGGATCAGTTCTTCGAACACCAGCAGGACCCCGAAGCCAACCTCATGGCCGCCTTCACCGCCCGGAACCCGGCCGACCGCGGGGTTTTCGACCACCACTGGGGATTGATCACCAGCGACCCCAAGGTCATCGTGCGCACCATCGAGCACAACGGCGAGGTTGCCGGCTCCATCCTGGTGTTCGAGAACGAAGCGATCCCGGAGATCAGCTTCTGGACGGCAAGCCGCTTCTGGGGCCAGGGCATCACCACCTCCGCCGTGGACGCGTTCCTGGCCGAGTACACGACCCGGCCGTTGCGCGCACGCGTCCCGCAGGACAACATCGGCTCCATCAAGGTCCTGGAACGACGTGGTTTCAAGGTCATTGACGAGGCAGCCGACTTCTCCAACGCCCGCGCCGCGGTCGTGAAGGAATTCATCATGGAGCTTGCCTAGGCTCCCGACGTTCCATTCCAAGCCCCGCCTCGCGGGCAAGACAAAGGCCGGGAAACCAAGTTGCTTGGTTTCCCGGTCTTTGTCGTGTGCGGACCTCAGCTGTCCGGGATTTCCAGCTCCGTCAACAGGCGGCGTGCCTCGCGGCGCACCGCTTGTTCCCGGGGCTCGGGCACCGGGGCGGCGGCCAGCAGCCGGCGGGTGTAGTCGTGCTGCGGGGCGTGCAGCACGTCGGAGACCCGTCCCTGCTCGACCGACTTGCCGTCCTTCATGACCACCACGTTGTGCGCCAGCAGGTCCACCACGGCCAGGTCGTGGCTGACAAACAGGCAGGCGAACTCGTAGCGGGCCTGCAGTTCCTGGATCATTTCCAGAACCGCTGCCTGCACCGAGACATCCAGCGCACTGGTCGGCTCGTCGGCGATCAGCAGTTCCGGGTCAAGCGTCAGCGCACGGGCGATGCAAATGCGCTGGCGCTGGCCGCCGGAGAGCTCGTGCGGGTAGCGGTTGATCACGGAGCGGGGCAGGTGCACCGCGTCGAGCAGTTCCTCGGCACGCTTGATGCGCTCGGCACGGTTGCCGACCTTGTGCACCACCATCGGCTCGGTGATGCAATCGCCGATCGGGAAGCGCGGGTTCAGCGATGCGGCCGGGTCCTGGAAGATCACCCCGATCTTGGCACGGATCGCCCGGGCGGCCTTGGGACGCAGCGAGGCCAGGTTGGTGCCCTGGACCGCCAGCACCCCGGAGGCCACCGGCAGCAGCCCCAGCACGGCCTTGGCCACGGTGGACTTGCCGGAACCCGACTCCCCCACGATGCCCAGGATCTGGCCGCGGGCCAGTTCGAAGGACACGTCGTCCACGGCACGGAACTTGGATCCGCGCATGTCGTATTCGAGCACCAGGTTCTTCGCCTCGAGGACCAGCTTGCGCTCCGGGTCCAGCACCTCGGCAGGTTCCGGTTCCCAGGTCCCGGTGACATCCACGGCCTCGAGCCGCGGGACCGAGGCCAGCAGCTTCTGCGTGTACGGGTGAACCGGGTGGTTGAGCACCTGGTCCACTGTGCCGGTTTCCACCAGCGAACCGCGGAACATCACCGCGACGCGGTCGGCCAGGTCGGCCACCACGCCCATGTTGTGGGTGATCAGCAGGATGCCGGTGTTCAGCTTGTCCTTCAGCTCGCGCAGCAGGTCCAAGATCTCTGCCTGCACCGTCACATCCAGCGCGGTGGTCGGCTCGTCGGCGATGATGACCTTCGGGTCGCAGGAGATCGCCATGGCGATCACGATGCGCTGGCGCTGGCCGCCGGAGAACTGGTGCGGGTACTGCTTGACGCGCTTGCGCGGGTCGGGGATCCCGACCATCTCCAGCAGCTCCACCGCGCGGTTGGTCGCGTCCTTGCCGTAGGCCAATCCGTGCAGCTCGAGTGACTCGGTGAGCTGGCGCTCGATGGTCAGCACCGGGTTCAGCGCGGTCATGGGCTCCTGGAAGACCATGGCGATGTCCGTGGCGCGCATCTTGCGCATCTTGTTCTCGGGCAGGCCCACCACGTCGATGCCGCCCACCATTGCCCTGCCGGTGATGTAGGCGTTGGGCGGCAGCAGGCCGATGGCGGCGGTGGAGGTCACGGATTTCCCGGAACCCGACTCGCCCACCAGGGCCACGACCTCCCCGGGGTACACCTCGAGGGACAGGCCCTTGACCGCGTGCACATCGGAGAATTCGGTCTCGAAGGAAACGGAAAGGTTCTGGAAGCTCAGGGCCGTTGCGGTGTCGCCGGCATGGGCCGTGGGGATGCTCATTCGGATACCTCTTCCTTCTTGGTGCGGCGCCGGGTCTTCTTGGTCTGGCGCGGGTCAAAGGCGTCGCGCAGCCCGTCGCCCAGGAAGTTCACGCTCAACGCGATGGTCACGATCAACATGCCCGGCCACCAGAACAGCCAGGGCCGGTTGGTGAACGCGTTTTGGTATTGGCTGATGAGCAGGCCCAGCGAGGACTCGGGGGCCTTGACCCCGAAGCCCAGGAAGCTCAGCGAGGTTTCAAGCAGGATCGCCCCGGCGATCGCGAAGGTCGCGTTGACCACGATCACCCCGATGGTGTTGGGCAGCAGGTGCTTGAAGATCACCCGGGAGGTCTTCGATCCCATGGCCTGGGCGGCGGCGACGTATTCGCGCTCGCGCAGGGACAGGATCTCGCCGCGCACCAGGCGCGCCAGTCCGGTCCAGGTCAGCATGCCCAGCACCAGGGCCAGGGCGAAGATGGAGCCGCCCAGCTTGGAGCCGGCCAGCTGGCCCAGCACGGCGGCCAACACCAGCAGCGGGATGACGATGAACAGGTCGGTCAGCCGCATCAGGACCTCGTCGACCCAGCCGCGGAAGTATCCGGCGACGGCGCCGATGATCGCACCGATGCAGGTTGACAGTGCGCCGACGGTCACCGCGATGATGATGGATTTCTGCGTTCCACGCATCACCAGGGCGAAGTAGTCCTTGCCGGTGTTGTCCTGCCCGAAGGGGTGCTCCCCGATGGCGAACCCGGGCCCGCCGAGCCAGGAGGGCCATAGGCTCAGCGTGGGTGCCCCGCCGTTGATCACGCTGGAGGACTTCAGGTAGCTCTGTCCCCACCAACCCGGAATGCCGGCAAATCCGATGGAGGTGAATGCCGTGAGCGTGATGACCACCAGCACCACGGTGGAGATCATGGCTGCCTTGTGGTTCAGGAAACGCCGGCGGACCAGTTGTCCCTGGCTCTTGGACTGGCTGGACTTGCGGGCCAGTTCCGCGTCTTCGACCTCAACCAGCGAGACAAGTTCTTGCTCGCCGGGTTCGATATCAGATTTCATGCTCGATGGACCTCGTAGTTCCTCGTTGTCCTTGATCCCGCTCATACCCGGATCCTCGGGTCGAGCAAGGCGTAGAAGATGTCGGCCAGCATGTTGAACAGGACCGCCGCGGTTCCGGTGACCAGGAAGAACGCCATGACCGGCGCGGGGTCCACGGCATGCAGCCCGGTGGTGAACATTTGGCCCATGCCCTTCCAGCCGAACACCGTCTCGGTGATCACCGCGCCGCCGATCAAACCCGCGAAGTCGAAGGCCGCGATGGTGGCGATGGGGATCAGCGCGTTGCGGAAGGCGTGGCGGAAGATCACGGTGCGTTCGGAAAGGCCCTTGGAGCGGGCGGTGCGGATGTAGTCCTGCTGCCCGACCTCCAGCATCGAGGCACGGGTGTAGCGCGAGTACGATGCGAGGGAAATGATTGCCAGCAGGAGCGTGGGCAGCAAGAGCTGCGCGCCGCGATCCAGGAAGGACTCCCAGAAGTCCCCGGTGAAGTTCGGGGTCTGGGAACCGATGGTGCCGATGGGCCGGGGCTTCAGGGCCAGGAACCCGGGCCAGGCGCGGAAGATGTGGTCAATGACCGTCAGCCCGGCGAAGGCCAGCCCGGTCACGGCGCTGACGGCCATCGCGGTCTTGCGCAGGCGCCCGCCCATGAAGTGGCCGATGGCACCGGGGACCGCCACGGAGAGGATGCCCCCGACGATCAACACCCAGGTGTTGGGTTCCGTCAGCAGCGTGAAGGTCGCGTAGTACATGACCAGGCCCAGGCCCACGGTGATGAGGGCCGGGTAGAGGACCAACTTGTTGCGGATCCCCACCGACATCGCGGTTCCGCTCAGCGCCACGGCCAGGGACAGGACCACGATGGCGGCCGGGCCCAGCTGCGGGTAGCGGAAGAAGTTCAGCCACAGCAGGTACGGGATCACGACGGCGACGAAGGCCGCAGAGACGGCGAAGGTGGCCAGCCGCCGGCGCAGGCTCCCGGCGAGGAACACCTGCATCAGGAAGCCGAAGAGCAGGGCGATCAAGACGATTTGGACCGTGGAGAACGAGGGGTCCTTCATCCAGTCGTTGTAGCCGATGGCCATGTATTCCTTGAGCATCACCGCCGCCCAGAAGACCGGAAGCGAGAAGAACAGGAAGGTCAGGAAGGTGACCCCGTAGTCAAGGCCGGAGTATTGGCGGATGGCGGACAGGACGCCGATGGCGATGCCGGCGATGGCAGCCAGCACGGTGGCCAGCACGACCAGGCGCAACGTGGACGACGCCGCGGCACCCAGCAGCCCGGTGACCTCGATGCCCTGGATGTTGGTTCCCAGGTCGCATTTGAGGGCGAAGCAGCCGCCCACGCCCACGAGCCAGGTCCAGTAGCGCTGGAACCAGGGCATGTCCAGGTTCATGTAGTCGCTGCGTTGCTGCATCAGGTAGTCGCGGTTGTCGGCGATCGATTCGCGGAGGTCCGACAACGGGTCCCCGGAGTTGATCACCAGCACGTACAGGAGGAAGGATGCGGCAAACAGGATGCCGATGGAGGCTCCCAGCCTCTTGAGGATAAATTTCAGCACTGCGCGGTTCTTGCCTTTCCGTCTTGAGTGCCCTCGAAAGGGTCGCTAACAAGGGCGTGTGGGGTCCGGCTGGTATGCCGGACCCCACACTAAGACGCTGATATTGCCGGTAGGCAATTACTCAGCGCGTACCCACTGTTCGGCGTTCCAGACGATCTGCGACTGGGTGGCGGTGTGGCGCACGTTCTTGATGTCGGCCGAGGAGGCGGACAGACCCGGGTGTGCGAACACCGGGATGCCGAAGAGGTCATCCCACAGCAGCTTCTCGATGTTCTTGGTCTCGGTCAGGTGCACGGCCGGGTCCATCGAGGTTGCCAGGCGCTCCCACGCGGCGTCGACGTCCTTGTTGGAGTACTGGCCGTAGTTCTGCGGCTTGCCCGAGGCGTAGATGTTCTGGCCCGAGGTGATCTGGCCGGAACCTGCCCAGGCGAACAGTGCCACGTCGTAGTCGCCGCGTTCCTGGGTGCCGCCGGGTGCGAAGAACTTCGGGTCGCCGGCGTCGACAACTTCGAAGCCCGCGTCCTTGCAGGAGGACTGGATCATGGCGACTTCGTCGGTGCGGCGCGGGTTGGGAGCCGAGTAGCCAATGCGCACCTTGGTGCCCACGGCGTTCTGCTCCTCGAGGATCTTCTTGGCACCTTCGATGTCGACCTTGTCGTAGCGACCGTCATAGGACTCACCCACGACCTCGTCATAGGTGTCCTGGAACGGGAAGACCTCGCGTGCGTTGAGCACCTTGGCCTCCGGGTTCAGCGGCACGATCAGGTTGTCAACGATTTCCTGGCGCGGAACGCACATCGCGAATGCCTGGCGCAGTTCCAGGGAATCCTTGAAGACGGCCTTGTCGCGGAAGTTGAAGTCCAGGTGCTCCCAAGTCATGGTGTCACCCTGCTGGATGTTCACCTCGTCGCCGAGAGCCTTGAGCTGTGCCAAGGTGTCAACCGTCGGCTGCGGGTTGATGACGTCGAGGTCCTTGTTCTGCAGGGCCTGGACCATCGCCCCGTCATCGATGAAGCGGAAGGTCAGCGTCTTGGTGGCGGGCGGAGTGCCGTAGTAGTTCTCGTTGGCCTCCAGGGTCACCGACTGCCCGGCCGCCCAGCTCTTGAGCTTGTACGGTCCCGAGGACGGGATCAGCTCGGCGTCCGGAAGGGTTCCGGGCTTCGTGGTCCAGCCGGTGTTCCAGAACTCGGCGGCCTTGGTGAGCGCCTTGGCATCGCCGGCGCGAGCCGCGTCCACGAACTCCGCCGTGGACATCCCGCCCTGCTTGGCGACGATATGCGCGGGGGTATCGATCCAGGTCTGGATCTGCCAGTCCGGGTCGGGATTCTTGAAGGTGACCGTGAATTCCTTCGAATCAGCTGCGCCCTCGGGGCCCTTGGGGACGGTGTCGCCCAGGTCGGCGGAGACCGAGTCGAAGAGCTGCTTGCCCTTGGCGTTCTTCAAGTTGGCGTTCTGGAAGGACCAGGCCAGGACGGCGTCGGCCGTGGTGATCTGGGTTCCGTCGGACCACTTGGCATCCGGGTTGATCGTGTACTTGATGGTCAGCGGATCGTCGCTGACCTTCTCGTAGGTGACCATGTCGTCGTTCGCGTAGATCTTGCCGTCGGTGCCGAAGTAGGAGAAACCTGAGAGCACGCGCTCTGTGATGGCCGAGTTGTAGGTGGAGTAGGTCTGTGGGGTGTAAGAGTTGTAACCGATGAATTCGGGGGCACCGACCGTGACCTTGATTTCATCGTCCTTGGTCGTGATGTCGCCAAGATCGGCGCGACCCGAGTTCGCCGGTTCGACGGTGTTGGTCCCGCTGCTGGATGCCGACGTTGTTGCCGATTCGCTGGGGGCGTTTCCGCCACCCGGCGCACACGCAGTCAGTGCCAGTGCGAGCGCAGCACCAACTGCAACAGCCTTGGAAATACGCTGAACACGCATTTCTCCTCCTAATTAGCTTGAGCTTCATGTAACCGAGCTTTCGCTCGAATGCGGTCCATGCAGTGTGCGATGCCCCACAATCTAGAACCATAGCCGCGATTCCGCCGGTTGGATATAAAAACACCGCTTCATATTTGGCGTGCCATTCGGGCCGTGGCCTGGTGACCAGCGACACTCCAAGGGCGCCCGCAAACGTGATGGACGCTACAGCCGCGAAAACTCAAGGATCTGCTTCACATTGAACTTCACCAATTACTACTCGTAAGTAGGCGCATCCGGCGAGGCCCCATTTATAACAGTTTGGAAACATCGCCCAACATGACGTTCGACCCGGCACTAATTGCCTTCCAATAAGTCATTCATGATAAGCAAGTGGAGGGGCAAGCCTTTTGGCTTGCCCCTCCACTTTTTCATATCAATTCCCAATTCCCATTGGGAACGAATCTCTCCTAAAGCATCAACGTGGCTCCGGGAATCGCCCGAAGCAGGTTCTTGGTGTACTCGCTCTGGGGGTTGTTGAAGACCTCATCGGTGGTGGAGTGCTCAACGATCCGTCCATGTTCCATCACGCAAACGTCGTCTGCAATCTGGCGCACCACCGCAAGGTCGTGCGTGATGAACAGGTACGTCAGGTTCAGCTCTTCCTGCAACTTGTTGAGCAGGTTCAGGATCTGTGCCTGCACCAACACATCCAGGGCCGAAACCGCTTCGTCGCAAATGATCACCTCGGGCTTGAGCGCCAACGCCCGGGCAATGGCAATGCGCTGGCGCTGCCCGCCGGAGAGCTCGTTGGGGAACCGGTGCATCGTCGAAGACGGCATCGAGACGTGCTCGAGCAACTCCTTGACCCGGCTCTGCCGGGACTTGGCATCCCCGATGCCGTGGATCCGCAGCGGCTCTTCGATGGTCCTGAAGATGCTGTACATCGGGTCCAAGGACCCGTAGGGGTCTTGGAAAATCGGCTGCACGCGGCGGCGGAACTTGAACAGCTGGTTCTCGGTGCGGTCGGTCATCACCTGTCCGTCGAAGGTGATCGACCCGCTGGTCGGCTTGAGCAGGTTCAAGACCATCTGTGCGACGGTGGATTTGCCCGACCCGGACTCCCCCACGATGGCCGTGGTGGTGCCGCGCTTGACCGAGAAGGACACGTTGTCCACCGCGGTGAAGTCGTCGCTTCTGCCCAGTCCCCGGCGGATCTTGAAGACCTTGGTCAGGTCCTTGACCTGCAGGATGTCCTCGTCGACGATTTCGTGTTCGACCTTCACCACGGCGTTGATTTCCTCGGCGACCTCGGTCGGCTGGGATTGCAGTCGCTTCGAGGCCAGCGAAGGCGCCGCGGCGACCAGTCGCTGGGTGTAGGGGTGAACCGGGTTGCGCAGGATTTCCAGTGCCGGACCCGATTCAACCACCTGCCCCTTGTACATCACCACGATCTTCTCGGCGCGCTCGGCGGCAAGGCCCAGGTCGTGGGTGATCAACACGACCGCGGTGCCCAGCTCGGAAGTCATGGTGTCCAGGTGGTCCAGGATCTGCTGCTGCACCGTCACGTCCAGTGCGCTGGTCGGTTCGTCGGCAATGAGCAGGCGCGGCCGGCAGGCCAGGCCAATGGCGATGAGCGCACGCTGGCGCATGCCGCCGGAGAACTCGTGCGGGTACTGCCCGGCACGGGTCGCGGCATCCGGAAGTCCCGCTTCGGCCAGGACCTGGGCGACGCGTTCCTTGGAGTTGTTGCCGGCCAGGCCGTTGGCCTTCAAGGTCTCCTTGACCTGGAACCCGATCTTCCACACCGGGTTGAGGTTCGACATGGGATCCTGTGGAACCATGCCGATGGAGCTGCCGCGCAGGGCTACGATCCGTTCCTCGGTGGGATGGGTGATGTCTTCGCCGTCAAAGATGATCTGCCCGCCGGTGACCTTGCCATTGCCCGGCAGCAGCCCGATGGCGGCAAGCGCCGTGGTGGACTTTCCGGAACCCGACTCCCCCACGATCGCCACGGTTTCCCCGGGCATCACGGTCAGACGTCCGTTGCGCACGGCGTGGACCGGCCCCTCGGGGGTCGAGAAGGTGATGGCCAGGTCCCTGATTTCAAGCAGTGGACGGTCTTCGTCGGATGGCCGATTCACGGATGGTCCCTTCAATAGTTTGCTCATGGTGCTATCCCTTGCGTGATTTCGGGTCGAGCGCATCGCGGACCGCATCGCCGAGCATGATGAAGCTCAACACCGTGACGGACAGCGCCAGTGCCGGCCACATCAGGATCGCCGGATTGTTGCGCAGCGAGATCTGTGCGTTGGCGATGTCGTTGCCCCAGCTCATGATGCTGGGTGGAAGGCCCAGGCCCAGGAACGAGAGTGTCGCCTCGGCGACGATGTAGATGCCCAGCGAAATCGTGGCAATCACGATGATGGGAGCCAGCGAGTTGGGCACCACGTGCTTGACAAGCGTCTTGAACTTGGACAGGCCCAGCGAGCGCGAGGCCATGACGTAGTCGGCGCTCTTGGCCTCGATGACCGCTCCCCGGGTGATGCGGGCCATTTGCGGCCAGCCAAAGATCGCCAGGGTGATGATGACCGTCCAGATACTCTTGTTTTCCCGGAATGCGGGCAGCTGCATGATGATGATGGCGCCGAGGATCAACGGCAGGGCGAAGAAGATGTCGGTGATGCGGGCCAGGACGGCATCGAGCCAGCCGCCGTAGTAGCCCGCCAGCGCACCGAAGGTGCCGCCAACGATGAGCACGGCGATCGTGGTGAACAGCCCGACCAGAACCGAGGCCTTTGCACCGTAGATGACGCGCGCGTAGATGTCGCAGCCTTGGAAGGTGTAGCCCAACGGGTGGCCCGCTGACGGGCCCTGGCGTGCAAAGTCCAGTTTGCAAAAGGTGGGGTCTGCCTTGGCAAAGAGACCCGGGAAGACCGCCACAAGGATCACCAAGATGATGAGCAGTGCGGAAATGATGAACAGCGGCTGGATCCGCAGGGAACGCCAGGCCTGCGCCCACATGCTCAGTGGCTCGGCGGTCTCGTCGACCTTGTCCACGGACTGCAGCGGGGTTTCAGCCAGCGGAGCCACGTAGTGCTCGATGTGGCGGCTGGAGATTTTTCCGGCGCGCACCTTCGGTGCGGGTGCGACCGGTTCAATGATTTCGGGAGTTGGGTTCTCAGACAAGGCGGATCCTTGGGTCGAGCCACGCGTAGAGCAAATCAACGACGAGGTTGGCGATAACAAATACAAGCACAAGCACGCTGACGACTGCCACCACGGTGGCGCTCTCGCCCTTGAGGATGGCCTGGTACAACAGGTTGCCGATGCCGGGGACATTGAAGATGCCTTCGGTGACGATCGCGCCGCCCATCAAGGATCCCAGGTCGGCACCCAGGAAGGTGACCACGGGGATCAATGAGTTGCGCAGGATGTGGACCACGACCACGCGGCGCCGGCTCAGTCCCTTGGCGGTTGCCGTGCGTACGTAGTCGGCACTCTTGTTCTCGATGATCGAGGTGCGGGTCAACCGGATCACGTACGCCAGGGACACAAGCCCCAGCACCACGGCCGGCAATATCAAATCCCCCCAGGGGGCGCCTGAACTGACGGTGGGCTTGGCCCAAGAAAGTTTCACGCCCACGACAAACTGGAGCACGAAGCCCAGCACGAAGGTGGGAACGGCGATGACCAGCAGCGAGGCGACCAGGACGGTCGAATCGAAGAGCTTGCCCTTCTTCAGGCCGGCGAAGACGCCGAAGATGACGCCGAAGACGGCTTCGATTGCGAGCGCCATCACGGCAAGGCGTGCAGTCACCGGCATGGCCCGGGCGATGACGTCCGAGACCTGCTGGCCTGAGAAGGTCTGGCCGAGGTCGAAGGAGACCAGGTTCTTCAGGTACAGGAAGTACTGCACCCAGAAGGGTTGGTCAAGGTTGTACTGGGCACGCAGGGCATCTGCAACGGCCGGGCTCATCGGCTTGCCGCCGGACAGCGCCGCGATGGGGTCGCCCGGTGTGGCAAAGACGAGGAAATAGACGAGCAACGTGGCCCCGAAGAACACCGGGATCAGCTGCAGGATCCGTTTGAGGGTGAACGTGATCATGGAGCTGCCACCGTGGGTGTTGTGGTTGTGATCGAGTCGATCAAGGAACTACTCCTTGTAAGGAAGTTTTTGTGGGAGATGGGGAACGTTGGATTGCAGTTCCACGCAAGTAAGGGGGACCCGGGTCGGGCCCCCCTTTCTCACGTGTCAGTTCAAGCGGTGGTGTGGGCTACTTGCCGGTGATGGCGTTGTAGATCGGAACACCGTTCCAACCGAACTTCACGTCGGTGACATTGTTGCTCCAGCCGCCCTGGACGGCCTGGTACCACAGGGGCACGACCGGCAGGTCCTTGAGGAGGATCTGCTGGGACTCGTTGAAGATCTTGTTGCCTTCCTCGACGGAGGTAGCGGCAAGACCGTCTGCCAGCTTCTGGTCGAACGCGGGGTTCGAGTAGTCGCCGTCGTTGGAGCCGGCGCCGGTTCCGTAGAGCGGGCCAAGGAAGTTGTACAGCGACGGGTAGTCGGCCTGCCAGCCGGCACGCGAGGCGCCGGTGAGCTTCTTCTCGCCGACCAGTGTACGCATTTCCTTGAACGTCGGAATCGGGTTCAACTCGGCCTTGATTCCCAGGGTATTGGAAATCTGGTTGGCCATGGCCGTGATGTATTCCTTGTTGCCTGCGCCATCGATGTTCGAGGTGATGGTGAAGACCTTGTCTGCCGGCCACGGATCGATCTTGTCGGCCTGGGCCCATAGTTCCTTGGCCTTGTCGGCGTTGAAGGTCAGCACCTCGTTGCCGGGAAGGGCATCCGAGTAGCCGTCGATCACCGGGGAGGTGAAGTCCTTGGCAACCTGCTTGGCACCGAAGAAGATGTTGTCAATGATCTGCTGGCGGTCGATCGACATGGAGATCGCCTGGCGGCGCAGCTGGCCTGCCTCGCCCTTGAACTCCGGCAGGTAGCTCGGGATCGTCATGGTGGCGTTGCCCGCATAGGCCTGGTTGACCCAGCGGTCGCCCAGATCGGTCTTGTAGTTCTGCAGTGCGCTTGGCGGGATCTGGTCCAGCACGTCGAGATTGTCGGCCTGCAGGTCGGTGTATGCGGCGTCAAAGGAGTTGTAGATCTTGAACGTCACGCCACCGTTGGCCGGGGTGCGCGGGCCGGAGTAGTCAGCGTTCGGGACCAAGTTCAGTTCCACGTTGTGCTTCCAGCCGCCCTCGGCCAGCTTGTACGGGCCGTTGCCAGCGGGGTTCTCGCCGAAGGCCTTCGGATCCTTGAACGCGGCTTCCGGCAGCGGGTAGAAGGCGGTGTAGCCAAGGCGCAACGGGAAGTCGGACTCCGGGCGGCTGAGTTCGACGGTGAAGGTGGTGTCGTCGACGACCTTCAGGCCTTCCATCTTGTCCAGGGTGGACTTCTCCGCGCTGACCTTGTCGTAGCCCTTGATGGACTCGAAGAAGTACGAGTTCAGCTGTGCGTTCTTCGCCGCTGCACCGAAGTTCCAGGCATCCACGAAGGACTTGGCATTGACGGGCTCGCCGTTGGTGAACTTCTGGCCGGCCTTGATCTTGATGGTGTAGTTCTGGGCGTCGGTGGTCTCGATCGACTCGGCCAGCTCGTTGACCGGCTTGCCGGTGGCGTCGTAGCTGACCAAACCGGTGAAGATCAGGTCCATCACGCGTCCGCCACCAACCTCGTTGGTGTTTGCCGGCAGCAGTCCGTTCTGCGGTTCGGTCGAGTTCGCGGTGATGACCTTCGACGCGTCTCCACCGGAGCTTGCGCTGGGGTTTTCTCCGCCGCCGCCGCCACAGGCAGTTAGGGTCAGGGCCAGAGCTGCGGAAAGCACAAGTGCCTTCGAGGTGCGGTTGTAACGCATTCTTTCTCCTCAACGAGTTTGTTGGCCGGCGGGGAAGGGGTTTTGCAACCTCGCCGGACCATGGTGAGTCTCATCACTCATAGGTGAGACTACTCATAAATCTCTGAAACAACTAATGAACGACTGGCCAGATGCAGAATCTTTATGAACCTGCAACTTATGACCAGACAACATTCAACATTGTTCATTGTCAACAAGCACCTGCGGACCGGGGAGACTCCCGGTCCGCATCACTTAAACCAAACCCATGACCAGGGCCGGATCCTCAAGGATCGCTCCGACTTCCGAGAGGAACCTGGCGCCCTGTTCGCCGTCAACCAACCGATGGTCAAAGGACAGTGAAAGCACCATGACTTGCCGCAGCGCGATCTCGTCAAGGTGTTCCCATGGCATCTTCCGCACCTGGCCCACGGCAAGGATTCCGGCTTGGCCCGGCGACAGGATCGGGGTTCCGCCATCGATGCCAAAGACACCCACGTTGCTGATGCTGAAGGTCCCGCCGCCCAGCTGGGCCGGGGTGATCGTTCCCTCGCGGGCAGCTCGGGTCAACTCCCCAGAGGCAGCGGCAAGCTGGGCCAGATCAAGGTCCTGGGCGTTGTGGATGACCGGGACCATCAACCCGCGCCCGGTGGCCGCGGCGATGCCGAGGTTCACGTGCCCGAACTCGACGATTTCGCCGTGTTCCTCGTCCCAACGGGAGTTCAGCGTGCGGTGCTTGGCCAGGGCGAGGGTGACCACCTTGGCCACCAGGGTGGTCACGGTGATCTTCACGTCGGCAAAACGCCTCGAGGCACGCAGCCGCTCGAGCAGCGCCATGGTCTCCGTGACGTCCACGCTCAGGAACTCGGTGACGTGCGGGGCGGTGAAGGCGCTGGCGACCATGGCCGCGGCAGTGGCCTTGCGCACGCCCCTGATCGGGGTGCGCGTCTCCCCCGCGGCAGCTGCCTGCGGGACCGGCCCCTGCGGCAATGCCTCCGGGATCGCCGTTGCCTCGAGTGCTTGCACCACGTCCTGGCGGGTGATCAGGCCGTTGGTGCCGGTGCCGCGCAGCGAACGCAGGTCGATGTTGTGGTCCCTGGCGAGCTTGCGCACCGGCGGGGTGGCCCGCAGGTAGCCAATGCCTTGCGGGGCCGGGTCGTGCGGCTCGACCAGGCGCAGGCCCGGGCCGGAATCAGCGGAAACCGGGGCTCCCGCCTGTGAATCCCGGCCGGCCGGCACCGGATCGGGTGCCGCCGCGGCCACGGGCGCCGGGGCACCCACGCGTGCCCGGCGGGCCGGACGTCCTCCGGGTTCTGCTGCGGCCCCGTAACCGACCAGGGTCGGCTGGCGCTGGGCCGCGCCCCCGGATGGTTCCCGGGCCGTGCCCCCCGCAGGTTCCTTGGGGTCACGGGCGGCGGTACCGGAGTGGTCCGGCACGTCAAAGGAAATCAGCGGGCTGCCGACATTCACCACGGCACCCACCGGCTCGTAGAGCTTTTTCACCACGCCCGAAAACGGGGAAGGAAGTTCCACGATGGCCTTGGCCGTCTCCACCTCGGCAATCACCTGGTTCAGCGCAACGGTGTGGCCCTCGGCCACGTGCCAGGACAGGATCTCGGATTCGGTCAGGCCCTCGCCGAGATCCGGAAGGTTGAATAGTTTCTCCATGATGTTGCTCATCCGTCCTCTCCCAGCAGCGGCGCGGTGCGCCTCATGGCACGGTCGACCCCGTCAAGGATCCGGTCAAGATCGGGCAGGTGGTGATTCTCCAGCTTCGCCGGCGGGTAGGGGATGTCGAATCCCGTGACCCGCACCGGGGCGTGGTCCAGGTGGTCGAAGCAGCGCTCGGTGAGGCTTGCGGCAAGCTCGGCCCCGATGCCGGCGAATTTCCCGGCCTCGTGGGTGATGACCACCCGCCCGGTCTTGCGCACCGAGGTGCTCAGCGTGGCGAAGTCCACCGGTTCGATGCTGCGCAGGTCGATGACCTCGATGTCGATGCCCTCGTCCGCCGCGGCATCGGCCGCATCCAGAGCGGTCTTCACCAGCGGTCCGTAGGCGATCAGGGTCAGGTCGGCACCCTCGCGCGCCACCTTGGCCCGGTACAGGGACCCGGGCTCCGGAACCAGATCCGTGTCCACCTCCCCGCGCACGTGGTAGCGCCGCTTGGGTTCCAGGAAGATCACCGGGTCGTCGTCCGCGATGGCCTGCTGCAACATCGTGTAGGCGTCCTGCGGGTTCGACGGGGAGACCACGCGCAAGCCGGCGGTGTGGGCGAAGTAGGCCTCGGGCGATTCGGAGTGGTGCTCCGGGGAGCCGATGCCCCCGCCGAAGGGGATGCGGATGGTCACCGGGAGCTTGACGTTGCCGCGGGAGCGGAAGTGCATCTTGGCCAGCTGCGAGACGATCTGGTCGAAGGCCGGGTAGACGAATCCGTCGAACTGGATCTCCACCACCGGGCGGTACCCGCGGAAGGCCAGCCCGATGGCGGCGCCCACGATGCCGGACTCGGCCAGCGGGGTGTCGATGACCCGGTGCTCCCCGAAGTCCTTTTGCAATCCGTCGGTGATGCGGAAGACGCCGCCGAGCTTGCCGATGTCCTCGCCCATGAGCACGACCTTCGCATCGTGTTCCATGGAGTCGCGCAGCGAGGTGTTCAGGGCCTGGGAGAAGGTGATGGTTTTCATTTGGAGGCCTGCACATTCTCGGAAAAGCCGGCAAGGTAGTTGGCGTAGTTCTCGCGTTGCTCCTCAAGCCAGGAATGCGGATGGCTGTATACGTGGTCGAAGAGGTCCTCGACCCCGGGGTCGGGCATCGTGGTGATGGCCTCGCGCAGCCCGGCGGCCATGTCGTCGGTGGCCTGCTTGGCCCGTTCCTTCAGTGCGGCCAGGTCGGCGCCCAGGGTGTCCAGGTGCGCGGCAACCCGGTCCAGCGGGTCCTTCGCGGCCCATTCCTCGAGCTCCAGGGCGTCGCGGTAGCGCGTGGGGTCGTCCGCCGTGGTGTGTGCACCCATCCGGTAGGTGACGGCCTCGATGAATGCCGGGCCGCTGCCGGTGCGCACGTGGGCCAGGGCCGCACGGGTGGCGGCCAGCACGGCGACGACGTCGTTGCCGTCCACCCGCCAGGTGGCCAGGCCGAAGCCCTTGGCCCGGTCGGCGATGTAGCCGGCGGTTTGCCGTGTGACCGGTTCGGAGATGGCCCAGTGGTTGTTCTGGCAGAAGAACAGCACCGGTGCTTGGTAGCTGGCGGCGAAGACCATGGCCTCGCTGACATCCCCCTGGCTGGTGGCCCCGTCCCCGAAGTAGGTGATGGCCGCTGCGGACGAGCCGTCGAATTTCAGTCCCATGGCGTAGCCGGCCGCATGCAGGGTCTGTGCCCCGATGACGATCTGTTGGTTGGCCATGTTGACCTCGTAGGGGTTCCAGCCGCTGGGGGCCGCCCCGCGCCACATGCGCAGCAAATCGTGCGGGTCGATGCCCCGGCAATAGGCCACGCCGTGTTCGCGGTAGGAGGGGAAGATGAAGTCGTCGTGTTCCAGCGCCCGGCCGGAGCCGATCTGTGCGGCTTCCTGCCCGAGCAGCGGTGCCCAAAGCCCCAGTTCGCCCTGGCGCTGCAGGGCTGTGCCCTCCGTGTCGAGGCGGCGGATGCAGGCCATGTCGATGTAGAGGTTTTCCAGGGCCGGGATATCGATCTCCTCCACCCAATGGTCAAGCTCGGGGCAGGGGTGGCGGGTGCCGTCGGGTGCCAGGATCTGGAGGTAGTCCTCGGCGCCTTCGGGGGTCGAAGAGTCAAACGTGATGGACACGGTCAGCATCCTTTGCGTCGATTGCGGATTCAGGTCCGGCATTCCGGTGGGACGTGCCGTGCCTGCGGGTGCGGCCTCATCGCCCCACCTACATGTGATGCTACTCACTCAATGCAGTGCGCACAATCCTTGGCTGAGAAACTGCGCAACTTGCACTATCGGTCGAGGTTCGACGGTGCTAATCTTGCGCATTATGCAACAACTTGACGCGACAGACCTGCGGATCCTCTCCGCACTGTGCCAACGCCCCAAGGCCAGCGCCGTGGCGCTGGCCACCGACCTGGGGCTGAGCCGCAACACGGTGCAGGCGCGCCTGGTCCGCCTGGAATCCAGCGGTGCGCTGCTGCCCTTCGAACAACGCGTGAACCCGGCGGCCCTGGGCTTCGGGCTGGTCAGCTTCGTGCACATCCACCTCCAGCAGCGGCTGCTGGGCCAGATCGTCGAGCAGCTCAAGGCAATCCCGGAGATCATCGAGGCGCACGGGGTGACCGGCTCCGCGGACATCCTCGCCCGCGTGGTCGCCGGCGGCGCCGAGGAACTCTTCCGGGTCAACGGGCAGATCCTGGCCATCGAGGGGGTCGAGCGTGCGGACACCTCGCTGTCGATGGCCGAACTCATACCGCACCGCACCACCTCGCTGATGGACCTGCGCCTGGCCAGCGGCCCGGGCAACGGTTCCAGGGCCCGGTCCACGGCCTCCGACCCGGAGACCGCCGGCTGAACCGGGGCGGCTCCAGGGGATTTCGGTCGTCCCGGACCCGGTGCCTTGCGCTTGCCGGCAATCGCCAATGGCGGCCGTGCAGGCCAGGACGCTCTTGCCCGCCGGCATTCACGAGGCCGCCCCCTGGCGATGCCGCGTTCGGCGGTTCCGCCACCGGTTCCGGGAGGGCAACGAGCTTGCGCTTCCCCCATGCGGACGGGGGGGCGTTCCCGATTCCACCCCGGGACCATGGGGCGCACGGAGCCAGGAGGAGGCATGGACGACCGGGCGCCCTCGTGGCAAGATGTTCGACACCACGGCCGGGACCCCCAGAGGAGCCTCCATCCTGCATTTCAGTACGGCATCACCGGAACGATTCAGCTCCCTCGCGCCCGACCGCGGCGCGGACCTGGAGCGGCTGACGCACAACATCGAACGCGGCTCGGTCAAGGCCCGCCACCTGGTCGTCGCCAGCGACGAGGACGGCGTCGACGTGGGCCGGGCCGGCCTGTTCACCCATCCCGACGGCACCACCGTCGCCTACGCCTTCCAGTTCGGCCCGGGGTGGACCGACGCCGAAGAACTGTACCGCGTCCTTCTCGACGGCCTCGCCCATGCCGCCCGGGCGACCGGCCTGCGGAGAGCCGAAGTGTCGGTGATCGACCGCCGGGACCCTGCGCCGGAGGCCAAGCGCGCGGCACTTCAGTCACTCGGGTGGGTGGTGGACAGCGATCGGCTCGAATTGGAGGCGGGCACCGAAGGCCGCTCCCTCCCCGTCGATGCCCGCGGGACCGGTCCCGCGGCCCGGCCGGGAGCGGACCCAAGGGAAAGCCGGATCATCGAGATCGACCCGACGGACGAGGACGTCGTCCGCGTCATGGCGGCCGCCATGGGCAACAGCCTGGACGACTACGACCGGACCCGAGTCGCCGAGGTAGGCGCGCAGCAGGCAGCCATTGCCTACCGGGACATGATGGCCGATAGGCAGGTCATGGTGCCGTGGTTGGCCCACCGCGATCGGTCAGGGATCAGCGGCATCGCCGCGATCCAGGCGTACCCCGCCGACTGGAATCTCGGTTACCTGGCCGTGCTGCCTGAAGCGAGGCGTACCGGGGTGGGCGCCCGGCTGGCATCGGCCGTGCTGGCGGCCACCGCGCAGGCAGGAGTTCCGTTGGTGACAGCCAGCGTGGCAAGGGCCAATCCACCGATCTTGCGGACGCTTCGGAAGGCGGGGTTCCGCATCGCCTCGGCACGGACGGATTTCGTGCTGCAGCTGGATCGGGGGAACCACGTAGCCTGAATCCTTCCGCACCTGGCGGCTGCACGGCGATGGGCCCCGGCCAGGGCCCTTCCATGACCGTCGATCCGGGGCCGGAAGGGCAGCCTCCCGGGCACGACACAGGCGGTGCCGTTTCCCCATGGTGGGAGGAAACGACACCGCCTGTGCGGTTCGGCGGGGGGGGYGGGACGCTGCCCTCCCCCGCCAGGGGGGAATGCCTGCTTGCTAGTGGTCGACGGCCTTTTCGGCGCCGACACCGGTGAGCGAGCGTACTTCCATTTCCGCGGACTTGATCGGGTCCTCGGTGTTCTTGTCCAGGACCGAACCGAGCCAGCCCAGTGCGAAGGCCAGCGGGATCGAGACGATGCCCGGGTTGGCCAGCGGGAAGAGCGCGAAGTCCGCACCCGGGATCATGGAGGTCGGCTGGCCCGACATGACCGGGGAGAAGACGATCAGCAAGATGGCCGAGACCAGTCCGCCGACCATGGACCAGACAGCGCCCTGGGTGGTGAACTTCTTCCAGAACAGCGAGTACAGGATGGTGGGCAGGTTGGCCGAGGCGGCGACCGCGAAGGCCAGCGCCACCAGGAACGCGACGTTCTGCCCCTGGGCGCCGATGCCGCCGACGATCGCGAAGATGCCGATGACAACCACCGTGCGGCGGGCCACCTTCATTTCCTTCGCCGGGGTGCTCTTGCCCTTGGCGATGACCGAGGAGTACACGTCGTGGGCGAAGGATGCCGCGGCGGTGATGGTCAGCCCGGCCACCACCGCGAGGATGGTGGCGAAGGCGACCGCGGAGATCAAGCCCAGCAGCAGCGGGCCGCCGAGTTCGAAGGCCAGCAGCGGGGCCGCGGAGTTCACACCGCCCGGGGCGGCCTTGATCTTCTCGGCACCGATCATGGCACCGGCACCGTAGCCCAGCACCAGGGTGAAGAGGTAGAAGCCGCCGATGAGCCAGATCGCCCAGACCACCGAGCGGCGGGCCTCCTTGGCGGTGGGAACGGTGTAGAAGCGCATCAGCACGTGCGGCAGGCCGGCGGTGCCGAGCACCAGGGCCAGGGCCAGGGAGATGAAGTCGATCTTCGAGGTTTCGGACTTGCCGTACTGCAGGCCCGGGTTCAGGATGTCAGGGGTTCCGGCCGACTCGACCGCCGCACCGAGCAGGGCGGAGAAGTTGAAGCCGTAGGCGGCCAACACCATGATGGTCATGATGAAGGCGCCGGCGATCAGCAGGCAGGCCTTGATGATCTGCACCCAGGTGGTGCCCTTCATGCCGCCGATCAGCACGTACACGATCATCAGCGCGCCGACCACGACGATGACCAGGGACTGTCCCAGCTTGCCGTCGATGCCCAGCAGCAGGGAAACCAGTGCACCGGCGCCGGCCATCTGCGCGAGCAGGTAAAAGACGCAGACCGCGAGGGTGGAGATCGCCGCGGCGATGCGCACGGGGCGCTGCTTCAGGCGGAAGGAAAGCACGTCGGCCATGGTGAACTTGCCGGTGTTGCGCAGCAGTTCGGCGACCAGCAGCAGGGCCACCAGCCAGGCGACCAGGAAGCCGATGGAGTAGAGGAAGCCGTCGTAGCCGTTGATGGCGATGGCCCCGACGATGCCCAGGAACGATGCGGCCGAGAGGTAGTCACCGGCGATCGCGGTGCCGTTCTGGGTGCCGGTGAAGGAACGCCCGCCGGCGTAGTAGTCCGCAGCGGTCTTGTTGTTGCTCGAGGCCTTGAGCACCACCACCAGGGTGATGCCCACGAAGAGGCCGAAGATCCCGATGTTGACCCACGGGTTGCCGACCTTGGTCGATTCGCCGGCAGCGGCGAGGAGCGTTGAGGAAAGGACGTTCATGGCCTACTCCCCTTCCTGTGCTTCGAGGCGCTGGCGGATCGCCGTGGCCTTCGGGTCGAGCTTCTTGTTGCTGTAGGACACGTAGGCGGCGGTGATGCCAAAGGTGGAGACGAACTGCAGCAGGCCCAGCAGGATGCCGACATTGACGTTGCCCCACACCTTGATGGACATGAATTCGTGTGCATAGTCCGCCAACAGCACGTAGGCGAAGTACCACAACAGGAAAATAACGGCCATCGGGAAAACGAAGCTGCGATGGGTCTTGCGCAGCTCCCTGAACTCTTTCGAGTCCTGTTCCGCCATGAAATCGATGCCGGTTCCAAGGTCAGACTCTTCGGTGGTGCTCATGGTTCCTCCTTCTCAAAGGGATCCAGGCGCCAGGCGCGGAGCCTTCTGCTTGGTGAACCGGCTCATCCCGGCCTGCGAGGCGCGTCACCTGGCATGGTGACTGAGATCACTGTGTGCCATGCGGACACCGCCCGGGAAGGGGGTTGGCTGGAACTACCGCCAAGCGGTCGCCCGGATGCGCCAAGCGGTGCCGCGCGGCGACGAGCGGCATGCCCGTTTCCTGCCCGCGTAGGCTTGTGCCCATGCTCTCCACCGCACTGCAGATGACCCTGATTGTCGCCACCGTCGTGGTCGGTGCCGCCCTGGTGGGCTACCTGGGATTCAAGATCACCCGTTCCACCCGCGACCTGGGCACGGATGCGGAAAAGGCCACCTTCGAGACGCTGCACCGGGTCTCGGTTGCGGCCCCGCACCTGGCCCAGGGATTGACCCCGGAGGGCGCGGCCACCGCCTCCAAGCACCTGCGCGCGCTGCTGGCCGCCCGCGCGCTTCTCATCACCGACACCTCCGCGGTGCTCGCGCTGGACGGCACGCTTCCGGACACCGAGGAGCGCGGCAGCGCCGCAGCACTGGAACTTGCCGCCGCGGCATTGTCTGCCACCCGCACCCAGGTCAAGCGCTCCGAGGGCTTCGACATGGTCTGCGCACCGATCATGGTCGGGGACACCCCGGTGGGCACGGTGTGCGCGTACATCCCGCGGGCCGGGGCCGGGTTCGTGCGCGCGGTGGCGGAGGTCGCCGCCTGGGTCGCGGCCCAGGTGGGCTTGGCCGAGCTGGATGCCTCCCGCGCGCTGCTCATGGAGGCCGAGGTCCGCGCGCTGCGCGCCCAGATCTCCCCGCACTTCATCTACAACTCGCTGAACGCCATCGCCTCGTTCATCATCACCGATCCGGCCCGGGCCCGGGAACTGGTGGTGGAGTTCGCCGATTTCACCCGCTACTCCTTCCGCCGGCACGGGGACTTCACCACGCTGTCCGAGGAACTCACCGCCATCGACAGGTACCTGCTGCTGGAAAAGGCGCGCTTCGGCGAACGCATCAAGGTCTCCCTGGCCATTGCCCCGGAGGTGCTTTCCACCGCCATCCCGTTCCTGTCCCTGCAGCCGCTGGTGGAAAACGCGGTGCGCCACGGGCTGGAATCCAAGCCAGGCGGCGGACGCATCACCATCAGCGCCTCCGATTCCGGGGAGTACGCGCTGATCACCGTGGAAGACGACGGGGTCGGCATCGACCCCAAGGCGCTCGCCTCCGTGCTGGCCGGGACCACGGAGTCGATCCACGTGGGGCTGCGCAACGTGGACGTGCGGCTGCGCCAGGTCTACGGGGACGCCCACGGGCTGGTCATCGACACCGCACCGGGCGCCGGGACGCTGATCACCATGCGCATCCCCAAGTTCCGTCCCGGCGTGGAGCCCACCGCACCGGCCGCGGTCGGCTAGAACTCCCGCATGGGAATCACTTTCGGGCAGCGTTGCCGCCTCACATGATCACACTGAAAGGTCCCATCGCAGCTTGTTGCCACGTCGATCGTTCACGTAAATTCCGACCGACCCGCCCGATTGAAAGCTCTGCCCCAATCCAACCCCACTAACGACTCCGTGCGGATGACAGACGGGAACCATTGCAACAACTAGAGGAGGATGGCCTTGCCTAAGCCTTCGATCGCCGCCTTTGGGCATACCGAGCGTGAGCGCCACGTTGTCAAGGCAATTCACAGCGGCAAGGCGGAAGGTCTGCATGTCTCGCCTGCTGGCCTGGCAGATGCAAACGATTACGTCGCCGGCCAGATTGATTCCGCCGAACTCGTGACCCACTCAAGGGCGCGTCATGGCCTCACCTGAATTCGCCTACCCATACCTTGATCCGCAGACCGGCGCACTGCGAAACCAAGTCGCACACGTACCAAGATTTCCCGGCTCCCCCAGGTCGGGCATCCTGACACCAAGAAACACAGGGCCGAACCGCAAACATGCGGACCCATCATGCCTCGTTTATTTCCCCGACAAGCGCCTTTCAAGGTGACTGCCTACAGGTCATGGGGCCTTGGCTAGATACTCACCAAGCGCCCTGCGAATAACCTCACTGGGTTTGATGTGGGCGCGCAGTGCAACCGCGACAAGCTCCGCATCCATGTCCGCAGGCAATCGCACCGAACGCGAAGGGGAGGCCCCTTTCTCGCTCATCGAGGGTTTGCCAACTGCACGCCGCACGGCTGCCGGCGATCCCATCGCCGCCGCCAAGAGCTCCATCCCGGCTCCCTGTCCGGTCGACTTGGCGATGCGCGCATGGGCTGAAATTTCGGCCGTCTCCGCCCATGATGCCAAAGCTTCATAATCAGTCGAATCCGCCGGTTCTGCCATGGTATTCCGGTCCTTTTGGATTTTTTTGGCACTCATTGCTTGCCTCCCTTTTCGGCAATTCTCAAGATCTTGGCCCTCGCTTCCATGACATGGAAGATCACGAAATCGTCCGGCGGAGTAATGACCGCCTTGACCTCCAGCAGCACGGAACCATCCCGGGGCGGCCCGATGAATAAGTCGGGGCGTCCGAACGATCCTGCTCGGGGCTCGTCGAAATCCTCGACGCGATATCGATGGTTCAAGATCGCATGCAAGGCATCTTCTTGCGCGACCCCGTGCCTAGCCGCACTCCGCGTCCACTTCAGGGCCATGCATAGTATTGTCGAACAATACTCGACAGCATTGCAAGACATTATTCCCGATGCCCGCATTAACGCGCCACCAGAGAACTTTGCCCACGTGGCCGGGTAAAATGTCATGCATGATAAATGTGGTCGTGGCCGACGACGAATTGCCTGCCGTTGCGGAGCTGGCGTATCTGCTGTCGCTCGACTCGAGGGTGGGCACCATCCACCGCGCCAACTCCGGGGCCGAGGCACTGAAGGCCCTGGAGGAGTTCGAGGTCGACGCGCTGTTCCTGGACATCCACATGCCCGCCCTGTCCGGCCTGGACATCGCCCGGGTCATCTCCCGCTTCACCCGTCCCCCGGCGGTCGTCTTCGTCACCGCCGACGAGGACCAGGCCCTGGAAGCCTTCGAGCTGGCCGCCCTGGACTACGTGCTCAAGCCCGTGCGCCCCGAGCGCCTGGCCGAATCGATCCGCCGGATCTGCGAGCTGGTCGAGGAGGACACCGCCAAGCCCGAGGTGGTCACCGTGGACCAGGGCGGGATCACCAAGATGATCCGCCGCGACGAGATCCGCTACGTGCAGGCCCAGGGCGACTACGCCCGGCTGCACACCAAGGACGCCAGCTACCTGATCCGGGTCCCGCTCAACGACCTCGAACAGCAATGGGCCTCGGCCGGGTACGTCCGCATCCACCGCTCCTACCTGGTGGCCATGGACAAGATCGACACCGTGAAGCTGGCCACCGGCAAGGCCGCGGTGCTCATCGGCGGGATCGAGCTTCCGGTCTCCCGCCGCGCGCTGCCCTACCTGCGCGAGCGCCTGGCCGCGAACCGCGTCCGGCCGCTGTGAGCGGGCCGGACCCCGGCACCCCTCCCCCGCCCGCCGGCGGGCCGGTCCCGGCGCCGCCGGACGGGATGTTGCCCCCGCCCACCGGGACCCGCGTGCGGGTCAGCGCCCCGGCCGGGACCATGCTGAACATCGCCCGCCGCTCGGCGCCCGATGCGGCCGACACCTTCTACGTCCATTCGCTGATCCGCTCGCAATTGCGCCTGGCGGTCTCCGTGGCCCTGGGCTTCCTGCTGCTGCTCGTGGGCCTGGCCGTGATGGTGTTCACCTGGCCCGAAATCAACAACATCCGGCTGGCCACCATCCCGCTGCCCTGGTGGATCCTGGGCGTGGGCGTCTACCCGCTGATCCTGATCTCGGCATTCCTCTACAACAAGGCCGCCGCACGCAACGAGGCCAAGTACCGGAGCATCGCCAAGCCATGATCAATCCCGCCGTCGCCCTGCTCTCGGTGCTGCTCGTGTCGGTGGCCACCGTGCTCATCGCCGTCAACGGGCTGCGGCTCTCCCGGACCACCGGGGACTTCTACGTGGCCTCGCGCACCGTCAAGCCCTGGTGGAATGCGAGCGCCATCGGCGGGGAATACCTCTCGGCCGCATCGTTCCTGGGCATTGCCGGGCTGATCGTGGTCTCCGGGCAGGACGGGCTCTGGTTCCCCATCGGGTACACCGCCGGGTACCTGATGCTGCTGCTCTTCGTGGCCGCCCCGCTGCGCCGGTCGCGCGCCTACACCATCCCAGACTTCGCGCAGATCCGCTTCGGCTCGATGAAGCTGCGCCGGCTCACCAGCTTCCTGGTGGTGGTCATCTGCTGGCTATACATCGTCCCGCAGCTGCACGGCGCCTCGCTGACCCTGGGCATCAGCACCGGGCTGCCGGGCTGGCTGGGCTCGTTGCTGGTCATGGGGATCGTGTGCCTCACGGTGCTGGCCGGCGGGATGCGCTCGATCACCTTCGTCCAGGCCTTCCAGTACTGGCTCAAGCTCGCCGCCCTGGCGATCCCGGCGGTGTTCCTGCTGCTGCACCTGGGGCTGAACGGGGAATCGGCAACCCTCGACGGGGCCATCTTCGATACGGCCACCGACCCGTCCGCCAACCGGGGGCTGTACTACAACATCTCACTGCTGGTGGCCCTGCTCTTTGGCACCCTGGGCCTGCCGCATGTGCTGGTGCGCTTCTACACCAACCCCGACGGGCCCTCGGCCCGCAAGACCACCGCGATCGTGCTGGGCCTGCTGGCCCTGTTCTACCTCTTCCCCACGGTGCTGGGCATCCTGGGCCGGGCCTACACCCCGGAGCTGTCCACCAGCGGGAACGCCGACGCCACGGTGCTGCTGCTGCCCGGTCGGATCCTGGGCGGGGTGGCCGGGGACGCGCTGACCGCGATCATCATCGGCGGGGCGTTCGCCGCGTTCCTCTCCACCTCCTCGGGCCTCGTGGTCTCGCTGGCCGGGACCATCTCCCAGGACCTGTTCCGCGGCACGGTGCGCGGTTTCAGGATCTCCACGCTGATCGCCACCGCGGTCCCGCTGCTGCTGGCCCTGGGCACTTCCAGCTTCGCGCTGGCCGGGGCCATCGGCTCGGTCTTTGCGTTCACCGCCTCGACCATCTGCCCGCTGCTGCTGCTGGGCATCTGGTGGCGCGGCCTCACCGTGGCCGGGGCAATCTCCGGGATGGTGGCCGGGGCCCTGGGCTGCGGGTCGGCCCTGATGCTGGCGGCCGCGCTGCCCAACGAGCCGGATTCCTTCCACGCCCTGGTCTCCCAGCCGGCCGCCTGGTGCGTGCCCCTGGCCTTCCTGGTGATGATCACGGTGTCCCTGTTCACCCGGCACCGCGCGCCCGGGCGCATCGATGCGGTCATGGCCCGGCTGCATGTTCCCGAGGCGCTGGACGAACCGCTTCCCTGAGCCGCCGCCGCCGAACGATTCCGCGGTCCTAGCCCCGCCACAAATAATGCGGCCGGTTGCCGGGGAACCCCCGGCAACCGGCCGCATTCTTGTTCGTCTTTACCTGTGTCGGCGATCCCCCCAGGGATCAGTCGATCGAAGCCATCAGCTCCACAACGCGGTCCAGGAACGCGTCGACCTGCGATTCCTCGTAACCGTGCTCGCCCTCGGCCCGGCGGAATTCGGCGCGGCGCACCGCATCCACGCTCATCGGGACGTCTTTTTCGAAGTAGTCGATGAGCTGGCTGCAGAGCTTGTCCACGTCCTGGACGTTGTAGCTCGACGCGTTGGCGCGCGAGGGGCGGCGGAAACGCTCGCCCGGGGAGCGGTGCAGCCGCCCGCGCAGGATCGCCGAGAGCCGCCCGACCTGCTGCAGCCAGGCTTCCTCGCCGTTGGTCTGGATCAGGGCGTCGCGTTCACGCTGGGCAAAGACGTCCTCCAGGCGGTCCAAGGCGCCGTCGACCTCGCGGGCGCTGTAGCCGCCGCGCTGGGCCGGGAAGACGGTGCGGCGCACCATGTGGCTGGTGACAATCGAATCGTCGTCCCCGTCGCCGTTGAACGTGGCGCGGGCGCGGGCGAGGAACACATCCACCTGTTTGGTGTTGTAACCGAATTCCTTCTCCCCCACGCGCTCAAAAGGGGCGGGGACCGGCTGTGCCTTTTCCTGACTCACAATTCTTTCCTTGATCTCGGTAATGCGTACCGGTGAACCGGCACTGTGGTGCTGCGGGTGACGCGCGGCCCCGGACGGGGCTGCACCTGCCTGCACATCCATCTTAGGGAGGCGCGGGCGGCCACGGGACTAAAGCGCGCCGGGGATCAGCAAAATGGTGAGGATATACGTCACGGGGATCGCGAAGACCACCGAATCGAGCCGGTCCATGACCCCTCCGTGCCCGGGCAGGATGCTGCTCATGTCCTTGATGCCCAGTTCGCGCTTGACCATGGATTCGGCCAGGTCCCCCGCCGTGGACGCGGCAACCGTGGCCACGGCCAGCGGGATCCCGACCCACCAGGGAAGATCCAGCAGGAACACCGCTGCGGCAACGCCCACGACCGTGGCACCGGCGACCGAGCCGGCGAAGCCCTCCCAGGACTTCTTCGGGCTGATCTTCGGCGCCATCGGGTGCTTGCCGAAGAGCACGCCCACCAGGTAGCCGAAGGTGTCGTTGGAGACCACCAGCAGCAGCATCGTGGTCACCAGCAGGTGCCCGCGCGGTTCGTTGAGCAGCAACACCGCGAAGGACAGCATCAGCGGAACCCAGGAGAGCACGAACAGGCTGCCGGTGATCGAGGCCACCGACTTGGCCGGGCCCTCGATGATCCGCCAGAGGAACACCAACAGCGCACTGGCGGTGAACGCCATGCCCAGGGCCTCCAGCCCCCCGTAGTAGGCGGAGAACGGCATGGCGATCCCGCCGACGGCCAGCGGAACCAGCGGGGTGTCGATGCCGGTGCTGTTCAGCGCACGGGACACCTCCCAGCAGCCCACGACCCCGAAGACCGCCACCGTGGCGACGAATGCCAACGGCAGCCAGAACAGCCCGGTGAGCACCACGGCCAGCAGCAGCAGGCCCACGACGATGGCCGCCGGGAGGTCCCGGCCGGCCCGCGAGGCCTTCTTGGCGGTGGCCTTGCTGCTTCGCCGCGTCTTTGGTTCAAGCCCGCCGGAATCCGGCGACGGCTCCGGAAGGGACCCTGCGGCTCCCTCGCTCGGCTCGGTGGGGTTGGACATTAGACTTCCAGCAGCTCGGTTTCCTTGCGCTTGAGCAAATCGTCGATGCCGTCGGTGTGGGACTTGGTCAGGGCGTCGAGTTCCTTCTCGGCGCGTGCGCCGTCGTCCTCGCCGACCTCGCCGTCCTTGACCAGCTTGTCGATGCCGTCCTTGGCGCGGCGGCGCACGTTGCGCAGCGCGACCTTGGCGTCCTCGCCCTTGCCGCGGACGACCTTGACGTATTCCTTGCGGCGTTCCTGGGTCAGCACCGGCATGATCACGCGGATGGTCTTGCCGTCGTTGGACGGGTTGGCCCCGACCTCGGAGTCGCCCAGAGCCTTTTCGATCTCGCGCAGGGCGGAGACGTCGTAGGGGCTGATCAAGATGGTGCGTGCGTCCGGGATCGCGAAGGATGCCAGCTGCTGCAGCGGGGTCGGGGTGCCGTAGTAGTCAACCATCACCTTGGCGTACATTCCCGGGTGGGCGCGGCCCGTGCGGATCGCGGAGAAGTCTTCCTTCGCGTTCTCGATGGTGCTGTCCATCTTCTCGGCTGCCTCGACGAGGATATCCTCAATCACGTTCTACTCCTTTGAGTTCGGCCAGGTATGCGTACGGTGACCGGTAGTTTCTGGGCTTGTGAACAATCCTATGCCACGCAGGGCCGTGGCACGGGGCACCTAGATGGTGACGCGGGTGCCGATCTTTTCGCCAAGGATCGCGCGGGTGACGTTTCCGTCGCCCTCCATGCCGAAGACCATCATCTCCAGCTTGTTGTCCTTGCACATGGTCATCGCGGTCTGGTCCATCACGCGGATGTCCTTGATGAGGGCCTCGTCGTAGGTGAGGTGCTCGAGCTTGGTGGCCGTGGGGTCCTTCTTCGGGTCCGCGGTGTAGACGCCGTCGACGCCGCTCTTGGCCATCAGCACCACGTCCGCGTCGACCTCGAGGGCGCGCTGGGCGGCCACGGTGTCGGTGGAGAAGTACGGCAGGCCGGCGCCGGCGCCGAAGATGACCACGCGGTCCTTTTCCATGTGGCGGATGGCGCGGCGCGGGATGTAGGTCTCGGCGACCTGGGCCATGGAGATCGCGGACTGCACGCGGGTGTCGACCCCGGCCTGTTCCAGGAAGTCCTGCAGGGCCAGGCAGTTCATCACGGTGCCGAGCATGCCCATGTAGTCCGCGCGGGAGCGGTCCATGCCGGAGGCCGAGAGTTCGGCGCCGCGGAAGAAGTTGCCGCCGCCGACGACGATGGCGACCTCGACCTTGCCCACGGTGGCAGCGATCTGCTCGGCCACTCCGCGCACCGTGACGGGGTCGACGCCCAGCTTGCCGCCGCCGAAGACCTCTCCGGAAAGCTTCAGCAGGACCCGGCGGCGACGCGGGGCGTGGGTGTGTTCAATCGGTTCAGGGGTTGCGTCCATGGGGGTGTGATTCCTCCTGCATGCGGGTCGGTGCCGGCCCACGTCGTTGCTGTTGGGGGGCGGCCGCCGCGCGCGTGCGCGGGGCCTGGGTGCTGGCAGGAAAAAGGGGCGGCCACCGTGAAGTGGCCACCCCCTTTACCTTGGTGTGAAGCAATCGGTCATCGGGGCCTATGGCCCGGGAACCAATTTACCTGCTGTTGGAGCTACTTATGCACCAACGCGGAAGCGTGCGAAAGCAGTGGCGTTGACGCCGGCTTCTTCCAGCACCTTGCCCACGGTCTTCTTGGCATCCTTGGCGAATGCCTGGTCGACCAGCACCTGCTCCTTGAAGAAGCCGGTCAGGCGTCCTTCAACGATCTTGGTCAGTGCGGCTTCGGGCTTGCCCTCGGCCACGGCGGTCTCCATGGCGATGCGACGCTCGGACTCGACGACCTCCGGGTCGATCTCTTCGCGGGACAGCACGGTCGGTGCCATGGCGGCGGTGTGCACTGCCACGTCGTGTGCAACGGTGAAGGCACCGTCGCCGGCGCCGTCGACGGCCACGAGGACGCCAACCTGGGCCGGGAGGTCCTTGGAGGTCTTGTGCAGGTATGCATCAACAGTTGCACCCTCGACACGGGACAGGCGGCGGACGATGACCTTCTCGCCCAGCACTGCGCCCTCTTCGGTGACGACGTCGCCAAGAGCCTTGCCGTTGACGTCAACGGCCAACAGGGTTTCCAGGTCGGCTGCGCCGGAGGAGACTGCAACGTCCAGGACCTGGGCGGCCAGGGCGATGAACTTGTCGTTCTTGGCGACGAAGTCGGTCTCGCAGGAAAGCTCGATCATGACGCCGACGGTGCCGTCGATGACCTTGGCGGCAACGAGGCCTTCCGAGGTCGAACGGCCTTCGCGCTTGGTGGCGCCCTTGAGGCCCTTGATGCGGATGAGCTCCATGGCCTTCTCGGCGTCGCCGTTGGCCTCGTCGAGGGCCTTCTTGACGTCCATCATGCCAGCGCCGGTGCGCTCGCGCAGTGCCTTAATGTCAGCAGCGGTGTAGTTTGCCACGTGCAACCCCATTCATAAGTGGTTTTGAGCTTTTTCGCCGAAGGACGGGCCGAATGTGGCCCGTCCCGCGGTTTGTCCCCGATGCCGGCGTTCCCCCGTGCGGGGAAACGCCGGCATCCGGAATCTTGGTTTTGTGACTACTCGGCCGAAGCGGCCGGTGCCTCGTCTGCAGCCGGGGCTGCTTCTGC
Source organism: Arthrobacter sp. UCD-GKA (assembly GCF_001863355.1). Lineage (NCBI taxonomy): Bacteria > Bacillati > Actinomycetota > Actinomycetes > Micrococcales > Micrococcaceae > Arthrobacter > Arthrobacter sp. UCD-GKA. The sequence continues at coordinate 283,080 of NZ_MOLR01000008.1, read as the reverse complement.
GGCAGGTGCCTCTTCGGCTGCCGGAGCAGCTTCTGCGACGGGTGCTTCTTCGGCTGCCGGAGCAGCTTCAACAGCAGCCTCGGCGGCAGGTGCCTCGGCCTTGGAGGCCTCGAGCAGTTCGCGCTCCCACTCGGCCAGCGGCTCGGCCGGGGCTTCGGTGTTGCCTGCAGCCTTGTTGTTGCGGGCGATCAGGCCAGCGGCAACGGCGTCTGCAACAACGCGGGTGAGCAGGTTGACGGAGCGGATGGCGTCGTCGTTGCCCGGGATCGGGTACTGGACTTCGTCCGGGTCGCAGTTGGTGTCGAGGATGGCAACAACCGGGATGCCCAGCTTGTGTGCCTCGTCGATGGCCAAGTGCTCCTTCTTGGTGTCAACAACCCAGATGACCGAAGGGGTCTTGGTCAGGTTGCGGATGCCGCCAAGGTTGGTTTGCAGCTTGGTGAGCTCGCGCTTGAGCAGCAGCAGCTCCTTCTTGGTGTGGCCCGAACCGGCAACATCCTCGAAGTTGATCTCTTCCAGTTCCTTCATGCGCGAGATGCGCTTGGAAACGGTCTGGAAGTTGGTGAGCATGCCACCGAGCCAGCGCTGGTTGACGTACGGCTGGCCAACGCGGGTTGCCTGCTCGGAAATTGCTTCCTGAGCCTGCTTCTTGGTGCCGACGAACAGCACGGTGCCGCCGTGGGCAACGGTCTGCTTGACGAACTCGTAGGCGCGGTCGATGTACGACAGCGACTGCTGCAAGTCAATGATGTAGATGCCGTTGCGCTCCGTGAAGATGAATCGCTTCATCTTCGGGTTCCAACGACGGGTCTGGTGTCCAAAGTGAACGCCGCTGTCGAGCAGCTGGCGCATGGTTACGACTGGCATGTCGCAACTCCTTCCGGCAGTAGCTGGCCGGCCCATTGCTGGACCGCGGTAACTGCCATTGTTATCGGTTGATGGTGCGCATCCGGAATTGGAGGCAACCCCTGGCATGAAAGCAACGGAAGAACCGTCATGCCAAGCCTCAACCGAAGTGAATCGGACCGTGGGCCTGACCATCGCACGCTGCCATCCGCCACAAAAGTGTTGGAATTTGGCTGCATGGATCATTCATGCGCGAAGTCGGTTTCATGTGTTCCACTTTTCGCGCAGGCGAGAAGAAGGCACAGAGAACCGCGTGTTCCAGTGTACTACAGGCCAAGGACCGCGAAATTGACCCATCCGCACAGAAGCGCGGGACGTGCATCACATCCCAGCAGTCGCTCCACAGCCCGGCGGCGACCCGCTGCGGGGCGCCGGGTTCGGGCCCATGCTCGTGGACATGAAAACCGTTTCCGCCTTCGCCGGCCTCGTGGTGGGCGCGGCCGTGCTGCTGGCCCCGGCCGGGGCCTCCCCGCTGTCCCCCGTCCGCGCAAACCCGGCCCCGGCAGCGGCCGGTTCCTGGAACTGGCCGCTGCCGCCGGTGCCCGAGGTGCTCAGGGCCTTCGACCCGCCGGCCAAGCGCTGGCTCAGCGGACACCGCGGGGTCGACCTCGCCGGGTCCCCCGGGGACACCGTCAGTGCCCCGGCCGCGGGAATCGTTTCCTTCACGGGGCGCATCGTGGACCGGCCGGTCATCGTCATCGACCACGGCGCGGGCCTGCTCACCAGCCTCGAACCGGTGCGCAGCACCCTGGTGGTCGGTGCGATCGTCGGGACCGGCGACGAGATCGGGATGATCGCCACCGGTGCCCACTGCGATGCCCGCTGCCTGCACTGGGGCCTGCGGCTGGACGGGGAGTACATCGACCCGCTGCTCACGATCCGTGACACCCGTCCCTCGATCCTGCTGCCGCTGGGGTAGGCGCTTCGCGGACTGGCTAGGCTCCCGGGCGCGACTCGGCGGCAAAGCCCGCGATGGCCTCTTCGTAGACCGTGGCCATGAGCCGGGTTTGCCGGCTTTGCAGGAAGGACTCCGGGTCGAAGGATCCGGTCTGCGGTCCGCTGCCGTCGCGCACCTGGGAAACGCAGTGGTCCAGGGCCTTGGCCAGTGCCTCGATCGAGTCGTCTTCCGTGAGCCAGTAGACGCCCGGGGGCAGGTCCTCGGCGATGGCCCGGTCGCTGAGCAGCGACGGGGTTCCCAGCGCGGCTGCCTCGTAGACCGTCATGCCCTGGGTCTCGAATCCCTGGGAGGTCTGCACCAAGGCATCGGCCCGGCGCAGTTCGGCGAGCATTTGCCGGTAAGGGACCTTTCCGCGGATCAGCACGGTTGGCTTGTCCATGGCGGTGGCCTTGGCTTCGGCCTTGGCGCGGTCCGCGCCGTCCCCGAAGACGTGGACCTCGGCATCCAGGTTGGCCAGGGCCACCGCGTCCAAGAAGGGAAGCAGGCGTTTTTCGGCGCTGAACCGGCCCACCCACACCAGGCGCGGGCGCGGATTGCGGGCCGCCGGGGGCTGGGCCAGGAGCTCGGCGGCGATCCCATCGTCCATGCCGTTCGGCACCACGTCCACGGCGCCAAAGACGCCCTCCTGTTCCAGCAGCCGGGCGAAGTGGCTCGAGGGAGCTGTCACCCGCCGCGCGTGGTCGGTGAAACGTGCCAGATAGGTCCACGCCGTGGCCGCCACGCCCCGGCCGGTGTGCAGGAAGGCCTTCTGGGCCAGGCCGAATCCGCGTTGGACGAGTCCCGGGAACGGCATGGTGGCCGCGATCCCGACGTCGAGGCGGTTGTGCATGGTGTGGACCACCGGCAGGTTCTGTTCCTTGGCGAAGCGGTAGCCGATGATGGCCTGCCAGAAATCGGCCTGGATGTGCACCACGTCCACCGGGCCGCGGCCGGCGATCGCCCGTGCCAGGGCCTTGTCGCTGCGTTTCCCGGGGATGCACAGCGAGTATTCCCCCGGACCCAACGGAATCGAGGGCAGTTCGATGACTGCCGGGTCGGATGCGTGCTTGCCGCGGTACCGCGGGGAGACGATGGTGACCCGGTGTCCGGCCAGTTCAAGGAAGCGTCGCTGCAGCCGCACGGAGGTTTGCATGCCCCCGAGCGTGTCGGGGTGTTGGTCGACGAAGATGACGCAATGCATGGACCGGTTTCGTCCTTTCGGCGGTGATGCTTGGAGTTAACGTGTTGCGGGCGCTGCTTGGGCGAAGTCGCTGCCTCGGGATCGATTCCCCCAGGCCTTTCGAGCCTAACGGAGTCGGCGGCCACCGCCGCGGAGGGTTGCAGGATGCGCCTCGTTCCGTTTGGTTTCCCGTTGTGGTTGGTTTCTGCGGGAAATCCCACCAAAACTCCCGCCAAATAACGCAGAAAGCACGAAAAACGGCCTAGCCAGAAGCCCTGTCTGCAGGGTCCGACTAGGCCGTCCAGGTGTAGGGCGGGTGGGGCTTGAACCCACGACAAAAGGATTATGAGTCCTCTGCTCTGACCAACTGAGCTACCGCCCCAATACCGGGTGGACCAGCAAACAATCCGCCAAGAACGGCGATCACTGAAACATCCCCAGCCATCCTAATGGATTACGTCGCGGGTTTTCATCTTCAACATCCAAAAACCGTTGGCCATCGCGAAGATCAGGGCAGGAAGTCCTCGGCGCTCGCGCCCCGATAGATCGCCTCGAAGGTGTCCATTGTCTTGCTGTGGCTGTGCAGGGCGGCCTTGGCATGGCCCGCCTTGCCCATCACGGCCAGGTCCTCGGGGGCCATGGCCAGGATCGAGTCCAGCTTGTCGGCCAAGTCTGCGCGGTCCCCCGGTTCGAACAGGTAGCCGTTGACGCCGTCATCGACCAGGTGGGGCAATGCCATGGCGTTGGCCAACACCACGGGCTTGGAAGCGGAGAGCGCCTCCAACGTCACCAGCGATTGCAGTTCCGCGGTGCCCGGCTGGCAGAACACGTCGCAGCGCAGGTAGGCGCTGCGCAGTTCCTCGTCATCGACGTGCCCCAGGAAGTGCACGCGGTTGGCCACGCCTTTTTCGCGTGCCAGCTTTTCCAGCGGGCCCCGCTGCTCGCCGCCGCCAATGACCTCCAAATGCGCGTCCGGGACGTGCTTCATCAGGGTCAGGGCGTCAATGAGTTCGTTGACGTTCTTCTCCACCGCCAGCCGGCCCACGAACAGGATCGTGGGATACGGGTTGCGGTCGATCGCTTCGGCGGATCCGAGCTCGTAATTGCTGGATTCGATGCCGTTGGACAGCGGGAGCACCTTGCCCAGTCGCGCGTACTGGGTCATGGCCCGGGCGGCCAGGGGGGTCGGGGTGGTGACGACATGCGCCTTGCCCATGATCTTGCCCATGTCGCGCCAGGAATTGCGTGCGACGATCCGCTTGAACCACTTGGGGAACGGCAGGAACGGGTCCAGGTTTTCCGGCATGAAGTGGTTGGTGGCGACCATCCGTATGCCCCGCTTGCCCGCGTAGGCCAAGGCTCCCTGGCCGATCATGTAGTGGCATTGGGCGTGGACGACGTCCGGCTTGATCTCGTTGATCAGCGCCTTGATCTCGGGGTTGACCTCCCAGGGGAAGCAAATGCGGAAGTACTCGTGCGTTGGCACACCATGCGAGCGCAGCCGGTGGACGGTCGCCTCGGGCAGGACCTCGGTGACCGTGGGCCCCTTGTCCGGTCGGGTGGCCATGACGTGCACTTCGTGCCCGCGCTCGGTCATCGCCGTGGCCAGGCGATAGCAAAAGACCGCGGCGCCGTTCACATCCGGATGGTAGGTATCGGCCGCAATCAGGATCTTCAATGGTTTCTCGCCCGTCACGGGGTGTGTTCACTCCTTGACATGACCACTACTTGAGGCCACGGTTGTCGTTTCATTGTCTTGGTTGGGCTGTCGCAGGAAATCGATGCCGGCTATTTGCCGTCGGTGATCCTGGTTCGTCGCTTGGCTTCTGCCTTGCGTTCGAGCACGTCCGGATGGTGCCGGGACAAGGCGATCACCCCCACGATAGCAATGCATCCGGCGCCGACCATGCTCAACGCCACGGCGGGTTGGACATTGGGATCGAGTTCACCAAAGATCGCAATCCCGATGGAGATGCCCACGATCGGATCGATCACGGTCAAACCGGCAATCACCAGGTCGGGCGGTCCCTTGGAATACGCGTTCTGCACGAAATAGGAGCCCAGCAGTCCCGCGACGATCACGGCCAGGATCGAGTACCAGGAAACATTCGCGATGAAGCGGCCGTTGGGATCGAGCAGAGCCACCGAAATGGTCCTGACCAATACCGCCACGAATCCAAAGAGGACCCCGGCCCCGAGGATGTAGAAGAACGCGCTGAGCCTGTGCGGGAACAGCACCACGGCACCGCCGAAGACCGCTACGGCAATGGCCAGGATCATGATCGTCAGCAGCTCCTGGCCGCTGGTGATCTCGTGTTCCTTGGCGCTGACCTCGATGGCCAGGAACACAAATGCCGCGCTGCCCACCATGCAGGCGGTGATCGCCAGGATCGTGGGCCGGTTCATCTTGATGTGGTGTTCCCTGGCGTTGACCACCGTGGTGATCACCAGCGCAATGGCGCCAATGGGTTGGACCACGGTCAAGGGTGCGCTTGCCAGGGCATACACGTTCAGGCTCATGCCCATCCCCAGCAGGATCAACCCGAACACCCAGCGGGGCGTCCGGAAAAGTCGCAGCAGCCCCAAACCCGTGACATTCAACCCGCCGGCGCTCGCACGCACCGCGCTGGATTGCCGTTGGGTGCCGAAGGCCAAAAAGAACGCCCCGGCGATCGCGGCGGTGACCGCTAGCCAGACCATTCAGTTCCCGACTTCAGTGCCTTGGCCTTGCGGTGGGCCAGTATGAAGTAGTGGACCGCCGCGATGACATGCAGGACGCAGGCCAGTGCCAGGCTCCACGTTGCTATGTCCCCCAGGATGGTTCCCTTGCCCCAGTCGGTGTTTCCCATGAGCAGCAACGGGGTCCCGACCAACAACAATGCGGTACGGATCTTTCCAAGGTTGCTCACCGGGAGGTTGGGGCTGCCGCGGAAGAGCACCCACGTGTTGACGATCAGGACGATATCGGGAATCACGATCGAGAACACCAGCCAGGCCGGGGCGATGCCGGTGGCGACGAAGGTCGTGGCGATGACGATCAGGGCAAGCCTGTCGGCGACCGGATCCAGCCACTTGCCAACCGTTGAGATCTGGTCCAGGCGGCGGGCCGCATAGCCGTCGATCCAGTCCGAGGAACCCAGGATCACCAGGGTGAGCGTCGCCCAGCCGTAGTGCATGTCCAGGGTCTGCCAGACGAACAGCGGAACCAGCAGGAACCTGAGAACGGTGATCAGGTTCGGGACCGTCCAGAAGGTGGTGAGCAAGCGGTATTCGAAATTGTCGCGTGTCCCCGCTCCAATGATGCGCATGCTCGCCTCCTTCGTGGGTCTGCGTGATCCTTGGACAGATTTTCCGGTTGTGGGGGGTGCCTCGGCCCTCCGGCTCTTATCCACCGGGGTGGGGGTGAAGCGGAAGCGGTGGGCGGGGAGTTGGCTACTTGCGCAGCAGCTTGCGCAGGAAGACGGCGAACATCGCCATCGAGCCGGCCATGATGGCCAACGGACGCCAGCGTTCGCGCAGGGCTTCCTTGGCGTTCTCGCCTTCGAGGCCACTGAGCGAAGCGAGCTTTTCAGTGGCCCGCTCCATGCCTTCGGTGACCTTCTCCGAAGCGGTGTCCGCGAGGTGGCGGGCTTGGCCGGCGGCCTTGCTCACGGCATCTCCGGCAGCTTGTCCGGCGTCGGAGATCTTCTCGCCCAGGTGCAGGGGCACTTCCAGTTTCTGCCCCAGCCCGTCGCGGTGCAAGGCAATTTCCTCGCGGCGCTCACGGGTGCGGATGACCAGTTCGTTGTGGGTCGGCTTCGGGGCCTTGGGTTCCTTCTCCCCGGCCTGCTCCGCATCCTGCTCGTCCTTCTTCTTCGAAGGCCGTGGTTCGTCAAGCGTGGCGACGTCGAAGGCGCTGCCTTCCTTCACCACGCCGATGTCGTGCCGGAATCCGCGGATTGCTTCCTCGGGCAGCAAGGGCATGGCCTTCTTGACCCTCAGGAATGCGAACAAGCCAAGGATGACGGCCAGGACCAGGAATCCCGCGGCCACCAGCAGCGCGGCAAGCCACGGCGCGATGACGGTGCCGATGCCCATGACCAGCGCGACGACCAGTGCGATCACCATGAGGCCGAGCAGAGCGAGGGCCAGGATTCCGGCGCCTGCGGCAACGCCGACGTTGATGCCCTTTGACTTCAGGACGTTTGCGGCGATGCGGGCTTCGTCGGCCAGTTGGTTCGGGATCAGGCGGCCCAAACCGCTCACTTGTCCCTTTAAAGTTGTTGGCGCTGACTGGTACTGGCTTCCAGTCGATTCCGATCCAGACATGCTGTCTCCATTTCATGCGGCCCCGGCCCGGTCCGCTCAACCCAAAACTACCACTCGGACGTGCCTAAACGACTCAACCCGAAGGGGTACTCCCACGGTATGAGATTGCCCGGACACAAGAAATCCCCGCTCTCCCAAGGAGAGCGGGGATTCCATATTGCGCTCCCCCGAATGGACTTGAACCAGTAACCTTCCGATTAACAGTCGGACGCTCTGCCAATTGAGCTACGGGGGAATGAAGCGAGTTATACGTTACCAGAGCCCCAAATGGAACCCAAATCCGGGTCCGGATTTTCCGGCCGTGTCCTTGGCCACAGCCGGAAAAGCGCCGCCTACCGGTCCCGCTGCACCCGGGTCTCGTCCCAAACGGGCTCCGTGGATTCGTAGACCTTCCCGTTGGAACCGAACACCAGGAACCGGTCGAACGACCTGGCGAACCACCGGTCGTGGGTCACCGCCAGCACGGTTCCCTCGAACGATTCGATGGCCCGTTCCAGCGCCTCCCCGGAGTGCAGGTCGAGGTTGTCGGTCGGTTCATCGAGCAGCAGCAGCGTCGCGCCGGAAAGCTGCAGCAGCAGGATCTGGAAACGCGCCTGCTGGCCGCCGGAGAGCGAATCGTACTTCTGCTCGGCCTGGCCGGCCAGGCCGTAGCCGTCCAGCGCGCCCGAGGCCGCCTCCCGGGCCATGCCCGAGCGGTGTTCGTCGCCGCGGTGCAGGATCTCCAGCAGGGACCGGCCCATGAGGTCCGGGCGGCTGTGGGTCTGGGCGAAGAACCCGGGGCGGATCCGTGCGCCGAGTTTCACGGTTCCGTTGTGCGGGACCTCGGCGATCTCGAAGTCGGCCACCGGCAGGTGCTCGCGTTCGGGATCCGTGCCACCGGAAGCCAACAGGCGCAGGAAGTGGGACTTTCCCGAACCGTTCGAGCCCAGGATCGCCACGCGGTCCCCGAACCAGATCTCGTTGCTGAAGGGCTTCATCAGCCCGGTGAGCTCCAATTTTTCGGCGACGATGGCCCGCTTGGCGGTGCGCCCGCCCTTGAGCCTCATGTTGACGTTCTGTTCCAGCGGGATGGCCTGGGGCGGGCCGGCCTCGAGGAACTTGGCCAGGCGCGTTTGGGCCGCGTGGTAGCGGTTGGCCATGTCGGAGCGGAACGCCGCCTTGTTCTTGTACATGTTCACCAGCTCCTTGAGCTTGGCGTGTTCCTCGTCCCAGCGCTTGCGCAGTTCCTCGAAGCGTTCGTTGCGTTCCCGGCGCGCATCGACGTAGGAGCCGAAGGCGCCGCCGTGGATCCACGCGGTGGCGCCCGAGAGGCCCGGTTCCAGGGTGACGATGCGGTTGGCGGCGTTGTTGAGCAGTTCGCGGTCGTGGCTGATGAACAGCACGGTCTTGGGCGACTCGTTCAGCGTTGCCTCGAGCCACCGCTTGCCCGGGACATCGAGGTAGTTGTCCGGCTCGTCGAGCAGCAACAGCTCGTCGGGGCCCTCGAAGAGCGCTTCGAGCACGAGGCGCTTTTGCTCGCCGCCCGAGAGCGTGGAGGCCAGGCGGTGGGATGCGCGGTCGAAGGGCACCCCGAGGGCGGCCATGCAGACCTTGTCCCACGCGGTTTCCAGCTCGTAGCCGCCGGCGTCTCCCCAGTCGATGATGGCCTGCGCGTAGCGCATCTGGACCTTCTCGTCGTCGGATTCCATCATCAGCAGCTCGGTCTCGTCGATGGCCTTGGCGGCCGCCGCAAGGTCCGCCGAGGCGGTGGAGACCAGCAGGTCGCGCACCGTGGACTCGTCGCGGACCTGGCCCACGAACTGGCGCATGATGCCCATGCCTCCGGAGCGGGAGACCACACCCTCGTCGGATTTCAGGTCGCCGGCGATGATCTTGAACAGCGTCGTCTTCCCGGCGCCGTTGGGGCCGATCAATGCGGTCTTGCTGCCGCTTGTCACCTTGAAGGTGACGCCGCCGAGCAACTGGGTGCCGTCGGAGAGGAAGTAATGGATGTCGGATACGTCGATATGAGCCACCGTCCCATCCTACTGACACCCGGCCCGGCGGACCTGCAGCCTTCCCACGGCCATCCCCGGCCGGTGCGCGCCAGCTGGCGGAGGTCCGTTCATTGCCGCTCGATGGGACCGATCACCAACCGGCGCCGGTCGCGCACCCACAGGTCGCCGGTGCTCCGGTGCTGGGCCGCGGTGGCAAAACGGTAGCGGTAGGTCAGCACGCGGATGAAGCGCGGTTTCCTTCCGGCGAACGGGTCGTGCCGCAGCAGCGCCAGGGTCCGGGCATCGGCCTCCAGCAGCCGGGCCAGCAGCGTGTAGAACCAGCGCTGGTGGATCGAGCCCAGCGGCAGGAACCACATCATCCAATCCAGGCGCAGGTGGTAGGGCGCGAACTGGCGCGGCCGCCTGGCCGGATCCCCGGGCTTGCCCTTGAACCCGTATTCCAGCCAGTTCGCCGCGGCGGCCGCTTCGTCCTCGGTGCCTTCGATGACGATCTCGATCCGTTCCCGGGTGACCGTACCGAAGGCACCGTAGGCGTTGCCCAGCTGCCACTTGTTGAACGCGGCATTCATGAGCTGGGCCGGGGTGGCGAGGTTGCGCAGTGCCGGGATGGAGAGCACCACCAGCAACAGCGTGCCGGCCAGCACCAGCACGGTCCACCAGATCGGGGCCTCGGCGGGCACCCCGCTTTCCGGCGGCAGCCACGGAAGGATCCCCCGCAGCACCGGATCGCTGATCCGGCAGGTGGCCAGCACGATGGTGAGCCAGTTCAGCCAGGCGAAGTTGCCTGTGATCACCAGCCACAGCTGCGTGGCGATGACGACCCCGGCCGCGGCGGAGGCAACCGGCTGGGGCGCAAAGAGCAGGAACGGGACCAGCAGCTGGGCTCCGTGGTTGCCCGCAGCCTCGATGCGGTGCCACCATTTCGGGGCCAGGTGAGCGAGCCTGCTGAGCGGGCCGGGCATCGGCTGGGTCTGGTGGTGGTAGTACATGGCCGTGAGGTTTCGCCAGGCCGGGTCCCGGCGCCACTTGATCATTCCGGCACCGAATTCCAGCCGGAACACCAGCCAGGCGACCAGCAGCAGGATGGTCAGCGGTGGCGGGACCTGCCGGGAACCGAGCAGGCCCACGGTGAACCCGGCCTCGAGCAGCAGCATTTCCCAGCCGAATCCGTAGAAGACCTGCCCCACGTTCACGATCGACATGTACAGGCCCCACAGGGCCAGGAAGGCGGCCAGCGGCAGCCACGGGGGCCCGGCCTGGGGAAGACCTGCAACCAGCACCGCGGAGATTCCGATCCCGGCGGCGCACACCGCCACCAGTTTCCGGTCCGAGTAACCGATCCGGCTGAACAACGAAGGCCGTCGGGCACCGGGCCCGGCAAGCAGCCTTGGCACCGGAAGCAACCCGTGCTCGCCGGCCAGTGCCGGGAACTGGTTCAGCGTGGAAACGAAGGCAACGAGGTAGATCAGCGCGACCCCGCGTTGCAGGATTTCGCGGGCCATGCCGTAGTCGTACGCCGCCAGCCACTCCATGGCACCAGCGTAGATTCACGCGGCGGTCCCGGCCATGCCTGAAACGGGCAAAAACCGGTGTTAAACCAGGAAATCCCGGACCAATTGGACCGGGATTTCCTTCTCTGGCTCCCCCGAATGGACTTGAACCAGTAACCTTCCGATTAACAGTCGGATGCTCTGCCAATTGAGCTACGGAGGAATGCAACGAGGAATACTCTACACAAGGTTTCGGGAAAACAAAAATCGCTCCCGGCCCCGTTGGCGACTACTCCTGGCGCAGTGCCCGGCGACGCAATTCCAGCTCCAAAAGCTCGCGGTTGATGCGCTGGAACCCCTCGGGATCGCCTTCCGGATCCATGCGCTGGAGCTCCCCCATCTTCTCCGCCTTCAGGTGCGTGATCTGCAGTTCGAAGAGGCGGTTGATGATGTCGTTGCAATAGCGCAGCAGGGCATCGGTGGTGCTCGCCGGCAACGGGGTGACGGCCAGCTCGGAGACGAACGAGCGCAGCGGTTCGGGAACTTCCTGGCGGATCGCCTCGACCCACTGCGAGGGGGTGGCACCGGAGAGCCCGGCGGCACGCACGGCGTCGTGGACCGCGGCATGGGCCGGGGCCATGAACCGGGCGTCGTAGAACGCCTGCCACTGCTCGGCGGTCAGTTGCGCCGGCTGCTGCAGCACCACTTCCAGGGCCTCGCGTTCCATCCGGGACACGGGGTCGCGCGGGTCCGGGCGGGAGTAGACCGGTGCGGCGGGTTGCTCCTGCGCCGCGTGGCCCGCGTTTCCGTGGAGGGGCTCGGCGCTCTTGGGCATCCGGTTGCGGCGCACCGAGGCGCCCACGGCGCGGTTCACGTCCTCCATGTCCATGCCGAGCCAGCCGGCCAGTTCGCGGGCGTAGGCCGGACGGATGGCCGAGTCGCGGATGCCGGCGACGATCGGCGCGCTGACGCGCAGCGCCTGCACCCGCCCCTCGACGGTGTTGAGGTTGTAGTTCTTCAGGCCCGCCTTGATGGCGAACTCAAACAGCGGCCGCTTGGAGTCGATGAGTTCGCGCACGGCCTCCGGGCCGCGGGTCTGGCGCAGGTCGCACGGGTCCGCCCCGGTGGGTTCGACCGCGACGTAGGTCTGCGCGATGAACTTCTGGTCTTCCTCGAAGGCGCGCAGCGCGGCCTTCTGGCCGGCGGCGTCGCCGTCGAAGGTGAAGACCACCTCGCCGCCGGATCCGTCGTCGCGCAGCAGTCGGCGGGCGATCTTGATGTGGTCGGTGCCGAAGGCGGTGCCGCAGGTGGCCACGGCGGTGCCGATGCCCGAGAGGTGGCAGGCCATCACGTCGGTGTAGCCCTCGACCACGACCAGTTGGCGGGTCTTGGTGATCTCGCGCTTGGCCAGGTCGACCCCGTAGAGGACCTGGGACTTCTTGTAGAGCTGGGTCTCGGGGGTGTTCAGGTACTTGGGGCCCTGGTCGTCCTCGTAGAGCTTGCGCGCCCCGAAGCCGATGGTGGCCCCGGTGAGGTCGCGGATGGGCCAGATGAGCCGGCCGCGGAACCTGTCGTAGATCCCGCGGTTGCCCTCGGAGAAGATTCCGGTCAGCTTGAGTTCCTCGTCCTGGAAGCCGCGGCCGCGCAGGTGCTTGAGCAATGCGTCCCAGCCCTGCGGTGCGTAGCCGACGCCGAAGTGCGCGGCGGCCTCGGCATCGAAGTCGCGCTCGGAGAGGAATTTTTGGCCGGCCGCTGCACCGGGGGTGGTCAGTTGTTCGCGGAAGAACTCCTCGGAGATCTTGTGGGCGTCCAGCAGGCGCTGGCGGCGGCCGGTCTCCTCGCGGCGCGGCCCGGTGCCACCGTCCTCGTAGTGCAGCTCGATGCCGACGCGGGCGGCCAGCTGCTCGACGGTCTCGGAGAAGGTGCCGTGGTTGATCTTCTGCAGGAAGGCGATCACGTCGCCCGATTCCCCGCAGCCGAAGCAGTGGAAGGAACCGACCTGCGGGCGCACGTGGAAGGACGGGGAGCGTTCGTCGTGGAAGGGGCACAGGCCCTTCCACGAACCGACACCGGCGGATTTCAGCGTCACATATCCGTCGATGACTTCCTTGATGTCCGTGCGGTTGCGGACTTCGTCGATATCTTCACGCTTAATCAGGCCTGCCATGCCCTCCAGTCTAGTGACCATTCACCGGTGGCAGGTTCCGCCGGGCCACGGGCTGTGGATCGGGCGGGCCGGGCCTAGAAGAGCCGCTCGGAAAAGCTCTTGCCCAGCACCAGGGTGGCGTGCCATTCGATGGCCGAGGCGTCGGTGAGCGAGGCCACCTGGTCGATGACGGTGCGCAACCGGTCGGCGTCGTCCGCGGCGTCGCGCCAGTCGGCGGCGAACAGCGGTTCCAGGTACCTGTCCCCGGTCTCGTTGAGCAGTGTCACCAGTTCCATGAGGGTTTCGCGCTGCCGGGCGTAGATGGGCTTGCGCTCGTCGCTGGTCATCACGTACGCGGTGGCCAGGCCCTTCATGGCGGCGATCTCGTGCTCGGTGGATTCGGGGACGATCAGGGCCGCGTTGAAGCGGGTCAGTTCCCCGTGGCCGAACTGCTCGCGGGTCGCATCGATCGCGGACTGGCAGAAGCGGCCGATGAACTGGCTGGTCATGTCCTTCAGCGCGGCCATGGAGCGGCGCGAGCCGTCGGTGTGCGGCACCCATTCCGCGGTGGCCTCCAGGCGCTTGAACGCCGCGTCAATCACGGCGTCCTCCACGTGCGGCAGGTACCACTGGCGGGTGAAGGTGATGACGCGGGCGCGCTGGTCAGGATCCTTGATCCAGCGCAGCTGGAAGCGCCCGGCGTTGATGGCGTCCTCGACGTCGTGCACTGAGTAGGAGATGTCGTCGGCCAGGTCCATGACCTGGGCCTCGATGCAGGTCTGCCGGGCCTCGGCGCCCGAGCCGGAGCGCAGCCAGTCGAAGACCGGGGCGTCGTCGGCGTAGACGCCGAACTTGGAAGTCTTCTTCCCGTTCTTTTCCGGGGCGTCGGCGCGCAGCCAGGGGTACTTGCATGCGGCATCCAGCGAGGCGCGGGTGAGGTTCAGCCCGGCCGAGGCGCCGTTGTGCCGGAAGGTCTTGGTCTCGATGCGGGTCAACAGGCGCAGGGTCTGGGCGTTGCCCTCGAACCCGCCGATGTCGCGGGCCAACTCGTTCAGGGCGGTCTCGCCGTTGTGCCCGAAGGGCGGGTGGCCCAGGTCGTGGGACAGGCAGGCGGTGTCCACCACGTCCGGGTCGCAGCCCAGGGTGGCACCCAGCTCGCGGCCCACCTGGGCGACCTCCAGGGAGTGGGTCAGCCGGGTGCGCACGAAGTCGTCCGAGGACGGCGCGACGACCTGCGTCTTGGCGCCCAGGCGGCGCAGCGCCGAGGAGTGCAGCACCCGGGCGCGGTCACGTTCGAACGCGGTGCGGTAGGCCTTCTTGGGCGGTTCGGGGGCCCAGCGTTCGGCATCCGCTTCGGTGTATCCGGGAATCTGCAACATGGAGCTCCTTAGCCGCCGGAAATGTCTAGTTCGGCCGCGGCAATCATGGCCTTGTGGTTCTCGTTCATCTCACGGGTCGAAAGCCAGCCGTCGGGCAGGTGCGTCTTCTTCGGGGAGCCGGCGCGGCCGCGCTGGCCCTCGGCATCCTTGCCCGGGTAGGGCATGTCCAGGTCCAGCTGGGCCAGCAGTTCGCGCAAGACCTCCAGGGTGGGGACCTGGGCCAGGGCGGAGCGGATGTCCCCGCCGACCGGATAGCCCTTGAAGTACCAGGCCATGTGCTTGCGGATATCGCGCAGGCCCTTGAATTCGTCCTCGAAGTACTCGGTGAGCAGTTCCGCGTGGCGGTAAACCGTCTCGGCGACCTTGGCCAGACCGGGCGTGTAGCGCTTGTCGGTCCCCTCGAAGGCTGCCTGCAGGTCCCCGAAAAGCCAGGGGCGGCCCATGCAGCCGCGCCCCACGACGATGCCGTCGACACCGGTCTGCTGGACCATGGCCACGGCGTCCTCTGCGCTCCAGATGTCCCCGTTGCCCAGCACCGGCATGTCCGGCAGGGCCTCGCGCAGGCGTGCGATGGAGTCCCAGTCGGCCTTGCCGGAGTAGTACTGGCTGGCGGTGCGCCCGTGCAGTGCGACGGCCGCGACGCCGTGGTCGCGCGCGATCTTGCCCGATTCGATGTAGGTGAGGTGGTCCTCGTTGATGCCCTTGCGCATCTTGATGGTCAGGGGCACCTCCCCGCGGGCGGCCTCGGTGGTGGCGGCCTCGATGATGGCGGTGAACAGGTCGGTCTTCCATGGAAGCGCCGCTCCCCCGCCCTTGCGGGTGACCTTGGGGACCGGGCAGCCGAAGTTCAGGTCGATGTGGTCGGCGCGGTCTTCCTCGACGATCAGGCGCACGGCGGCGCCGACGGTCTTGGGGTCCACGCCGTAGAGCTGGACCGAGCGCAGTTCCTCGTCCGGATCGTGGGAGATGATGCGCATCGACTCGGTGTTGCGTTCCACCAATGCCCGGGAGGTGACCATCTCGGTGACGTACACCCCGCCGCCGTATTCGCGGCAGAGCCGGCGGAAGGCCTTGTTGGTGATGCCTGCCATGGGGGCAAGGATCACCGGGGTGTCAATGGTGTGCTTGCCCAGTTTCAGCGGGGGCAGCTCAAGCTTCGCCGGGGTGGGCGCGGCGTTTTCGGTTACATCGGCAATTGCAGTCACTAACCCATTCTCTCAAATAGATGCAAATCCGTGTCACCGCGGGGCAGACTTGTGGATCACATCGGGAATATTCACGAGCGTCCCGCCGCTGTAGCCGAAGTAGATACGTTTGCATGAAAAAGGGTGAAGCGTGAAAAAGATCGGTTTCTTGACCTTCGGCCACTCGGGCGGCTCCAGCAATTCGCCGGTGCCCACCGGCGCCGACGCTGTGCGCCAAATGGTGGACCTGGCCGTGGCGGCCGAGGAATCCGGGTTCGACGGAGCCTGGATGCGGGTGCACCACTTTGGCAATTCGCTCTCCACGCCATTCCCCCTGTTGGCCGCCATGGCGGCGAAAACCACGACGCTCGAGGTCGGCACCGGGGTGATCGACATGAGGTACGAAAATCCCCTATACATGGCAGAGCAGGCCGGTGCCGTGGATGCGATCAGCAACGGCCGGCTGCAGCTGGGCGTCAGCCGCGGCTCGCCCGAGCCGGCCCGCGACGGACAGCACCAGTTCGGCTACCACCTGGAACCGGGCAACAGCTGGGCCAACGAGACCCGCGAACGCACCGCCCTGTTCCGCAAGGCGATCTCCGGGGCAGGCATCGCCCACCCGGAACCCGGCGGACACCACCACCACGAGCAGGACGAACTGCTGCCGATCAACCCCATCTCCCCCGGCCTGGAAAACAGGATCTGGTGGGGAGCGGCGACCATCGGCTCGGGGCTGTGGACCGGAGGGGTGGGCATGAACCTGCTCTCCTCCACCTTGCTGCTGGAGGACGACGGGCGGCCCTTCCATGTGCTGCAGGCCGACCAGCTGCGCCGGTACAAGGCTGCATACGCCGCCAGCGGGCACACCACCGGCGGGATGACCGCGGTGACCCGCAGCGCGTTCCCGATCACCACCGACAAGGACGATATCTACTTCGGGCGCCGCGAACGCGGGGACTCGGTGGGGATCCTGGACGGCTCGGTGGCCCGCTCGGGCCCCACCTACTCGGGCTCCCCCGAGGAGGTCGCGGCCCAGTTCATGGCCGACGAGGCGATCGGCGAGGCCGACTACGTGCTCTTCGCCCTGCCGAACCAGCTGGGCGTGGACTACAACGCGCACGTGATGACGGAGATCGCGAACATCGCCCGCGAAATCGGCTGGAAGAACTAGCCATCCCTTATGCCGTTGGCATCCAGCCCTCCCGTTCCGGGGCTGGCGGCCAGCGGGTTCCTACTGCCGGCTACGGCGTTGGGGATGCCGAACCCTGTGGTTCCTCGTCCAGGGCCACCGCAACCGCCAGCGAACGTGCCGCCACCAGTTCAACCACGGCAGCGAAGGCCAGTACCAGCATCAGGATCGCCAGCACCCAGAACAGCAAGCCAGCAACGGCAAGATAAACACCGCTGAGCATGCTGTCGTGATAGAAGAACTCAGCTTGCCCTTCAACCTGACGCACATCCCCCGCCAAGGTCAGCATGGCGCCGCCTGTATGGATTCCCATCGACCCCAGCGCGGTCAGCAATCCTGCTCCGGAAACCCCGGCAACAAACTTGGCCTTCAGCGTACGCACCAGGTCATCAATCTCCAGAATGCTCGGGTCCATTGGACGGGGGGCCTGGGCCAGCGAACGCAGCAAGATGCCCGCCGAGAGCAGAAGGGCCAGGGCCGCGACAATGATCGGGACTCCGAAGAACCATCCGGGGAATAATGCCGATTCGGTTCCAGGGGTCAACGGCAGCTCGTATCCCCCACTCGGGCTCGCCGCCGAGCCGTTGCGTGGGACGACAAGCTGGGTAAATCTGCCCCAGTTGTCCGGACTGGAGTTCAGTCCGGTGGCCACCAGCAATCCAAAAAGCAAGAGGGACGCGACCCCGGGGATGGCCAGGGCCCAGCGCGGACCAAAGCTCATGATGCCCCGCGGGCGTAGTGCCGCAGAATGAACCGCGGGCTCCCCGGCGGCGGAAGAACGGCGGCGGGCCAATAGCAGTGCCAACAGGGCCAGGGCGAGAAGCGCGGCGGCCATGGGCGAAATCCATCCGATCAGTATTGGCCACGCCTCATTAACTTCCGGCGGGCCGATGGGTGCCTCACCCAGTGCATCCATGCAGTGTTGAACTTCGGTCTCCGTGGCCCCGGGGCTTGTCTCTGGCAACCTTTGGCAGGCCATGAAACCTTGGTGGTTTTCCTCGGTTGCTTCGTTGTATGGCCCAAGATCCGCATCGTTCCGCGCCCTGAGCCAGATACCGGCGGCCACCCGCGACGCCAGGTAAACCGCAATCCCCGCACCCAGCGCCCAACCGGCAGCGGTGCCCCATCCGGCCAGCAGCGTGGCGGCGGATCTCCGGGTTGGCGAATCCAGCCGCGCGGTTTCCGCCTTGAGTATGCCACGGGTGCGCGGCACCGAGCGGGCGACCACCCACACCAGGGCCGCCACGAGGATTGTCGCTGCAATCAATATCAGGATCGTACTTGTCGGAATATCCATCGTTCATCCCACCTTGAGCCGGGAGACCCCTGCCGGGGTCCGTCATCCGCAGCCCCTCGACGTGCCCTCGAGGTCCCCGGCACCTGGCGTGCGGACGCCGGCAGGTGGTGGCGGGGACGAAGTGATCTCTCAGCTTGCCGCGCGGTCCCACCCCACGGCAAGCAACGCCTGTGCCTGGTCAAGGCTCAGGCCCGCGGCGCGTGCCGCCCTGGCGAAGACCAGGGCTTCGGCGCGTGCCGGTGCGGCCAGGCCCTGGCCCGGGTTGACCCGGGTTCCTGCGGCGCGGCCGGTGCGGACCAGCCCGGCTGCTTCCAGTTCCCTGTAGGCCTTGGCCACGGTGCCTGCGGCCAGACGCAGGTCCCCAGCGAGCTGGCGCACGGTGGGCAGCTTGGCATTGGCCGCCAGCACACCGCCCTGGATCAGTGCAGCGAGCTGGCTGCGGACCTGTTCGGCGGGACCCGACGGATGCGCCGGGTCCACGGTGATCGAACCGGCGCCCAATGCTTCCGGTGTCGGCGGCGCGGGCGGGCGGGGAGATCCGTCGGACGCGATTGATGCGTTCATGTTTCCCCTTCCCCAACTTGTACCAGTGCAATAATACAAACACCGCCAGCATCTTGTGTCAATAGAGTGATACAAGATGGTGTGCCAACGTTATCCACCCGAAAACGCCAACGGCGCCGAACACTCCCCCAGCAGGGGAAGCATCCGACGCCATCGGCGTTGCAGGCAAGACCTACGCGGTCGCCACGATGTGCGTGGTGGCGGTGACCGTGGCGTGCTTGGCCGCGACCAGGATGTCGATCAGCGAGGAGAGCACGACCATCGAGCCGTCGACCTCCAGCTTCACCGGGTACTGGTGGGCCAGCATGGCCAGCATCCCGCGGATCGGCTCGGCCGATTCGTCCTGGCCGAGTTCCGGGTTCCAGCCCAGCAGCACGTCGGCGGGCGCATCGGCGCGCGCCGGGGTGTAGCTGATGGCAAAGGACAGGATCTTCCCGCCCTGGGCCTTGGGCTTGTCGCGGAACACGATCACGCCCTGGGCGCCGGTGGCGTCATCGAGCAGCATCTTCTGCGCGCTGCCCAGGGTCATGTTCGCCGGATCCCACGCGTGGATCGAGTTGTAGAACCCGATCACCAGCTTGGTGAGCTCGACGCTGCCGGTTCCGATGTCCTCCAGGGTCAGCCCGTCGTCGTCGAAGTGCGGCAGCGCCAGGCCGCCGGGCTCGACAACCACGTCGCGGGCCACCTGGATCTGCTTCATGCCCAGCGACGCGCAGAACCCGGCTGCGGCTGCCGCATCGGTTCCCGCGGTCACGGTGTAGCGGGCCTTCAGCTCGGTGCTGTGCCCGGCCGGGACCAACGCGCGAAGGCGCGCCACCAGCTCGGTGCCCACCCCGGTGCGGCGGTGCTCCCGCGCAACCTCCACATACAGCCACAGCCGCTGCGGATGCAGCGTCGAGGCGAACACCACGCCCGCGGCCACCGCGATGCCCTGGTCGGTGGCCACCAGCGCGCGGCTGAAGGGCGCATCCGAATCCTTGCGGAACATCGTGCGGTCCTGGTGGGCGTGCGGGGAAGCCGGGTCGCCGAAGATCTCCAGCAGCGCCAGATCGTCCCCGTCCGCCCAGGGCCGGTACTCGAGTGTCGACATGGCCCTAGGCTCCGTTGAGGCGCTCGGACAGGTAGGTGCGCACCTTGTCCAATGCCACGCGTTCCTGGGTCATGGTGTCGCGGTCGCGGATGGTCACGGCCTGGTCCTCGAGGGTGTCGAAGTCCACGGTGATGCAGAACGGCGTGCCGATCTCGTCCTGGCGGCGGTAGCGGCGGCCAATGGCGCCGGCGTCGTCGAAGTCGATGTTCCAGGACTTCCGCAGCTCGGCGGCCAGCGCCTTGGCCTTCGGGGACAGGTCCTCGTTGCGCGAGAGCGGCAGCACCGCGGCCTTGACCGGGGCCAGGCGCGGATCGAGCTTGAGCACGGTGCGCTTGTCCACCCCGCCCTTGGCGTTCGGGGCTTCGTCCTCGACGTAGGCGTCGACCAGGAAGGCCATCATCGAACGGGTCAGGCCGAAGGACGGCTCGATCACGTACGGGGTGAAACGCTCGCCGGTGGCCTGGTTGAAGTAGGACAGCTCGGTGCCCGAGGCCTTGGAGTGGCTGGACAGGTCGTAGTCGGTGCGGTTGGCGACGCCCATGAGCTCGCCCCACTCCGAGCCCTGGAAGCCGAAGCGGTACTCGAAGTCGATGGTGGCCTCGGAGTAGTGGGCACGCTCGCCGTCCGGGACGTCGAAGCGGCGCAGGTTTTCCTCGTTGATGCCCAGGTCCAGGAACCAGGCCCAGCAGTCCTCGACCCACTTGTCGAAGAACGCCGGGGCGTCCTCGGGTGCGGTGAAGAACTCGATTTCCATCTGCTCGAACTCGCGGGTGCGGAAGATGAAGTTGCCCGGGGTGATCTCGTTGCGGAAGGCCTTGCCGATCTGGCCGATGCCGAACGGCGGCTTCTTGCGGGACGCGGTGAGCACGTTGTTGAAGTTCACGAAGATGCCCTGGGCGGTTTCCGGGCGCATGTAGGCCATGCCGGCGGCGGTGTCGACCGGGCCCAGGAAGGTCTTCATCAACCCGGAGAACATCTGCGGTTCGGTGAACTGGCCCTTGGTGCCGCAGTCGGGGCAGGCGATTTCGCTCATGCCGTCGACCGGCTTGCGCTTCTTCTTGGCCTCGAAGGCCTCGAGGAGGTGGTCCGCGCGGTGCCGCTTGTGGCAGGAGGTGCACTCGACCAGCGGGTCGGTGAAGGTCTCCACGTGCCCGGAGGCCTCCCAGACGGCCTTGGGCAGGATGATGGAGGAATCCAGTCCCACCATGTCCTCGCGCCCGCGGACGAAGGTCTGCCACCATTCGCGCTTGATGTTTTCCTTGAGCTCGGTGCCCAGGGGTCCGTAGTCCCATGCCGAGCGGGAGCCACCGTAGATTTCACCGGCCTGGAAGACGAAGCCGCGCCGTTTGGCGAGGGAGATGACTTGATCGAGCTTGGACTGAGGCGCCATAACAACTCCAATGGTTCACGAGGCCGCTGGTTGCGGTCCGTTGGGCGAAAACATACTCGCCAAGCCTAACGCGTTTGCCATGTGAAGTCCGAGTTTCCGCCCCGGCCCCGGAGCATGATGCGTCGCACCCTTCCGCCGCCTCGAGAGTGCGGTCTCAGATCTGCCCGATTGCGGCGTCGAGCAGGAGGTTCATGCATCGCTGGGCCTGCTTGAGGTTGTCGCCGGAGACGGGGTCGTGCCCGTAGCCGGCCTTGGTCTTCATTTTCAGCAGTCGCCCCAGATGTTGTGCTGCTTCGCCATCGACGGTGGCCAGCAACTTGACAGCTTCGCGATGGTCATCACCCTTTGCATGCTCCCCTAGTGAGAAAGCACAGATCGCGTCTGCGGCCGCAATGCCGGCATGGACGCAAAGCGTGACGACAGCGTCAGCCACGTCCTTGGCTTCGTCTGCAAGTTCAAGTGCATCCGTTGCCACCTTGCGAAACTGAACCGCTTTCGCCAAGCGCCCTCGACGAACTCCGGCGCCGGCAGGAACAGTCTTCACGAGACCACCTTCGAGGTTCTCAGCCGGCGCTCAAGCCATGCCCGCTCGCCGGCAATGTGGATCCCCTCACGCATGATTGAATCGAAGACCGGGGCAGGGGTGATTTCCGATTCCTGATACACCAGCAGCCGGGTATCGTTGCCGGTCCATTTCGATACCGTCTCAGAGAATCTGTTCAAGTCTTCGTTGGCCAGGACATCACCGGCGTCGTCGGGAAGGACCACGAACAAGTCGATGTCGCTGTCGAGTGTCATCTCGTCGCGTGCGGCGGACCCGAACATCGTCACGACCAACGGTTCGACGTACCAAGACTGGACCAGCTGCTTCATGCCGGCGACAAGCCGTCGCTTCGTCTGAGCCATCTCAATAATGGGCCCTGCATTCAGATGTTCACGGTTCAGTTCATACACGAAAGCGTTTCCGTGACGCTCCTCCAAAACGATTCCCTGCTGCACAAGCCTGGCAATGGCCTGGCGCAATCCATTCAAGGATCCAGCATCTGGCATGAGGCCTTGGATCTTGGGAACCGTAAACGATGCGTCGGCTCTCGCCAAGACATGCAAGATCCCGGCCTCGAGCGTTGGAGTCACGACTGACAACGGGTTCTGAAGTCGCATCTGGCTGGTCCTGTCAACGAAGTAGCTAGAATCCCAAGGTGCACAATACTGCATCTATGTTAAGAATACTGCACTTGCACTTAGGTTGCACCTAACTTCAGTCAGTTCATGAGATGAGATCGTTGCCGGTAACCGCACCTGCGCGGAAGTTCCCAAGAGATCGTTCTCCTACCAGGGAGAATTGGCCAGCGTCCACGGGCGGCGGGCGCCAAGTATCCTGGCCGTTCCCCGCCTGCGCTCTTACGCCGATCGTCGCTGGGCGTTTTCGAAGATCACCCATTCCCCGCTTCTCACGCCAAGCGAGAAGGCAGCGACCCGTGCGGGCATAGCCGAAAGGAGCTATCCGCCCCGGATTGCTGGGATCGCATGCTCCCCCGCCGACGATTCTCTCAGTGGACTTTGGCGAACCACCTGGGCCAAGTCCCCCCACACACAAGGTTCGTCTAGATGCCCGGCATCACTTTCGGATCAGCAGCGTCGGTCCACCCTGACCGGGATGAATCGTCGGCACCGGATAACAATCTCCGTATACCGGGACCACCACCGAGAACCCGGCCACCGTCCCCGTGGCACTGGTGGCACCGCACTGGAGAAACCGCTGTTCAATCCGTTGGCTTATGCAATTGTGTTCGGCAGGATTTGTCTCGACTACCACCGGCATTTCCAGCCCCTTTTCCTCATCCGCCATTCCAGGGGAAGGAACCATCAGGGCCAGCATCAACGCAGATCCCACGACTCCCGCAATCCGCGTCGCATGATCCGAGAAATTCATGATTTTGCCTCCTGGTCGCCTTTGACGTGATCCTCCAAGCCTGCTCCCGGGCACATTGCGGCCGCATCGGAACCTGACCCCCAGATCAGGAGGCCACCCCCCTCAGATTCCAGGCGCTCTCGTCTGAGGGGTCCTCAGGTGCGACACTTGTCCACATGGCCCCCGATCGTGAATGGAGCGGTCCGGAACTCGTGGGTCGCTCCTTGGAACTGGATCTCATTGGCGACACGCTGCACAGCGCCGTCGCCCATATGGCGGACACCCTGGTGGTTTCCGGGGACCCGGGCGTTGGAAAGACCGCATTGGTCAGGCAGGCCTGCGCCAAAGCGGATCCATCGGCCTTGGTTCTGGTGGGCGAGTCCCTGCCCTTGGCGTCGGTAAACCTCCCCTTCCTCCCCCTGCGCACAGCATTCCGCGGCGCCCGTCTCCGGGAGGGTTTCCCACGGCTCGTATTCGGAGCCGGCGGCCAGGCAACAAATGATTCCATCGCGGCCATCGACAATTGGCTGTCGGTGGTCAGCCGGTCGCGACCGGTCGTGCTGGTGATCGATGACCTGCATTGGGCCGACGAGGCCACCCTCGACACCCTGAGGTATCTCATCGCGGGGCCCCGCGACAGGCCCCTGTCCATCCTCGCCACGGTGCGCACCGGCGCGGTCGGCGGCGAGCACCCGTTGCAGCGCTGGCTGGCGGATGTCCGAAGCATGCCACGTGTTTCCTGGCTGCCGCTGGGGCCACTTGACTACGCGGCGACGGGGGCCCAGTTGGCCCAGGCGCTGGGTGCGGAACCGCACCGGTCCTTGATCAGCGAGGTTTTTTCGCACACGGCCGGGAACCCCTACCTGAACCGGCTGATGGTTTCCGGTCTGCCGGCGGACGCGCGGCACCTGCCCCCACGCCTGCCGGCGAACCTGAGAGCGGCGGTCCTGCGATCCTGGCATTCGCTTTCGCCCCAGGCGCGCGAGCTCACCGAGGTGATGGCCGTCGGCGGGCATCCGATGCGCGCCGAGGACCTGGATGAGCTGGTACAGCAACCAGCGGCACTCGGCGAGGCACCGGCGCTCTTGGACGAGGCGGCGGCCGCGGGAATCACCGACCGCGAACCCGGCGGAAGCCTGTGGTGGTTCCACCATCCGCTCATCGCCGAGGTCCTCGAACAACGGCTCGAGAACGGACATCGACGGCGGTTGCACGCGGCTTTCGCGGCACACGAGGCCAGGCGGCTGGATCGCGGGTCCCCCGCGGATTTCGAGACCCTGGCCGCCTTGGCCCACCACCATGATGCTGCCGGGAACACCGCCGATGCCTTCGCATGGACCCTGCGCGCCGCAGCGGCCGCCACCGAAACCGGCGGAATGGGCGGTGAAGTGCGCCTGCTGCGCCGCGCCTTGGAGCTCCAGGGAAGCCTCGGCCACGACCCGCAGGAACGTGAAGCGCTGCTCAAGTCCTTGCGCGCCGCCGCGGCAAACGCGGGGGCCATGGAAGACGAGCTGGAAGCCATCGAGACCTTGACCGCGGAGACCGACCCCGGCCAGCGGCCGCTCGAGCTGGCCGAGTTGCTGGTGCGGGATGCCGAGCTGCGCTTCACCACCGGCCGGGAGTTCCTGGCACGTACCCGGATGCAGCGCGCCGTCGAACTGGCCGGTGCGGATGCGGACAGCTGGCAATATGCACTGGCCCTGGCCGGGCTTGCCGCTGCCGAGTTGTGGAACAACGAACCCCGCGGTGCCGCCCATGCATCCGAGGCACTGGCCGCCGCCCGGCGGCCGGGCAATTCCCGGACCCTGTCATCGGCCCTGAGCGCCAACGCCATGGCCGCCATAGCCACCGGGGACCTGGCCCGGTGCCGCGAGCTCTCGGGACTGGCGGTGGAGGCGGCAGCGCCCGCCCGGGATTTCTGGGCCTTGTTCAGCGCCATCATGTGGCAGGCAAGCGCCACGGAGGCCTGGGACAGCCGGCCCTATATCGATTGCCTCGAGGCGGGGCGCCAGACCCTGGCCGGGTTGGGGGCCCCGCACGTGTACATCGCCACGATCTCCGGATACATGGCCAGCAGCTACATGGCCATCGGCCGGTGGAGGGAATGCGGCACGGCGCTTCGCGTGGCCCTGGGTTCGGACCCCGGGATCATGGGAGATGCCGGGGTCAGGCTGACGGCCGCCCGGCTGGGCCTGTGGCAGGGCCGGCAACACGAGGCGGAAGCGCACCTGGCCCGTGCCGAGGAAATCTCGGCGCAGAAGTCCGAGTTCATGAATCTTCCCTTTGATCCCGTCAGTGCCGAGGTCCACCTGGCGGCGGGCAATCCCGGCGCGGCCTATGAGGCCGCCATGCGCAATGCCAACCCCGAACGCATGGGCCGGAACATGAACGAATGGACGCTGCCGCTGGCCGCCCGCGCGCTGGCCGACCTGATCCAGCGGGCCACGGACGAGGACCGGCCCACCGATGGGCTGTTGGCGCTCGTTGAGGACCTGCTGCGGCGTTTTCCCCGGCTGCCGCACGAGGCCTTCGAATCCGAGCTGTACACCCGGCAGCTCGAGGCCTTCACGCTGCTGTATCGGGCCGAGATCGGCCGTGCCCGTTCCGGCCCCGGGACCCCGGAGGAATGGGTACTGGCCGCCGATGCATTCCGGGACACCTCGCTGCGCTGGGAGGAAGCCTATGCCTGTTGGCGGGCCGTGGAGGCCCTGCTGGTGCCTGCCCGCACCGACCGCTCCATGGCCACCGAAATCCTTCGCCGCGGACTCGAGCTGGCCCGGGAGCTCAAGGCGCTTCCGCTCCTCACCGCGCTGAAGGAAATTGCCGCCCAGGCCAGGATCGCCACGCTCGGACCGGTCCGGGGATCCCCTGCGGGTGGCCCGGTGCAATGGCCGGGCCTGACCGTGCGCGAACGGCAGCTGCTTGGCCATGTGGTCTCCGGTGCCACCTACGCCCAGATCGCCCGGGCATTGGACATCAGCGAGAAGACCGTCAGCACGCACGTGTCGAGCATGCTGCGCAAAACGGGCACGGCAAACCGCAAGGAACTCTCCCGGCTTGTCACTGGCCAGGCAACCGCCCGGGCGCCCGGGCACGGCAGGCCCTGAGCCGGCCACCGGCGGCAGGACACCGCGGTCCACGCGGGCCTCGGATCCGACATGGGTTTGCCGGCCGGGCCGAAGCCCGGCCGGCAAGCCGGTGTCGTTGATGCCTAGCGCTCGGGGACCCAGGACGGGGCCTGGACGCCGGCCCCGGTCAGGCTGTCGCAGTGGACCAGTTGCATTCCGATCCGTGTCAGCGAACACGCCGAGGTGTCCGTGGTGACGGTGCTGACCGTGGTTTGTTCATCGACGATTGGTCCTCCGGGATCCAGCCTGGCATAGGCCGGGGAGGAAGCAGCGAGGGCCACTGCCAGCGAGGCGAAGACCAGGCCGGCGATCCGTGTTGTCTTGCGTGCGGAATACATGGGACTTGCCTTTCGTGTGCAGTGATTCCGATACCTCAACCTTGCTCGCTGGACCCACTCGGGGGCATCGGGAACGGCCCCTTAAAAAACCGGTCAAACCCCTGAGATTACGGTTCCCTCGGGGCCCGATGGTGGCAAACTGGATTTGTGGCACTGGAACTTGGGGTGATGGGCCCGGAACTAGTGGGGAGGGCGACGGAGCTCGACGACATCGGCGCGTCCTTGGAGGCGGCGATATCCGGTGCGGCCTGCACCCTGGTGGTTTCCGGGGATCCCGGTGTCGGGAAAACCGCTCTCGTGCAGCATGCCTGCGCGGCGGTATCCTCCGAGATGTGGATCCTGGCCGGGGCCGCGCTGCCGCTGGCCTCGTTGACCGTCCCGTTCCTGCCGCTGCGCTCGGCCCTCCGGCGTGGCCCGGTTCTCGAGGGGATCCCGACCCCCGGTCTCGGTCCAGGAGGCTGGGCGGCCAACGACGTGGTTGTCGCAATCGATGACTGGTTGACCGAGCTGTGCCTGGTACGGCCGGTGGTCTTGGTCGTAGATGACCTGCAGTGGGCGGACCAGGGCACCCTGGATGCGCTGATGTACCTCATCGCCGGGCCCGCGGGCCGGCGCCTGGCGATCCTCGCCACGCTGCGCAGCGGCGAACTGGGGGAACTGCACCCGCTGCAGCGCTGGCTGGCCGACATCCGGCGCATGCCGCGGATCTCCTGGGTGGCGCTGGAGCCGTTGGACCGCACCTCGACCGGGGCCCAGATTGCCCAGGCCATGGGTTCCGCGCCGCACCAGTCGCTGGTGCAGGAGGTCTTTTCACGCACCGCCGGCAACGCCTACCTCAACCGGCTCATGGTCAGCGGCCTACGCCCCGAGGCGCGGCACCTGCCCCGGACGCTGCCCGAGGACCTCCAGTCCGCCGTGCTGCGGTCCTGGCGCGGCATGTCCGTTGGCGCGCGGCAGCTGACCCAGCTCATGGCGGTGGGCGGGCGGCCCATCCGAGCCCAGGACCTGGCCGGCCTGTCGCAGCAGGCCGGGACACGGCACGACGCCGCGGCCATCCTGCGGGAAACGACGGAGGCCGGGATCACCGAGCGCTGGCCGGACGGGACGCATTGGTGGTTCCACCATCCGTTGATCTCGGAGGTCCTGGAACAGGGCCTGGAAAGCGGGCAGCGCCGGGACTGGCACGCGCTGTTCGCCGCGTACGGGGCACGGCTGCTGGCCCAGGGAACCGCCCCGGACTTCGAATTCATGGCGGCCCTGGCCCAACACCACTTCGATGCCGGGAACGCCGGCGAGGCCTACCGCTGGACGCTGCGGGCAGCCGCGGCCGCGGGATCGGCCGGCGGGTCAAACGAGATCCTGCGCCTGCTGCATCGGGCGCTGGCCCTGCACGGAGAGCTGCCGCAGGTCGATGAAAGCCGCGAGGAACTGCTGCATCGGTTGCGCACCGCTGCCGAGGCATCCGGGGCCATGGATGATGAACTCGGTGCGTTGGAGGCCCTGTTGGCGGAGCTGGACCCCGCCAAGCGGCCACTGGACGTCGCCGAGTTGATGGTGCGGCGTGCCTTGCTTCGTTTTTCCTCGGGGCTCGAATTCCTCTCGGTCGAGGCCTTGCTGCAGGCTGTCCAGTTGGCACAGGCCTTCCCCGAGAGCTGGCAATATGCCTATGCCTTGGCCGAGCTCGCCCATGTGCGCCTGTGGAAGGACGATCCCGATGCACCGAGGCAGGCAGCACTGGCGCTGGAGGTGGCCCGGGAGGCGGGAAACCCGCGGGCCCTGTCCTACGCCCTGACGGCCAATTCCATGGCCGCGCTGCTCGGGGAACGTCCCGACGAGGCACGCTTGCTGGCCGCCCAGGGGGCCAGGGCGGCCGCGCGGGCCCGGGATTTCTGGGCCTTGCTCCACGCCACGACCTGGCAAGCCAACGCAACCGAGACCTGGACCAGCCAGGTGTTTGCCGACCTGATGCGCTCGGGCAGGCAACAACTGGCGCTGCTCGGCGCCCCGCACGTGTACCTGTCGAAGATGGCCGCCGACGAGGCCAGCAGCTATCTTTCGATCGGCCGCTGGCGCGAATGCGGGCAGGCGCTGCGCGTGGCCCTGGGCGCGGATCCGGGCCCGTTGGGCGATGTCGCCGCCCGCCTGACGGCCGCCCGCCTGGCTGCCCTGCAGGGCAGCCAGGACGAGGCCCGGGCGCACCTGGCCCGGGCCGAGGAATTGTTCGCGCACAAGTCCGGGTACAACAACCTCGACTTCGACGCGGTCCGCGCGGAGGTGCTGCTGGCAGAGGGCGACCCCGCGGCGGCCTACCTCGCGGCCATGGCCGGGGCCGGCAAGGAGGGCCAGCCCCCGACCATGTGCGAGTGGCTGGTGCCGCTGGCGGCCCGCGCCCTGGCGGACATGGTCCAGGGCGCCCGCGACGAAGGCGGCGGCACGGCCGGCATGCTGGCGTCCACCGACGAGCTGGTGGCACGGTTCCCCTCCGTGTTGCGGGAATCGGGCAACGACACCCCGTACTACTCGGTGCAGGTCGACGCCTTCGAGTCGCTCTACCGGGCGGAGACCGGGCGCGCCCGATCGGAGGCCGGAAACCCGGCGCAGTGGACCGCCGCCGCCGATGCCTGCCAATCGGGTTCCCTGCGCTGGGAGGAGGCCTATTGCTGCTGGCGGGCGGTGCAGGCGCTGCTGCTTCACGGCCACTCCGGCCATGGGCGGGCCGCTACATTCCTTCGCCGCGGCCTCGCCCTGGTCATGGAGCTTCACGCACGTCCCATCCAGGATTCGCTGCTGGAGATCGCGGCCCGGGCCAGGATCGCCACCTACCTGCCGGGCATCGGGCAGGCATCGGGCGGATCCTTTGATTTGCCGGGGCTGACGGTGCGTGAACGGGAGATCCTCGGCTACGTCGTGGCCGGGCGCACCTATGGGGAAATCGCCCGGTCCCTGGTCATCAGCGAAAAGACCGTCAGTTCGCACATCTCAAACATGCTGCGCAAGACCGGCGCCGCCAACCGCCTGGACCTGGCTCGCCTGGCAACCCGCCACGGCACGGGACGTTCCTCCCCGGACGGACCGCGCTGACCAACCGGCGCCACCGCGGGGGGCTGTCAGCCGGCTGAGGTCCTCAGGGCCTCGATCGGGTCCAGCAGGGCGCCGCGCATGTCGTCGCTGAGAAGCGGGGGCACATCGATGTCCACGGCCAGTGCCTGCAGGATCCGGCTGAGGTAGTTTCTGGCCGCCGCCGCGAGCGTGATGTCAACGATCTCCCGGTCGGTGAAGCCGAAGTCGCGCAATCGCCGGCTGTCCGACTCGCCCATGGCGGCCGAGTCGCCGCTGAGCTTCACGGCGTAATCCATCATCGCGACCTCTGCCTCGGCCAGGCCGGCGGAACGGTAGTCCCTGGCGATTCCCAGCAGTTCCTGCTCGTCGATGTATTTCAGGGCCTTGTTCCCGTGGGCCAGCCGGCAATGCCGGGACCCGATGCCCAGCGCCGCGGCCAGGGTCACCAATTCGTAGCGGCGCATGCCCATGGATTTGGCGATCGAGGACTGCAGGGCCTTCCACGCCTCGAAGGCCTCGGGGTTCAGGGCCAGGACCCTGGTGTGGCTCGGGACGTAGCCGAGCGCGGCGCGGTCCGCGGCGTAGGCTGCGGCGGTTGCGCCGACGGCTTCGGCCTCGCTCGTGGTCTGGAGAATGCCCATGGCGTCCTGCTCCTTGGTCCTTCGGATGTTCCTGTTCCATCCAAAGCGTAGAAGCGCCGGACACCTTGGCGCATGGGGAAGATGCCCCATCTTCCCCGCGAGGGTGCGGCGGCTGCCTCCGTGCGAGGAAGCCTGCCGCGCCGCTATTTGCGCAGGCGCCGGAACGTGCTGCCGGGGATCGAGGCCAGCGACACCGCTGCCAGGGTGAGCAGCGTCCCGGCGATGGTCGCGGCATCGATGACGGTGCCGGGGGCCGGCACCAACACATCGATCAGCAGGGAACCGAGAAGCTGCCCGCAGATCATTCCCAGCCCGGTCAAAAGAACCCCGAGGTGCTTGACCAGGAACGCCGAAAGCCCGATGAACACGCAGCCCAGCGGACCACCGAGGTAGTACCACCACTCGGCCGGCAGTGCCGCCGGGGGGCCCGTGATCGGCAGGCGCACCAGCAACAGGATGGCCAGCAGGATCCCGCCGACCACGAAGTTCACCAGTGTCGCCGCCACCGGCGTTCCGTAGGCCTGCGCCTGCACGCCGTTCATGGCGGCCTGGAAACCCATGAGGAAGCCCACCACCAGGGGCACGGCCATGGGCACCAGCAACGTGGCGATGGCCCCGGCCGACCCCATCCGCGGGCTGACCGCCCAGATGACCCCGGCAATGGTCAACATGGCACCCAGCGCCCGGATGGTGCTGATGCGCCGGCGTCCCCCGGGCCCGAAGCCCAGGCTGTCGACCAGCAGGGAGCCCAGGGTCTGGCCCGTGACGATGGAGACCGTGAACAATGCGACACCGACCAGCGGCACGGTGAGCGTCTGGGAAATCACCACGAACGCGCCGACGCATCCGGCGGCCAGGTACCAGAGCGGGAAGCGCTTTTCCCGCAGGGCCCGCGGAATGGCCAGCGCCCCGGCCCGTGGCCCCGGCAGAACCAGGGAGGCGACCACCAACAGGATGAGCCCGGTGGTGAAGCTGACCAGCGAGGCGGCCACAGGGTCCCCGAGCTTGGCGCCCAGGGCTCCGTTGATGCGGCTCTGGATCGGCATCGCGAGCCCGGCAAACACCGCCGTCGCCAGGTACAGGGGCATCAGCGAATGCTGGTTGGTCCGGGTGGCTGTTGCTGGTGGATTCATGTGGCCTTTCCTGTCCTCAATCGCGGCCTGCCGTTGGGTTGCCAGGAGGCGACCAGGACGGCGAGCAGTGTCACGATGGTTCCCACGATTTCGTTGCCTCCCACTTTCTCGGGAGCGATCAAGAGGTCCATCGCCAGGGAGCCCACCAGCTGGCCCGTGACCAGCCCGATTCCAAGCACCAGGGCCCCGAGCCTCGGCACCAAGGTTACCCCGGTGACCACAAACAGGATTCCCAGGGGCCCGGCGAAGTACATCCACCACAGCGGCACGATCTGGAAACCGAAGGATTCGATGTCAAGTACCGCCAGGGTCACCATGGCCACAAGCAGGCCCGCGGTGGAGGCAAGGTAGTTCAGTGCCGTGGCCGTGGTGGTCGACCCGTACGCCTTGCCGGCACGGCCGTTCATTGATTGCTGGAAGCTCACCAGGATCCCGGCGCCGAGGGCGACCACCAGGGAGATCCACGCCAAGGGCGATTCGGAAATGCTTGCAGCCGTCCCCCAGGAGGCAATCACGGCACCGATCACCAACAGTGCAGCGCCCAGGATGCGTATCCGGGTGATGGGTTGCTTTCCCGCCGGGCTGAAACCGATCATGTCGATGACGATGCTGGTCAACGTCCGGGCGCCGACCACCGCGACGGCGAAGAGCGCCAAACCGATGTTGTTCACGCTGACGGCCTGGGCAACCATGTAGTAGGCCCCCACCAGTCCCGCCAGCAGGAACCAGCGCGGGACCGGGCGATCGCGCCATACCGTCCCGAACCGCCGCCAGCCTGCCCGTGCTCCGGGCAGCGCGAGGCTGGCCACCACCAGGCAGACCAGGGACGTGAGTGAACTGAGCATCGCCGCGGCGAAGTAGCCGCCCAGGTAGCCGGCCGCACTTGAGGTGATCAAGGCCTGCAGGGGCATCAACAGGCCCGCGGCACCCGCCAGCCCGAGCGGGACTGCGTGCGTGTGTGATTCGGGTCGGGCCACGGTTCTCCTCGGGACGTTTTTCCTACAACTGAAACTTACTGGCAAGCGCGTCGGGACTGGGCATTTTGTCGTTCACAGCACAATGCGGGCCCTTGGCCCCTTTTGGGTGCAAGGTCATGGACTCGCATGCGCCATGATGGATACATGGCAAAATCCGAAGCATTCCACCTCCAAATCCGCGACGAATCGATCCGACTGGGCCAGCTGTTGAAGCTTGCCTCGTTCGCCGAAGACGGATTCCACGCCAAGCAGATGATCGAAGACGGCCTGGTGAAGGTCAACGGCGAGATCGAAACCCGCCGCGGCGCCCAGATCCGCAACGGCGACACCGTGAGCGTCAACGGCGAATCCATCACTGTCGAGACGGCCTAACACCTCGCATCGAACCGGCGGCGGCCGTCGGCCCTACCGGCTGACCGTCACCGGCCCCTGCACTTCTTCCGGGCCCATGCCGGCGGCCGATGTCCCGGCGACCAGACCCTTGCCCGAGTTCACCCGGGTTCCGGTGGTGCGCCCGGCGCACACCGGTGCGGCGGGCTCGGGTACATTGCCTGCCCTGGCCGCGGCCCAACGGCCCCCATGCGTTCCAGCGGACGCACCAGCGAGTTGCCCCGGACGCGAAACCGATGAACGGCAGCACGGCAATCGGTCAATCGAGGGCGCTGTCCTCGGCGTGGGCCGAGCACAAAAACCTCCTGCTTGCACCAATGGTTCACGGCAAGCAGGAGGTTTTGTTTACGTCTTCAGCCCGACGGGCGCCGGAAGCGCTAGATCGAGGCACCCTTGAGCACGACGTGGCTGAGGAATTCATGGACGTGCGCCATTTCCTGCGCATTGACCGAGTGGAGCATGTTCGCATAGAGAACCTTGGTGACGTGCACGTCGGTGGTTGCCCAGGCGTGGGTGTATTCGATCTTGTCCTGGGTGATGACCGGGTCGGCCTGGTCGCGTCCCCAGAACACCGGTTTCTTCATGCCCTTGAGGACCTCGTCCTGGAAGAAGCCTTCACCCTCCTCCGGCACGGCGAATCCCGACAGGCCAATGACCGTGGAAAACGCCTGGGGCTGGTGGCGCAGCAGGGAGGTGGCCACGGCCATGCCCATGGAGAAGCCCAGCAGGCTCACCGAGGAGTGCTGCTTGGAAACAGGTTCGAGCCATTCCCACAGGTCGGCGATGGCCTTCTTGACGGCGTCGAACGAGTAGTCGAGGTCCTGCATCAGCGGGAACCAGGTGTACCCGGGGCCCAAGGCCTGGGGCGCCCTCACCGATACCACGGTGAACTCCTCGGGCAGCATGGGAGCCAGGCCCATCAGGTCTTCTTCATTGGACAGGTAACCGTGCAGAAGCACCAAAAGCGGGGTGCCGGCACGTTCGGCTTCCGGGCGGGACCAAATGACAGTGGGGTTCCAACTTGTTTCACTCACCCGACCAGTCAAGCAGAAATCCGCCTTCCCGGGGGAATCCGGAATAAACCTACGCCTTGGTAACTTACGTATTCTTTGGTAGGAATAAATGGTGAACAACATCAGTAAGACCCCTTCGACGGAAACAACCGCACCCGGCTCCGCCCTTCATCCCTGGCGACGCTTCGTGGCCCTGGGCGATTCCTTCACGGAGGGCATCGGCGATGCCGACCCACAGAGCCCCGGCGGGTACCGCGGCTGGGCGGACCGCGTGGCCGAACAGCTCAGCCACGGCATTGACGACTTTGCCTACGCCAACCTGGCCATCCGAGGCCGTCTCATCAACCAGATCTTTGACGAACAGGCCGGCCCGGCTCTCGAGCTCAAGCCCGATCTCATCAGCCTCTGCGCCGGCGGCAACGACGTCATCCGGCCCGGCGGGGACCCGGATGCCATTGCCGACAAGCTCGATGCCTTGATGCGCATCCTGGCCACCTCGAACGCCACCATCCTGCTCTTCACCGGACCGGACATCCGTGACACCCCGATGCTCGGGGGTATTCGGGGCAAGGTCGCGATCTACAACGAAAACGTCCGCACCATCGCCGCCCGCTACGACGCGGTGGTCGCCGACCTGTGGTCGCTTCGCGAATTGCACGAAACGCGGATGTGGGCCGATGACCGCCTGCACTTCTCCCCCTTGGGCCACCACACGATTGCGGCCATGGCCCTGGACGCGCTGAACGTGCCACACGACCTGAAGCACCTCGAGCCGGGCGAGATCGAGGTCAAGAACTGGCGCGAAGCCCGGCGCGACGACTTCATCTGGGCACGCACGCACCTGGCCCCCTGGGTCCTGCGCCGTATCCGGCACCAGTCCTCGGGCGATGGAATCTCGGCCAAGCGCCCGCTGGCCACGACATTCACCATGCCGCCGCCCAACAACTCGCTGGGAAACGGCCCGGCGATCTAGGGGCCCGAAGGATCGACAGCAGAACGGCAGGCAACCATCAAAGGTGAGGTCACGGTAGGAAAACGTTTCCCGGCCTGAGGGCCTCAGATCCCTGCCCCGTGATCTACTGGTGCAAAGCGAAGAATGTCCGCCGACCCCGCGGGCCGGCCCCAAGAGAACGGTTGACACATGAACTTCACCGAGGAGTCCCTGGACGGGCAGGAAATTGTCGACTTTGGCATGGTGCAACCCGACCCCTTTGGCAATTCAAACCCCTTCGACGACCTTGTGGTTGGATTCGGCGTTTTCGGCGTGCTCTTCGCGGTCGCCTTTGTGGCGGTGATCGGATTCATCGTCTTCGTGGCCGTCCGGAACTACAAGGCCAGCAAGAACGCGGGCCTCGATCCCTTCACCCTGCAAACCGAACTGGCGGTCCGCGCCGCGAAGTCGCAGATGCTGGCACCCAGGCAAAGCCGCGAACAGCGCCTGGCCGAGCTCGAGGACCTGCTGGCCCGCCGGGTGATCACGCCCGAGGAGCACCAACGGGCGCGGATGAAGATCCTGACCGAGGACTGAAGGCAAGAAAGGCGGCCCGGGGCCCGAAGAAGGTTTCACCTCTTCGAGCCCCGGGCCGCCTGCCCCCACCGCGGATGTGCGGGCGAGGTTGCGTCAGCTGAAAATCTCCCGCTTGAGCGGCTCGCTGAGCTGCTCGATGTCGGTCAGGAATCCGTCGTGGCCGATCGGCGAGGTGATGTACTTGACCTCGCACGGGTTCGGCAGCATCCTGGCCAGAAGCTCGGACTGCTCGGGCCAGTAGAGGCGGTCCGAGTCGACGGCACCCACCAGGAAATTCACTTCTTCGAGCCGCCCCAGGGCATCCCGGAGCGATCCATGCCCGCGGCCGACATCGTGGCTCATCAAGGCCTCGGTCAGCACCAGGTAGCTGTTGGCGTCGAAGCGGCCCACCAGCTTGTCGGCCTGGTGGTCCAGGTAGCTCTCAACCTGGTATCGGCCCCGATCCAGGCCGGCGCCGGCCACCGGCTGCTCGGACCCCTGCGGGGCACGGCCGAACCGGACATCCAGTTCGGCTGCCGTGCGGTAGGTGATGTGGGCAATGCGCCGTGCGATGCCCAGGCCTGCCGACGGAACGCGCTCATTGGCATAGTAGTCGCCCCCGGCAAAGTCCGGGTCCAACCTGATGGCCGCGGACTGCGCCTGCGCAAAGGCGATCTGCTCGGCCGAGGATTCGGCGGCGGCAGCCACCACCACGCAGTTCTTCACCCGTTCGGGGAACTCCACGGCCCACTCCAGGGCACGCGCCCCGCCCATCGAACCGCCCAGCACGGTATGCCAGGCCTTGATGCCCAGGGCATCGGCGAGCCGCACCTCCAGGCGCACCGAATCCTTGAT
The DNA here is from genome assembly GCF_001863355.1 of Arthrobacter sp. UCD-GKA. Lineage (NCBI taxonomy): Bacteria > Bacillati > Actinomycetota > Actinomycetes > Micrococcales > Micrococcaceae > Arthrobacter > Arthrobacter sp. UCD-GKA. Next base: position 247,069 of record NZ_MOLR01000008.1, on the reverse strand, counting down.
CGTGGTGAAGGGGAAGCGGGATCCCCACGGCACGCCCTCCGGGTCGAGGCTGGCCGGACCGGTGGAACCGGAGCAGCCGCCGACCATGTTGGCCGCCACGACGAAGTAGCGGTTGGTGTCCACCGTCTTGCCCGGGCCCACGAAACCGTCCCACCAACCGGGTTCGGTCGATGCGCCGCGGGCCACGTGGCTGTCTCCGGTCAGCGCATGGGCGATGTAGACGGCGTTGGTCGCCTCGGCGTTCAGCGTGCCCCAGGTTTCGTAACCCAGCACGATCTGCGGAAGCGTTGCACCGGTTTCGAAGGTGTAGGGACCGGTGTGCAGATGCCGGAGGATGCCGTCGGACACGCGGTCCGGCGCCGCGGCGGTTTCTGCGTCATAGAGCACCACGTTGGTCTCCACGCTCACCGGGCGGCCTGCAGCTCAACATCGCCCAGCGAGGCCACGGCCTCGAAGCCCCCGCGCAGGTCGGCGATGATGTCTGCAATGTTTTCGATGCCCACGCTCAACCGGACCAGGCCCGGGGAAACACCCGCGGCGACCTGCTCGGCCTCGGTGAGCTGGGAGTGCGTGGTGGAGGCCGGGTGGACCACCAGCGAGCGCACATCCCCCAGGTTGGCGACGTGGGAGTGCAGCTTCAACGCGTCGACAAAGCCCTGGCCGGCCTCGCGGCCGCCGGAGATCTCGAAGGAGACGATGGCGCCGGTTCCCTTGGGGCCGTACTTGCGTCCGCGCTCGAACCACGGGCTGGAGGGGATGCCGGCATAGATGACGCGTTCCACCTGCGGCTGGGCCTCGAGCCACTGGGCCACTTCCACGGCGTTGGAGACATGTCGCTCGATGCGCAGCGAGAGGGTCTCGAGCCCCTGGGCGATGAGGAAGGCGTTGAAGGGGGCAACGGCCGAGCCAAGGTCGCGCAGCAGCTGCACGCGGGCCTTGAGCACGTAGGCAAGGTTCGCACCCAAGGCTCCGTTGACACCCAGGTCCCGGGCGTACACCAGGCCGTTGTAGGACTCGTCGGGGGTGTTGAAGCCCGGGAACTTTTCCGGGTCGGCGGCAAAGTCGAAGTTGCCCGAGTCCACGATGACTCCGGCCATCGCGGTGCCGTGCCCGCCGAGGTACTTGGTCGCCGAGTGCACGACGATGTCCGCTCCCCATTCGATGGGGCGGATCAGGTACGGGGTGGACAGGGTGTTGTCGACGATCAGCGGGACGCCTGCCTCGTGGGCAATCGCGGAGACCGCTTCAATGTCGAGCACGTCCTGGCGGGGGTTGGAAACCACTTCGCCGAAGAAGGCCTTGGTGTTTGGCTTGACGGCGGCCTTCCAGCCCTCGAGGTCATCGGGTTCCGAGACGAACGTGACCTCGATGCCGAGCTTGCGCAGCGAGTGCTTGAACAGGTTCTGGGTTCCGCCGTAGAGGCTGGGGCTGGCCACGATGTGGTCGCCGGCCTCGGCCAGGTTCAGGATCGCGAAGGTGGTTGCCGCCTGGCCCGAGGCCAGCAGCAGCGCACCCACGCCGCCTTCGAGGCTGGCGATGCGCTGTTCGACGGCGTCCTGGGTGGGGTTGCCGATGCGCGTGTAGATGGGCCCCAGGTCGCCCAGGGCGAAACGTGCCGCGGCGGTCTCGGCGCTCGGGAACACGAAGGCGGTGGTCTGGTAGATCGGCAGTGCACGTGCGCCGGTCGTGGCGTCGGGCTCCTGCCCTGCGTGGATCTGGCGTGTTTCAAAGGACCAGTCGTTAGACATTTCTTCCCCTTCAAGGATTCAGGGGTATGCCCATGGCCGGCTCCGTGATGGAGTCGTTGGTGTGCTGGGGCATTCCCGCGCTTGTCCCACGTCTTTTTGACGCGGGGCCTGGTCTTCACCCGGGGCACCCCACCGCGGTGGAGGGTTGCCGTTCAGCAAGCCGGGGCCTTCTGCTGAAACTCATGACCTTGGCAATAAGTCTGACCCACGGCGCCGCAAGTCCGCAACCACGTCTCAAATTGTGACAAACCGGTTGGACTGCACAGCGCTCCTGCGCGTACCCCGAACGGACAGCCAAGATGCAAGTTAGGCGATCCTAAGTCGAGAGCCAGATCACAAAGTGCCATGATAGGCACATGATGAGGTTGGACCATGTAACTTACGCTTGTGGACCCGACGGCCTCGCGGCTACTGCCGCTCGGATCGGCGAGGCCCTTGGACTCGAATCTGTAAAGGGCGGTGTACACCCACGTTTTGGTACGCGCAATGTCATCTTCCCGCTGAAGAATGGCCAGTACCTGGAAGTTGTTGAAGTCCTGAACCACCCGTCGTCGGACAAGGCGCCGTTTGGCCAGGCCGTTCGCGCCCGATCCGAACTTGGTGGCGGATGGATGGGCTGGTGCGTTGCGGTTGACGACCTGGCCCCGGCGGAAGAGCGCCTAGGCCGGGGTTCGGTTCCGGGCAACCGGAAATTCCCCGATGGACAGGAACTGACCTGGCGCCAGATCGGCATCAATGGCTTGATCGCCGATCCGCAGGTTCCCTACCTTTTGCGCTGGGATGACGGAACCGAGGACCTGCATCCGTCAAAGGCCCTGGAACCGGTTGGCAAGATCTCCTCGATCAGCATTGCCGGTTCCAGCGAACGCGTTGCCGACTGGCTCGGACAGCCCGAGCAGCTGCCCGTCGGCGAGGTCGCTGTCGATTGGCAGGCTCCCAACGGGACACCGGGAATCCTCTCGGTGACCTTTGAAACGCCAAAGGGTTCAATCACCCTTTAACCACGCAGTCGCAGGACTCTCCGCCAAGGCGGGGGCCGGCCGGTTCAACCGGCCGGCCCCCGCCTTGCTTCGTTACTGGTTGGTCCCGCCACCGGATGCGTTGCCTTCGGCGGCATTGAGCAGTTCGTCCTTCAGGATCTCGAAGTGCTTGGCAGCGACCGATCCGGCGGCCAGGAACAGGCCTCCCAAGAACAACGCCAGTTGAAGGCATGTGGTCAGCGCGCGGACAATCACTGCGCCCGGCAACATCGAGCCGTAGTACCAGCTGGCGATCGGGTCTCCCATCAGGGCGTAGGCCGCGCCCGCCACGAGCATCACAAGTCCCAGCCGGAACATGGCCTGGGAGCTCAGGGGCCCGGGCATGTGTCTCCCGCCTTTCCAAGGTCGGCGTGGGGGCCGTCGTGCGTGCGGGGATCTTCCCTCGGTGCCGGTGTCCGGGGCGGGAAATCAGCCATCGCAGGACCCTGGCCTTGGGGTTCCGCCACCACGCACCCCGGCCACGGCTTCCTCGGCGGAGCGCACCACGAAGGATCCCGCCATCAGGAACAGGCCACCAAAGAACGTGCCTTGCTGAAGCAGCGAGAAAAGCCCTCCGAGCATCGTGATTGCGGCGTTGTAGAAGCTGAACCGGGTGATCGCCCAGCCCAGCAGCGGCGTCAGGACGACGTAGAAGAGCACCCCGACGATCCCCAGGAGCAATCCCAGCCGGAACACCGTCTTCGCGCTCATGGGATTGGGCATGTCCGGCTCCTTGCTCGATGCGCCGGGCTCCTGCCGCCGGGCGTCCGGCCGGAAAGCGCGCCATGGGCGCGGTTGCCGGCTTCCCCCGAGCCTAATGGGGTTGCCCAGGAACTCAAGCCTTTGCATCAAACGTCATCAAACCGTGGTTTACGTGCCCAGCCCAATGGCCGGGCCGAGCAACGCGTAACCGACGAACCCTGCGATGTCCAGCAAGGCGTGGGCGATCACCAGGGGCATGACCCTTCCCTTCCTGGAATACACCCAGCCAAAAACAACTCCCATGGCGACGTTGCCGATGAATGGGCCGATCCCCTGGTACAGGTGGTAGCTACCGCGCAGCACGGCACTGGCACAGATGATCTGCCACTTGCCCCAGCCCAGGCGCCCCAAGCGCTCAAAGAGGTATCCGACGACAATGACTTCTTCCAGGATGCCGTGGCGGATCGCGGAGAAGACCAGCACCGGAACCGTCCACCAGTAGTCGTCCAGCGCCGCCGGCACGATGATGGTGGTCAGCCCCAGGGCCCGGCCGGCAGCATAGACGCCCAGGGTTCCGAGCCCCATGGCCAGAAACAACCCGGCTCCCCACCCCAGGTCGCGCAACGGCCTGGCCGCATCGAAGCCGAGCCGGGCAAAGGGATTGCCTCCCGGAATCCTCCAGAGCAGGTAGAAGACCAGCATCACCGGCACCAGGGCAAAAAAGATATCCAGCAACTGGTAGGTCAAGTCGAAGTACTGGCGCTGGTTCAGCGAGTTGTTCAACGAGGTGGTCTGCGAGCCCAGCGGTGCCCGGGTCATCTTGTCGATGAGGTTCACGATCGAGTAGATGCCCGATTGCCCCAGGGACAGCCCCAGGACAATCAGCAACTCGATCTTCAGCCCGCGGCGGGTTACGGGCTCGGGGCCGGTGCGCCCCAGGGACTCGCTGGATGCGGTGTTCTCCGACGCTTTTGGGCTCATGCCTTCGATCCTACGTGCTGGGCCTGTGTACCCACATACCCGCTGACCTGCAAGGATGGAAGGATGAGTAGAGAAGCGCTGCCCCGTGAATACGAGCTGGCCAACGCCCTGTTCCCGGGTCCGGATTGGAAGTCCGGGCACGTCGACGAGGGAGGACAGTTCCACCTGGTGCTGGTGGCCCCCGGGGAGGCGGTGATGCGCATGAGCCGCACACCCGGCGCCGCCCGGGAGATGCAACGATGCGTGGACCTCATCGAGGCGCTCTCGGGCCGGTTCAGCTTCCTGCTGCCSACCGCCATGAGCGAGGTGTGGGACGGCGTGGGATTCTCCGCCGTCGTCCAGCGCTATGTCCCGGGCGCCGCGCATCCGCCGCACACCGGCGACCCGGCCGCGCTGCGCGCGGTGCTGGAGGAACTTGCCGCCGTGGACCTCGGGCCGATCGCCCACCTGCTGGCGCCGCCGTTCTCCTTCCGCGGACCATGGACCGGGCAGAAGGCCGACGCGGCGCTGGCGGCGCTGCCCGCCGATCTGGCCGGGGCCGCCCGGCGGGTCCTGGACACCATCGGGGATTTTGCCTTGGTGCCCGCCTCGCTGGTCCACGGGGATCTGGCCGGGCACAACATGCGCTGGAGCGAGGGTACGCTGCGCGGAATCATCGACTGGGACCTGGCCTCCGCCTGGGATCCGGCGCTGAACACCGCCTACCTGTCCATGTGGCACGGCGCGGATGCCATCGACGCCATCGCACCGGGCCCGGATGCGGCGTGGCGCGCCCGGGTTTGGCTGGGCGCCATGGCCCTGGAAAGCGTGTACGACGCGTCGCTGGATCCCGCACGGGATCTGGCCGCGCTGGTGGAAAAGATCGGGCCGCGCCTGCTGGCCGCCGCGGCCACCGGCTAAAGGCCGCCGGCCCCCGGGTCGGCAACGATGACCGGGATGCCCGCTTCCACCAAATCGCGCTTCTGCTCCTCGGTGATCCCTCCGTCGGTGATCAGCGCGCTGAAGGTCGAACGGGTCAGCGTGGCGAAGGCGCTGTGCCCGATTTTCGAGGAGTCGCAGACCAGGTAGCTGCGCCGGGCCCGGCGGATCATCAGGTCGTTGATGGATGCCTCGAACTCGTCCGAGACCGTCGGGCCGATGTGCGCCTCCAGCCCGTTGATGCCCACGAAGGCCACGTCGAGGGTGACCTTCTCCAGGGTCTGTTCGGCAAAGGGGCCCACCAGCTCGTAGGACCTGGGGTTGAGCACTCCCCCGGTGACCATGACCTTCACGTGTGTGCGCACCGCCAGCATCGAGGCGATGTTCACGGCATTGGTCACCACGGTGAAGGTGGTGCGCCCGGAGTCGTCGACCAGGTCCCGGCGCATCCCCAGCTGCGTGGCGATGGCGCTCGAGGTGGTGCCCCCGGACAGTCCCACGACCATGTCACGGGTGACCAGGGAGGCTGCGAGCACCGCGATGGCGTGCTTCTGCACCGCGGCGTCTTCCTTCTGGTAGCGCGCCGGCAGGTCGTAGGCCACGGTGTTGGACACCGCTCCCCCGTGGGTGCGCGAGAGCAGCGAGGATGCTGCCAGCGAGTCCAGGTCCCGGCGCGCGGTGGCCGGGGAGACCGCGAGCCTGCGCACGATCTCATCGACCTCGATCTTCCCGAACCGCGAAAGCAGTTCGAGGATGGTGTTGAGGCGTTCTTCGCGTTTCACCCTTGCACCCGTCTGTCGTCATGTGTCTGGTTGGGGCCGTATCCGGCCCCCTTGCGGATCCCGGGCCTTCGGTCCCCATGGCCCGGTTCCGCCGGGGCGATGCAAAGCCATGTCACCACCGAGTTGGCGTCCGGGACGCGGGCACGGAAACCTACTTTACAGCTCCGGCGGACAGTCCGCCGATCAGCCGCTTCTCAATGAGCATGAACAGCACGATCACCGGGATGATGGCCACGATCGAGACGCCGAAGACGTACTGCCAGGCCGTGGAGTACTGGCCCACGAACCTGGTCAGCGCCACCGACAGCGGCTGGTTCTCCGCGGTGGAGAGGATCACCAGCGAGGCGGCGAATTCGTTCCAGCAGGACACGAATGTGAAGATCACCGCGGTGACGATGCCGGGCCAGACCAGCGGCAGGTTGATCCTGAACAGCACCCGCAGCTTCCCGGCCCCGTCGATCTGGGCCGCCTCGTCGATTTCCTTGGGCACCGAGGCGAAGAAGGAGTGCATGATCCACACCGCGAAGGCCAGGTTGAAGGCCGCGTTGATCAGGATCATGGCCAGCCAGGTGTCGTACAGGTTCATCGCGAGCATCTGCTTGAACAGGCCCGCGGTCAGCACCGCCGGCTGCAGCATCTGGGTGACGATCACCAGGAACATGAAGACCATCTTGCCCGGGAACTTGAAGCGCGCGGTGTAGTAGGCGGCCGGGGTGGCCACCAGCAGCACCAGCAAGGTGGCGCATAGCGAGATCACGATGGTGGAGATGAGGTTGTAGGCCACCGGGGTTTCGGGGGTGTCCCACATGGTGAGGTAGTTGGACCACTGGGCGCCCTCGCGGGGCAAGTAGCTGGGCGGGATCGCCAGGATCTCGGAGCGGGTCTTGAGCGAGCCGATGAGCATCACCGCGTACGGGATCAGGAACACGGCGGCAACGCCAAGTCCGGCGACCATCCGCCAAATGACGGTCTTTTGGGAGGCGCGGTCCTCGGTAACCAGGAACGGCATTGTCCTAGACCTCCTTCATGGGCTTGACGGTCTTGACGTAGATCGCGACGATCACCAGCACGATCGCGAAGTTGACCACCGAGAGCGCGGAGGAGATGTCCAGCCGGCGGTCGAATTGCAGGACCTTGAAGATGTAGGTCATCAGTGTGTCGGCGCTGTAGCCGGGGATGGCTCCGGTGATGATCTTCAGGATCGGCAGGTTGTTGAAGACGTTGATGATGTTGATCAGCACCGCGACGGCCAGGGCGCCGCGCAGTTGCGGCAGGATCACGAAGAGGTAGGTTCCCCAGCGGTTGGCGCCGTCCATGCGGGCGGCCTCCAGGGTCTCGTTGGGGATGGCCTGCAAGCCGGCGAGGATCGTGTAAGTGGTGAACGGGATCGAGACGAAGATGGCCACCACGATGGCCACGGCCATGGCCGGGACCGCGTTCTTGGTGAAGCCGAAGCCCCCGTCGAGGATGCCGATGTCGGTGAGGAATTTGTTGAAGATCCCGTAGTTGGGGTCCACCGCGTAGTAGAACACGGTGGTGGTCATGACGACCGAGGCGGCCCAGGGGACGATGACGGCCATGCGGACCAGGGTCCGGCCGGGGAAGGGCTTGTTCAGGAACTGTGCCAGGGCGAGTGAGATCAGCACCGTGAAGGCCACCACGACCACGACCCAGACCACGGTGTTCAGCAGGATGCGCGGCAGCGCGGGGTCGGCAAAGACCTTGGCGAAGTTGTCCAGGCCCACGCCCTTGAGGTCCGTTCCGACCTGCGAGATCTTTCGGGTGGAGTTGTAGATCATGTACCCGGCGGGAAACACCACGATCGCCAGGATCAGCAACAGCGCCGGGCCGATCCACGGCAACGCGGCAAGGAACGATCCCCCTTCCCGGGCGGATGAGCGCTTGGTGGTGCGCTTCGGTGCGGTGGCGACGCTCATGGGGGTTCTCCTGCGTGACGGGGTGGAAATTCTGTGGCCCGGCCATGCGACGGGGCCCACCCGTTGGTTCAGGTGGGCCCCGTCGCGTGGTTGGGTTGGCGGAAGGGCGGTGCGGCTACTTGGCCGCGTCGGCCTTGGCCTGGATTTCCTTCAGGACATCCGAGGCGGACTTGCCGGTGGCGATCTGGCCCATCAACGACTTGAAGGCGCCGTCGGTGGCGTTCCAGGCCGGGTTGGTGGTCGGGTAGAACACCGCGTTGGGCAGCATGTCCAGGAACGGCTTGAGGGTTTCGTCGCCCGCAAGCTTCTCGGAGCCCGATTTGGTCGTCGGCAGGAAGCCCTCGGTGGAGACCCAGTCGGTGTAGACATCGGCGGAGAAGAAGTAGTCCATGAACTTCTTGACCGCGCCGGCCTTGGAACCATCGTTCTTGAAGGACATCAGGCGGTCTGCAACGCCCAAGGTGGCCGGTTCGCCTGACTTGGTGGCCACCGGTGCGATGCCGTATTCAAGCTTCGGGTTCTCGGTCTTGATCTGTCCCACGGTCTGCGGCAGGCCGTAGGCGAAGCCGAGCTTGCCCTGGATGAAGGTGTTGAGCATCGGGGTGCGTTGGGTGGCGCCCGGGTCCTTCTGGGTGACGCCGTCCTTGACCATCTTCTGCATGAACTCTGCGGCCTCGACGTTGGCCGGGGTGTCGACGGCGATGTTGGTGGCGTCTCCGAAGTTCCCGCCGTTGCCGGCGAACCAGATCAGTGATTCGCCCTGGGCCTCTTCACTGCCCAGCGGCATGCCGTAGCCGTCGGACTTGGTCTTGTCGCTGATGGCCTGGGCCGCGTCGTGCAGCTCGTCCCAGGTCTTGGGAACCTCGGTGACACCCGCCTCTTCCATCAGGGCCTTGTTGTAGAACAGGGCACGGGCCGAGGCGATCAGCGGCAGGCCGTACTGGGTGCCGTCAACCTTCTCGTTCTCTGCAAAGGACGGCTGGAAGTCGGCCACGGTTGCCTCTGAGGCGATGTCGGTGGCCGGTGCGAGCAGGCCCTCGGCGGCGAACTCGGCAAAGGCTCCGCCGTTGTAGATGTCCGGTGCCTTGTTGCCCTGGATCTTGGTCTTGAGCACGCCTTCGATGTTTTCCCACGACTGCATTTCAAGGTTGACCTTGACGTCGGTGTTGGCTGCCTCGAAATCCTTGATGACCTTTTCCCAGAGGGCCTTGGTGCCGTCGGAGTAGCTCGGGACCATCATGTCCAGGGTGGTGACGGCGCCAGGTGAGTTGGCATCGTCGTTTCCGTCGGTGTTTCCCCCGCCAAAGCCGCAAGAGGTCAGCAGCAGTGCGGCGGCGGCAGCACCGGCAACGACCGCTCCTCGGAGATTGCGCTTTTTCATTGATCCTCGTTCCATGGGGTCGTTGTGATCGTTTGACATGTCACAACGACAAGAATGATGTTATGTGCTTTATTTACATTTAGAACGATCAATAAAGTACATACACTCATGATTATGGTGTGACGACGGACACGTGGTCAAGCAGATTGGGTCACAAAGCCGATACATTTCAGACGGATCACGGTTTTGCCCCGACCGGCCTTCGATTTCGGGCTCGACGGACTTCCCGGCGCCGGGAAAGGCGCCGGCGAACGGGGTCGGTCTAGATCGAATCCCCGGCAAAGAGGCGCAGCAAGCGGGCACTCTCCTTCGCCATGGCCTCGCGGCCGCGGGCCAGGTACTTGCGCGAATCCACGACGCTCGGGTTTTCCTGAAGGTATTCGCGGATGGCCCGGGTGAAGAAGCCGTTCAGGTGCGTGGAGACATTGATCTTGGTCATGCCCGCATGGATCGCGGCCACGATGTTCTCGTCGCTGACGCCGGAGGACCCGTGCAACACCAGCGGCACCTCGAGGGCCGCGCGGATGCGGGCAATCAGATCGATGTCCAGGGCGGCGGAGCGGTCAAGCATGGCATGGGAGGAACCGACCGCCACGGCCAGCGCGTCGACGCCCGTGGCCTGGACAAACGCGCGCGCCTCATCGGGGTCGGTGCGCACGCCCGGCGCATGGGCGCCATCCTTGCCGCCGACCTTTCCCAGCTCGGCCTCGACGTAGACGCCCGCCGCGTGGGCGTACTCGGCCACCCGCCGGGTGGCCGCGACGTTCTGCTCGTAGTCCAGGTGCGCGCCGTCGAACATGATCGATCCAAAGCCCAAATCGACCGCGGCCTTGGCCAGATCCTCGGATTCGGCGTGGTCAAGGTGCACGGCGACCGGGACGCCGGCATTGCAGGCGGCGGCCAGGGATGCCAAGGCAATGGGCTCCAGGGAGCCGTGGTAGCTGACGCAGTTTTCGGAGATCTGCAGGATCACCGGGGCCTGGGCGAGCTCGGCGCCGTGGATGAGCGCCTCGGCGCTTTCCAGGTGGATGACGTTGAAGGCGCCCTGGCCGATATTGGCGGCGCGCGCGGCGTTCATGATTTCAGCGGTGTTGACCAGGGGCACGGTGGGTGCGTCCTTTCAAAGTGGGTGGGTGCGCCTTAGGGCGCCACGGAGGAGGAAAGCACCAGGGCCTGGGCCAGCTCGGGGTGGGAGGGGTGCAGTTCCCCGGCCGTGGGCATGAGCACCGCGGAGGCCGACCAGGCCGCGGCCCGCGGCAGTACCACCGTTGCGTGGTCCTCGCCCAGGTGCAGGCCCGCCGCGATGGCGGCGACCACCGCGTCCCCGGCCCCGGTGGGGTTGCCCACCAGCGGTTCGGGCAGCCGGGCGCCGTGCCACTGCCGCGGTGCATCGGCCCCGAAGTGGAAGAGCCCCTCTTCCCCGGCGCTGGCGTAGATGTGCCGGGCGCCGGCTTCCAGCAGGATCGCGGCACCGGATTGGAGCGAATCGGTGCCGGTGATTTCGGCCAGCTCATGGTGGTTGGGCTTGAGCACCGTGGCTCCGGCGCGCGCGGCGGCCAGCAGCGCGGGGCCGGAGGTGTCGATGATGCTGGGGATGTTCCGGCGTGCGGCCTCGCGCACGCACCACGGGTAGAAGTCCTCATCCGCGCCCTCGGGCAGCGATCCCGAGGCGGCCAGCACGGTGGCTCCCTGGTCCAGCAGCGCGATGACCTGTGCCCGCAGGGAGTCCCACTCGTGACCGTCCAGGGCACCGCCGCGTTCGTTCAGGACCGTGGTGCGCCCGGTGCCGTGCTCGACCACGGCCATGCTGCGCCGGGTCTCGGGGGCGACGTGGACCAGCGAGTGGGCGACACCGGCGGTTTCCAGTTCCCTGGCGAACTCCCGGCCGTTGGCGCCACCCACGGGGGCCAGGGCGATGACGGGCAGGCCCCGGGAGTGCAGCACGCGGGCCACGTTCAGGCCTTTGCCGCCGGCCCGACGGCGCGGGGCATCGACGCGGTTGGTCCCTCCGACATCCAGTGCCTTGAGGCCGTAGGTTTCATCCACGGCGGGATTCGGGGTAATGGTCAGGATCACTGGTGCACTTCCCTGGCTTCGGCTGCCTTCAGGTAGGCGCCGCGCAGGCCGGCGTCCTGGCCCAGTCGGGCCGGGACGATCAGCGGTTCGCGGTGGTAGGAGAGCTTGTCGCGCACCTTGCCGCGCAGCGGTTCAAGCAGCGCCTCGCCGGCCTGGGCAAGCCCGCCGCCGATGATCACCGCTTCCGGTGCAATCGAGGAGCAGAGCTGCGCGATGGAGAAGGCCAGGGCCTCCACGGCCTCGTCCCAGATGCGTGCGGCCACCGGGTCCCCGGCCTCCATGGCCACGAGCACCTCGCGGGCGCCTTCGACGCTCTTGCCGCTGGCCTGGGTGTAGCGCTTGGCAATGGCACCGGCCGAGCCAATGGTTTCGAGGCACCCATGGGCGCCGCAGGCGCAGTCGAGCCCGCCGGGAACCGCGGCGTGGCCCAGTTCCCCGGCGTAGCCTCCGGCCGAGACGGCGTGCCCGTCAACGAAGAGCGCCGCGGCAATCCCGGTGCCGATGACCAGCATCACCGCGTTGCGCACCTTGGTGCCCAGGGCTGCGCCTGCACCGTAGCGCAGTTCGGCCGCCCCGGCCATTGAAACGTCGTGGCCGAAGCCCACCGGCAGGGCGAAGGCCTCGGAAGCCATCTGGCGGAGCGGAGCATCGCGCCAGCCGAGGTTCGAGGAGAAGACCCCGATCCCATTGTCCTCGTCGACGATTCCGCAGACCAGCAAGCCCACGGCCTGCGGTATGACCAGGGGCGATTGGGCCATCAGGTCGGTTCCCAGGCCGTGGAGCTGGTCGATCAGCGAGGCGGCCGGATCGGGAGTGCCGCGCCGGGTGGGGACCCGGCGGATGCCCAACAGGTTTCCCGCATCGTCGGACAGCGCCGTCTTGATGTCGGTGCCTCCAACGTCAAAGAGCAGGTATGGAGCGTTCATGGTGTGCGGCACTCCCGGTCGGTTCCCTAGGAGTCTTCGGACAGGATGACCGAGCGCGACAGGTTGCGCGGGGTGTCCGGGTTCATGCCGCGGGCGCGGGCGCGGTCCAGGGTGACGCGGTGGATGCGCGCCAGCTCGGCCAGCGGGTGCACGTCGTTGTTGATGTACAGGGCGCCGGTGCGCACCATGTCCCCGGCCAGGCCCTCGGGCTCCTCGCCCAGCATCCAGGTGACGCGGTTCGGTGCGGCGATGGCGATCGGGCCGTGGCGGTAGTCCATGGCCGGGTAGGACTCGGTCCAGCCCTGCACGGCCTCGCGCATCTTCAGCGCCGCCTCGTGGGCCAGGCCGATGGTCCAGCCGCGGCCCAGGAAGGTGAACTGCTCGGCGTCGATCAGTTCCTTCGGGGTCTCGGCCGCGACGGCGGCGCGGGCATCCGCAACCGCCGCAGTCAGGTCGACCCCGACGCTGGTGAGCAGGTAGGCCAGCGCGGTGGTGGCGAAGCGGGTCTGCACGACCGACTGCTCGTCCGCGTAGAGCAGCTCGACGACGGCGTCGACCTTGGAGACGATCGGGGAGGTGGTGTCGCCGATGACCGCGACGGTGCGGATCGAGCCGTCAAGCTGGCCGATCAGCTCCAGGACCTCGGAGGTGGTTCCCGAGCGGGTGATGGCCACCAGCACGTCGTAGTCGCGGGTGGCGATGAAGGCCTCGGAGGCGGCGAACGCGTCGGTGACGCCCTTGCCTGCGGATTCGCGGGCGGCGGCGTAGGCCTGGGCCATGAACCACGAGGTGCCGCAGCCGACGACCGCAACGCGCAGGCCGTCCGCGGGAAGCAGGCTCTCGGCCCTGGACTGGGCGATGGCGCGTTCCCACATCTCCGGCTGCGAGGTGAGTTCGATGTCCATGTGGTGGCCAAGCTGGCTGATGTCGCTCAAGGCTGTCTCCTTCTGTGGCCCGAGGCCCACGAATGCGCCCGGGAATGGCAAGATCTTCCCTACTATGATCGCTTATGATCGTTTGACTTGTCTACCGATCATAAAAAATCTCAACGTGTTCATTCCGTTTGGCTTACCGTGGCGGCATCTTTCGTTCGGGGAAACCGTGTATTTGGCATCCGGACCCGGAGCCCGCCACTTCCCGCAGCGCACCGTTTCCGGGCTCTCGCGGTTTCGGGAATCGCCCGGCCGACTTAAAACAGTGAAGCCCCGGCACCCGGGAATCCAAAGTGATTCCGGGTGCCGGGGCCCACCCCCAGGCTGCGGCCCAGCTGCGAGGCAGCCAAGCCGAAACAAGGATGCTTAGGACAGCGCGGCGATTGCTGCGTCGTAGTTCGGCTCGGTGGTGATTTCGGGAACCACCTCGTGGTGCAGGACCACGCCGTTCTCATCGAGGACCACGACGGCGCGGGCCAGCAGGCCGCGCAGCGGGCCGTCGGCCTGGGTCAGGCCGAATTCCGCGCCGAAGTCGGAGCGGAAGCTCGAAGCCGGAACAACGTTCTCGAGGCCTTCGGCACCGCAGAAGCGGCCCAGGGCGAACGGCAGGTCGGCCGAGGCGCACACAACGGCGGTGTTCTCCAGGCCGGCGGCCAGTTCGTTGAACTTGCGGACCGAGGAGGCGCAGACACCGGTGTCGATCGACGGGAAGACGTTGAGCACGACGCGCTTGCCGCGCAGCTCGCTGCTGTTTACGTCGCCGAGGTCGGCGCCGGTGAAAGCAAAGTCGGGAGCGGTTGCGCCAACGGCGGGCAGCTCGCCAACGGTTTGGACAGGGGTACCTTTGAGTGCAGTAATAGCCATGCTCCTTGTTTATCACGAGCGCGAGGTGCATCACTAAAAAATTCGCTGGCGGCGTCCGACATCAAGTCAGCCGCGTAATATCCGGCTCGTTGGGCAAATGCCGGTCACGGATCGCAGGGCGAGGACCCGGCCCCAATGCGATGACGGCCAACTCGTCGCCAACCAGGCCACAAATGATGCAGTATTCCCCAGCCCTGTATCGCCACAGGCCGGCCAAGGAGCCGGGGAGTCCCTTGCCCCGGGAACGGGGTCCGCCAGGGCGGAGCCCTCTTCCAGGCCAGCGTCATTCGCCTCGCCGAGGGCTTGTCCGGCTTTCGCAGCCCTTGCGCAACGCGTTGCGAGAACCCAATCATCCGGGCGAAGATCACGCGTCAATTCTTCTTGGCTGACGGACAGCTCGCGACCGGCAAGTATGTCTGGGGGCAACCGGGCGATGCCATGCTCGCGCCCCAGGCGGGGCAGCCCGGATTCGACGAGCTCTCGCAAGCAGAAGGCCTTCGAACGATTGGTTTGGGCGGCGAGGCGCTCCAAACGGGCTTCGGTCTCCTCGTCCAGTCGAACCGACGAAACGATGCTCCCCTACATGGAAACGATGATTGCACGTAATCAGATCAGTGATCTCTTCACTGGAAGATCCACGGAACAGGTGCTTCCGGCGGTTGGAATCTCATGGCACCTCGGCTTTCGTCATGGTGTTCCGCAGTCAGGCCGTCATCAGGATGGCGCCGCTGCGGGCTTAGAGGGCCAAGCCGCCAATCCGCCCGGCCCGGAACACCGGCAAACACTCCGGGCCCTGGTCAAGCTTGAATTTCACCGGCCCCGGGTGTTTCTTGGGGCAGCTGGCGAAGGCCCACGCCGGCCAGGTAGCCAACAATGATGCCGTTGAACATGTCGTCAGGCGTCTCGGGTTCGTTCCCTCCAGAGAATGCGCTGGCGAGCCGCGGGTAATTGCCTGACCGAACCGCTTCGGAAAGATATTCCACTCGATCGCTCGCTGCGCCGTTGGCCGCCCCCGAATTTCCGGGTTGGGACAGCTCGTTTTGCACGAATGCGGAGGTGAGCGCAGTCAGCATGGCCACGGTTTGAAGTTTGGAGGGGCCGGGCAAGTCGATCGACTCCATGGCGGTCAGGGCGCTTTCCAGGTACCGGAGGGTGCTGGGTCCCATTGACGGCCTGGTCAGCAGCAGCGCGGCCAGCCACGGGTGCCGGTGCATGATGCTCCGGCCTTGCCGGGCCAGGGCCAGCAGCTGGTCCCTCGGTGTTTCGCCGGAAGGACCAAGGTCGTATTCACCACTCACGGTGTCGACCATGAGTTCGATGAGCTCGTCATGGGATCGCAGGTACCTGTAGAGGGACGCGGGGCCGGTCCCCATGTCCCTGGCCACTCGCYGGACAGACACCGCCGCCAATCCGTCCCGGTCGGCGATGTCGATGGCCGCGGCGGCAATCTGCCCACGGGAGTGTTGCGGTTTCGGCCCGACGCCGGAACGCTCCGGCCTCCGCCAAATATCAATGGGGTCGCGAGCAGTCATTCTTGGTCCGCCTTTCCTTCGGTCACCGGCGTTGGGTCCTGCAACCATTTCACTATATCCTTGATTGCGAACAGTGTTCGCAATCAATAGGAATGAGGATCCCCATGCGCGTACTCATGGTCACCCCCGGCACCCGGGGCGATGTCGCCCCGATGGCAGGACTCGGCAGCAGGCTCCAGTCCGCCGGGTTCGACGTCGCAATCGCGGCCAACGCCGCCCATGCCCCGTTGATCACCGCGGTCGGGTGCGACCATCGCGAACTGCCCGGAGACATGAGCCGCCTGGTCAATCCTGCGGCCCCCGGAAAAAGGGCGTCTGCCACGGACCTGTTCCGATACATGCGCGAGCTC
This sequence comes from Arthrobacter sp. UCD-GKA, assembly GCF_001863355.1. Classification (NCBI taxonomy): domain Bacteria; kingdom Bacillati; phylum Actinomycetota; class Actinomycetes; order Micrococcales; family Micrococcaceae; genus Arthrobacter; species Arthrobacter sp. UCD-GKA. The sequence goes on along the minus strand of NZ_MOLR01000008.1, from coordinate 230,921 downwards.
GGTGAATACATGGAGCTTGCCGCGGTCGGTACGGTGGCCGCAGCTGAGCGCGGTGCCGACGTGATACTGGCCAATTCGGTCGCGCCCTATGCCTACGACGTAGCCGAGGCCCTGGGCATCCCCGCCATTGGCGCACACCTGCAGCCGATCGAACCCAGCTCCGACTACCCGCCCGTGGCATTGGGGAGCGCCCGCAGCCTGGGCCCGGTCGGAAACAAGCTGCTTGGCTCTCTGGTGTCCGCCGGCAGGGCGCCCTACGACCTCCCGAGCGCACGCATCCGGCAGTCCCTCGGGCTGGCGAAAAAATCACGGGCCGGCAGCGAACGGCTCCGCCGAAAAACCAACCGTCCCGTACTCCACGGATTCAGTCCCACCGTGTTTCCGGCACCGTTGGACTGGCGATCAGGACTCGTGGTGACCGGATACTGGTGGCCGGAAACCGATCCAGGTTGGCGCCCGTCCACCGAGCTGCTCGAATTCCTCGCCGACGGACCGCCCCCGGTCTTCATCGGTTTTGGCAGCAGCGAGGCCATGGACGCCGAATTCATGCTCGACACGATTCGCCGCGCCGGCGTCCGAGCGGTGTTGCAGGGTGCGGAAGGCATCACCGGTCCCAATGCTCTTGGCGTCGGAGCCGTTCCCCACGAATGGCTGTTCCCGCAGATGGCGGCGGTGGTCCACCACGCCGGAGCGGGGACCACAGCGGCCGGGTTGCGCGCCGGGATCCCAACCGTCAGTGTCCCGATCTACACCGACCAACCGTTCTGGGCCGCCCGGATCACGTCCCTCGGTGCAGGCCCCCAATCGGTTCCCTACAAACACCTCACCACCGAACGGCTGGCCACCGCCATCAAGCAGGCCACCACAACCCCGGCCTATGCCGCCAAGGCACGCCAAGTCGCCGCGGCGCTCGCAACGGAAGACGGAACTGCTCCGGTGGTTTCCGCGCTTCGCGATGCCGCTCGGCGGATGTAGTCCATACGGAAAACGACCGCGCCGTTGGATTCCGCCGGCACCCGTTCCAACCACCACCATGGATACTGCTGGTGATCCTCCGACCCGCCGGCAACCAAAAGCGGGAGTTGCACCGACAATGCACACCTATCCCGGGAGTTTGTCCGCGACCAGCTTCCCGGCCCGGAACACCGGGCCCGAAAGGTTCATCCCCGGCCGGTAGGCCAGGTGTGCCACCGAGGGGGCGTTGAGCAGCTGGATGTCCGCGCGCTTGCCCACTTCCAGGGTGCCGACCTCATCCTGCACGCCCAGGGCGAGCGCCCCGCCGTAGGTCGCGGCGATGACCGCTTCCTCGATGCTCAGCTTCATCTGCAACACGGCCGTGGCAACGCAGAAAGACATCGAGGAGGTGTAGGAGGTGCCCGGGTTGCAGTTCGAGGCCAGGGCAATCTGCACGCCCGCGTCGATCAATTCACGACCCGGGGCCAAAGGCTGGCGGGTCGAGAGGTCGCAGGCCGGCAGGCACGTTGCCACCGTCCCGGCGACACCGCTGCGGGTGGCAGGATCCCAGCGGCTCCAGGAACCGGCCAGTGCCGCCACATCCGCTGCATCCAGGTAGTTCACGTGGTCCACGCTGGCCGCGCCGAATTCCACGGCCAGTTGCACCCCGGGGCCGGGGCCCAGCTGGTTCCCGTGCACGCGCAATCCCAGCCCGGCATCCCGGGCGGCAGTGAGCACCTGGCGGGACTGGGCCTCGTTGAAGGCCCCGCGTTCGCAGAAGACGTCGGCGAACTGGACGTAGGGGGCCACCCGCTCGAGCATCTCCCCGCAGACCAGGTCCGTGTATTCCTGGGCGTCCATGTCGGCCGGAACCAGGTGGGCACCCAGGAACGTCACCTTGTCCACCACGGTGGAGGCGATGCGGGCGTGCCGCGTTTCCTCCTCCACGTTGAGCCCGTAGCCGGTCTTGGTTTCCAGGTAGGTGGTTCCCCCGGCCAGGGCCTCGGCGGCGCGGCCCATGACCAGGCGGGTGAGGTCGTAGTCGGATGCCGCCCGCGTGGCGGCGGTGGTCACCGCGATGCCGCCGGCGGCGTAGTCCTGCCCGGCCATGCGGGCCACGAATTCGCGGCTGCGGTCCCCTGCGAAGACCAGGTGGCTGTGCGAGTCGACCCAGCCCGGCAGCGCGGCCCGGTATCCGGCGTCGATGACGGTGTCGGCCGCCGGGGCGTCGGACGCCTTCCCGATCCAGGCGATCTTCTCCGCGTCGATGAGGATCGCCGCGTTCTCGATGAGCGTGGCGGCGGCATTGGAGGTGAAGGCCTCGGACAGGTTGGTGATCAGCGTGGTGCTCATGAAAACTCCCGGTGGTCGGTGAAAAAGGCTGCGTAGAGGTCGGCCGGGTCCCCCAGCCTGGTGTGGATGCCGTCGCGGGCCACCAGCCGGCCGTTGATGTGGACCTCGACGATGTCCGCGGCGGTGGCGGTCAGCGGGAGCTGGGCGGTGCGCGACCCGGCGGTGCGCACGCTGTCGGTGCGCACTTCCAGGTAGTCGTCATTCTTCCCCAGGCCCAGCGAGCGCAGGCCTCCCTCTCGGGCGGCGGCGGAGAGCTCCGCGGGCGAGAAACGCCCGCGCTGACCGGTGCGCAGCCGCTCGCCGTGCTCCAGGGCGCGCTGCTCCAGGTAGGGGTCCAGCACCGCGTGCTGGTCGCTGCCCAGGGCGATGACCGCCCCGGCGTCTGCCAGTTCGCGGGCCGGGCCGATCCCGTCGCCCAGGTCCGCCTCGGTGCTCGGGCACATGACGATGCCGGCGCGCGCCGCTCCGAGCGCGGCGATGTCCGCCTTGGACAGGTGCGTGGCGTGCACGGCCGAGAGCCGCGCCGCCAGCAGGCCGGAGCGTTCCAGCAGCCCGGTGGGGCTCAGCCCGTAGGCCGCCTGGCAGGACGCGTTCTCCGCCGGCTGCTCGGAAAGATGCACGTGCAGCGGCAGCGCGGGATCCAGCCCCGCGGCAATCCGTTCCAGGGCCGCCGGCGGGACGGCGCGCACCGAGTGGATGGCAGCGCCCAGGGACACCAGCCCCTCGCCCGCGTCGATGCCGGCCAAGGCTGCGGCCAGCGACCCGTGGCGTTCCAGCCAGCCTGCGACATCCCCATCGGAGAAGCGTTCCTGGGTCTGGTTGAGCCCCAGCACGGCGCCGGAGGCATCCAGCCCGCCCTGCAGGTAGCAGGTGTCCAGCAGCACCAGGCGGATCCCGGCGGCCTTCGCGGCGCGGGCCAGCGCGAGCTCCATGCCGTGCTCGGCCTCCCCCGTGTAGGGGGCGCCGCCCACGTCGTGGTGCAGGTAGTGGAATTCGCCCACGGCGCTCCATCCGGATACCACCATCTCGGCGTACACCGCGGTGGCCAGCTGCTGGTAGCCGGCCGGGGTGAGCCCGGCAGCGGCCTCGTACATCTGCTCGCGCCAGGTCCAGAAGTTCCCGGCCCCGCCGTCGGCACCCTGGTGGGTGCGCCCGCGCAGGATCCGGTGGAAGGCGTGCGAGTGCGCATTCACCGGGGCCGGGACCCGGGTGGTTTCCCGGCTCACAGCAGGTCTTCCAGGGCGTCGGCCAGCGCCAGCACGCCCGCGGCGGCGTCGTCGTCCTCGACATGTTCCTCCGGGGAGTGGCTGATGCCCGAGGGGTTGCGCACGTAGAGCATTCCCGAGGGGACCACAGCGGCAAGCACCCCGGCGTCGTGCCCGGCGCCGGTGGGCAGCAGCGGGGCGTCGGGCACCAGGCGGCGCACCGAGTTGGCCAGCGAGCGGGCCAACCCCGAGTCGAAGTGCACGGTGTTGGAGAAGGATTCCTCGGTCAATTGCACGCTGCAGCCCTCGAAGGCGGCCAGCTTCTGCGCCTGCCCATGGATCTTTTCCACCAGCATCGCGGTCACGGCGTCATCCGGGTGGCGCACGTCCAGCCACATATCCACGCGGGAGGCGATCACGTTGGTGCCCCCGGGCACCGGCTCGAGCCGGCCCACGGTGGCCCGGGCGTTGTCCTGCGCCGCGGCGACCTGCCGGAGAGCGACGATGGTCTGGGCCGCGGCGATCATCGGGTCGGAGCGGTCGGCCATCAGCGTGGTTCCGGCGTGGTTGCCCTGGCCGGAGAAGGACAGCTTCCAGCGGCCGTGGCCCAGGATGGTGTCGCCCACCGCGACGGCCGGGCCGCGCCCGGCGTGATCGGTGTGTGCCTCGGAGTTCAGGCCCTTGCCCTGCTCCACGTGGAGTTCGATGAAGTCCCCGATGCGGGCCAGCGCCGCGTCGTCCCGTCCCATGCGGGCAGGATCCAGTCCGTGGGCGGAGGCCACGTCGGCGAACGTATTGCCGGCTTCGTCGCGCAGGTTCAGCGCGCGGGCCGGGTCGATGGCGCCGGTGAGCAGCCGCGAGCCCAGGCAGGCCACGCCGAAGCGCGAGCCTTCCTCCTCGGGGAACACCGTGATGGCCAGGGCGCGGTTGCGCACCAGGGAGCCGGCCCGCTCGCGATTGGCGAGCTCGTCGTAGGCGGCAAGCGCGCTGGCCACGCCCAGCGGGCCGTCGAATGCCCCGCCGCCGGGCACCGAATCCAGGTGCGACCCGGTGACCAATGCGCCGCGGCGCGAGGCCTCGTCCCTGGCCGATCCGGGCATGTCCCACCAGGCCCAGATGATGCCGTTGGCGTCGGTGAAGACCTCCAGGGACCGGGCGGTGGCCTCGGCGATGAACCATTCGCGCAGCGTGGTTTCGGCGGCCGAATACACGGGGCGCGAATAACCGCCGCGCTTGGCGTCGCGGCCGATGTCTTCGATTGCCGCCAGCAAGGAATTTACGGTGCTCACAGGGTGTGTCATCTCTTTCGGCTATGGCCCGGGGGCCGGGAGGGTGGTGCGGCCGGGTGTGGGCAATCTTGCCCGCACCCCAAGGACGGATCGGGCTATTCGGACATCGGGATGCGCACGCCGCGCTCTTGCGCGACCTCGATGGCGCGCTCGTAGCCGGCGTCCACGTGGCGGATGACTCCCATGCCCGGGTCATTGGTCAGCAGTGCCTCGAGCTTGGCCGCGGCCAGCTCGGTGCCGTCGGCCAGCGAGACCTGTCCGGCGTGGATGGAACGGCCGATGCCGACCCCTCCCCCGTGGTGGATTGAGACCCAGGTGGCACCGGAGGCGGTGGCGGTCAGCGCGTTGAGCAGCGGCCAGTCGGCAATCGCGTCCGATCCGTCCAACATGCTCTCGGTCTCGCGGTACGGGGATGCCACCGAGCCGGAGTCGAGGTGGTCGCGGCCGATCACGATCGGCGCGGAGACCTTGCCCTCGGCCACCAGCCGGTTGAACAGCAGGCCGGCCTTCTGGCGTTCGCCGTAGCCCAGCCAGCAGATGCGTGCCGGCAGGCCTTCGAACTCGACGTGCTCGGCGGCAGCATCCAGCCAGCGGTGCAGGTGATCGTTTTCGGGGAAGAGTTCCTTCAGCGCCTCGTCGGTGACGCGGATGTCTTCCGGGTCGCCGGAAAGTGCCACCCAGCGGAACGGGCCCAGGCCCTCGCAGAAGAGCGGGCGGATGTAGGCCGGGACGAAGCCCGGGAACTCGAAGGCGCGCTCGAATCCGCCCTGGCGTGCCTCGTCGCGGATGGAGTTGCCGTAGTCGAAGACCTCGGCGCCGATGTCCTGGAAGCCGACCATGGCCTCGACGTGCAGGGCCATGGAGGCCTGGGCCTTCTTGGTGAAGCCGGCCTCGTCGGCCTTGGCCTCGGCATCCCACTGCTCGATGGTGTATTCAATCGGCAGGTAGCTCAAGGGATCGTGTGCGGAAGTCTGGTCGGTGACGATGTCGAAGGAGACCGTCCCGGCCTGCTGGCGGCGCAGCAGCTCCGGGAACACTTGCGCGGCGTTGCCGACATAGCCCACCGACAGGGCGCGTCCCTCGTTCTTCGCGGCGGTGACCTTGGCGATTGCAGCATCCAGGTCCAGCTCGACGTCGTCCAGGTAGCGCTTGCCCAGGCGGCGGCGCAGGCGTTCTTCGGAAACATCGACGATCAGGCAGGCGCCGCCGTTGAGGGTGACGGCCAGCGGCTGGGCGCCGCCCATGCCGCCGCAGCCGCCGGTCAGGGTCAAGGTGCCGGCCAGGGTGCCGTTGAAGCGCTTGGCGCCGATGGCGGCGAAGGTCTCGTAGGTGCCCTGCAGGATGCCCTGGGTGCCGATGTAGATCCAGGAGCCGGCGGTCATCTGCCCGTACATCATCAGGCCCTCGGCCTCGAGCTTGCGGAACTCGGGCCAGGTGGCCCAGTCGCCGACCAGGTTGGAGTTGGCGATCAGCACGCGCGGGGCCCACTTGTTGGTGCGGAAGACTCCGACCGGCTTGCCGGACTGGACCAGCAGGGTCTCATCCTCTTCCAGGTCGGTCAGGGTCTTGATGATCGCGTCGTAGGCTTCCCAAGAGCGGGCGGCGCGGCCGGTGCCGCCGTAGACGACCAGGTCCTCGGGGCGCTCGGCGACCTCCGGGTCCAGGTTGTTCATGAGCATGCGCAGCGGGGCCTCGGTCTGCCAACTCTTGGCGGTCAGCTTGGTGCCGCGGGGGGCACGGATGACGCGGGAGGGATCATGTTGGGTGAAGCTCATGGCTGGTTCTCCTGTTGGTATGCGGTCAACACGTTGTGGGCCTCGGCGGCGACGAGTTCGCCGATGGTCCTGATCTTTTCGGGGTTCATGCGGTAGCTGGGGGCCACGACGCTCAGCGCCGCAATCACCCGGGTCCCGGTGGTGGTTCCGTCCGGAGCGTGCGTCTGGACGGCGATCGGCGCGGCAATGGCGGTGACGTCGGCTTCGACGCCGCGGTCCACCACCACGTACCCGGCCTGGGGGGTCTTGCCCGAGAGCACCGCGCCCGAGGCGCTGCCCTCCATCGGGACGGTTCGCCCGACCCATGAGGAATGGCGCACCGAGTGGGTGCCCTCGCGCATGGCGATGTACAGCCCGTGGTCCCCGCCGGGCCCGTGGTGGGCCTGGACGTTCACGTAGGCCGATTCGCCGGTGGCTTCCACGATCCGATCCAGCGCCGGCTCGGCGAGGGAGATGATCGATTCATGGCTCAGGGCCTGGGCCCCGAGCTGCACGATGCGCAGTCCCGGCCGGTAGGCGCCCTCGTCGTCCTTGCGGACGAAGCCGGTGGATTCCAGCGTGCGAAGCAGGCGCAGCGCGGTGGATGCCGAGAGTTCGGTTCCCCGTGCGGCATCGGCAAGCGTCAGGAAACCGGCGTCGCAGACCGATCCCAGCAGCTGCAGGGCCCGCTCCACGGTGCGGGTTGACGGTTCGGCCACGGTGATCTCCAATGTCGGAATTTGATGGTAAAACTGCCCTGGGGGTTGCCCTTTGGCACTCACTGCGTTTCACTTATTGAAACGTGTATTTCATCCAATGGCAAGCATTCGCCACATTTTGTTCCCGAAAGGACATCCCCATGGCCCCCACCGTCATCGTTTCAACCGGAGCCCTGAACCCGACCGACGTCGTGGATGTGGCCCGCCATCTGGTCCCGGTCGAGCTGTCCAGCGATTCGCTGGCGGCGATGGCCGACTCGCGCGCCGTCATAGATGCACTGGTCACCGACACGGTTCCGCACTACGGGGTGTCCACCGGATTCGGTGCCCTGGCCACCAAGCAGATCCCGATCGAGCTGCGTACCCAGCTGCAGCGCTCGCTGATCCGCTCGCACGCCGCATCCTCCGGCGCCGAGATCGACCGGGAAATCGTGCGCGGGCTGATGCTCAACCGCCTCTCCACCATGGCCACCGGGCGCACCGGGGTGCGCCCGGTGGTGGCGCAGACCTATGCGGCGCTGCTGAACGCGGCCATCACCCCGGTCATCGGGGAATACGGGTCGCTCGGTTGTTCCGGGGACCTGGCACCGCTGTCCCATTGCGCACTGGCCGTGATGGGCGAGGGCAAGGTCCGCAATGCCGACGGAGTTCTGCTCGACGCCGCGCAGGCAATGGCTGCGGAAGGCATCGAGCCTGTCGTGCTGGCCGAAAAGGAAGGCCTGGCCCTGATCAACGGCACCGACGGCATGCTGGGCATGCTGTTGATGGCGGCAGCCGACCTGCGCCGCCTGGCCTCGATCGCCGACATTTCCGCGGCCATGAGCGTCGAGGGCCTGCTGGGCACCGATGCCGTCTTCGCCGCCGACCTGCACGCCCTGCGCCCGCACCCGGGCCAGCGCGACGCCGCTGCGAACATCCGCACCGTGCTTGCCGATTCAACGTTGATTGCCGAGCAAAAGGCCGGAGCCCACAAGTTCACCCGCGTGCAGGACGCCTACTCGCTGCGTTGCGCGCCCCAGGTCCACGGCGCGGTGCGCGCGACACTGGCCCACGCCGAATCGGTCGCCGCCATCGAACTGGCCTCGGCCATCGACAACCCGGTGGTCACCGTCGACGGCCGGGTCGAGTCCAACGGCAACTTCCACGGCGCCCCTATCGGCTACGTGCTGGACTTCCTGGCCATCGCCGTGGCGGACCTGGCTTCGATCTCCGAACGGCGCACCGACAGGTTCCTGGACACCTCCCGCAACCACGGCCTGAACGCCTTCCTGGCCGACGACCCGGGCGTGGATTCCGGGCACATGATCGCCCAGTACACCGCCGCCGGCATCGTCTCGGAACTCAAGCGCCTGGCCGTCCCGGCCTCCGTGGATTCCATCCCGTCCTCGGCCATGCAGGAGGACCACGTCTCCATGGGCTGGCATGCCGGCCTGAAGCTGCGCCGGGCCATCGACGGCCTGGCCCGCGTGCTGGCCATCGAGCTGCTCACCAGTGCCCGCGCCCTGGACATGCGCGACGGCGGGCTGGAAACGTCCAAGTCCTCCCCGGTCATCACCGCGGTGCGCGAAGCCATCCGCACCAAGGTCCAGGGCCCGGGCACCGACCGCTTCATCTCCCCCGAGATCGAGGCAGTCTTCCAGATGGTGAGCGACGGTTCACTGCTGGCCGCGGCCAACTCGGTGACCGAGACTCCCCTGGCCTGATTCGCCGGGGCCTGCAGCCGGTGGCTGCGCGGTACGACCACCATTCCTACCCCGCAGCCACCGGGCTACAGTGATCCAAAGAGGACGTTGGCCCCACGATCGGGATGCCTCCACCCGGTCATCCGAGGAAGGTCCCATGCCCACACCGCGACTGCAGGTTCTTGCTGACCTGGGCATCCTGGGCCTGGCCGGAAGCTTCCTCGTTTCCGGATGCGCCTCGTCGAACCCCTGCCTTCCCGAACCGATGTCTGCAAGTGCGGCTGCCGTCGAAGCCGGTGCGAGTCTCGTGGTCAGTGCGCCTTCGGCCACCTGCAACCTGGGCTACGGGCCGGAGACGACCTATGGGCTCACCCTGATTTCCGTGGTTCCCCCGGCGTGGCCGCCGGTTTCGATTCGGGTCCCCGTGAACCAGGACGGATCGTTCAGCACCCGGGTCCGGATTCCCAAGGACTTTCCGGCAGGAGATGCCACCGTCCTGGTCACGGGCAGTCCACTTGATGGATGCGGCACCGAAGGATCCTGCGCCGCCTATTCCGTCTCGTTCACCGTGCAGCGGTAACACTGGAGACCCTGCCCACCACCACGGGCCCCGTTTCGTTTCGCAACCCACCAAGCCAGATAATGGTTTCATGCCGCTTTCATCTCTCCTTGGCTTTGCCGGGGTCGCCCTTGTCGTGGTGCTTGCCCCGGGGCCCGACACCTTCCTGACACTTCGCTATGCCCTGAACCGCCCGCGCAACGGGGTCGTCGCCGCGCTGGGAATGATGGTTTCCATCATGGGCTGGGCAGCGCTTGCGGGACTCGGAGTGGCAGCACTGCTGCAGACCTACCCGGCAATCCACCAGGCAATCGCCATCGTCGGCGGCCTCTATCTGCTTTATCTTGGACTCGGCTCCCTGGTCAAGGCACGCTTCCTGGCCGGGGCATCGGCGGCGACGGCCCGCACCGCCACCCGCTCCGCGGCCGCCGCCGAAACCGAATTCAGCATCCTGCAATCCCTGCGCGCCGGGATGCTGTCCTCGGCGCTGAACCCGAAGCTTGGCCTGCTTTTCCTGGCTCTGATGCCGCCGTTCATCCCCGTCGGGTCCAACATGCTTGGTTCCGCACTGTTGCTCGGTGCGGTGTTTGCGCTCATGGGCGGCGCCTACATGATGATGCTGGCGGCGATCGCCGCCCGCGCCATGGCCTGGTTCAAGAGCCCGACCGTGGGCATCTGGCTCGAGCGGGTCTCGTCCGCGGCCCTGGCCGTCATGGGCGTCGTGGTGCTCATCGGGGCCTTCCTCTAGCCCCGTTAGACTTCTTACCATGACTACCACGAACCGCGCTCTGGCCACCGGCACCGTCTTGCACCTTGCCGATTCCGCCAAGAGGAAATGGGCACACGGCGAGGTGCGGGAAATCGTTGCCGGAAGGCTGGGCCCGGATGCGGGCTTGCTGCCCGCCGAGGGCAATAGCTGGGATTGGCGCCTGAGCGTTGCTTCCATCGAGCGTGCCGGGGAGTTCACCCCCTACGACGGGTTCGACCGCACGCTCACGGTGGTCGCCGGGGAACTGCTCGAGTTGACCGTCGACGGAACCGCCCAAGCGGTGGAGGCGCTGCGGCCCTTGAGGTTCTCCGGCGGCAGCGCGGTCACCGCCGCGCTGCCCACCGGCGAGGTGCTGGCGCTGAACTTGATCACCCGGGCCGGAGCGGTGCGGGGCAGTGTGCGCATCGTGGAGCTGTCCAAGAAGCGCGAGCAGCACCTGTTCGGCGCCCAGTTCGGTGTGTTGCTGCAGGGCCAGGCCGTCGTGCGGCACGCCGACACCGAAGGGCCACTTCAATTGCGTGACACCGTCATTGGCGGCGAAGAAGACTCCCCGCGCATTTCCGGCCGGGGCTTCATGGCCGTGGTCTCCCTGGACCTCCCGTAACTCGCGGCGCCGGCAGCGGCGACGTTGCCCGGGACCGACGACCCACCCCGCCCGGGCTTTCGACTACTTGGTGAGACCCGGTGAGACCGGGACGAACCCGACGGCGTTCTTGCGGTGGATCTTCACCGGCGAGCGCGAAAAGCCCTTGGCGTCCATGTTGTTCCCCAGCCGGAAATCTGCCAGGGCCGCGTCATAGAGCTCGTTCATCCTCCGGCCGCTGACCTCTTCCTGGGTCCCGTCGGCGAAGGTGACCATCAGGGTCATCTTTTCGGGAAAGTGCCGGTTCATCCGAACGAATCCTTCGGCGTCCTGCTTGAGGTTGATCATGTGCTTCCTTCAGTCGATCACGGGTGTCCCCCAAGTCTTCACCATGCCCCGCCGATTTCTGCCACGCCGTGCAATGCGGCGGCAAGTTTTTCAAGCCGGCCCTTCAGGCCGGGTGCGCAGCCAACGCCTCGCACATGATCTGCGAATACCTCCGAGGTTCGTTGCAACCTCACGGCCACCGCTTCGACTCCAGGGAATCCGACGGAGACCCTGCAGGCAACCGGCCGCATCTCCTATGGCGGCATCACCATCGGCCGCGCCCGCCCGGTCCGCTGAACGGCACGGGAAAACACCCCGCGATCGGTCCCTGTCTGGAACGGGCAGGAACCCCTGGGCCAGGCCGTTGCATCCATCCGGTCCCGGGGTCTACATTTAGAGAACGCATAGTTCTCTAACACGTTCCGGTTCCGGCCGTGCGGCGCAGAACCATTTCCCCAGGAGAAAACATGGGCTCCACGACGGATTCCCGCCCCGTGGCCGTTGCACCGCTGGCCGGGTTCGGCTCGGCAGACCTCCCCGCGGTTGGCGGCAAGGCGGCAAACCTCGGCGAGCTGATGCGCGCGGGGCTGCCCGTGCCCGACGGATTCGTTCTCACCACAGACGCCTATGCGCAGGCCGCGCAGCTCGCCGGGCTGCAGGCGCTCTTCACGGACCCGGGCACCACACCGGCGGCCCTGCGCGAGGCAATCCTGTCCACCGGGATGCCCAAGGACATCGGCCAGGCGGTCACGGCCGCCTACCGCCGGCTCGGGGACAGCTTCCCGGTCGCGGTGCGCTCCAGCGCCACGGCCGAGGACCTTCCCGGGGCCGCCTTCGCCGGCCAGCAGGACACCTACCTCAATGTCGTCGGGGCCGAGGCGGTCCTCGATGCGGTGGGCCGCTGCTGGGCCTCGCTGTTCACCGACCGCGCCGTCGACTACCGGCGCCAGCGCCTGATCAGCCCGGACGAGGTCCGCATCGCCGTGGTGGTTCAGGTGATGGTCGAATCCGACACGGCCGGGGTGATGTTCACCGCGGACCCGCTCAGCGGGGCACGGGACCGGATCCTCATCGACGCCGGCGCAGGACTGGGCGAGGCCGTGGTTTCCGGCCTCGTCACCCCCGACCACTATGTGCTTGAGACCGGCGGGAAGCTGCTGGAATGGAAGCCCGGACGCGGCGAGGTCGCCATCCGCCCGACTGCCGGCGGCGGGGTGGCCCACACGGCGGCGACGCGGGACGCGGCACCGGCCGGCGGCACCGACCTGGACGGCGCGTTGCTCACCGCCGAGGAACTGGCGTCCCTGGCCGGGCATGCGCGCACCATCGCCGAGCATTTCGGACGCCCGCAGGACATCGAATGGGCGATCTCCGGCGGCAAGACCTGGATCGTGCAGGCCCGGCCCATGACCGCATTGCCCGTGCCCACCGCACCCCTGGGACGCTTCGGCCGCCTGCAGGGCGCAATCCTGGCCGAGTACTTTCCCGTGCGGCCCTACCCGCTGGACATGACCACGCAGGTCGCCCACGGACCGGCCGAGATGATGCGCGAGATCGCCCACCACTTCGGGCTGGAGGGCGCCTTCACCAACTACCTGCGCGAGCAGGACGGGGTGGTCGTTGCCCTGGTCCCGCCGTCCCCGCGCCCCACCCCGCGCATGCTGCTCACCCCGGCGAAGCTGGCCCGCAAGGCCCGCCGCTTCAAGCCCGCGAACTGGTCAGCCGATCCCCGGCAGGCCGCCTTCCTCGCCGAGGTCGACGCGCTCGAGTCCCTCGAGCTTGCGGCGCTGCCCTGGGCCAAGCTCCTGGATGTGCCGGCCCGGGCCATGGCCACCCAGGATTATTGCCGGGACCTGCGGATCGACTACCTGCCCGGAAGCGGGCTTGCCCTGGCGCGACTGGTCGTGCTCACCACCGTGCTGGGCCGCCGCACGCTCGTCGCCGACCTGCTCGGCGGCGCAAGGACCCGCACCGAGGATTCCAACCAGGCCTTGGCCAGGCTTGCCGACGAGCTGCGGGCCGACCCGCAGCTGCGTGGGGCACTCACCGGACTCGACGCGGAACAGGTTTCCCTCGCGCTGTCGCGGGATCCGCGGCTCTCCGGATTCGCCGCCCGGCTGGAAGCGTTCCTGTCCGAGTTCGGCCGCCGCGAAACCACCTCCCCGTTGCTGGTCAGCCCGCCGACCCTGGCCGAGTCCCCGCAGATCGTGCTGGGCATGGCACTGTCCCTGGCCGGCGCCCCGGTCGCGGACGCCGCAGCGGATTCGCGCTCCGCCACCGCCCTGGAGAAGCTGCTGGAACACCGGCTGCTGCGCGGCCCGCGCCTGGCCAAACTCGCCCGCGCCTGGGTCCAGGCCGCCCGGGAAGCGGTGGCCTTCCGCGAGGACACCCACTTTTACTTCACCGCCGCGCTGCCGGTGCTGCGCCGCTCACTGCTGCAGATCGGGGCCCGGCTGCAGGCAGCCGGGGTGCTGCACGAACCGGAGGAGGTCTTCCACCTGCGCTGGGAGGAACTCACCGGGATCTTCGACGCCGCGGCCATCCCCGCCGGGCAGGCCGAGCGGCTGCGTGCCGCCGTGAGGTCGCGCACGGCCAAGCGCGCCGAGCTCGCCGGCGTGCCGATGTTCGACGCTTCGGTGTTCTTCCCCGCCGCGGCCGCCTCGGATGCCGCGGCCGCCTCGGATGCCGTGGCCACCGGCACCCCGGCGGGCTCGGGAACCGCCACCGGCGTGGCCCGGATTATCCGCGACGCCGCCGACTTCGAGCGGCTGGGGCACGGCGAGATCCTGGTGTGCCCCTACACCAACCCGGCCTGGACGCCGCTGTTCCGGCGGGCCGCCGCCGTGGTGGTGGACACCGGCTCCGTGGCCTCGCACGCGGCCATCGTGGCGCGCGAGTACGGGATCCCCGCCGTAATGGGGACCGGAAACGGTACCGCGGTGATCTCCGACGGGGAACAGGTCACCGTGGACGGGACGCGCGGGCGCATCACCCTCGCGGCGCAGGCAGCGGCCACGGCATGAAAACGCAGCCCCCGGACCACCGCACGCTGCCGCGCCGGCACGGCCAGGAACTGGAAGAGGCCATCCTCGTCGCGGCCCTGGCCGAGCTTTCCGAGCACGGCTACCCGGCCTTGACGATGGAGGCGGTCGCCAAGCGGGCCGGTGCCAGCAAGGCCTCGCTGTACCGGAGGTGGCAGACCCGCGCGGCGTTGGTCATGGACGCCGTCTACACGCTGGCACCTTCACCGCAATCCCTGCCCGACACCGGCGCGCTGCGTGGCGACCTGCTCGCGGCCCTCCGCCTGGGCGCTGCCGCGCTGCGGGGCCCGGCCGGGGAGGCAATGCGCGGGATGCTCGCCGAGGCGCTTCCGGATGCCGAACGAAGCAAGGCGCTGCGGGCCCGCTCCCAGGGCAGGAACCGCCAGCTGATGGCCGAGGTGCTGCGCCGCGCGAGCGCACGGGGCCAGGTCCCGGACGGAGCGGTGACCCCCGCCCGGCTGGAGGTCGGGGCCGCATTGCTGCGCAACCACTTCCTCTTTCGCGGGGAACCGCTGGACGAAGGCACGCTCGCGGGCTTCGTGGACGAGGTGCTGTTGCCGCTCTTCGGCACGCTCCCGCACCAGCCGGGCTGAGCCGCCGGTTCCCTGTGGCGGCCCGGATAGGATTGCCCCTTCACCGCCAACCAGGAACGGGGAACGGCAGCCATGGACTACAACGACTTCGAGCTCGTCGCCTTCTGGGTGCTCTGCCTCGCCGCGGCACTGCCGCTGGTGGCCATCGGGACCTACGTGCACGTGCGCCGCGGTGCCAGGGCACTGGACTGGTACATGTTCCTGGGATGCCTCGGTTCGATCGTCTACGGGCTCTTCGCCGGGATGGCCGTCGGGGCGGTGTTCCCGCCGCCCTATGTCCCGGGCCTCTCCGAGGGCAAGGGCCTGGACATGCGCGGAATCTCACTGGTCTTCGGCTCCTGGTTCGGCGGAATCCTCGGTTTCCTCGCCACCCTGGCCACCTTCGCGACCTCCAAGTCCGTCCGCTGGCGCCGGCACCGCCGGGCCGCCCGGTCCGCCCGCGTGCACACGCCAGGCACCGGGCAGGAATAGCGCCCCCGGGCTCAGGCGCGCAACACCCGCTCCTCGATCCGGTCGGGCACCCAACCGCTCCCCTCCCGGACCAGGTTCACCGCCAGCGGCAATTGGTGCGAGGCGCTTTCCACGATGTGCATCAGGTAGCCCGCGGTGTTGGGAAACGCGACCATATCCCCCGGGGCGGCCCCTTGGGGGAACTCGAACCGCCGGCGCAGGATCAGCTCCTCCTCGATGCAGTAGGCCCCCACCAAAAACCCGCTGAACGGCTCGCGGGCCCGCCGCGGCCCGGCCGCGTGCAGCAGGATCGGGTCCAGCAGGAAGTCCGCCGAGGTCGAGCGGCACTGGGTCCTGTTCATGTGCAGGCCCAGCAGCGGGACCCCGTCGCTGCGTTCCTTCCCGAAGGCCACCGCGGCCAGGGTCAGGCCGCACCCGTCCAGCAGTGAACGCCCCGGTTCGCAGCGCAGCTGGAGGTTCCGCGCCACCAGCAGCTGGGCGATGGTTTCCGAGGCTCCGGCGGGCCGGGAGCCCAGGACGGCATCGAGCCACGGTCCGCGGACCAGCTCCTGGTGGTAGGGGTAGACGCCGGTGCCCGGGTTCGTTCCCACGGACCCGAGCGAATCGGCTTTCCAGGTGATGTCCTCGCTGCCGGCGGGCTGGCCGGCGAGCGCCTCCCAAAACGCCGTCCATTGCCCGGAGTCGTCCAGGTAGGACATCGGGATGCCGCCTCCCATGTCGATGAATCCCGGTGCATGCCCCAACCCGGCCAGCGCATCGACGAGCCGGAGGGATTCGGCCAGCACCAGGGCGCGATGTTCGGCGCTGTAGCCGTTGAGGTGGAAGTGGATCCCGGCGACCTCCAGCCCGGAGGTGTCGTGGTGCCCGCCCAGGAACGCGAGCCAGTGATCCGCCCGCAACCCGAAGCGGGTCGGCGGCAGCTGGGGGTTGGCCGAGGCCAGGCGCAGCGCGACCCTGGCCCGCACCCCGCGGGCGGCGGCGACCGCCAGGAGGTCCTCGGCCTCGTCACGGTTGTCCAGGCTCACCACCACGCCGTTGTCCAGGGCCAGTTCCAGCAGCTCGCGGGATTTCACGGCCGCGGTGACGATGACCTGATCGGGGTCCACGCCGCAGCGCAGGGCCTGGTCGAGTTCGTGGAAGCCGGCCACGTCGATCCCGCAGTCCGCAGCCACCGCCGCATCGATGGCGCCGATGGTCTTGTTGGCCTTGCGCGCCAGGTACACCCGGAAATCCACGCGGTGCCCGGCGGCCGCGGCACGCAGCTCGTCGGCGTTGCGCCCCAGCGCGGAGAAGTCGTGGAGGTTCACCGGGGAACCGTAGGCGTCGATCAGCTCCCGGCACCCGGCGGGGTCGGCGAGCAGGGCCTCCATCCAGGGTTCCAGGCGGGCGGTGAGCGGGAGCGTTCCGTGCATCAGGGGTTTCATGTTCGTTCTCCAAGGTGTTGGGGCAGCCGTTGCCTTGCGATGCGTCGGGCCCACCGCACAGGTTCGTCGTGCAGCGAGCGGTTCAGGGTGTCGTGGCCCAGCGTCGGGCCCTCGGTGGGGCGTCCGAGCGCGGCCAGGGATTCGTTGCGGTTGCCGCGTGCATCGAGGCAGGTTCCATCGGTGTCGGTCAACAACCCGGTTTCCCCCGCGCGCACCGTGACCTCCCCGGCGGCCAGCAGGCCCGCCATCACGGGCGAGAAGGCCGCTCCGCCGGGTGCCGGGGCCGCCAAGACACCGGGAGGCGGGGTGAGGGCATCAATGACCAGCGTGTCGGCCGGTTGGTGTGGCGGGAATACGCCTTGTTCCAGCAGTCCGGAGTCGAAGAGCGCCAGCAGCTTCAAGGCCGTGATTTCGGGAGGCCCGAAGGCCAGGCGCTCCAGCGACCTGGCCACGCGCCGGAAGACCCGCGCCTGCGCGGGGTCCCAGCGCACCCGGCAGACCGCGCGGACCAGCTGGGGATACAGCCCCGACCAGACCCTGCCCCAGATCCACTCGGTGCCCGGGACCGTGTGCCCCCGGTTCATCGCGATGCTGCGGCGCAGGTGTTCGGCGGCCGTTTCGGTGCCGCGTCCCGGTTCCGCCCGCCCGGTCAGGGCCGTGCGCCACAGGGCCAGGGGCGTGGCCGGTGCCCCGGAGAGTTGCGCGCATTCCATGGCGCAGGTCAGCAGGACGCCGAAGAGCCCGGTGTATCGGGCGCCGGGCCCGCCCGGGCCGGAGGCGAGGCCGGCGCCCCACGCCAGGACCTGGTCCCGGTACGCGTCCAGGCACCGGTTGATCGTTTCGGGCACCTGCGCGGGCTTGGGTTCCATGGGCAGGTTGCTCAACGATCCCATGGTGATCTTTCCAGGTTCCCGGCCGGCTGGGACATAGCAAAGCGTCGGGCCGCCGGCCCCCTCGATCGGCATCCAGTGCCCGCCGCGGCCCTCGGTCAACATGAGCACCGCATCGTAGGCGGTCAGTGCGGCACCCCGGACCAGGACCGTGCTTCCGGCCGGGACGGCTGCCTCCCCCAGCGCGCCGTAGTCCCCGATGAGTGCCTCCGGGTTGCGCGCGCCGGCAAGCCGGGGCCCGGGGGCCTCGCCGGGCAGTCCGTGGCCGGTCGCCAGCACCACCTCGTCGTAGAACCGTGTCCCGGCGTCGCTGGCCACTTCCCATTGATCCCCGGCGCGTGCCACGCCCGTGACCCGGGCCGGGACGTGGGCCAGCGGGAAGTTGGCGGTTTCGGCCAGGGTCCGGAACCGCTCCTGCAGGTACCTGCCGACCACGGCCCGGGGCGGGTAGGGTTCGGTGCCGTACCGGGGCTCGACCCGGGCCACCCAGGAAGCGAAGGATCCGTCTCCTTCGGCGGATGTGGCGTCAATGATTCCCGCCGCCACGTTCAACCGCACGTGCCTGGGCTGGCCGGCCTGCCAGACCCGCCCGGCACCGGGCGGGTAGGGGTCGAAGACATCGACGACCGGGCCTTCGCTTCCCCCGGGGGAACATCGGTCATTCAGTTCCAGCAGCGCAAACAGGGCCTTGGGCCCTCCCCCGATGAAGGCTATGCGTGTCATCGGGTGCTGGTGCCCTGCACCTGGTCCAGGGTGCTTGGTTCCGGCTCGTGGCCGAGGTTGTTGCGGACCCAGTCGTCGTCATAGACGGTGTGCAGGTACGGCACGCCCGAATCGTGGACCAGGAAGCCGATGCGCGAGCCTTCCCCGAGGCCGGGCATGTGCCGTTCCATGGCCGCCACGATGGCACCGGTGGAGGCGCCTGCCAGGATCCCCTCGCGCTGGGCCAGCTTGCGGCACCCGCGAACCATCTCGATCTCCTCGATCCTGCACACCACGTCGGGGTCCGCCTGCAGGGACAGCTCCGTCACGATGCCGGCGCCCAGCCCCGGGAAGCGCCGCTGGCCTTCCTCGCCGCCGAACAACACCGAACCGACGGCGTCCACGGCCACCAGCGTGGTTTCCGGATGGTGTTGGCGCAGGTACCGTTGGCAGCCCAGGAGCGTGCCGGTGGTGCTGGTGGCCACGAACAGCATGTCCAGCCGCCCGCCCACGGCCTCCATAAACTCGGGCATCGTCGTGTTGAAGTGCGCGTCCGGGTTGGCGGGAGATCCGTATTGGTTGGTGGTCACCGCCCCGGGGATATCGTTCAGCAGCTGCTGGACCCGTTGCCGCCGTGCGGCGAGCTTGTTGCCGTCGGCCGGCGTTGGCACCAGCTCGATCCTGGCCCCGTAGGCGCGCATGATCTCGAGTGCCGAGCGGTTGGCATTCTCGTCGACGACCGCCACGAACCCGATGCCCCGGACCACCGATTGCCGGGCCAGCGCGATGCCGAGGTTCCCGGAGGTCGATTCCACGATCAGGCCCCCGGGTTGAACCCGCCCGGAAGCCATGAGGGATTCAATGAGGCTGTGGGCAGTTCGCTCCTTGGTGCTGCCCGAGAGCTGGAGCAGGTCCAGTTTGGCAAAGACCTCCCTCCCGGAGTCCTCGAAGAGGCGATTGAGCTTGGCCGTCGGGGATTTCATCGGGTTCAGCGTTCCGTCGCTGTACATGTTCGCTCCTTGCATCTGGTTGGACAGATCATCCGGCCCGGTGGCCCTGGAACGGATGGGACCGGGCTGGAGCCGGGGCCATCCGTTGACACGCCCCGGCGTGGGGAACGCCGAAACCGACATCACGGACGTACCCGTGGTGGCCGGTTGCGGCTGTGGCCAGTCTAGGAGCGGGGCAGAGGTTCTGAACAGGAAATATCGACGGAATCGACTTTCCCCGGGAAATTCGCAGGAAGCAGGTGTTCGACGCGGCCGGAGGTTGGCCGGGCACAGGTTCCGGAGGCACCAAGCCGTGTGGTGGGGGCAGTGGCAGGCAAGCCGTCAACGGCTGCGCCGGCGCCCGGCGTGGGAAGATGATGGACATGCCCACAACCATCCCCGCCGAGCACTTGGTCGGAGAGCAATTCCCGTTGCTTTCCCTGCCGTCCACCACAGGGGAAACCATGGGGCCGATGGACTTCGCCACCGGCTCCTTCGTGCTGTTCATCTATCCGCGCACCGGGCGCCCGGACCGTGTGGAACCGCCAGAGTGGTCGCTGGTTCCCGGCGCCAAGGGCTGCACCCCGGAGGCCTGCGAATTCCGCGACCTCGCCGCCGACTTCGCGTCAATCGGCTACCGCGTCCTTGGCCTGTCAAGCCAAGAGACGGACTACCAGCGCGAGGCCGCCGAACGCCTGCACCTGCCCTACCCGCTGCTTTCGGATCCCGGCTTCGTGCTGGCCACCGCGTGCGGCCTGCCGACCTTCGGCTTCGACGGCGAGCTGCTCCACGTCCGCAGCACCTTGGTCGTGCGCGAGCGCCTGATCACCCACGCCTTCCTCGGCATCACCGAAGCGGCGGCGCATCCGCGCGACCTGATCAATCGGCTCCGCACCAGCAGGTAGCCGGCGCCCCCACCGTTCGACCCATGGCATGGCAGGTCCGTACCGGCGCCGGGCTTTCCCGCGAGTGTCTTCAGGCCTGCCACAGGTCACATTCGGAATTCTTACGGATTATTAACCATCCTCGATTCCGCCGACGACACATCGATTCCATCTCGGC
This sequence comes from Arthrobacter sp. UCD-GKA, assembly GCF_001863355.1. Classification (NCBI taxonomy): domain Bacteria; kingdom Bacillati; phylum Actinomycetota; class Actinomycetes; order Micrococcales; family Micrococcaceae; genus Arthrobacter; species Arthrobacter sp. UCD-GKA. The sequence continues at coordinate 210,555 of NZ_MOLR01000008.1, read as the reverse complement.
CGGTCGCCCCCACACCCCGGAAGGCGCACCGGCGGGACGCCCATGAGGCCCACGTCACCCCACGTCGGAGGACGTTTTTCCGGAATATTGCCCGCATCCCGGGCAGCGTCCGGCCCGGGACAGCCCGGGTCTGCGCCACGGGTGGCAAAATCCGCCGCACGAGACCAACACCTGTCGTACACACGTCGTTCACCTGCCCCACTTACGTTGGCTGGACTTGACGAAGGAAAGGGTGAATCCGCAATGGAAGGTCCTGGGCAGCCGCCCCGGGCCCGACGCGGAGGACGATGTCCACGGTTTTGCCTGATGGCCGCCGTGCTTCTCGCTTGAAGGCGCGCTGCATGCGGGAATCGGGCACGCCGGAGGCGTCCTCCACCACGGGATTCGACCTCTTCCCCCAACAAAGGAGTAGGGCCATGACCGCACGCGCGAACACTACCGGCAAGAAAATCGGCCAGCCAAGCAAGCTCGACCAGCGGGTGGCCACACCCGTGACCGGCAAGACCCCTGAAGCGTCCAAGGCCACTCCCGCCGAATCCGCGGCGCAGACCTCGCCCGGGGCCGCTCCCACGACACGAACCACGGCGGCCAAGACCGTGGCAGCGGCAGCGAAGAAGGCCACGGAATCGTCGGCGTCGCGGACCGGCGCAGCCGCAAAGACAGTAGCCCAGAAGCCGGCGGCAACAAAGGCCGCCAAAGCGGAGCCCAACGCTGCAAGGACCGCGACCACACCGGCAGCCAAGGTTGCCGGCGTGAAGCCGGTAGCGGCCAAGGCCCCCGCAGATAAGCCGGCCACGGCAAGGGCCATGGCACCAGACACGACGTCCTCCGCGACAAGCCCGCCACGGCACCCGCCACGACGTCCTCCGCAAAGACCACCGGKCTGAAGCCCTCGGCAGCCAAGGCCACCGAAGACAAGCCCGCCACGGCACCCGCCACGACGTCCTCCGCAAAGACCACCGGTCTGAAGCCCTCGGCAGCCAAGGCCAGCGAAGACAAGCCCGCCGAGCCCAAGACCACCGAGGCGAAGCCCGCCGCCAAGCTTTCACCGCCCCTTGCCGTGCCCCCGCGAGCGACAACGACCACGAAGCCCGCTACCTCGCCGATCTTCGCCGGCCCGAGCGACGAGGCCAAGAGCACGGAAACCAAGCCCACGGAAACCGCTGCTTCCCCGGGTTCCGCCGCGGCCCTCCCCCGGACCACGACGACCACCGGCGACACCACCACCAAGGCGCCAGCGGTCCCCGGCACCCCGGCTTCTACCTCGGGCCACGCCGCAACACCGGCTGCGACCACGCCTGCCGCGACGGCACCGGCACGAGCTGCCGCCACAGCGTCGATCGACACTGCGGCGCTCACGCCCGAGGCAACGTCCCCGAGCACCAAGCCACAAACCCCTGCCATCGGCACCGCAGAAACCAAGCCGGCAACCCCGGTGGCGGAGCCGATGCCGCGCGCCACCCCTTCCGGTCCGGAGGCCCCCGAGGCCACCGTCGGCACCGACGCGGCCTTCGCCTCCACCGTTCCGTGCCCGACCCTCCCGCACACCCTGCGCAACATCTCCGAGGTCCGCCACTTCTTCCGCACCAACGACGTACCGATCTTCTTCATCGGAGCCACCCCGTTCAACCTGCTGGGCCTGGACCGCTGGGTCCGCAACTTCACCTACGTCAGCTACTACGACGCCTGGGACGGCGCCCACCCACGGGTCTTCACCCCCGCGCACAAGCCCTACCGCGAGTTCGGCTCGGGCGAGGAAATCAACAACTGGCTGCTGCTGAACCCCGAGGTCCGCGCTCGCATGACCAAGGACTTGCGTCCCGGGGTGCGTCCCAAGGTCGCGATGGTCTTCTTCGACACGGAGACCGAGCAGATCTGCGAGGAGCTGGGCTACGACCTGATCCTGCCCTCGGCCGCATTGCGCCACCGGCTCGACTCGAAGATCACCACCACCGTCCTGGGCAACGAGGCCGGGGTGTCCTCGGTGCCCAACGTGCTGGGCACCGGCAGCGACTACAAGACGCTGCGCGCGGCCGCCGATGCCGCCGGGCTCGGCGACGAACTCGTCGTCCAGACACCTTACGGGGACTCGGGCAAGACCACCTTCTTCATCAACTCCGAGGCGGACTGGGAGAAGCACGGCTCCGGGATCGTCGGGGAGGAAATCAAGATCATGCGCCGGATCAACAACCTGCCGGTGGCCGTCGAGGCGGTGCTGACCCGTTCGGGCACCCTGGTCGGCCCGTTCCTCACCGAGCTGGCGGGCCACGCGGATCTGACCCCGTACCCCGGGGGCTGGTGCGGCAACGAGATGCACCCCGACGTCTTCACCGACTCGCAGCGGACCCGGGCCACGGAACTGGTCAAGCGCATGGGCGACCGCCTGGCCAAGGAAGGCTACCGCGGCTTCTTCGAGGTCGACGTGCTGGTGGACACCGATTCCGACGAGGTCTACCTCGGCGAACTGAACCCGCGCATTTCCGGGGCCAGCGCCATCACCAACGTCACCGCAGGCGCCTACGCCGATGTCCCGTTGTTCCTCTTCCACCTACTCGAGTACATGGACGTGGAATTCGAGCTGGACATCGAGGAGATCAACGAGCGCTGGGAAGCGCTCGCCGGGGCCGATGTGTGGAGCCAGATGGTCATCAAGGAAACCTCCGAGACCCTCGAGCTACTCACCGCCACCCCGGCCACCGGCCAGTACCACCTCGACGCCAACGGCGCCCTGGTCTTCGGCCGCGCCGCCATGGACTGGCACATGTTGCAGAACGAGTCCGAGGCGTTCTTCCTGCGCGTCTACGGGCCGGGTGACTACCGCTGGAAGGGCGGGGACCTGGGCATCCTGGTGACCAAGGGGCGACTGCAGGTCGAGCGCAACGGGTCGCGGCAGCTGAGCATCCGCGCCCGGCACTTCATCGACTCCATCCGGGCGGGCTTCGCCGGGCTGCCGCTGGGCGGCGCCGTGCTGGAGCAGGAGATTCGCTCCGACGGCGTCGTCGAGGTGAACGTCCACGCGGACGGCACCGGGATCGGGGTGCAGTCGCGTTGGTAACACCCGTGAATCCGGACGCCGCACACCGGCGGCGTCCCTGATGCCGCACCGATGCGGCGCCGCCGGCGGCGGGGGCAGCCGTGCTGGGAACTGACCCCGGGTACGGCGCCCCCGCCGCGGGTGTGGGAGTGGGCAACTGGCAGCTGCCGCACAACCTGCGCTGGTCCTTCCAACACATCTCCGAGTTCCTGCCCACCGCGCTGATCTCGCGCGGGACCACCCCGGTGTCGGTGCTGCCGTGCGCGCCCCGGGACCTGGGTCCCATCGTGCTGCCCGCCGCCTACCCCGGCGAGCCGCCGATGACCGTGGCCTCGGTCATGGCGGAAACCAACACCGACGCCTGGATGCTGCTTCACCGCGGAAACGTGCTCGCCGAGTCCTACCTCGGCGGGATGCTCCCGAGCACGGAGCACCTGCTGATGTCGGTGAGCAAGTCGATGGTCGGAACGGTGGCGGGGGTGCTGCATGATGCGGGGCTGCTGGACACCGCGGCTCCGCTGACCGACTACATCCCGGCGCTGGCCGGCACCGGCTATGCCGGGGCCACGGTGCGGCACCTCTTGGACATGCGCTCGGGCATTGCGTTCTCCGAGGAATACCTCGATCCGCACGCGGAGGTGCGGATGCTGGAGGAGGCGATCGGCTGGGCCCCGTCCGTGCGCCCCGGACCGGTGGGGATGTACCCGTACCTCAAGACGCTGCGGCAGAAATGGGGGCACGGCGGGGTCTTCGAGTACCGGTCCTGCGAGACCGACATGCTCGGCTGGGTCTGCGAGGCCGCGGCCCGGGCACCCATGCCGATGCTGCTCTCCCACCTGCTCTGGGGCAAGCTCGGCGCCGAGCACAACGCCTCGATCGGCACCGACCAGTTCGGCACCGGCATGTTCGACGGAGGCATCAACGCCACGCTGCGGGACCTGGCCCGCTTCGGTTCGCTGTACCTGCATGACGGGGTGGCGCCCTCCGGCGAGCGCGTGCTCTCCCGCTCCTGGATCTCCCAGACGCTGGCCGGGGCCCCGGACTCACGGGCCGCGTTCACCAACAGCCCGGGCGACAACCGGATGCCCGGCGGGATGTACCGGAACCAGATGTGGTTCCCCTACGCGGGCAACGACGTGTTGCTGGCTCTGGGCATCCACGGACAGATGATCTACATCAACCGCCCCGCCCAGGTGGTGGCCGTGAAGCTCTCCGCATGGCCCTACCCGCAGGACGCCGCGAAGCTCTTTGCCACGCTGCGCGCCTTCGATGCGGTTTCCGCGGTGCTCGCCGCCGAGCACCATGCCGAGCGACAGTCCTACCTGCCGCTTTTCTCCGTCCCCCCGCGCGAAAAACCCCATCCCTCCGCCCCGGGAGTCCCGGGAGCACCAGCTTGAGCTCTACCCGCGAGGCCCGCTTGGGCACGCCTTCGAGAAACGGAACAGCAGTGACAGCGCCCATGGCGATCATCGAGCACGACCAATTTGCAACACCTTCCAGCGTCTGGCGGCTGCGCACCGACGCCTGGGAGTACCTGGGCTACGCGGCCAAGCAGCTTCAGGCCCCCACGGATCCGGGCGGCGGCGAACATGCCGTCGAGCCGGGCCTGCTGGCCGAGGTCACCCGCCAGCTGCACGTCCTGGAGGCCGTGGAGACCTATTGGGCGGTTCCCGGCAAGGCGCACGTGCTTGAGCTCGCGGCGCGGATCCGGCAAGCCGACTTCGCCGCGGCACTGGCCCTCATCGAGACCGTGACCCGCGGGTTCGCCCGTTTCCGGCACGAGCTCGATGCGAAACTGCCCGACCCCGATCCCGCGGCCGAACCGCTGGACGAACCGCTGGACGCGGCCGTCCCGGCCGTTGCCGATCGCCGCCCGCGCTTCGAGGTGCTGGTCATCGATGACATCTCGGCAACGGTGCGCGAGGAACTCGTCGCCGAGATGGCCGCCCAGCGCCGGGAATCGGACGCCTTCACCTACCAGATCAACGTGGTCCCCTCCCTCGAGGACGCGATCATCGCGGTGCTGCTGAACCCCACCATCCAGGCGTGCATCCTGCGCCCCGGATTCGGGGTCACCGCCCGCCACACCCCGGGAGAGGACCTGCGCCGGTACCTGGACAATTTCCTGGATCCGGCGATCGCCTCCTATCCGCCCAAGGCACGCATCCTGGCGCTGGCCGACAAGCTCAAGGAACTGCGCCCGGAACTGGACCTCTTTCTGGTGGCGGACGTGTCCATCGAGGAACTGGCCGGGCTGGCGAACCGGCGCTTTGCGCGGCTCTTTCGCCGCGAGGAGTCCATGGAACTGCACCTGTCCCTGCTGGGCGGGGTCGCGGCACGCTACAAGACCCCGTTCTTCGACGCCGTGCAGGCCCACAGCCGCAAGCCCGCCGCGGTCTTCCACGCGCTGCCGGTCTCGCGCGGCGGCTCGGTGGTCAACTCCCGGTGGATCAAGGACATGGGCGAGTTCTACGGAATGAACCTGCTGCACGCCGAGACCTCCGCGACCTCCGGCGGGCTGGACTCGCTGCTGGAGCCGCGTTCCACCATCCGCGACGCCCAGGTGCTGGCGGCCCGCGCCTTCGGTGCCCGGCGCTCCTACTTCGTCACCAACGGCACCTCCACGGCCAACAAGATCGTGCACCAGTCGATCCTGGCCMCCGGCGACGTGGTCATCGCCGACCGCAATTGCCACAAGTCCCACCACTACGCGCTGATGCTCGCCGGCGCGCAGGTCGCCTACGTGGACGCCTACCCGCTGAACGAGTACGCCTTCTATGGGGCGGTGCCGCTGCGCACCATCAAGTCGATGCTGCTGGACTACCGCCGGGCCGGGCGGCTGGACCAGGTCAAGATGGTCACGCTGACCAATTGCACCTTCGACGGCATCGTTTACGACGTCGAGCGGGTCATGGCCGAATGCCTGGCCATCAAGCCGGACCTGGTCTTCCTCTGGGACGAGGCCTGGTTCGCGTTCGCCGGCTTCCACCCGATCTACCGGCGGCGCACCGCGATGGCCGCGGCCGCCAAGCTGGTTGCCGATTTCAAGGACCCCGCCTACATCGCCGCCGCCAAGGCCCAGCGGGCGACGCTCTTCGATCCGGTGACCGGGGAACCGGCCGACGACGAGGCGTGGCTGTCCACCCGGCTGCTCCCGGACCCGGAGGCCGCCCGGTTGCGGGTCTACGCGACCCAATCCACGCACAAGACGCTCACAGCGCTGCGCCAGGGCTCGATGATCCACATCTTTGACCAGGACTTCGCGCAGCTGAACGAGGTGACGTTCAAGGCCGCGTACATGACCCACACCTCGACCTCGCCGAACTACCAGATTCTTGCCTCGCTGGACATCGGCCGGCGGCAGGCGGAGCTGGAGGGCTACGAGTTGGTCCAGCGCCAGGCCTACCTGGCCCTGTCGGTGGCCCAGGCGGTGGCCCGGAACCCGCTGCTGAAGAAGTACTTCCGGGTCTTGAGCACCTGCGACTTGATCCCCGAGGAGTTCCGCGAAACCACCCGGCCGATGCCGCTGCGCGACGGGATCGCCGCGATGGACGAGGCCTGGCGCACCGACGAGTTCGTGATGGATCCCAGCCGGCTGACCCTGCACGTCGGGAACACCGGAGTCGACGGGGACACCTTCAAGCACAAGTACCTCATGGACCGCCACGGGATCCAGGTCAACAAGACTTCCCGGAACACGGTGCTGTTCATGACCAACATCGGCACCTCGCGAAGCGCTGTCGCATACCTGATCGACGTGCTGCTCAAGCTCGCCGAGCACTTCGAGACCGAGCGGGCGGAGATGTCCCCGCACGCCCTGGCGGCCCGCGACGCCAGGGTCGCCGGCATGGTCGCCTCCCCGCCGCCGCTGCCGGACTTCAGCCGCTTTGCGCAGCGGTTCCGCAGCGACGCGGACACCATCGACGGGGACATCCGCAGCGCCTACTTCACCACCTACAAAACCGGTTCCTGCGGCTACCTGATGCCCGGCGAGCTCCATGAGCGGGTGGCCGCTGGCGAGGAGGTGGTCTCCGCCGGATTCGTCACCCCCTACCCTCCGGGTTTCCCGGTCCTGGTCCCCGGGCAGGTGTTCACCCGTCAGATCCTGTCCTTCATGGAGGCGCTGGACACCCGGGAGATCCACGGCTTCGACGCGGAGCTCGGCTACCGGGTCATCAACGAGGTCCCGAACCCCAAATCCTGAGACCAAAACCCATGCCCGAAGGGGCAACGGGCAGGCAGTGGCGATCGGCCTCCGGTGGCCGGGCGCCACTGCCTCAGGACCGCGGCCGCACCACCAGCACCGGGCAGGCTGCGTGCCGCACGCATTGCTCGCTGACCGATCCCAGCAGCATCCCCTTCAGTCCCCCGCGCCCGCGCGTCCCCACCACCAGCATGCGCGCGTCGTGCGAGATGGCGACGAGGCTCTTGAGCGCCGGCGCATGCGCCGGGCTGTAGCTGATCTCGACGCCGGGGAACTTCTCGGCGACGGGACGCGCGTCGCGCTCCATCTCGTCCTTGACCGCGGCGGCAAACTCCTCGAACGGCGGGACGTATCCGGAGGTCCACTGTGCCGGCTTCGGTGCCGTGACGATGGACCATGCCCGGGCGACGACCACCGGCAGCGCCAACTGCCCGGCAAGTTCCACGGCCATCTCCAGGGCGAGCTGCGCTCCCGCGGACCCGTCGTGCCCCACGACGATGCTTCCTGCCGCTGCCGGCTGGATGGTAGGTGTTGCGCCAAAGGGGTTTTCGCTGTCCATGGTCGTTTCTCCTTGCTGGTCGGATTCCTGCCCGCGGGCAATGGCTATTGCTGCAGGTACTCATCGTGCTGCCGGTGTGCCTCGGCCACCAGCGCGCGGATCTTGTCGACGTCCTTGGCCTTGTTGCGGTATTTCAGGTCCATCGCATGGATTTGCGCCTCCTCCTGCGTCAGCAGCCGGTAGACCCGCTCGCGCTCGGCGGGATCGGCGGTATAGCCGAGGTCCATGAATTCAACGGCATGCCGCCGGGCACTGTTGATCGCCGTCTGCGCCTTGCCCGCCTTGCTCAGCAGCGAGGCAACCACCGTCACCAGCAGCACCCCGATGATGAAGCCCAGGGACAGTCCCGTGGTGATCTCGATGACCGGGACGGGTTCGCCGTCGTTGACGAAGGGCAGGTTGTTCTCGTGCAGCGCGTGGAGCACCAGCTTGATGCCGATGAACGCCAGGATCGCGGCCAGCCCGTAGGAGAGGTAGATGAGGCGGTCCAGCAGGCCATCGAGCAGGAAGTACAGCTGGCGCAGCCCCATCAGCGAAAAGGCGGTGGCGGTGAAGACGATGTACACGTTCTGCGTCAGGCCGAAGATCGCGGGAATGGAGTCAAGCGCGAACAGGATGTCGGTGCCGCCGATCGACACCATGACCAGCAGCATGGGGGTCAGCGCCCGCTTGCCGTGGTGCATGGTGAACAGCTTGTCGCCGTCGAAGTGGTCGGTCGTGTGCAGGAACCTCTTGGCCAGGCGCATGATGAAGTTGTCCGACTGGTCCGTCGCGTGGTCCCCGGGCTTGAGCAGGTTGCCGGCGGTGAGCAGCAGGATCAGGCCGAAGAGGTAGAACACCCAGGCAAAGGAATTGATCAGCGCCGCACCCAGGAAGATGAACCCGGTCCGGGCGATCAGCGAGAACACGATGCCGAACAGGAGCACCTTTTGCTGGTCCTCGCGCGGGACCCGGAAGCTGGCGATGATGATGAGGAAGACAAACAGGTTGTCGACCGACAGCGCCTTTTCCGTGATGTAGCCGGCGAAGTACTCCGAGCCCATCGTGGTCCCGCCGAAGACCAGGACCAGGATTCCGAACAGGATGGCGATCCCCACATAGACCGATGACCAGATCGAGGCTTCCTTGAGCGTGGGCACGTGGGCCTTGCGGATGTGGAAGAAGTAGTCGAAGGCGAGCAGGGCAAGAATGGCGACGATGGTGATGCCCCAGATAAGGGGTGAAACGCTCATGGGTCCCTGCTTTCGGACGGCGGTGCGCGGGTCGGGCGCCGTGGGCTGCGTTGCCGAGCCTGAGCCAAGACACCCCCTTCCGGGCCGTGGCCGAATCCGCGGTGACTAGCAACGCAGCAAGTCCATTGCCACAAAAGTAGCATCTGGACTGGTCGTTTGTTAACCCCTTCTGAGCTGCGAGAGGCCCTCGGACCCCTTCTCCGGACGGGGCCGCAGGATCGCTGGCCGTTTAACGGAACCGGTACAGGCCTGCGGACGCGTCCGCACGCCTGTACCGGCGCGTGGAATCACCGCATGAAGGGATTAATCGTCCAGTTCGGTGTCCCCGGGAAGGAAATTTCCTCGGCCGCTGCGGATTGGCCTAGAGCGCCCCTCCGGCGGCTTCCGGCGTCCCGCCCGATCCGCCGGACTGTCCTGAATCCCCCACCGACTCGCGGGCCAGGAACGTTTCGACATCGAAGAGGTTGCTCGCCCGCCGGGCCACGTTCAGCAGCGTCGACATCGAGGCCACCTCCTCGACCTGCTCCTTGAGGAACCACAGCATGAACTGCTCGCCCAATGGGTCGTCCTCGGCACGGGCCAGGGCAAAGAGCTCCTTGATCCGCTCGGTGACCTCGAGTTCCTGCTCGAGCGCCAGCACCAGTGGATCCTCCGCCGATTCGAAGTCGTTGCGCACCGCTTTGACGCCCGGGATGCTGGCCCTGATGCCGCGGTCCAGCATGTAACGGACCATCATCATGGCGTGGTTCCGTTCTTCCAGGGATTGGCGGTAGAAGTGTTTCGCCAGCTGCGGCAGGTCCTTGCCGTCGTACCAGACAGCGACGGCAATGTATTGCTGGGAGGCGGCGAACTCGTTGCCGATCTGGTCCGTCAGCATGTCGTTGAACTTCGTGCTCATGATGCTCTCCTTGGCCGGGTGTGCTCGGTTGGGGTCCGCCGGTTCTCAACCCACCGGGCCGCAACCGACAGAGTGCCTAGTTCGAGGTTCCCCGCCCCCGCTTGCCTAGTCAAGGGGCCGGGAAGCCCAGTGACCTCGGTGGAGCGACGATCTGCCGCCCCTTTGAACCGCGGAAGCGCATCTTCTTGTACCGCCCCGGGACGGTTTCTCCCGGGACGAATCCGGCAGCACGGGATGCAAGCACCCAGCTCCCCCGCTTTGGCAATGTCGCCATGCGGTTCCCCTCCGCCAAGAATTCGACGGCCACGGTCGCTCGACAAAGTGCGGGCGCCCCTACAGCGCCTAGCCCAGGTCGAGCACCAGGCGCTTGCCCTTGCACCGGGACACGCAGATCATCATGGTGTCCCCGGCCTCACGCTCCTGATCCGAGAGCAGGGAATCGCGGTGGTCGATCTCCCCGGAGAGCACCGGCGTCTCGCAGGTGCCGCAGATCCCCTCGCGGCAGGAGTTCAGCGGGCTCATGCCTGCATCCTCCAAGGCCTGCAGGATGCTCACCCCTACCGGGACGCTTACCTCCGTCCCGTCGGTGCCCTGCACCGTGAATTCGTGGTCGCCCTCGTGCGGTGCCACGGCCGCTCCGGCCGACCCGGGGTCCGCGGCAAAGCGTTCGAAGTGCAGGCGGGACGGGTCCTGCCATCCCCCGGCCAGGGATTCGATCACTTTCAGCAGCGGACCCGGACCGCAGGTATACACGTGGAAGTCCGCAACCGGATCGGCGAGGAGGTCGGCCAGGGGATAGAAGCCGTTCTCGTCGTCGGCGTGGATGTGCACATGGTCCCCGTAGCCAGCGAGCTCGTCGAGGAAAGCCATGTTGTTGCGGCTGCGGCCCATGTAGATCAGTCGCCAGGGCTGATCCCCGGCGGCAGCGGCCCTAACCATGGGAAGGAGCGGGGTGATGCCGATGCCTCCGGCCAGGAACACGTATTGCGGTGCCGGTGCCAGGGCGAAGTTGTTCTTGGGTCCGCGCACTTGGATCTTGGTCCCGGGACGCAATTCGTCGTGCACGTAGGCCGATCCGCCGCGCCCGGCCGGTTCGCGCAGCACCGCCAGGCGCCACGAATCCCGTTGGCCGGGATCCGAGCAGAGGGAGTATTGCCGGATCAACCCGTTAGGCAGCAGCACGTCAAGGTGTGCCCCTGCATTCCACTCGGGCAGCGCCCGTCGCAGCGGGTGCCTCAGCTCGAGGGACAGGACGCCGTCGGATTCGCTGGTGATGCGGTGGACTTCGGTTTCAAAGAATTCCAGGGTCGACATCGTTGTGTGCCCTTTCGAAGATGCGTGGATATATGGGTGGATGGGTCAGAGGACCGAGGCCAGGAAGGCGCGGGTGCGTTCATGCTGTGGATTGCCGATGACGTCCCGTGCCGGGCCCTGCTCCACTACATGCCCGTCGTCCATGAACACCACCCGGTCCGCGACGTCCCGGGCGAAGTTCATCTCGTGGGTCACCACGACCATGGTCATGCCGGTGGCCGCCAGGTCCTTCATGACCTTGAGCACCTCGCCGACCAGCTCCGGGTCCAGGGCGGAGGTCGGCTCGTCGAAGAGCATGACCTTCGGCCGCATGCACAGCGCCCGGGCGATCGCGACGCGCTGCTGCTGGCCGCCGGAAAGCTGCCGCGGGTAGGCCTTGGCCTTGTCGGCCAGCCCCACCGATTCGAGCAGGGCGAGCGCCCGCGCCGTCGCGGTCGAGCGCTTCTCCTTCAGCACCAGGCGCGGCGCCTCGATCAGGTTCTCCAGCACGGTCATGTGCGGGAACAGGTTGAAGTGCTGGAACACCATCCCGATCTCCACCCGGCTGCGGCAGATCTTCGCGTGCGGCTGCTCGTGCAGCTTGGTGCCCTTCAGGTCATAGCCCATCACCGCCCCGTCCACCCACATCCGCCCGCCCTCGATCGTTTCCAGGTGGTTGATGCAGCGCAGCAGCGTCGACTTGCCCGACCCGGAAGGACCGATCAGGCACACCACCTCCCCGCGCTGCACCTGCAGGTCGATGCCCTTCAGCACCTCCAGCCGGCCGTAGCTCTTGCGGATAGCATCGGCCTTGATCATCGGCGCGGGCGCCGTGGCCGTGGCGCCGGTTTCCAGGATGGTCGCACTCATTTCTTCGCTCCCTTGAGGGTCAGCGGGTCGTGCACCCGCATGAACCGCTTGAGTTGTTGCCACGGGGTCTGCGGCAGGCTGCGTTGCCCGCCCCTGGCGTAGTGGCGCTCCAGGTAGAACTGCCCGACGCTCAGGATCGAGGTGACCACGATGTACCAGATGCTGGCGACCATCAGCAGCGGGATGGTCTCGAAATTGCGGGCATAGATGATCTGCGCGGAGTACAGCAGCTCGGGCACCGAGATGACCGAGACCAGGGCGGTGGTCTTGAGCATGCCGATGGTTTCGTTGCCCGTGGGCGGGATGATCACGCGCATGGCCTGCGGCAGGATGATCCGCCGCATGGTCTGGAGCCGGTTGATGCCCAGTGCCCCGGCCGCCTCGGACTGGCCGTGCTCCACCGAAAGGATGCCGGCCCGTACGATCTCGGACATGTACGCCGCCTGGTTCAGCCCCAGCCCCAGGATCGCGGCGGTCAGCGGCGTGATCATCGCATTCGCGTCCAAATCCACCCCGGGGATGCCGAAGGTGATGGAGGGATAGAGCGCGGCCAGGTTGTACCAAAAGAGCAACTGCACCAGCACCGGGGTGCCGCGGAAGAAGTTCACGTAGGCGAAGGCCGCGGTGCGCACCACCGGGTTCGCCGAGATCCGCATGACGGCCAGCACCACGCCCAGCACGATGCCGATGAGCATGCAGACGGCGGTCAGTTCCAGGGTGATGCCGATGCCGCGCACGATGGAGACGTCGCGGATGTACATCCCGACGGTCTCCCACCCGAAGTTCGGGTTGGTGACCACCGAGCGGGCCAACAGCAACCCCAGCAACACGATCACCGCCGCCGAAATCCAGCGCCCCGGGTGCCTGGCCTTGACGATGCTGTACTCGTCAACCGCGGCCGCGGTCTTCTTGGGTTCGGTCATGAGGGTCATGGGAGCCATCTCCATCGCTACTTCAGCACGACATCGGCCGGGGTGATCTGCGTGCTGGCCGGCAGACCCCACTTGGCGTTGATCTCTGCGTACGTCGGGGATTCCAACACCGCTGCCGTGGCTGCCTGGACGGCAGGCAGCAGTTCGCTCTTCTTGCCCAGCGCCGTGCCGGTGAGTTCCGGTTCGTAGTCGGGGCCCTGCGCGACCTCGAACTTCCCGCCGGCGAGCTTGCCCTGGTAGGCCAGGGAGACCGAGTCCGCCATGACCCCTTGGACGCGGCCGGAGGTCCAGGGACTGGATCGATCCCTTCTGTGCGGCTACCGCCTTGCCGCACAGGCTCGTCGCGTCAACGCTCAACTTCTGCGGATTGCCCGGGGCCACGGCCAATCCGGTACCGCCTTGCAGGTAGGGGACGAAGTCCACGGCCTTGCGGCGTTCGTCGGTGACGCTGAAGGTGGACATGCCCAGGTCGTACTTGCCCGATTGCAGGCCGGGCAGGATGGTGTCGAAGGTGGCCGGAACATGCTCGACCTTCAGGCCCAGCACCGCGCCGATGGCGTCGCCCATGTCGGCGTCCCAGCCGATCAGCGTCTTGTTGTCGGTGTCGTAGAACTCGAACGGGGGGTAGGTCGGGTCCGAGGCAATGCGCAGTACCCCCGCCTCGCGGATGTCTGCCGGGAGCAGGGCCCGGGCGGCCTCGTTGACGCCCAAGGCCACGGCGGACGCTGAACCCGACGCGCCGGAGCCCTGGGTGGATTCGGCCTGCGAGACGGTGGTGCAGCCGGTGGATGCCAAGACGAGCAGCATGCCGGCGGCCAGGAAACGCGTGGTGCGGTGCGAGATCATTTTCTGTCCTTCTTCGGTGGTGTCCGGGCTGCCAAGGGCGCCGGGCGTGGTGGGAGAACGGGAGAAACTAGAGGGAGTCGGGATCGAGCAGCGGTGCAACGTGCAGCAGGTGGGTGCCCGGGGCCACCAGCGTGGGTCGGCGCATGATCGCGACCACCCCGTCAAGCCGGGCATGATAGGCACGCGGCTGCCGGTCCAGTTCGTCGATGAAGTGCACGCGTGCCACCGGCTGCCCGGCGCTCACAGCTTCCCCCAGGTCGACGAGCGGCTCAAAGAGCCCGGCGGCCGTGGAAGTTACCGGCGATTCGGGCACCAGTTCAATCCACTGCGGTTCGGCCTCCACCGGAGCCTCGGCGGCCCCGTTGAGGATCCCCAGGTCGGCCAAGAGGCGCGGCATGCCGCGGCGCATGGCCACCAGTGCATGCCGGTCAACGGTCCCGGACCCGGAAAGCTCGGTGGAAATCGTGAGGACCCCGGCCTGGTCCCCGGCGCTGGACAGCGAGCCGGGCTCCAGCAGCGGGGCGACCACCATGACGTACGGCAGGCCCAGCAACCGGGAGGCCCGAAGCTTCGCCCGCCACAGCTCTTCGTCGGGGCCGCGGTAGATGAAGGCACAGGGCAAGTAGGTCGAGTTCGATCCGCCCGAGTGCATGTCGATCACGAAGTCGGCGCGCGGCAGCAGGGCACCGGCAATCAGCGCGGCAACCTGCTCGGTGGGCCCGCCCTGGGCACGGCCCGGGTAGCTGCGGTTCAGGTTTCCCGCGTCGATCGGCGAAACGCGGGCCGCGGAGCGCACTGCCGGCGAGTTGGCCGCCGGCACGACGATCACGGTGCCGGACAGCCGGGCCGGATCCAGTTCACGGATCAGCTCGTGGGCCAAGACCTGCCCCTCGTATTCGTCTCCGTGGGTGCCGGCCACCAGCAGGGCCACAGGCCCGGGACCCGAGGAAATCACCGCGACGGGAACCGGGATGATCGCCCCATCGTGCACGTTGTCCGAGTGCACCACGTGTCCGTAGCCCAGCTGCTTGCCCGTGGCGGAGAAGTCGATCCCGGTGAAGGACGCGCCGACCGGTGCGAGCGGCCGCGCCGGCGCCGTCCCGGCGCTCACGGTACCCACCTCAGGGCCGCGGCTCGGCGAGGGGCCAGCATCGTGACCGAGACCCGGGCCTCGGGTACGGTCAGCGAGATGCGCAGGGACTCGTCGTCCTCGCCCTCCACGATGAACACGTCCCCGGGGTTCAGCCAGCGTTCCCACGGCCCGTCCACGGCCGCGACCAGCACCTGTCCGTGCAGCGAGGTCACCACCATCTGGTGTCCGGCGGGGCGTTCGGCGACCCCGCTGTGTCCGTCGGCGTAGACGGAGGTCTGCACCCCGATGTAGTCGGGGTCCGCCTCGATGAGCACCTCTGGCCCGGACGCATCCTCGGCCAGCCGCGCGGTCCAGCGCCAGGGATCCCCGCGCTCGTCGGTGTCCGGGCAGGCGGCAAGGGTGCGTTGCCCCTGCCCGGCTTCCCAGTAGTCGTCCTGCGAATCGGCACGTACCA
Source organism: Arthrobacter sp. UCD-GKA (assembly GCF_001863355.1). NCBI lineage: Bacteria > Bacillati > Actinomycetota > Actinomycetes > Micrococcales > Micrococcaceae > Arthrobacter > Arthrobacter sp. UCD-GKA. The sequence goes on along the minus strand of NZ_MOLR01000008.1, from coordinate 195,140 downwards.
GCATCCACATGGCGACTAGGCCCTTGCGCCGGCGACGGGCCGGTCCGCGGCGGCGGCCTGCTCGCGCTTGACCAGCGTGGACAGGATGCGCCGGGCCTTGGCCACGCCGCCGTCCTGGGCGATGAGCACGTCGAACTCGCCGTCAGGGCGGGACTGCATGCCGATCTCCTGGGCTTCCAGGGCATCGGCGTCCTCCTGCAGGACGGTGTTCAGTCCCACACGCAGGTCCTCGGTGGCCTGCGCGTCATCGACGGCGAAGTTGCGGCTGAAGGCGTAGTAGTACCAGGAGTTGTGCTCGTCGATGGGGGTGATGCCGTTGAGCACCTTGATCAGGTAGCCCTCGGCGCGAGGCTTGCCTTCCCCGGTGATCCCGGAGTGCAGCACGTGCAGGTTGGGCACGAAGAACTCGGTGCAGTGGAAGCGGTCGAACAGCCCGCGGGCGTCCATGGTGTCGGCGTACAGCGGCGGTGCCTGAACGGAGGGCATCAGCCGGTCGACGCTGACCACCGATCCTTCGACCTCCACGGTGATGCCGTGCTCGTAGATGTAGTCGTCGCCCACGGTGGTCTGGTGCAGGAACGATTCGTGGGTCAGATCCAGCAGGTTGTCGTGGATCAGCCCGGCGCGGCACTTGAAGTGGAACGAATGGGTGACGGTGGCCCACCCGGGGTCGGTCATCCAGTGCGTGTCCGGCACGTCCGCGGGGTCGGCCAGGTCCGCATCCCCCATCCAGGCCCAGATCCAGCCGTCTTTTTCCACCAGCGGGTATTTGCGGACCTTGGCGCGTTCGGGGATGGTGCTTTGCGCGGGGACCTTGGTGCACATCCCATCCGCGCCGTAGGTGAACCCGTGGTAGCCGCACTCGATGGAATCGCCGACGGTGCGGCCTTCAGAGAGCGGGAAGGCGCGGTGGGCGCAGCGGTCGGCCAGGGCCACCGGCGTGCCGTTCTGGGTGCGGAAGAGCACGATCGGCTGCTCGCAGATTACCCGCTTGACCGGCTTGCGGTCGACCTCGCTGCTCCAGGCCGCCACGTACCAGGTGTTCAAGACATACATGTTTTTTCCTTTGTCGGGAGGTGGAACGCCACTGATTGTATTCACCGTATACAGTGGATACAGATGGGTCAAGGGTTTTTTGTGACCCGCGCCACCAGCACCGCGGAGCGGAGTGAAAACCACACGCTAGACTGCTGGGAACCGCGACGAAACATTTTCAGGGAGACGCATGGCTACGGGAGTCCACGACGCAAGACCACTGGCGGTGCGCGTCCACGAACAAATCGCTTCCGAAATCGTCAGCGGCGCGCTGAAGCCGGGAACCGCACTGGTCCAGGAACAGGTTGCCGCCCAATACGGCGTCTCACGCACTCCGGTGCGTGACGCCCTGGCCCAAGTCGCAATGGAGGGCTTGGCCACGCTGGTGCCGGGGAGCGGGTACGTGGTCAACGACCTCACGGCGCAAGACGTGCACAACGTCTTCGAGGTGCGTTACCACCTAGAGCAGCTGGCGATGGCACAGGCCATCGGCAGGCACTCCCCCGCGCAACTTGTGCGGCTGCGGGCGCTCATCGACGAATTCGAGACGGTGGAACCCACCGATGCGGAGGAGCAATTCCGCCTTGGCAAGGAATTCCACCTCAGGCTCATCGACCCCTGCCCCAACCAATACCTGCGCGAGACCCTGGGAAGCATCTGGGGACACCCGATCCAGCGGCGGATCACCCGCGCCTACCAGTTGGGGCCGGAACACCAGGCCTCCATCGCACGGGCCCACCGCGACATCCTCGAGGCGCTGCCCGCGGGCGACCTGGAAACGATCATCCGGGTCCTGGGCTACTGCCACGACGCCGGCGACATCGACCCGCAGGCACTTCCCTCCCGCGGGTGAACCGCGAGGTCAGTCATGGATATGCCTAGGCGGTTCGTTGCCCCCGCCCGGCAGGATCCAGTGTCATCGCGAACAACGCCCCATCGATGTCAGTCGGCCGGGGGATGGTGGCCAGGATCTGCCGCATGTTGCTCAGAACCCAGGTATTCCTTCACCGCCTGGGCCGGAACGCGGTAGGAACGCCCGAATCGCACGGCCGGCAATTCCCCCGCATGGACCAACCTGTAGACGGTCATATTCGAAACACGCATCGCCAAGGCGACCTCTGCCACCGTCAGGTAGTGTGCGTCCTCAAACCTCGCAAGGTCCACCATTTCGTCCCCCAATCGAAGCGCCTTCATCCCCAGATGAAACAACCGACCCCATGTGCATCATCCGCCGCATGGGCAAGATTGATTCCATCGTAGGCGCATGGCGAAGGCCGCACCACGGTCTTGAGTTGCGTTTGGGCCGCAGTTTTCCGGCTCGGACCCCGGAATCGGCCGTCACGGACCCATCCCCCGGCGAGGGACTGCGGGATCCGGCTACCCCGCGGGTGCCGGTTCCTTTGGCACGGGGGCGGACGCGGTCTCGGCCTCCACCACAAGTGCGGCGGAAATCGCTTCGAACGCGCGCAGGACGGGAAAGAGCCTGGCCGGATCCTGCGGCACCGGCCAGGTCGACAATTTGACCGCCACCACCCCGGCAAGGCGGTTGACGTGGACCAGCTGGCCGTGGATGCCCAGGCAAAGCACCACGTCGCTGCCCGCATAGGGGAACCACATCTGGTTGCGGTGCATCCCGCCGGGCATCGTGTTGTCTCCCGGGATGTCGGCAAAGGCGTCGCGTGAATCCGGTGCTTCGGCCAGGGTCTGCCCGAACCACTCGCCGGAGAGCACCCGTTCGCCTGTCGGGGAGAGCCCGTCGCCCAGGAACAGCGACCCGAAACGGGCAATGTCGCGCAGCGTAGCGTTGATTCCCCCGCCGAAGACCCCGGTGCCGAACTTGTCGATACCCATGGAGGCGTCCGATTCAGCTCCGATCCTGCCCACACCAGCGCGTCCATGGGGGTGCCCGCGGCGGCCTCGCCGATCCAGCCCAGCATGTCCGTCTCGCAGGAACGGTAGTCGAAGACGCCGCCGTGGGCGGTCTTGCGCTCCAGGGTCCGCAGGAACGGGAACATGCCGGTGGGTCCGGGAGCATTGGAGGCGGCCCAGCCAATCGCCTCCTCCAGCTTCCGAATCCCGGCGGCCGGGCCCAGGTAGTTCTCGGAGAAGTTGATGCCGGAGCTCATGTCCAGCAGCCGGTGCCCATTGCCCCGGCCTATCCGGTTTCGACCAGTTCCGGCAGGCAGTCGGTCAGCTGTCCCTCCGGGCCAAGCCTTCCGGCGTCGCACAGCGCGCCGGCCACCGCTCCCCCGGGAGGTTTCCGCAGTGGTCAGGATCTCTGCCATGTGTTTGAAGGACCAGCGAAGGCTCTCCGGCGACCTCCATGTGTCCATGTCCACCGCAGGGGTCTGGAGATCCAGGTTCGTGCCATCCCTGAGAGCCACCTTCCCATGCTTCACCGTTTATTGCTTGGGACCTCACCACCGGGTAACCGCTATGCCGGGCACCGTTCGCACCGCGCGTCCACGGTGTCGCCACACCCACGGGCGGGGCGACACCGCGTGGGGAATGTCCCATGGGCTTCCGCCGCATGGTTGACCGCGCGCGGGAGAGGCATGCTCTAGGGTCGAAAGTGGTGAAGCCGCCACCGCGCTGCACCCACAACCTAGAGAAAAGGCCGGAAACATGATCGGATTCATCGTCGCGGGACTCGTCATTGGCGCACTTGCACGGCTTATCAAGCCCGGCAAGCAGAACCTGAGCCTGCTCGTCACCCTGCTGCTGGGACTTGCCGGGTCCGTCATCGGCGGGGTGATTGCCAGTCTGCTGGGCACCGGGAACATCTTCGAACTCAATGTCCTGGGATTCGTCGTGGCCGTCATCGCGGCGGTCCTGCTCGTTGGCACCGCCGAGGGCCTGGCTTCTCGCCGCAACTCCGTTCGGTGACCGCCCCGGGGCACTGCCCCGGACGAGGAATGAGCGAGGCACCTGCATTGGCTTATCAATGCGGGTGCCTCCGTCATTTTCCACCGGGTCCGGGGCATCGTCGACATCACCGTCCCTGGCCTCTACGCGGTTTCGGGCCGCGTTTCCTCAGACGTCGAACCCGCCGCCATCCGGAACACGACACACAACAGGAACTTCGAACGCCAGGATTGGGGCCATCGCTACCTTGAACGCGGAACGCATCGCTTCACCGCGCACTTCACGGCGCCAGACTACGTCTCCCTGGACTACATCCAGTTTGATCGCGCCGTAGAGTAATTGATCGTTCTGGACTTCCAACCCCAAAATGTCTGCACCGCCCGATACGGTGTGCTCCATCTGCACCAGTGGCAGGGAACTCCGGAAAGGCGGTGAAACATGGGTAAGTCGTCCACGCCGTCAAAGGCCGCGCTTTCCAAGGCCGGATCGAAGCTTGCCTCGAACTCTTCGAGCAAGTCCACCAAGTCCAAGGCAGGATCAACGCTGGGAAAAGGCTAGGCATCAAGAAGTTGGCGGATCGTTTGCCGCTGATTGATTAAGCAGGTATCGCCCGCACTCCCCCATGACAGGGAATGCGGGCGATACCTGTTTGGAGCATTTAGCGGCTGGCGACGAACGCCTGCACGCAGGCCTCGATGTCCTCGGCCGAGTGTGCTGCCGAGAGCTGGACGCGGATGCGTGCGGCGCCCTTCGGGACCACCGGGAAGCTGAACGCGGTGACGAAGACGCCCTGCTCCAGCATCTTGCCGGCCACTTCGGCGGCCTTGACGGCATCGCCGAACATCACCGGAACGATGGCGTGCTCGCCGTCGAGCAGGTCGAAGCCTTCCTCGGTCATGCGGCGGCGGAAGTGCGCGGCGTTCTCGAAGAGCTTCTCGCGCAGTTCGCCCGAACCCTCGACGAGCTCAAGCGCCTTCAGCGTTGCGGCAACGATGGCCGGGGCCAGCGAGTTCGAGAACAGGTAGGGGCGGGCCTTCTGGCGCAGCATCGCCACGATCTCGCCGCGGCCTGCCACGTAGCCGCCCGAGGCGCCGCCCAGGGCCTTGCCGAAGGTGCCGGTGTAGATGTCCACGCGGTCCGAGACACCCGCATGTTCCGGGGTGCCGGCGCCGGTGGCGCCCATGAAGCCCACGGCATGGGAGTCATCGACCATGACCAGTGCGCCGTACTTGTCGGCCAGGTCGCAGATGGCTCCCAGCGGGGCGATGAAGCCGTCCATTGAGAAGATGCCGTCGGTGACGACGATGGTGCGGCGGGCACCCTTGCCGTCGTTCAATGCGGCGGCTGCCTGCAACTGGGTTTCCAGGTCCGCCATGTCCTGGTTCGCGTAGCGGAAGCGCGCGGCCTTGGACAGGCGGATGCCGTCGATGATCGAGGCGTGGTTCAGCGCATCGGAGATGATGGCGTCTTCGGCGCCGAAGAGCGACTCGAAGACGCCCCCGTTGGCGTCGAAGCAGCTGGAGAACAGGATCGTGTCCTCGGTGCCCAGGAACTTGGAGACCGCGGCCTCGAGTTCCAGGTGCAGGTCCTGGGTGCCGCAGATGAAGCGGACGCTGGCCATGCCGAAGCCGCGGGTGTCCATGGCGTTCTTGGCGGCCTCGATGATGCGCTCATCGTCCGCCAGGCCCAGGTAGTTGTTGGCGCAGAAGTTCAGCACCTTCTTGGCGCTAAAGCCGAGCTCTCCGGCGGAAATGCGGTTGGACTGGGCCGAGTCGATGTGGCGTTCGGACTTGAACAGGCCGTCGGTGCGCAGCTGGGCCAGTTCGGCCGCCAGCTCGTCCTTCATGGTGGTGTACACGGTGCTTCTCCTAAAAGTCGCGGGAATGTGGAAGAGGCTTGGGGGATCTCTAGAAGACGGTCCAGTCCAGGACGACCTTGCCGCCGTGGCCGGAGCGCGCGGCGTCGAAGCCGGCTTCCCATTGGGTGGCCGGCAGGTAGTCGGTGACCACGGAGGCGACGCGTTCTCGCAGCACCGGGTTGGAGGTGAGCATGGCGCTCATGGCGTACCAGGTCTCGAACATCTCGCGGCCGTAGATGCCCTTGAGCGTGAGCATGTGGGTGACGACCTTGCCCCAGTCGATGTCGATGGAGCTGGAGGGCAGGCCAAGCATGGAGATGTGCCCGCCGTGGTTCATGTTCTCGATCATTTCCGGCAGCGCCGTGGGATGTCCGGACATTTCCATGCCGAAGTCGAAGCCCTCGCGCATGCCCAGTTCGCGCTGGGCGTCCTTGATGCGGGTCGCCGAGACGTCGATGGCCAGGTCCACGCCCATGCCGCGGGCCAGTTCCAGGCGCTGCGGCGAGATGTCGGTGATGGCGATCTTGCGGGCGCCTGCGTGGCGGGCCACGGCGATGGCCATCAGGCCGATGGGCCCGGCACCGGTGATCAGCACGTCCTCGCCGACCAGCGGGAAGGACAGCGCGGTGTGCACGGCGTTGCCGAACGGGTCGAAGATCGCGCCGAGTTCCGGGGTGATCGAGGGGTCCCGGTGGACCCAGACGTTGGTCTCGGGAATGACGACGAATTCGGCGAAGGCGCCGTCGCGCTGCACGCCGACCGAGACGGTGTTGATGCACATCTGGCGCCGGCCCGCGCGGCAGTTGCGGCACATGCCGCAGACCACGTGGCCCTCGCCGGAGACGCGGTCGCCGATCTTCACGTCGGTGACTTCGTCGCCCACCTCGACGACCTCGCCGTAGAACTCGTGGCCCGGGATCATCGGGGCCTTGATCATGGCCTTGGCGGCGTCGTCGTAGGCCTGGATGTGCAGGTCGGTGCCGCAGATGCCTGCGGTCATCACGCGGATCTTCACGTCGCGGTCGCCGGTCACGGGCTCGGGGCGGTCAACCAGCTCGAATCCGGCGTGGGGCCCGGACTTGTACAGTGCCTTCATCGATGGCTCCTCAATTGCGCCACCTGGCGCGCCTTTCATGGACGATTCGCCTCCAGTCTGGCATCTCGCACCCGACATAGACACCTTAGAAGATACGCATGTTTCTCAATCAACGATTTAGGATTGACTACATGGAAGTCCACCAGTTGCAGATCCTGCGCGAACTCGGCGACCTCGGCTCGGTCAAGGCCGTGGCCAGCGCCATGTATGTCACGCCCTCGGCCGTTTCCCAGCAGCTGGCCCTGCTCCAGCGCAACATCCAGGTCCCGCTGACCCGCAAGGAGGGCCGGAACCTGGTGCTCACCGAGGCCGGTCAGGTGCTGGCGGCCGCCGGCGCCACGGTGGTCTCCTCGCTGGCCGCGGCACGGGCCGCGATCGGCGAGTTCCAGGAAAGCGCCGCCGCACCGGTTTCCGTGGCCGGGTTCCACTCCGTGGGCCAGGTGCTCTTCGCCCCGCTGCTGAGCAAGCTCGCGACACCCGGTTTCCCCGCGCCGCGGTTCTTCGACGAGGACGTGGCCCAGCAGGATTTCCCGGCGCTGACCGCCCGCTACGACCTGGTCCTGGCCCACCGCATGGACCACACCCCGCACTGGCCCGCCGACCGGGTCGTCGTCACCCCGCTCGCGCACGAGCCCCTGGACATCGCCCTGCCGGCCGGCCACCGGCTGGCGGCGAAGGACACGCTGCGCCCGGCGGATTTGGTCGGCGAGCACTGGGTGGTCAGCCGCGAGGGCTTCTCCCCGGCCGACGTGCTCGGAGCCATCAGCGCGGTTTCCGGTGCCGCCCCGGAGATCATCCACCGGATCAACGACTACGCCACGGTCGCCGCGCTGGTCGCGGCCGGGGATGTCATCGGCATCATTCCGCGCTACACCGCCGGCGCCGCGCTGGGCGAGAACGTGGTGCTGCGCCGGCTCGAGGGCATCGCCAACCGCCGGCGCATCGACCTGCTGGCGCGGCCCGAATCCATGCACCGGCGCAGCGTGCAGCTGGTGGCCACCGCCATGGGCCGGGCCATGGCCGAGCTCACCGGCGACTGACCCTCCGGTGCCCCGGCACCGGGCCGGAAACGCCGAAGGGGAGCGCCCCTCCCCCCGGATGCCGGTGGAGGGACGCTCCCCTTGGGACTGGTGCGCCGGCAGCGGTTGTCCGGCCGGGCACCGGGCCGCCTCAGGCGTTTACGCGCTCCTGGTTGGCCGCGAAGTAGGCCAGCAAATCCCCGCTGAGCGCAGGAACGATCTTGGCCGACCCGTCGGTGCGCAACGACTCGGTGGCCAGCACGCCCGCGGCAACCGCCGCGCGTGCGGCAACCGGGGAGGTCTCGGTCGGCCCGCCCGAAGCCGCAAAGCGCAGGAACTCGGCGATCAGGCGCGGATCCGCACCCCCGTGCCCCCCGTCGGCCGCCTCGATCTCGACCTCGAGGTCCGCCTCCACGTAGCCGGTCTGGCTGCGGGTGTTCCACACCTTGATCTTGTTGCCCGCGTCGTCCCCGAAGTTCTCCAGGCGGCCCGCGGTGCCGATGACCGTGTAGTTCCTCCAGTAGTCCGGGGTGAAGTGGCACTGCTGGTAGGAGGCCAGCACGCCGTTGTCCAGCTTCATCTGCATCATCGAGATGTCTTCCACGTCGATGACCGGGTTCAGGTCCTTCTGGTCGGTCGGCGGCCAGTTCTCCAGCGAGAACCAGTCCCACATGCGGCGGTCGGTGTTGTCGCGGCGGGATTCGACGTCCCCGTAGACCGCAAGGTCGCCGACGGCGGAGACCGACGCGGTGTAGCCTCCCGCGAGCCAGTGGATCACGTCGATGTCGTGGGCGCCCTTTTGCAGCAGCAGGCTGGTGGTGTTCTTGCGCTCCGCGTGCCAGTCCTTAAAGTAGTAGTCTCCGCCGTTGCCCACGAAGTGGCGGCACCACACGGCCTTGACCTCGCCGATGGCACCGGTTTCGATGATCTCGCGCATCTGGCGGACCACCGGCATGTGGCGCATGTTGTGCCCGACGTACAGTTTGGTGCCGGTGCGGAACGCAGTTTCGAGCAGCTCGTCCACTGCTTCCAGGGTGACATCCAGCGGCTTTTCGCAGAACGTCGGGATGCCGGCATCCAGGGTGCGCTGGGCGACCACCGCGTGTTGGTTGTCCGGGGTCAGCACCAGCACCGCATCCAGGCCGGCGCCCAGCAGCTCGTCCAGGTCCGCGGTGATGATGGCCTCGGGCAGCTTGGCCGCGGCATCGGCGCGGCCGCGTTCGGAGGTGTCACACACCATGGTGACGACCGAGCCCTCGCCGGGGCGGTGTGCGTGCTTGTAGAGTCCGGCGCGCAGGCCGAAGCCGACGACACCTACCTTGAGATCCACGATTTTTCTCCTTCATTGTGCAAGTTTGTTGGCGGCGGCCGCCCGCAGGGAGGCCGTCGTCGGCGGTGCCGGGGTCCCCTGGAACCCGGGGTGGGTAGATCGGCGTGCTGGTCCGGTGGCAGGGCGGGTGTTTGTTCAGGCGCCCGCGCGTTGGACGAATTCGGCCGCGAGGTCCTTGGCGAAGTGGCAGCGCGCCTCATGGCTGTCCCCGACCGCGATGAGCTCCGGTTCCCGTGTCGCGCAGATCGCCTGGGCCATGGGGCAGCGGGTGTGGAACCTGCAGCCTGCCGGCGGGTCGATCGGCGAGGGCGGATCGCCCTGCAGGATGATCTTCTCCCGGTCGTTCCCGTCGTTCCTGCGCAGTTCCGGGGCCGCGGACATCAATGCCCGCGTGTACGGCTGCGCGGTGGAGTCATAGACATCCGAGTAGGTCCCCAGCTCCACGACGCGGCCCAGGTACATGGTCGCGACCCGGTCGGAGATGTGCCGCACGATCTGCAGGTCGTGGGCGATGAACAAGTAGGACAGGCCCAGTTCCTTTTGCAGGTCATCGAGCAGGTTGACCACCTGGGCGCGCACCGAGACATCCAGCGCGGAAACCGGCTCGTCGCAGATGAGCATCTTGGGGTTCAGCGCGATGCCGCGGGCGATACCGATGCGTTGCTGCTGACCGCCGGAGAAGTTGTGCGGGTAGCGGTCGGAGTGGTTGGGGTTCAGTCCGACCAGTTCGAGCAGTTCCTTGATCTTGGCCTTGCGTCCGGCCTTCGGGGCCACCTCGGGGTGGATCTCGTAGGGCTCGGAGACCAGTTGCTCCACCGTCATCCGCGGGTTCAGCGAGGAGTACGGGTCCTGGAAGATCAACTGGATGTTCCGGCGCATCTCCTTCTTCTCGTCCCCGCGCAGCGTGTTGATGTCTTCGCCGCGGAAAAACACCTGGCCCTGCGTGGGCTTCTCCAATCCGGCCATCACGCGGGCCAGGGTGGACTTGCCGCAGCCGGACTCGCCGATCACGCCCAAGGTCTCCCCGGCGTGCACGGACAGGTCGACTCCGTCCAGGGCCTTGACGAACTTGCGCGGGCCGATGGGCAGGTGGCGGTGCACGGCGTAGTGCTGCTTCACGTCGCGCATTTCCATCAACGGCGTGCATGCCGGATGGTTCGCCATTCCCGGCAGGGTCTGCGTGCTGGTGCTAGGCGTTGGCATGGGCCAGGACCTCCGAAGTGTGGAAACAGGCGCTATGCCGTGCCTCGTCGATCAATTCCAGTGCGGGGACGGAGGCCGCACACGCCTCGGTGGCGAAGGCGCAGCGGTTGGCGAACGAGCACCCGACCGGCAGGTGCAGCAAGTCCGGCGGCGTGCCGGGGATCGCCGGCAGGCGCCGGCCCTTGAGCTCCTCCCCGGCGATCGAGGCGGCCAGGCCGCGGGAATACGGGTGGCCGGGGCGCGAGAGCACCTCGGCGGTGGGCCCGTGCTCCACGACCCGTCCCGCGTACATGACCGCGACCTGGTCCGTGACCTCCCTGACCACGGAGATGTCGTGGGTGATCAGGATCAACCCCATGTTCCGTTCCTCCTGCTGCTCCTTGAGCAGCTCGAGGATCTGCGCCTGCACCGTGACATCCAAGGCGGTGGTCGGCTCGTCGGCGATCAGCAGCACCGGGTCAAGAGCCAGCGCCATGGCGATGACGATGCGCTGGCGCATGCCGCCGGAGAACTGGTGCGGGTAGTCGTTCACCCGCTTCGCGGCCGCCGGTATGCGCACCTTGTCCATCATCTTGATGGCCGCGGCTTTGGCGTCCCGGCGGGAGTAGCCGCGGTGCACGCGGTAGAGTTCGCCGATCTGCCGGCCCACCGGGTGGACCGGGTTCAGTGCGGTCAGCGCATCCTGGAAGACCATCGTGACCCGCGAGCCGACCAACTGGCGGTGGCGCCTGGGGTTGACGGTGAGCAGGTCCTCGCCCTCCAAGAGGATCTCGCCACGCGGGATGTGGGCCGGGGGCATGTCCAGGATCCCCATGATGGCGCGGGCGGTCACGGATTTCCCGGAACCGGATTCGCCAAGGATGCCCAGCGCCTGCCCGCGCTTGACCTCGAAATTCATGCCGTTGACCGCGGTGGCGACACCCTTGGAGGTGTTGAATTCGACCTCAAGGTCTTTCACGCGCAGCAGCACGTCGTCGGCGGCATCGGCTGCGGGGTTCGCATGTTGGTGGATGCCCATGCTATTTGCCTTTCGGGTCGAACTCATCGCGCATGGCCTCGCCAAAGAGCACGAAGCCCAGCACGGTGATGGTCAGGAAGATCGCGGGGAAGATCAGCAGGTGCGGGGCCGCGGAGATGTATTCGCGCGCCGCGGCCAGCTGGAGCCCCCAGGACACCGAGGGCGGTGTGAGCCCGATGCCGATGAAGGTCAGCCCGGCCTCGGCGGAGATCACCCCGCCGATGCCCAGGGTCTGGAGCACCAGCAGCGGCGTCAGCGAGTTGGGGATGATGTGCTTGGCGATGATCCGCCCGTTGCCGGCACCCAACAACCTGGAGGCCTGGACGTATTCCCGGTTGCGGACCTCCATCACCGAGGAACGCATGAACCGCACCCCGCCGGGCCAGGAGAACAGGGCCAGGGCGAAGATGACTGTCCACACGGTGCGCTCCGAGAACAGCTGCAGCACCACGATCGCGGCCAGGATGAACGGCAGGCCGAAGGCCATGTCGCAGGCGCGGGAGATCAGGGTGTCGACCCAGCCGCCGAAGTAGCCGGCCAGCGAGCCGAGCAGCGCGGAGATGACGAAGGAGATCGCGGTGACCACGATGCCGACCAGGATCGAGGCCCGCGCCCCGTAGATCACGTTGGTGTAGTAGTCGCAGCCCTGGATATCCATCCCGAAGATGTGCTCCGGGCTGGGCGCCTGGTTGGTGTTCATGATGTCGCAATTGGCGGTCGGGTCCGAGCCGAACCCGGCAAAGAGCTGCGGGAACGCGGCCATCAGCAGCATGAGCGCCACGATCGTGCCGGACACCAGGAAGCGGGGCTTGAGCCACACCGGCCCGCGGTTGACCTTCTTCGCGGGCTTGCGCCGGAAGGACGCGGCCGGTGCCGGCGGGCCGGCCGGGGGCCTGATGCCCGACGGGACGGTGATCGGGTTGGTCGGTGCCAACGGGTCGGTTGCCGGCGCGGTGCCCGGGGTGGTTTCGGTGTTCTGGCTCATATCCGCACCCTTGGATCGATGATGCCGTAGAGCAGGTCCACGAGCAGGTTGAAGACGAGGTACACCAGCACGAGCATCGTGGCGATGCCCACCACGACGGTGCCCTCCTTGTTGTTGATGGCCGTGACCATCAATCCTCCGATGCCTGGCATGTTGAAGATCGCCTCAATGATCACCGCTCCGCCGAGCATGCCCGCCAGGGACAGGCCCAGGTAGGTGACCACCGGGATCATGGCGTTGCGCAGGGCATGGCCCCAGACGACCCGGCGCGGGGACAGCCCCTTGGCCCGGGCGGTGCGCAGGTATTCGGCGCGCAGCACGTCCACCAGTGAGGTGCGGGTCAGCCGGGCCAGGCCTGCGGAGGCCTCGATCGCCATGACCAGGGCCGGAAGGATGAAGGCCAGCGGCCAGCCGGCGCGGATGCCGGCCGGATCGACCCAGCCCAGCTGCACGCCGAAGACGGTCTGGGCGCCCAGGGCGATGACGAACCCGGGGATGCCCAGGAAGATCACGGTGAACACCAGCGCGAAGTGGTCTCCGGCCTGTCCGTTGCGCAGGCCGCCGTAGACGCCGATGGCCAGGCCGATGGCCAGCTTCAGCACCCAGGCGGTCATCGCCAGGGCGAAGGTGACCGGAAGGCGCTCGAGGATCAGCCCAAGGACCGGGCGTCCGAAGAAGTCGATGCCGAAATTCCCCTGCAGCAGCCCGAGCATGTAGTTGCCGTACTGGACCAGGAACGGGTCATCGAGGTGGTAGGCCAACCGGATCTGCTGCACCGTGGATTCGGGCAGCGGGCGGGAGCCGGTCAGGGCCGCCACCGGATCCCCGGGCATCAGGAAAGTGAGGGCGTAGATGATGAAGGTGGCCCCCAGGACCACCGGGACCATCTGCAGGATTCTGCGTACTGTGTAGCCGAGCATGCAACTGCTTCCTTTCGCGGCCCCGTCGAGGGGTCCGCCTCCGCACGGGGGTGCGGAGGGCGCCGGCGTCTAATGTCCGGCGCTCCCGCACCACTCTGCAAGTGTTGTGCTGGTTTAGCAGCCGTATTCGGCGCGGTAGAACTGCAGGTCGCCCTGGGCATCGTTCATCACGGCGCACTTGGTGTGCAGGCCGAAGTCCGTCGGGATGAACAGCGGGATCGCCGGCATGTCCTTCATGATCAGTGCCTCGGCCTGCGCGTAGAGCGCGGCCGACTTGGCTTCGTCCTGCTCGCCGCGGGCCGAGCGCAGCAGCGTGTCGACGGCCTTGTTCGAGTAGCCGGTGGTCACGTTGCCGTCTCCACCGGTCTCGTACTGGCTCAGGTACTGGTCCGAGCTCTTGTACGACCAGCCCCAGAGGCCGAAGACGGCGCCCTCGAGTTTCTGGTTGTTGCGGCGGGCCTCGAGTTCGGTGCCCAGCATCGGCTTGAGCTGGACCTTGATGCCCAGGTTGTCCTGGATCTGCTTGGAGATGGCCTGGACCAGCTGCACGTCCGAGGTCGAGGTGTGCTCGATGATCAGGGTGCCGTCGAATCCGCCGGCCTTCTTCAGCAGGTCCTTGGCGCCGGCGGCGTCAAAGGTGCACGAAGCGCAGGAACCTTCCTTGTAGGAATCCAGCGACGGCGGTACCAGCGAGTCGGAGGAGGTGGCGTAGCCCTGCAGCAGCGAGGCGGCGATGGCATCACGGTCGATCGACATGGAGATGGCGCGGCGCAGGTCCGGGTCTTGAAGGCCCTTGACATAGTCGGGGATCTGCAGCGTGTACTGCTTGGAGCCGGTCTTGACCTCGTAGAGGGATTCCTCGCCGAGCTGGCTCTTGGCCTTGGAGACCATGGTCGCGGGCACGTTTCGGATCATGTCCAGGTTGTTGGCGGTCATGTCCGTGTAGGCGGCGTCGACGGCGGTGTAGATCTGGCCCACGAGCTTGTCGGCCCCGCCGGAGAAACCTGCTGCGCCCTTGAAGCCGTCCCACTTTTCCAGCACGACTTCCTGGTTGTGGTTCCAGGAGACGAACTTGTACGGGCCGTTGGAGACCGGGTTCTCCTCATAGGCCTTCGCATCGGTGAAGGCGACCTCGGGCAACGGGCACAGCGGCGAGGTGCTCAGCACCTTCGGGAAGTCCGCGTTGGGCGCATTGAGGGTGACCTCGAGGTTGTTCGCGTCGATGACCTTCACTCCGGAGAGCGAATCGGTTTTCGGCTTGGAGCCGTCGGTCGGGTTCAGGTCCTTGTAGCCGGCGAAGGAGACGAAGCTGCCGTTGCCCTGCCAGGCGTTGGAACCGGTGGCGGTCTTGGACCAGGCCTTGGCGAAGGAATCGGCGGTGACCGGGGTGCCGTCCTGGAAAGTCCAGCCCTCCTGCAACGCGATCTTCCAGGTGGTGGCGTCTTGGCTCGTGACGGACTTGGCGGCCAGCGGTTCCAGCTCCTGCGTCTCGACGTTGACCTCCATGAGGTTCGCGCAGGTCGCCATGCCGACCTGGCTTCCCGGGGACTCGTGCGGAACCAGCGATGTTGGTTCGGCAAGCTGGAACGACAGGCGCTTGGCGCCATCCGCCGCGGTGCCCGCCGTCCCGGCGCCGGCTCCCGCCGAACAACCGCTGGCTACCAGCATGAACGCTGCGGATGCCGCTGCAACGGCTATCAACTTCTTCTTCGACATGATGCTCCTCGTGTACGAATGACCCGTGTTACTCCGCCTGCGTGGCGGTGTTGGCCAGGCAACCACATGCTGTGATCGACCTCACCAACTTATTTCACGCTCTAAAATAAACCAGATGCGGCACCATGTGTCAATAAATCCTCAGAGCGCCGCCGGATGGCATCGGGCATTTGCGCTCCGGCGCACGGCTCGGGCAGCTGCCGGACGGCTTGCCCCGACCCCGCCGGCTGCGTCGGGAAACCCGCGTTGCCTAGGGGTTCAACAGGCCTTCGGGAAGCGCGTGGCCCAGCGGATCGTTGAGGACCGCATCGACCATCGTGGAGGCGGCAAAGAGCGAGAGCGAAAAAACATGGTCCGAGGAAAGCACGACGCGGCCCGCGGCGCCGGAACCCGCATGGGCCCGCCGGGCCACCTCCGCCACCAGGGCGGCGAAGACCGCCGGGGTTTCGGCCGGTGTGCCGGCCACGACCAGCAGCTCGGGGTCGTGGATGTCGATGAGCTGGCTCGCCGCCCGGCCGACGTAGCGGTTGCGTTGCTCCAGCACCTCGATGGCCACCGGGTCCTGGGCCCCGGCCAGTTCCAGCACGTGGTCGATGTTCTGCGCGCCTCCCAGCCCGCGATCCCTGGCCTCGGCCGCGACCGCGTCATCGGAGGCCATCACCGCCAGGCAGCCGGTCTTGCCGCAGGAGCACGGCACCGGCCGGTCGCTGACCCGCAGGTGCGCGATCTGCCCCGCCGTCTGGCTGAACCCGGCTCGGATCCGCCCGTCGTCGACCATCACCGACCCGATGTCGGCGGTGATGACCATCAAGACGAAGTCGCTGGTCCGTTGCCCGTGGCCGTAGAGCAATTCCGACTGCGCAGCTGCCCGCGCGTTGTTGTCGACGATGACCGGGGAGGGCAGCCGCCCGCGCAGCAGCTCCGTCATGCGCACGTTGCGCCAGCCCGCACCCGGGTTGTCGATGATCACCGCCGCATGCCGGTCCACGATGCCGCCGGTGGCGATGCCTGTCCCCAGCAGCGGCCTGTCCCGGGCGTGGTCCGCGACCAGCCGGTGGGCCGCGGCAACCACCCGGTCGATGGTTTCGGCCGGGCCCATTCCGGCGTGGGGCACCAGCACGGAGGCATGGCCCACGCCGTCGAGCCCCATCAACACCACGCCCGCGGTGCGCGGCCCCAGGTGGATCCCGAGCACCAGTGCGGACGTGCCGATTTCCAGGGGCACCCGCGGCCGTCCCTGCGCCCCGGTCGGTGAGGGCAGGGCCCGCAGCAGCCCCGACTCCAGCAAGGTGGAGGTGATGTTGGTGACCGAGGCTGCGCTCAGGCCAAGGTGGGCAGCGATCTCGGACCGGGACAGCCCCGGGTGGCCGAAGACGTGCTTCATGACCGCCGCGGTGTTCAGCCGGCGCAGGTCGTCTCCTCGATGCCCGCGTCCGTTGCGTGGCCCGGTCCCCGGATCCTGTTCGCGTATCTGCATTCCAGGCACACTTTCTCTTGGTTCGGCGTTCCGCGCCGGTCGCCGAGCTGCACCCGGCGGCCGCGGAATGCGGGATGTGGCTCCCCCAGGGCGGTTGCGACACGGAACACGTCAAGCGCATCACACCGGGAACGGTTTTCCGACCTTACCCAGCGCATCCGCCGAAACCGAAATTCGCGGGCTTCATGAAACATTGTCGTCCACCGCCACGTACTCCGGCCCGACCAGGAGGCACGCATGGACGACCCGACGCCGAGGACCCCCGCGGAGCAAGCGCAACCGGGATATTCCCAACCTCCACGACACGCACCGGCCCACCGGCGCGGTCCCCGGATGCCTGCCGCTGTCCCGGCCGAGACGGGATCGCCCTGGCCTGCGCCGCCCTCGCCAACCTGGCCACCTTCGATGCGCTGCCCGGCGCCCCGTCGCAGTTGTTCCTGCCCCCGTGTCCCTGCCAGGTGGGGCCCGTACCTCTCGCGCCGCGTCAATTAATCCACGCCCAAGGCCAGCCATGTCGCCACCGTGCATGCCAACTGCAGCGTCGCCGGCAAATGGATCATGGTCGCGGTGCCCGGCGTTCCGCTGTGCGCCACCGTGCATATGGAGCTGGTTACACAGTTCGACGGCACGAGCCGCGGGGCACCCGCCTACGCCGGGCACCAGCTGGCTCTGCTCGCCGGCATGACCGGTGTCTTCTTCCTGCCCGGATACTTTTCCGCGCAATCCCGGCGGGATCTGCGCCGGCTCGTGGCCGGCAACCCCCGCGTTCGCGCCGGGGTCCGGGAACTGTCGCGGTGCCGGGTCGATCCGATCGGAACCACGTCATTCGGACCGCTTAAACCTCGGCCAGCAGCTGCCCGATGCCGTGGACCCCCACGCCATGCAGGGGATCACCCACCGGCAGCCCGGCCATGAGCACCGCGTAGTTCACCGCCCAGGCCCGGGCCCGTTCCCAGGTGCCCGGCGAATAGAGCCGATGATTCTCCAGCTGCCGCCGGAACTCCGCGCGCCCCGCCGCGCTGAAATGCAGCCAAGCCACGGCCAGGTCGCTGGCCGGGTCCCCCGCGGTCATATCGCCGAAGTCGATGACCGCGCCCAGCCGGGACTTCCCGGTGCCCTCGGCATCGAGCACCAGCATGTTGTGCGGGTGCGGATCCCCGTGCAGCCACAAGCGCGGACCGGCGTGCAGGACCTCGGCGATTCCCCGCTCCCAGATAGCCAGCAGTGCCGCGCGCTCGGGCTCTTCCACCGCCTCCAACCGCCCGCGCAGCGCCGCGTCCCGATCCCGCAGCGGCACTCCCCGCACCGGGTTGCGCGGGGCATCGGCCGGGGCCGGAACATGCAACGCCCGGAAAAACGCGGCCAGTTCCCCGGCGTACCCGTCGCGCACCTGCGCTCCCACGAAGGCCGCGCTGGAACCGGGCAGCCACGGCACCACCGCCCAGTGGTACGGGTAGCCCTCCCCCGGCCTGCCGCGGTGCAGCGGCACCGGAACGGGCAGCGGCAGCCGCGGCGCCAGGAACGGGAGCCAGCGCACCTCGTTGAGCAGCAGCGCATGGGCAATGTCCCGGCGTGGCAGGCGCACCGCCAGCTCGTCTCCCAGCCGGTAGATCACGTTGTCCCAGCCGTCGTCGGCGAACCGAAGTTCCAGCCGGGCCAGATCCGGGTGCTGGGCGCACAACAGGGCCCGCACCAGCCCCGGATCGACGGCCACGTCGGCATCGGGCACGGGCGTGGGGGTCATTCCCCCGGCGCCTGGACCATCGCGGCGATCTGGATCAGGTTCCCGCAGGTGTCATCGAAGACTGCGGTGGTCACCGGCCCCATGGCGGTCGGCGGCTGGGTGAACTGCACGCCCAGGCCCACCAGCCGCTCGTATTCTGCCTGCACGTCGGCGACGGCGAAGGAGGTGAACGGGATTCCGTCGGCCACCAGCGCGTCGAGGAAGGGCCGCACGGCGGGGTGGCTGTCCGGCTCCAGCACCAGCTCCACCCCGTCCGGGTCCTCCGGCGACACGACCGTCAGCCAGGAAACCTCGCCCATCGGCACCTCGTTCTTCTTCACGAACCCCAGCTTGGTGGTGTAGAACTCAAGCGCCTTGGCCTGGTCGCTGACAAGGACGCTGGCTAGATTGATCCTCATGGTTTTTTCCCTTTCGATGCCGGCAATGCGCCCGCGCGCGGCACGCCCGGGTCCGTGGTGCCGCCGATGCCGTCGGCTTCCCTTGTTGAATCCTGCCGCCCGGCGTTCGGCCAGCGCTCCGTGATCCGGAGCAACGGCGCGGTGTCCACGTAATGGAACTTGTAACGCCCGGAGCGTTCGCTGCGCACCAGCCCGGCCGCCTCGAGCACCTGAAGGTGCTGCGAGATCGCCTGCCGGCTCGGGTTGATGCCATGCCGCGACGACAGCCGGTTGCAGATCTCAAAGAGCGTCTGGCCGGTGTGTTCCACCAGCTCGTCCAGGATCACCGCCCGGGTCGGGTCCGCCAGCGCCTTCAACAGTTCTTCCACATCCACCATTAAGGCAAGTGACCGCTTGCCTGTCAAGACCCGGCCCACGTTATCCACATCCCCGCGCACACCGTCCCACCGCCGCGCCCGGGGGCGCATGCTTGAACCATGACCACAGCAGCAGCCATCGCCCTGCTCGCGGGCAACCGCGAGGATCCGAGGTACCCAGCGACCCCGGACGATGAGCTGCGCGCCTACACCGCACTGGCGTTGGCCCTCGACGAACTTGGGCCGCGCATCGCCGAGCACACCAGCTCCCCCACGGACGCGGCCTACTTCGTCCAGGTGGTCGAACGCACCCACCGAGCCACCGGATTCGCCCAGCTCTCGGCCACCGACCTGGCGCAGCGCACCCTGGTCCACGAGCTGCCCGAGGACACCCTCGTCGGGATCAACCGGTGCCTCGCGGACCCGCCCTCCTACATCGACGGATCCATCGATGTGCCCGAAGCCCCCGCCACCCCGCCGAAGGGGCGCCCCACCTTCAAGGACACCACCGAGTTCCTGCAGCGCACCTTCCGCATCGGCTTCATTGAGGCCCGCGACCGCGTGCAGGCCGCCACCCGATTCTTCCCGCACACCGATGTCCACGGCATCGAACAGCCTCCACAATTCCCGTTGCTGGTCGAGGCACTCGCGGGCGGCCAGGCCTCGCCGGACCAGCTTGCCGAGGCCGCCAAKAAGCTGGAGCGGTTGCACCCGGAGATCAAGCAGTATCCGAACGCCGGGGAGCTTGCCGCCCGGCTAGAAGCCCAGGTGGCCGACTCCGTGCGGGAAGAAGACCCCCGCAGCACCAACAAGTTGTTCAATGCCATCGGGGTCGAGCTCGCCGGCGGCGTCAAGGAACCTTCCGAGGAAGTGCTGCGCGCCAAACTTGGTGCGTTCTACCGCGGCACCAACGCCGGAATCGCCGAATTCCTGCTGCGGGTCCGGGCGGCCGACGCCGAGACCCTGCTTGCGCTCTTTGCCCAAATGGACAACCCGCGCACCAAGGCCGGGGACCGCGACACGTTGCTCCAGCAGGCACGGGACCTTTGGAACGGTGCCGAGGCCTCCAATGCTTCCAACGGTTCCAACGGTTCCAACGGTTCCAACGGTTCCAACGRTTCCAACGGTTCCAACGGTTCTCATGCTGCCACCCCCGAGGACGGAAACGGCACCCAATCCGGCACCGCACCTTCACTCCCGGATTTCCCCGACTTCCTGGTCGATCCTGCAACCGGCCTCCCGCTGACCGACCCCGCCGAGGCCGACAAGCTCACCCTGGACCCGGTGCCTTCCGAAGCCAACATCCTGGAAGCCATGAACAACACCGAATACGGCTCCGACGGCCTCACTCCACCGCAGCGGCATCTCCAAGGTTTGATGAATCTGCTCAAGACCAATGGCGGGCCACCCAAGGGAACCAGGACAGCGGGGCTTCCCTCACCGGAAATATTCATCATCACGACGCTGGCCGAGCTCGAAGGCCGGGCGGCGCAATCCGGGCTCACACTGCACGGGCAGAAATACACCCCGGCCGAACTCAGGCATGCCCTGTGCGTTGGCGGGGCGATCCCGATCACAATGAACGGGGAGAGCCGGATCCTGGATCTGGGCACCGAGCAGCGCTACTTCCCCGACTACATGCGCAAGACAATCCTTGCCGTCTACGGCGGGYGCATCTTCCCGGGGTGCACCGTGCCGCCGGAGCACTGCGAGATCGACCATGAGGACGAATGGGCCAAGGGCGGATCCACCAAAATCGACGAGGGCAGACCATTTTGCTCGAACCACCATCACGCCAAGCACACCGGACTCATCGACGTGGTCCGGGATGCCGACGGGCTCTTCTCCGTCATCCTGCCCAAATTCATGGACCCCGAGCAACGACCGCGACGCAACACCTACTGGCGGCAGTTCAACAGCAACCCGCCACTGTTCTGAGCCCAACAGACGTTCTGCGGCCAGGCCGTCCATGCGGCAAAAGCCATCCTTAACGAGGTCGAGCCCCGGTCCCCCACACAGTGGATGACCGGGACTCGACGCCGTCTCTAGCGGAAAACGGGGACTAGCCCTCGATGCCCAGCTTCTGGAGCACCAGCTCGCGCACGCGGCCGGCATCGGCCTGTCCGCGGGTGGCCTTCATGACCGGGCCCATCAGCGCGCCGATGGCCTGGAGCTTGCCGCCCTTGACCTTGGCGACCACGTCGGGCATGGCCTCCATGGCGGCGTCGATCGCGGCACCCAAGGCCGAGTCGTCGTTGACGACAGCCAGCGAACGCTTCTCAACGACCTCGGACGGGGTCCCCTCGCCGGCAACCACGAACTCGAGCACCTGGCGGGCGATCTTGTCGTTGATCTTCTTGGACTCGATCAGCGAGTTCAGCTCGACGATCGTGGCTGAGGTGACGCCCAGGTCGGCAACGTCCTTGTCGGCGTTCTTGGCCAGGCGGGCGATCTCGCCCATCCACCACTTGCGGGCCACCGCAGCGGTCGTGCCCGCGGCAATGGTTTCCTCGATCTGCTCGGTGACGCCGGCGTTGACCACGTCGCGGAACTCGGCGTCCGAGTAGCCCCAGTCGGCCTGCAGGCGCTTGCGGCGCTCGGCCGGCGGCTCGGGCAGGCGGGAGCGCAGCTCCTCGATCCACTCGACGGTGGTCACCACGGGAACCAGGTCCGGCTCCGGGAAGTAACGGTAGTCGTCCGCGTCGGACTTCGGGCGGCCCGAGGTCGTGGTGCGGGTGTCCTCGTGCCAGTGGCGGGTTTCCTGCACGATGGCTTCACCCGAGTTCAGCACCGCTGCATGGCGCTCGATCTCGAAGCGGACCGCGTGCTCGACGGCGCGCAGCGAGTTCACGTTCTTGGTCTCGGTGCGGGTGCCGAACTTCTCCGCGCCCTTGAGCATCAGCGAGACGTTGGCGTCGCAACGCACGTTGCCGCGCTCCATCTTCGCATCGGAGACATCCAGGGCCTTGACGATTTCGCGGATCGCCGCGACGTACGCCTTGGCCAGCTCGGGGGCGCGCTTGCCGGCACCCTCGATGGTCTTGGTGACGATCTCGACCAGCGGCACGCCGGAGCGGTTGTAGTCGACCAGCGAGTAGTCGGCGCCCTGGATGCGGCCGGTGGACCCGCCCATGTGGGTGAGCTTTCCGGCGTCCTCTTCCATGTGCGCGCGCTCGATCTCCACGCGGAAGACCTCGCCGTCGGACAGCTCGATGTCGATCCAGCCGTCGTACGCGATCGGGTCGTCGTACTGGGAGGTCTGGAAGTTCTTCGGTGTGTCCGGGTAGAAGTAGTTCTTCCGGGCGAAACCGCAGCGCTCGGCGATCTTGCAGTTCAGCGCCAGGCCGATCATGATCGCGTACTCCACCGCGGTCTTATTGACCACCGGCAGCACGCCGGGCAGGCCCAGGCACACCGGGGTGACGTTGGTGTTGGGCACATCGCCGAACACGTTCGGTGCGGAGGAGAACATCTTGGTCTTGGTGTTCAGCTCGACGTGGACCTCGAAGCCCAACACCGGATCGTACTTTTCCAGGGCGACGTCGAAGTCGACAAGTTCTTCTTGGTGCATGGCCATGTTAGGCAACCCCTCCGGTGGTGGCAGCGGACAGTTCGGGGGCCTGGTCCAGCAGACGGCCGCCCCACTTGTCTTCCAGCAGTTTCTCAAGTGCCGCTCCGGCACGGTACAGGCGGGCATCCTCGCGGGCCGGGGCCAGGAACTGGATGCCGACCGGCAGGCCCTCGGACAGGCCGCCGGGCACGGTGATGCCCGGGATCCCGGCCATGTTCGCCGGGATGGTGGCCACGTCGTTGAGGTACATCGCCAGCGGGTCGTCGGTCTTCGAGCCCAGCTCGAAGGCAACGGTCGGGCTGGTCGGGGAGATCAGCACGTCGGCCTGCTCAAAGGCGGCGTCGAAGTCGCGCTGGATCAGCGTGCGGACCTTCTGCGCCGAACCGTAGTAGGCGTCGTAGTACCCGGCGGAAAGCGCGTAGGTGCCCAGGATGATGCGGCGCTTGACCTCGTCGCCGAAGCCCGCGGCACGGGTGGCACCCATGACGCGTTCGATGGTCAGCGGACCCTCCGCGGGCAGCACGCGGGTGCCGAAGCGCACGCCGTCGAACTTGGCCAGGTTGGAGGAGACCTCCGAGGGCATGATCAGGTAGTAGGCACCGAGTGCGTACTTGAAGTTCGGGCAGGAAACCTCGACGATCTCGGCACCCGCGGCACGCAGCGCCTCGAGCGATTCGTCGAAGCGCTCCTGGACTCCGGCCTCGTAGCCCTCGCCCTGCAGCTCCTTGATGACGCCCACGCGCACCCCGGTCATGTCGCCCGAGGCGCCCTGCTCGGCGGCGGCGATGAGTGCCGGCACCGGCTCGTTCAGCGAGGTGGAGTCGGCGGCGTCGTGCCCGCCGATCAGCTCGTGCAGGTACGCGGAGTCAAGCACGGTCCGGGTGACCGGGCCGATCTGGTCCAGCGAGGAGGCCATGGCGATGGCACCGTAGCGCGAGACCCCGCCGTAGGTCGGCTTCACGCCCACGGTGCCGGTGACGGCGCCGGGCTGGCGGATCGAGCCGCCGGTGTCGGTGCCCAGGGCCAGCGGCGCCTCGAAGGCAGCCACGGCCGCGGCCGAGCCGCCGCCGGAGCCGCCCGGGATCCGGTCCAGGTCCCACGGGTTGCGGGTCGGGCCGTAGGCCGAGTGCTCGGTGGAGGAACCCATCGCGAACTCGTCCAGGTTGGTCTTGCCCAGCATCGGCAGCTTCGCGGCGCGGATCTTCTCGATCACGGTCGCATCGTAGGGGCTCATCCAGCCCTCGAGCATCTTCGATGCCGCGGTGGTGGGCTGGCCCTTGGTGACGATGAGGTCTTTGATGGCGATCGGCACGCCGGCGAACGGGTGCAGCGCCTGCGCGTCGGTACCGCCGGCGGCGCGGATGGCGTCGACCTCGGCGGCCACGGCCAGCGCCTCTTCGGTGTTCACGTGCAGGAAGGCGTGGATGCCGCGCTCCCCGCCGTCAACCTCGGCAATGCGGTCCAGGTGTGCCTGCACGGCGGCCACGGACGTGATCTCGCCTGCGCGCAGCTTGGCCGCGAGCTCGGTGGCGGAAAGTTGGATGATCTGGTTCATGGATTACTCTCCATCCAAAATGGCCGGCACCTTGAAGCGGGTGTCGACGGAGTCCGGTGCGTTCATCAGCGCTTCCTCGGCGGTGAGCGTCGGACCCACGACGTCCTCGCGGAAGACGTTCGACAGGGCAATGGGGTGCGTGGTGGCCGGGACGTCGGCCGAGGCGGCCTCGGAGACCGACGCGATTGATTCGACAATGACACCGAGTTCGCCGGTCATTTTGTCCAGCTCGGCATCGCTCATCTCGATGTGGGCCAGCTGCGCCAAATGCGCAACGTCCTCACGGCTGATGGCAGACATGTATCTCCCTAGGTGGGCGGATGGGGTTTCCCCCCTAGTCTAGTACGCCCGGACCCTGCCAATGGCTTCGCGCGGCCCGCCCGCCGGGCCCTCCCCGGCCCCGGTCTTCCCGGGGCCGGGGCGCCTTGCGGCTAGGAGAATTCGATGACCGCGCCGCGCACCGGCGCACCGGCTTCGGTCCATGGTGAGCTGACCCACGCCGCGGCGCCCGACGAGCCCGCGCCACCGGCCGCGGGGTGGCGGATCACGGTGGTCTTGCGGTTTCCGGCAGCCTCGCCGGTTCCGTGGCCGGCAGTGCGGTCCACGCCCACCAGCGGCTCGAGGGTGTGGGAGATGTTCTGGTGCTGCGCAGCCGCGTCCCCGGCCAGCAACGCACGCACCTGCGCCTGCCACACCGGGTCGCCCTCGCCGTCGTAGATCCATCGCATGCCCAGCACCCCGTGCTCGCTGGTGCCCAGCAGCGATGCTTCGGCCCCGGGCAGCTCCGCCCCGCGGTAGCTCAGCGGCACGTGGTAGATGACCGGCTCTGCGGGTGCGGTGTCGGCCACGACGATGAATTCCATGCCCACCTCGCCGGCCGGGTCATCGAGCCGGAAGCCGCCGAGGGTCTGGAGCACCGGCTCGCCTTCGCCGGCGAACCATTCCTGGCGCGGCAACCACGCCGCGATCAGCTGGTGCTTGGTGGGATCCATGGTGGTGGCAAAAATCTCGCTCATGTTGCGCTCCTGCACGACGTCGACGGATGGAACCGGCAGCCCAAGGCCGCCCGCCCGTGCGGCGGCAGCCCGGCCGTGGCCCCAACCCTATCGAATCGGCCCACGTCGGCGAGCGGAACCGCGTCACACACTGTGAGGCGGCGGGCGCCAAGTACTGGGCGCTAGAGCGTGAGGGTGTAGACGACCAACACGATCTCGGTGTTCG
Source organism: Arthrobacter sp. UCD-GKA (assembly GCF_001863355.1). Taxonomy (NCBI): domain Bacteria; kingdom Bacillati; phylum Actinomycetota; class Actinomycetes; order Micrococcales; family Micrococcaceae; genus Arthrobacter; species Arthrobacter sp. UCD-GKA. The sequence goes on along the minus strand of NZ_MOLR01000008.1, from coordinate 169,773 downwards.
GGATGTACCAGTCGCGCGCCGAGGCATGGATGAAGCCGTCGGCCTCGTACAGTGCGCGGGCCGCGACCCAGTGCCCGCCGGTGGTCAGCGACACGGTGTGCACGTCCTCGAGCTCGCGGGCGCGGGCAATCACCGCGCCAAGCAGGGCGCGTCCGGCACCGGAGCGCTGCACGGCCGGGTCGACGACCAGCATGCGGAATTCCAGCTCGCCCTCCAGGGCGATGTCCGCATACTCGCTGCCCGGGCGCACCAGGGTGACCGAGCCGATGACCACGCCGTCGCGCTCGGCGACCAGGATCTCGGATTCGACATGGCGCTTGGCGACCTGCTGCACGAACTGCAGGTACTCGTGGTCCGGGTCGTCGAAATGTCCGGCGTGCAGGTAGGAGTCCACGGTGATCCGCGCGATGTGCGGGTAGTCGGCTGCGGTGGCCGGACGGATCAACAGGGTGCCGGCGGGTGCGAGGGTTGCGGTAGTCATCACCTTCCAGTGTGCCAGCCCGCGCCATCGCCGGGCACCCGGCGACGGCAGCTTGTTGCCAACCTCACCCAGGAGGCAACAGCGGACGCGGTGCCCCTCCGACCCACCCCGTCCCCGCCCCGCGGCGCCGTCGCACCGTGCCTGCGTCACCGCGTCGATCCTGCAGCAACGATCCCGGACCTCTGGTCTTTTGCCCGTTGGTGCCGTTGGCTGGTTGGCATGACCAATCCACGCACGTCTCGGTGTTCCCCGCCCCGCCCGGGCGCACGCCTGCACCCCCACCCCTGCGCCCGCGGCCGCTCCCGGGTGGTGCTGCGCTGATGTCGTCCGGAACCCCCGCTCCATTCCGCCTGCCGGAGGGCTTCATCGCCACCACGCCGCCGACGGCGGCCAAGGCCCCGCCCCGGCCCGGTGAGGCCCGGCTGCGCACCCTGGCCGCGGCCACGCTGATGCCCGGGTTCACCGGCACGCGGATGCCTGGCTGGATCGCCGACGCGCTGGCCGCTGGGGTGGGATCGGTGTGCATCTACGGCACCAACCTCGCCTCCCCGGCACAGCTGGCAACGCTGGCGGCCCAGTTGCGCGCGGCCTCCCCCACGGTGCTGCTGGCCCTGGACGAGGAGGGCGGGGACGTCACCCGCCTGCACTACCTCACCGGTTCCAACCAGCCGGGCAACGCGGTCCTCGGGCGCATCGACGATACCGCCGCTACCGAGGCCTCGGCCGCGGCCATCGCCGCGGAACTCGTGGCGCTGGGCTTCAACCTGAATCTGGCCCCGGACGCGGACGTGAACTCCACCGCCGCCAATCCGGTCATCGGGGTGCGCAGCTTCGGTGCCGACGCCGCCCTGGTCGCCCGGCACACCGCGGCCTTCACTTCCGGGCTGCAGCGGGCCGGGGTCGCCGCGTGCGCCAAGCACTTCCCGGGCCACGGCGGCACCGCCACCGACTCGCACCTGGCCCTGCCCACCATCGCGGTGGACGCACACACGCTGCGCACCCGCGAGCTGGTGCCCTTTGCCGCCGCGATCGCCGCGGGCACCGCAAGCATCATGACCAGCCACATCATGGTCCCGGTGCTCGACGCGGAAAACCCCGCAACGTTCTCCAGGGCGATCCTGCAGGACTTGCTGCGCGGGGAGCTCGGCTTCACCGGTGCGGTCATCACCGATGCGCTGGACATGGCCGGGGCCAGCGCGATCACCGGCATCCAGGCCGCAGCGGTGCGGGCCCTGGCCGCCGGCGCCGATCTGCTTTGCCTGGGCTCGGAAACCTCCGCGGAGCGCTACGCGGGGATCCTGGGGGCCATCGTCGATGCCGTGTACGCCGGGGACCTGCAGGCCGCCCGGCTTCGGGACGCCGCAAGGCGCGTCGCGGTGCTGGGCGCCGCCTACCGGCCTCGGACGGCCGGTTCCCCGGTTCCCGCGGCCATCACCGCAGGAGCGGTCCCGGATGCCGCGGCCATCACCGCCGCCTTCGACGTCGGCCCGGCAGCGCGCGCCTGGCTGGCGGACCCTGCCGCACCGCTGCTCATCCAGGTCGACAGCGAAGCGAACCCGGCCGTCGGGCACGTCCTGTGGGGCCCGGCCTCCGCCAGAGCGGCGGGCACCCTGAAGCATGCCGACCCGTCGGCGAAGATCGCCTTGGTCGGCCGCGGGCTGGATGCGGACCACCGGATCTGGCAGATCGCCGACGGGCTGCGCGCCGATGCCCGCACGCTCATCGTGGTGGAGTGCGGCTGGCCACGCGGCGGGGCGGACCTGGTGACCTTCGGCGCCTCGCGCACCGTCTCGCAGGCGCTGGTCGGGCTTTTGGCCCCGGACCCGGCTGGAATGCCCGGCCGTGATCGGGATACGCTCTAGGTTCGCCATGCATGCCCGCACGGCCGCACCGCTGGCCCATTTTCCCGCACCACCTTGAAGGAACACACACATGGAAGTACTGATCGCCGCCACCGCCGAGGAAGCCGCGAAGTTCGCCGCCGAGGCGGTGCTTGACGGGCTGCGCTCGCGCACCGAGGGCAACACCGTCCTGGGCGTGGCCACCGGGTCCACCCCGCTGGGCCTCTACGGCGAGCTGGCCAAGGCGGTGGCCGGCGGCGAGGTCGACTTCGGCGACACCCTGGCCTTCGCGCTGGACGAGTACGTCGGACTGGAGGGCACCCACGAGCAGTCCTACCGCCAGACCCTGGTCCGCGAGCTGTGCGAGGTCATCGGCATCCGCGAGGAAAACCTGTTCACCCCCAACGGCTTCGGGGATTCCGAGGAGCAGATCCGTGCGCAGTCCGCCGCCTACGACGCGGCCATCGCCGCCGCCGGGGTCGACGTGCAGATCCTGGGCATCGGCGCCAACGGCCACATCGGCTTCAACGAGCCCGGTTCCTCGCTGCGCTCCCGCACCCGCATCAAGCGCCTCTCCTCCAAGACCCGCGAGGACAACGCCCGCTTCTTCGACGGGATCGACGCGGTCCCCACGCACTCGGTGACCCAGGGCCTGGGCACCATCCTCGAGGCCCGCCGCGTGGTCATGGTCGCCACCGGCAGCCACAAGGCCGCCGCGGTGGCTACCGCGCTGGAGGGGCCGCTGTCCTCCGCCTGCCCCGGCTCGGTGCTGCAGCTGCACCCGGACGCCGTGGTGGTGCTCGACGAGGCCGCCGCCGCGGGCCTGAAGAACCGCGACTACTACGACGACTCGGCCGCCGGCCTGCAGTTCGGCATCTAGCCTTTCGCCCGGCAGCACGCGCCGGGCCCCGCAAGGGGGCCGACGACGAAGCCCGCCGCACCCGTGGTCCACGGAAGCGGCGGGCTTTTGCGTGTTCGCTGCGCTAGGACGCGGGCTGCTCCTTGGGCAGCGCGTCGAAGTCCAGGTGGCCGGCGGCCTGCCAGCCCGGGTCGGTGCGCGGGCGCAGCACCGGCAGCCCGGCCTCGGCCGCGACCAGCGCGCCGGCTGCCCAGTCGAATTCCTGGGTGCCGTACTCCGCATACGCATCGAGCGTGCCGTCGGCCACCAGGCACAGATCCAGTGCGGCCGAGCCGATGCGCCGCACATTGGCGAACCCGGGCATCAATCCCAGCAGCGCGCCGACCTGGAACTGGCGGCGGTCCGCGTCGTACCCGAAACCGGTGGCCAGCAGGCGCCCGGCCTCCTCCTTGTCGCCGCCGGACAGCCGCTGCGCCCGGGTCGCGCTGCCGCCGCGGCGGGCGTCGGAGCCCACATGCAGCGTCGAGTCCACCAGCCAGGCACCGTCCCCGGCGGCGGCGTAGTACTCGGTGCCCAGCGCCGGGGCGTTGACGGCGGCGGCCAGCCAGCCGTGCGTGCCCGCATCCATGGCCGCGGCGTCGGCGGCCAGCGAGTTGCCGGTGGGTGCGGCGGGGTGCCCCGGGACCGCAGGTGCATCGGCCGCGGCCTCATCGGGGCTGTTCCGGGCGGGCGTTGCCGCCGCACTCTCGTCGAGCGGCCCGAAGACCGCCACCGAGGTGCAGTAGTACACGATGCCGCGCACGAAGTTCGCGGTGCCGTCCAGCGGGTCGATGGACCAGCGGTAGCCCGAGGGGTCCGCCGGCACCGTGCGGCCATACTCCTCCCCGGTGATCGCGTCGTTGGGGCGGGCCGCTGCGATCACGTCGCGCACCGCCATTTCCGCCCGGCGGTCGAAGTCGGTGACCCAGTCGCCCGCGGCACTCTTGGTGTCCGCGGCAACCCGGCCGCGTCCGCGTTCGGCCAGCACCGCGGCCCCGGCGGCGGCCGCCTCGCGGGCCACGGCCAGCAGCTGGCGGCGCAGCGAGGGGTCCTGGGCCTCGGATGGCTCGGCGGCACCCCGTGCCGATTGCTTGTGCTTGGGGTTGGTGCTCATGTGCTGCTCCTTGGTGACGTCGGGACCGGGACCTGCGAACAGGACGGCCGGGATTGCGGGCCGGGCCGGCGTGGGCCCGCGGCGCTAGGCCTCGGGGTTGGGCCGCCCCTCCACGGCCTCCGGTCCGCCGTTGAGCAGCAGCACGAAGCCCTCCTCGTCGAGCACCTGCACGCCCAGGGCGACCGCCTTGTCCAGCTTCGAACCGGCGGCCTCGCCGGCCACCAGGTAGGCGGTGTTCTTGGAGACCGACCCGGCGGCCTTGCCGCCGCGGATGATGATCGCTTCCTTCGCGGCATCCCGGCTGTAGGTCGGCAGCGTGCCGGTGACCACGATGCTCATCCCCTCCAGGTGCTTGGTGATGGATTCGTCCTGCTCGTCCTTCATCAATACCCCGGCCGCGGCCCAGGCAGCAATGATCTCCCGGTGCCAGTCCACGGAGAACCACTCGATCAGCGCGTCGGCGATGATCGCGCCGACCCCGTCGACCTCGGCCAGCGCCTCGCGGGCGCCCTCGGCCTCCAGCGCCTCGATGATCTTGTCCATTGACCCGTACCGGGTGGCCAGCGAGCGCGAGGCGGTGGGCCCCACGTGCCGGATGGACAACCCGACCAGCACCCGCCACAGCGGCTTGGCCTTTGCCTTCTCCAGCTCCTCGAAGAGCTTTTCGGTGGTCCGGGTCGGTGCCGAGGGCTTCTTGGCGGTGGCCTTGGAGTAGAAGTACGGGACCAGCGCGAACTTCCCGGTGCCCTCGCCCTTGGTGCGGATCTCGCGCCACACCTGGACGTCGGCGAGGGTCTCGCGCAGCGCGGGATCCGGGTTGCCGGCGGCCAAATCGAAGATCGCCGCCTCATTGCGCAGCGGGCCGGGGCCGGCCGGGACGATGACCCCGCCGTTTTCGGCCGGGTCTTCGCCCGGGCCGATGGTCAGCGCCTGGGCTGCCTCGTAGCCCAGCGCCTCGATGTCGAAGGCGCCGCGCCCGCCCAGGTGGGCGACGCGTTCGGTCAGCTGCACCGGGCAGGATTCGGCGTTGGGGCAGCGGATGTCCACGTCGCCCTCCTTGGCCGGGGCCAGCGCCGTCCCGCAGGACGGGCAGTGCGTGGGCATCACGAACTCGGTCTCGGTGCCGTCGCGCAGCGGCAGCACGGGGCCGACGATTTCCGGGATCACGTCCCCGGCCTTGCGCAGGATCACGGTGTCGCCGATCAGCACGCCCTTGGCCTTGACCACGTCCTGGTTGTGCAGCGTCGCGCGCTCCACGGTGGACCCGGCGACCAGCACCGGCTCCATGATGCCGAAGGGGGTGACCCGGCCGGTGCGCCCGACCTGCACCTGGATGTCCAAAAGCTTGGTGTTGACCTCCTCGGGCGGGTACTTGTAGGCCACCGCCCAGCGCGGGACGCGGGAGGTGAAGCCGAGGTTGCGCTGGATCTCGAAGGAGTCGGTCTTCACCACGATGCCGTCGATCTCGTGCAACAGGTCGTGGCGGTGCTCCCCGTTCTCGGCGATGAACGCCAGCACCTCCTCGAGGGTGTCCACGACGCGCGAGTACGGGGAGACCGGCAGCCCCCAGGAGGCCATCAGCGCGTAGGTTTCCGACTGCGTGGCGGCGGAAAGGCCAGCGCGCACGCCGAAGCCGTGGACGAACATCTGCAGCGGGCGCTTGGCGGTTTCCGCGGGGTCCTTCTGCCGGATGGAGCCGGCCGCGGCGTTGCGCGGGTTGGCCAGCGGGGCCTTGCCCGCCTCGATGAGCGCCTCGTTGTAGGCGGCGAAGGCGTCCGAGGGGATGAAGATCTCCCCGCGCACCTCGACCTCCTCGGGCCAGTTCTCCCCCGCCAGCTGCGTGGGGATCGACTTGATGGTCAGCACGTTGTGCGTGACGTCCTCCCCGGTGGTGCCGTCCCCGCGGGTGGCGGCGCGCACCAGCTGGCCGTTGCGGTAGAGCAGGTTCACCGCCAGGCCGTCGATCTTGACCTCGCAGAGCCACTTCAGCTCGTGCCCGGCGGCGCGCAGCGCGGCGTTGGCCGCGGTCTTCTCGCCCCAGGCGGTGACCTCCTCCAGGGAGAACACGTCCTCCAGCGAGTACATGCGCGAAAGGTGGACCACCTCGGCGAAGGCCGCGGAGACCTCGCCGCCGACCTCCTGGGTGGGCGAGTCGTTGGCGACGATTTCGGGGTGCTGCGCCTCGAGCAGCTCCAGGCGCGAGAACAGCTTGTCGAACTCGGCGTCGGAAATCAGCGGGGCGTCGTCGTTGTAGTAGGCGGCGCGGTGCTTGCGGACCTCGTCGGTGAGCTGCTGGTATTCGGTGCGCAGGGCCTCGTCGGGGACCACGGCCTCGGCCTCGAGCGCTTCGGCCAGGGCGTCGGCTTCCTCGGGCGGGCGGGCGGCAACGGGCTGGTGCGTCTCGGGCTGCGGGGTCGGTTCTTCGTGGCTCACCCCTCCATTTTGCCCCAGAACGTCCCCGGGTTGGTGCCCGGGGGCGGCGCGCGTGTGGCGCGTCGTGCCCGGCGTGCGCCCGATCAGGCCGCTGGGCCCTCGATATCGACGATGACCACCGAGATGTTGTCCCGTCCGCCGCTGGCCAGGGCGGCATCGATGAGCCTGCCCACGGCCTCGGTGCGGTCCGGGGTGTTGGCCAGGATGTGTTCCATGGCGGCGTGCTCGACCTCGCCGGTGAGCCCGTCGGTGCACAGCAGGTAGCGGTCCCCGGGGCGCGGGTGGTGGAACTGGGTGTCGGGGACCGAGTTGCCGCCGGCGCCCAGCGCCCGGGTGATCAGGTTGCGCTGCGGGTGGATGCGGGCCTCGGCCTCGGTGATGATGCCGCCGTCGATGAGTTCCTGGACCGCGGAGTGGTCGCGGGTCAGCTGCCTCAGCACGCCGGCGCGCAGCCGGTAGCCGCGCGAATCCCCCACGTTCAGCAGCATCAGCCGGACCTCGTCGGCCTCCGCCGGGGTGCCGGCCCCCGGAAGCGGGATCTCGGTGACCTTCGCGGAGGTGGCGGCAACCGCCGGCGGCACGGCGCCGGCGGCCAGTGCCGCGTCGGCCTGCGCGCGCGGGAGCACATCGGTGGTGGGTTCCGGGTCGGCATGCGGGCGTTCGGCTTGCGGGTGTTCGGCTGGTGCGTCGGCCGCCGCCGCTGCCTCGGGCCCGTCGCCTGCTTGCTGGGAATCCCGGGATGCGGCCGGATCGTTGGATTCGCGGGTGCTGGAGAGGTAGCGCGGGGTGCCCAGCGCCGGAAGCGGCAGGTGCAGCGCCTCGGTGGTGCCCGGGCCATGCCCGGCGGGACCGTCGATAGCTGGAAGGGCCGAGGTTTCGGGCGTGGCCGGGGTGCCGGCGGTCTCTGCCGGCCAGGTGCCGCCGTCGTCCTCCACGCGCACCAGCGCCAGCGCGCACAGCGTGGTTCCGCCCCGGGCCCCGATGGCCTGGCGGATGCGGACATCGGCCGCGGTGACCTGCGCCAGCACGTCGCGGGCGTGCGGCAGCAGCGTCGGCTGGTCGCCGGCCTCGCAGGGGCCGGCGGCGATCTCGTTCAGCGTCCCGATGCCCAGGCGCGAGGCCAGGTCGCCGGCCTCGTGCCCGCCCATGCCGTCGGCCACCGCAAAGATGGTTCCGGCCTCGAGCACCGCGTCCTCGTTGACCGCGCGGCGCAGCCCGATGTCGGTTGCCGCCACGGCATGAACCTGCCCGAATCCGAAGCGCATCTAGTCCAGCACCAGCCCCGAGCCGGTGCCCGGTGCCAGGAGCACCGGGTTGATGTCGCCGAAGCCGCGCACCGAGGTGGTTTCCTGCGGCTGCAGCACGAAGCGGGCATCCCCGGCCAGTGTGGAGGCGGTCAGCTCGTCGGTGAGCACGGTGCCGGGCTCGGCCAGCGAGGTCAGCCGCGCGGCCAGGTTCACCGTGGGCCCGTAGATGTCGCCCAGGCGGGAAAGCACCCGGCCCCAGACCAGCGCGACGCGGGTGTTGGGCAGCAGCTCGTCGGCCGCAAACTCCCGGGACATCGCCAGGGCGATCTGCGCGCCGGCCTGCGGGGTCTCGGCCACGAAGAGCACCTCGTCGCCGACCGTCTTGACCAGCCGGCCGCCGCCGATGGAGATGATTTCCGCGCACTTGGATTCGAAGCGCTGCACCAGCTGGGCCAGGGTGCGCTCGTTCATCCGGCGCGAGAGCGAGGTGTAGGAGACCAGGTCCGCGAAGCCGACGGCGCGGGCCAAAGGCAGCGGGGCGTCGTCCTCGGAGCCGTCGCGGCCCTCGGCGGAGGCGGCCAGGCCGGTCTCGGCGCGCACGGCCAGGCGGTGGACCGCGGCATTCAGCTGCCGGCGCCAGGAGTACACCAGCAGCTCCTCGAGCGGCGAGATGAGCTCGGGCAGCAGGTTCACCAGGTTGCGCCGCGCCTCGGGGTCGCTCATCTTCTGGTTCTGCACCATGTCCTCGACCAGTGCCTCGACCTGCCAGACCACCATGCGGTCGGTCATCTGGCCGATGGAACGGGTCAGCGAGATCGCGGTTTCCTCGGTGAGGATGCCGTCGCGGACCATGTTGAGCATCAGCTTGAGCGCGTCCTGGTCGACGGTGGTGAAGAAGACCTCTTCGTCGCCCAGGTTCGGGAAGCCCATGGCGCGCCAGATCTTGCGGGCCGAGAGCAGCGAGACGCCGGCCCCGGCGGCCATTTCGCGCCGGCGCATGGTGCGGTCGGCGCCCAGCAGGCGCCGCTCCAGTTCGCGGACGGCGTCGCGTGCGGGTTCCGGGGTGGACCCGTCGACCTGGTCCGGGCGCTTCATCGCCTCGACCAGTTCGGCCAGCGGGTCATCGAGCGCCGGCTCGATCTCCGCCGCCCGGTGCACCGTGGCGGGGTGGGCCGTGGCCGGGTGCGCCGCGCCGTTGCCCTCGGGCGCCGGGGTCTCGGGCGCCTCGGCGGGATGGCGCTGGGCACGTGCCGCGTCGCGGGCAGCGGTGGGCGCGGCGGGTTGGGTGCCCGTCGCCGGCGACCGCTCACTCATGCTGCGTCCATTCTCTTCGTTCGTGGGGGTGTTGCTGGTCATGCTGGTGGGGCGCTTCGTTCGTCGGCTTCGCCGGCGGCCCGCTGCCGTCGGCTTCTTCCATGTTTACACCATCGACCCGGGGGAAGTGCGGCAGTGCACCGATCGCCCCGATGCAGTATCCGCGCATGCGGGCCACCGCCGGGACGTGCGGGATGTTGAAACGTTGTTCGGCCAGCACCAGGGTCAGCGTCCCGGGGGCAAGCTGCGGCGCATTGGGTCTCACCACGGCAACGATATCGTGGATTGCGTACAACCCGATGGAATGTTGCCCCGCGGCCCGGCGTCCGCGCTTGGTAACGATGCGCTCGGTGGTCAGGTAGATGAAGCTGTTGGCCCAGCGGATCCATGGGCGCAGGCACCAGATGACCAGCAGCACGGCGAACACCACGGCCAGCAGCGCCAGCGCCAGCGGGCGCGCCTCGATGACCCAGCCGGGAAGGTCCTCGCGCAGCAACAGGCCCAGCAGGTAGCAGGTGCCGGCGACCAGGAGCAGGAAGCGCAGCAGCGGCCCACGCAGCACCCGGCGGTGCGCACGGGTCTTGACGAGGACCCGCTCGCGCTTCTCCAGTATCAATTTCACGTCCCGGCTCCTTCAACCCACACACCGGTTGTGCGTGCCGGTCTTGCTCCTTCCATGGTAGGGCCAGTGCACCCACGTTTCGGATCCGGGCACCGCACATCGTTGCGTGATGTGCCCTGCATTGGCCGCATTGCTTCGGCGTCCGGGGACTTGTGCCGCCGGTTCGAGGCACCGGCCGGCCGGCGATTTCGCGAACGCCCGCCGGGCGGCCCCGACGCCGGGAGCTCTAGGCGTAGGAGCCGTCGGAGCGGCGCAGGTGCGTCACGTCCCCGGCCATCACGCTGTGCACCGTGCCGTCGTCCTCGCGCACCTTCAGCGATCCGTCGGCGTCCAGGTCGATGGCGGTGCCGCGCAGCACCGCGCCGTTGGGCAGGTGCGCATCGACGCGGTGCCCGATGGTCACCATGACCGAGCGCACCAACTCGCGCAGCGTGGCTTCCGGCGCCTCGGGCGCTTCGGCGTCCGGGGCTTCTGCGTCAGGGGTTTCCGCGTCCGTTGTCCCGGCCCCCGCCGCGTAGCGGGCCTTGGCGGACGCATTCCCGCCGGCGGTCTCGAAGGTCCGGAACAGCTGCGCCACCCGGCGCAGGTAGCCGTCCAGCAGCGCGGTGCGATCGAGCGTGGCAGCACCCAGCATCCCCAGGCTGGCGGCGGTGTCCACCGGCAGCTCGGCGGCGGTGAGGCTCACGTTCAGCCCGGCACCGACCACGACCACCGGGCCGTCGGGCCGCATGACCAGCTGGGCCAGCACGCCGCACACCTTCCTGCCCTTGGCCACCACGTCGTTGGGCCATTTCAGCCCGGCGGCCAGGGAGGCGTCCTCACGCAGCGTCTGCACCATGGCCGCGGCGCAGAGCATCGACAGCCAGGCCAGGCCCGAGGAATCGAACCCGGGGCCCGGGCGGAAGTAGATGGACGTGGCCAGGGCGCTGCGCGCCGGGGTCTGCCAGCCGCGCCCGAGCCGCCCGTGCCCGGCCATCTGGTGCTCGGTGGTTTCCACCGACAGGTTGGCCAGGTCCGCACCGTGGGCGCGTGCGGCCAGGTCGTCGTTGGTTGACCCGGTGTGCTCGGAAATCCACAGCTCCCCCAGGCCGGCCGCGGCCATGCCCCGGCGCAGGGCGGCGGCATCCAGCGGCGCGCGGTCGGCATCGGAGATCTCGAAGGCGCTGTTCGTTTCGTGCTCCGGCCCGGGGCCCTGTGGGTTGCTCATGAACCCAAGACTAGTCAGTCTTTCTCGGCATTCGCCACGGAGCCGGCGGTCCGTCGCCGCCGGCGGCATTCGGCTGCGGCCACCGGCGGGTTCCTAGAGGAAGATGTCGCCGATCAGGTCGGATTCGGCCGCCCCCATGGAATATCCGGACAGGTCGGTGGTGCCGGCCGCTGCCAGCACGGCCTCGTCGGTGAAGAAGTTCCCGCTGCAGGCCCGCGCGTCCGAGGTGAGGATCGCGTGGGCGGCATCGGCCACGATGCTTGCCGAGCGGGCCGCCTTGACCAGCTGCTCCCCGCCGGGCATGTTGCGGATCGCGGCGGTGTCGATCAGCGTGGCGGGCCACAGCGAGTTCACCCCGATCCCGCTGCCGCGCAGCTCCTGCGCCAGCCCCAGGGTGGTCATGCTCATGCCGTACTTGGCCATGGTGTAGGCCAGGTGCATGCCCGCCCACTTGGGGTCCAGGTTCAGCGGCGGGGAGAGCGTGAGGATGTGCCCGTTGGCGCTTTCGCGCAGGTGCGGCAGCGCGGTCTTGGACAGCAGGAAGGTGCCGCGGACGTTGATGTCCATCATCAGGTCGTATTTCTTCATGGACACCTCGTCGGTCTTGGACAGGTCGATGGCCGAGGCGTTGTTGACCACCACGTCGATGCCGCCGAAACGCTCTTTTGCCTGCGCGACGGCGGAGATCACGTCCTCGTCGTTGCGCACGTCCCCCACGATGGCCAGCGCATGGCCCCCGGCGGCGGTGATTTGGTCCGCGGCGGTGAACACGGTTCCGGCGAGGTTCGCGTGCGCGGTGGCGGTCTTGGCCATGATGGCGACATTCGCCCCGTCGGCGGCCGCGCGCAGCGCGATGGCCAGCCCGATGCCGCGCGAGCCCCCGCTCATCAGGATGGTCTTGCCCTTCAGGGGCATGGCGTTGGCGGCGATCTTCCCGCGGTTCGATTCACTCATGTGAGCCACATTACGGGAACCCGCGGCACTAAAGCTACTCACGAGTAACTTGTTTTATGGACGACTTGGCCCTCGACGCGACACGATTTTGTAGCTTTCCTACACACGGAAGCGCCCAGAGCCTCATTAGACTGGCCAAGGTGGCATGGTTGTTGTGCCTTTCCTACTACGTAACTACTTCAAGGGAGCCATGGGATGACCCAGAGCCGCGTCGCTGACGCCACGGAATCGATCGACCTGTCGACAACTGCCGGCAAGATCGCCGAGTTCCGTCGCCGCGAGGCCCTCGCCCAGGCACCCTCGGGCCAGGACGCGATCGAAAAGCAGCACGCCCGCGGCAAGCACACCGCCCGCGAGCGCATCGAGATGCTGATGGACGAAGGCTCGTTCGTCGAGTTCGACGCCCTGGCCGTGCACCGCACCTCCGCCTTCGGGATGGACAAGAAACGCCCGCTGGGCGACGGACTGGTCTCCGGCTACGGCACGGTGGACGGGCGCCAGGTGGCGGTCTACTCGCAGGATTTCACCGTCTACGGCGGCTCGCTGTCCCAGGTGAACGGCGAGAAGATCGTCAAGGTGCAGGAATTCGCGCTGCGCAACGGCTGCCCCGTGGTCGGCATCCTCGACGGCGGCGGCGCCCGCATCCAGGAGGGCGTGGCCTCGCTGGCGATGTTCGCCGACATCTTCCGCAACAACGTCCACGCCTCGGGCGTGGTCCCGCAGATCTCGCTGATCATGGGCCCGAGCGCCGGCGGCGCGGCGTACTCCCCCGCGCTGACCGACTACGTGATCATGGTCGACAAGACCAGCCACATGTTCATCACCGGCCCGGACGTGATCAAGACCGTCACCGGCGAGGAAGTGGACATGGAGACCCTGGGCGGGGCGCGCCAGCACAACGCCACCACCGGAACCGCCACCTACCTGGCCACCGACGAATCCGATGCGATCGAGTTCTGCAAGGAACTGCTCGAGTTCCTGCCCTCGAACAACATCTCCGACGCCCCGGCCACCGAGTTCGACGAGGAGCTCGAGTTGACCGCCGAGGACCTCGAACTGGACACGCTGATCCCGGACTCGGCCAACCAGCCCTACGACATGCGCAAGGTCATCGAGCACATCGTGGACGACGGCATCTTCCTGGAAATGCAGTCGCTCTACGCGCCGAACGTGATGATCGGCTACGCCCGCGTCGAGGGCGCCACCATCGGCATCGTCGCCAACCAGCCGATGCAGTTCGCCGGAACGCTGGACATCGCCGCCTCCGAGAAGGCCGCCCGCTTCGTGCGCAACTGCGACGCCTTCAACATCCCGCTGCTCACCCTGGTCGACGTGCCGGGCTTCCTGCCGGGCAAGGACCAGGAGTTCCAGGGCATCATCCGCCGCGGCGCCAAACTGCTCTACGCCTACGCCGAGGCCACCGTGCCGAAGCTGACGGTGATCACGCGCAAGGCCTACGGCGGGGCTTACATCGTGATGGGCTCCAAGAAGCTGGGCGCGGACATCAACCTGGCCTGGCCGACCGCGCAGATCGGCGTCATGGGCGCCCAGGGAGCGGTCAACATCCTCTACCGCCGCGACCTGGCAACGGTAGCCGCCGAGGGCGGGGACGTGGAGGCACGCCGCACCGCGATCATCGAGGGCTACGAGGCCGAGCTGCTCAACCCGTACCAGGCCGCGGAGCTGGGCTACGTCGATGCGGTCATCGCACCCTCGGAGACCCGCCTGCAGATCGTGCGCGGGTTGCGCGCCACGCGCGACAAGCACGCCTCGCTTCCGGCCAAGAAGCACGGGAACATCCCGCTGTGACCGGCGACCGAAACATGCATCCCGACGCCCAGGCCGCGGCGCTGTCCATCACCCGAGGGAACCCCACGGCCGAGGAAGTCGCGGCCCTGGCCACCGTCGTTTCCGCGCTGGTGTCCCAGGATTCCTCCGCGTCGATGCCCTCGGGCACGGAGCTGCGCCGCGGGCGCATCCGCCGGCGCCGCGAACTGGCCGGGGCTCCGCTGCCATGGAAGGTCGGGCGGCACTAGCCAGGCACCCGGACCCCCACCCACCGGGGAACCGCCAACGGCATTGCGGGGGCGGTGCGTGGCACACAGGCTCACCCTGCGTGCCACGCACCGCCCCTTTTGTCTGGAATCCGGTGCGTTGACGCCGGACCCGAGGTGCTGCCCGGAGTGCCCAGCGCCGCCTACAACGCGAAATTGGTCGTGGAATATCTTCAACAACGCTTTCAGAAGCGTTTAGGCTGGTGCCATGACCAACACCACAGCCGTGCGCACCCCCAGCGCCATCGATGCCGTCGCCAACGAGTACTTCGCCCGCCTGCTCGAGCTCGTCCCGGAGTTCGCCACCGAGCTGGGCCTGCCCGGCAGCGAGGCCGCCTATTCCGACTATTCCCCTTCCGGCGTGGCGGCCCAGACCGCCGCGGCCCGCGAGGCGCTGGCCAAGCTCGAGCCCCTGGCCCCGGTGGACGCGATCGATGCAACCACGCTGGACGCGATGAACGAGCGCCTCGGGCTGGACATCGAGATCGCCGAAACCCGGCGCACCGAGCTGAACAACATCGCCTCCCCCGCCCAGGACCTGCGCGCCATCTTCGATTTGATGCCGCAGGAGACCTCCTCCGACTACGGGTTCATCGCCGAGCGCATGCACAACCTGCCCGCCGCGATGGACGGGTACATCGCCTCGCTGCGCGATTCGGCAGCCCGCGGACTGGTCGCAGCCTCCCGGCAGGTGAAGATCGTCATCAGCCAGGGACGGGAGTACGCCAAGGAAGGCGGCTTCTTCGACGCCCTGGCGGCCGCCGGCACGAAGATCGACCCCGAACTCGGCGAGCGCCTGTCCGGCGGGGCGGCGGCCGCCAACGCCGCCTACCTGCGCCTGGCCAAGATGCTCGAGTCGGAGCTGCTGCCGCTGGCGCCGGAAACGGACGCCGTGGGCCGGGAATACTATGCGCTGATGTCCCGCCGCTTCCTGGGTGCCGCGGTCGACCTGGAGGAGACCTACGCCTGGGGCGTGAATGAACTGGCGAACATCATCAAGGAGCAGGAGCGGGTGGCCGACCAGATCCGACCCGGAGCCTCCATCGCCGAGGCCAAGGAGATCCTGAACCAGGACCCCGCACGCCAGCTGGCCGGGACCGACGCGTTGCAGGCCTGGATGCAGGAGAAGTCCGACGCGGCGTTGCTGGCGCTGGCCGGCACGCACTTCGAGATCCCCTCCCCCATGGACCGGATCCAGTGCATGATCGCCCCCACCCAGGAAGGCGGCATCTACTACACCGGGCCCTCCGAGGACTTCAGCCGCCCGGGCCGCATGTGGTGGTCGGTGCCCGAGGGCGAGGACCAGTTCACCACCTGGTCCGAGCTGACCACCGTGTACCACGAGGGCGTACCGGGCCACCACCTGCAGGTGGCCACCGCCGTCATGTCCCGCGACACGCTCAACGACTGGCGCCGGCATGCCTGCTGGGTCTCGGGTCACGGCGAGGGCTGGGCGCTGTACGCCGAGCGGCTCATGCACGACCTGGGGTACCTGGCGGATCCGGGCGACTACCTGGGCATGCTCGATGCCCAACGGATGCGTGCGGCCCGCGTCGTCTTCGACATCGGCGTCCACCTGGGGCTTCAGATTCCCGAGGCCTGGGGTTCGGGGAGCTGGGACAGCGAGTCGGGCTTCGCCTTCCTGGAAAAGAACCTGGACATCTCGGCCGGACAGCTGGAATTCGAGTTCACCCGCTACCTGGGTTGGCCGGGCCAGGCGCCGGCGTACAAGGTCGGGCAGCGCCTGTGGGAGCAGATCCGCGACGAGCGTGCCGCCCGCGCCGGGGACCGGTTCGACCTGAAGGCGTTCCACACCCAGGCGCTGGGGCTTGGTTCGGTGGGACTGGACACCCTGCGCCGGGCCCTGCTGGCGTAGCCCGGGATCCTTTCCTCCCCCGATTCGGACAACCGGTGCCCGGCCGCTGGCTTGAAGGCCGGGCACCGATTTGGCGGCATCTTGGCACCGAATCCCGTCCTGACGAAATTTTGGAGCCTGATTAGGCGTTTTGCATCCGCTTCGGATACCGTGCCGGACCTTTTATCCATTTGCGTTGGTTTGAGGGTGAAGGCAAGGGTGAAACCGCGCACCGACACTGATATCCCTCTTGATTACCTGCGATAGTTGGTCATGTTGCTGCAGAACACGTCGAGGTGACCACAACCCGGGAAACCGGAAAACTCCACTTCGCGTACAAAAGCGTTAACCGCTGGGGAAGTTCGCAGTGCGGCATGGATGCATTGCTTGGGGGCTGCATCGGTGCCGATTGGGGGGAATGCTCCGAGTTGTGTTTGGTGGAAACCCTGCCCCCGCCCCGGGCACCGCATGCACCCCCGAACCCTTCGGGTTTCACCTTGCGGACCTCGCCGCTTCCGGACCGACAGTCCGCCCTTTCCTAATCGGCCGCTTCGACGTCCTTGCTCGGGATCAGTCCCTGCACGCGCGCCGCTTCCAGTGCGGAGGCGCGGTCGGACACCCCCAGCTTCCGGTAGATGCTGCGTAACTGGCTCTTGACCGTGTTCACGGAGACGAATTGCCGCTCGGCGATCTCGGCAGCACTCCCGGTTGAAACCAGCTCCCCCAGCACCGCCAGTTCGCGGGCGCTGAGCACCGCACGGCCCAGGCCGCCGGGGATGTTCGAGACGGTGTTCGTCTCGACCTTCAGTGTGATGCCCAGTTCCCTGGCTTCGGCGAGTATCCGTTCCAGGTCCGGAGCGGGCAACAGGTTCAGGGCCATGCCCAGGCCGTATTCCTCACTCAGCGCGGCCACCATGCGCAGGGCCCCGCCGATGGCGGGGCGGTTGTTTTGCTGCAGGGTTGCGGCCAGAACCAGGACCGCCTGCTGGAAGCGGGTGCGCGGTTGCACGACCGCTCCCAGCGAGGTGCATAGCCGCAGGACCTCCGCGGCATCCCCCTGGGCCAGACGCACGCGCGCCTGCATCAAGGTCCGGGACGTCTCCGAGACGGACTTGGCGGCGACCTTCAACGCATTGACCGGATCACCCACCGCCAGGTTCAGCAGGCAGGAGGCCGAAACCAGCATCTGCTTGCCGTACTTCTGGGCCACGGGTTGTTCGCGTTCGCGCACCAGGTAGCCCTGCATCCGCACCAGGGACGCCGTCGTTTCGCCGGTGACCACTGCCAGTATCGCCTCGGCCAACCGGATGGCCGGCCAGAACTCGTTGTTGTGCTGGTCGATGCGCAGCAGTTCCACCCAGCGTGCGGCATCCTCGAAACGCTGTTCCTCCATGGCGCACACGAAGGACGCGGCCCTGAAAGGGGTGGCGAAGTAGGCGCTGGTGGCGGGATTGGACCAGTGCTCGGGCAAGGACTCGGCCAGCAGTGCCGACGCCTTGTGGATGTCCCCGCTGAGCGTATAAAAATAGGCTTGGACCGTGGTTGCGTAATGGTCGTTGTCGACACGGTTGTGCCGCTGGTCTGCGGAGACCCCCAGCTCGGCGGCGATGAGCGCCTCATCGTGGGCACCGCCGGCGTGCAGGCTCAGTGCCAGCTGGACGAGCATCGGACCCTCGAACGGCCCCAGGTCGTCGCGCTGCGCCGGGGCCATGTCGCGGTGCAGCGCGAGGGCGCTGCGTGCGGTCTTGACCGACAGCTCGCCGATGCCGCTGAGCCTCGCCGCGACCGATTCAATCAGGACCATGACCATCTTGTCCGCGGGCGGGGCATTGCGCCCCACCGTGCGCGCGCCGGTGGCGGCCAGGGCCAGCAGTTCCAGGGTCTTGAGCTTGAATTTCCCGGTCGCGCTGTAGGCGATCGCCAGGCAGATGGCCAGCAGCGGGTACCGCGCCAGCACCGTCAGGGGCAGTTCGTCCAGCAGCACCGACCCGCGGGTGCCCAGTTCCCCCTCGAGGTATTCGTCCGCATGCATGCGCAGGATGTCGGAGGCCAGCTGGTGGTCCGGCGCGGCCAACGCGTGGCGCAGCGCCCGGAATGCGGACCCATGGGTCATCTCGTACCGTGCGCAAATCCGGTGCAGCGAGCGCAGCCGGTCCTTGTCCGAGGCCAGGTAGGTGCTTGTCAGCACCCGGCGCAGCACGGGGTGCAGGCAGTATTCCTCATCGGGGTTCCGCGACGAGCGATAGACCAGGCCCCTGCTCTCCAAATCCGGCAACCATGCCGCGAGGTGGTTTTCGGCCACGAGCGGCAGCAACGCCCGGGGCACCATGGTGGGCACGGCGAGCACCGCAAGGAAGTCGAGCTGTCCGGGCTCGAGTGCTTCGCTTTCCAGCATCGCCTTCAGGTCGCGGTCCACCGCGGCATTCACTTCGGCCAGAAACGCCCGGGCCGGCGGGTCCAGTTCCAGCAGTGCTGGCATCGGCGGGCCCAGCGGCGAAGCGTGTTTGCCCTGCTTGACCCGCGCCTGCGCCGGCTCCGGAGCGCGCATGGTCTGCGCCCGGAGCTTGGCCATGCGCATGAGTTGCGGTGTACCGCACAAATCGAGGCACAACGGCTCGGCGAAACGCTCGAGCGCGCTACCCCGGAAATAGTCCGCCGCCTCATCTGGGGTAAAGCGGAATTCATGTGGCGGAACCACGGCCACTTCGAACGGCAGCAGCGTGCGCCGGCGCTCGAGGTCAAGGTATTCGGTGGTGAGCACCAGCGCGCGTCGCCCGGGATGCTCGCGTGCCATCTGCTGCACGAAGCCGGTGAGGCGGCCGTTGAACGCCGCGGTGCAGTCCTCGAGTACGACCAGGTGCGAGTCCGGGTCGGCGGCCGCCTCATAATGCTTGGCCAGCACGAGGTCCAGCGGCTCCTCGAGCTCCCTGCAATTGATCCAGCTCCAGCTCCGGGCCTGGGGGTCACGCCGGGACAGCCAGTCGCGAACGGCTACGCGCTTGCCTGCGCCGCGCGGTGCCCTGGCGATCACTGCCGAAGATGCCACCGCCTGGTCAAGCAGGCGCTCGAGGCGTGGCCTGGACAGCGTGTCGTCGAATTTTCCCCAGATCATGCGTTCCGGCCTCCGTTCCCCAGCTGCGATTCATCGGGCCCTGCGTCCTGCATTTACCGCGGGCACGAACAAGTAACATACAAACCGATTGCTTGAAAGATCAGCTTAACACCGGGGCGCACCGCTATGTAATGGAACACAAAATCCCCGCAATAAACCGCTGGGGAGGACTTTTGCGTAACATTGCTCAATACTGGCTATCCTTTGCTATGGTCCACCGCCTAGCTTCGTAGCGTGACTACCTCCAATACGACGCCCACGAGGCGCATCCCCGCTTGGGCCACCGCATTCGGCCCGCAAATCATCATTGCCCTGGTCCTGGGTCTTGGTCTTGGCCTGCTGGCCAAGTACACCGGCCACACCGCGGACACCCCGACCGGACTGGGCACCACGCTGGCCACGCTCGGGTCCAGCTACATCTCGCTGCTCAAGGCGGCGGTCATCCCACTGATCTTCTTCGCGGTCGTGGCATCCATCGCCAACTTGGCCAAGGTGACCAATGCGGCACGCCTGGCCTGGCAGACCATCCTCTGGTTCGCCATCACCTCGGCCATCTCGGTAGTCATCGGCATGGTGCTGGGCACCGTGCTTCGCCCCGGCGCCGGCACCGGACAAAGCGCCCCTCCCGAATACGACGGGCGCACCGGCGACTGGTGGGCATTCCTGATCGGGCTCATCCCGTCGAACTTCCTGGGCCTCGGCGCAACGACCAAGGTTGCAGAGGGCGGGGATGTGACCACCGCGCTCAGCTTCAACGTGCTGCAGGTGCTGGTCATTGCCATCACCGTGGGCATCGCGGCACTCAAGGTGGGCGACGCCGCCCGCCCGTTCCTGGACTTCTCCGCCGCCACCCTGGCCGTCATCCAAAAGGTCCTCTGGTGGATCATCCGCCTGGCCCCGCTGGGCACCGTGGGCCTGATCGGCAACGCCGTGGCCACCTACGGCTGGGACACCATCGGCGCGCTGGGCAAGTTCACCCTGGCCATCTACATCGGCCTGGCGCTGGTGATCTTCGGCCTCTACCCGGTGCTGGTCCGCGCCCACGGCCTGAGCATCAAGCAGTACTTCTCCGGCGTCTGGCCCGCCGTGCAGCTGGCCTTCGTCTCCCGTTCCTCCATCGGCACCCTGCCGCTGACCCAGCGCGTGACCGAGCGCAACCTGGGCGTGCCCTCGGGCTATGCCTCCTTCGCCGTGCCGCTGGGCGCCACGACCAAGATGGACGGCTGCGCCGCGATCTATCCGGCGATCTCCGCGATCTTCGTCGCCCAGTTCTTCGGCATCGACCTGGGCCTGACCGACTACCTGCTGATCGCCATGGTCTCGGTGCTGGGCTCGGCAGCCACGGCCGGAACCACCGGCGCGGTGGTCATGTTGACCTTGACGCTGTCCACCGTCGGACTGCCGCTGGCAGGCGTCGGACTGATCCTGGCCGTCGACCCGATCCTTGACATGGGCCGCACCGCGGTGAACGTCGCCGGGCAGGCCCTGGTGCCGGCCATCGTCGCCAAGCGCGAAGGCATCCTGGACGAGGAGCTGTACAACGCACCGCGCCACGGCGACCCGTTCAACGACGAGTTCAAGGCGGCCACCGACGCCCAGGCGCGCGAGCCGCAGCCTGCCCGGGCCAATTAGCCGCAACGCCGTGCGGTAGTCACGATTTTTTCACCAGGGCGGGTCGCCTGGTTCCCGGGATGCAACATCCCCGGGCGCCGGGCGGCCCGCCCTTTGTTGTGCCCGGGAACTGCCCCCTGTCATGGGGCCGGCGGGAAATCGCCAATAAAATTGCACGGCATGCAAGTTTGCACGTAGTGTAGAAAGGTGAGCCACTCCCCCATGCCCCCGCCCTCGCGGCGCGAACTGAACAAGGCCGCCACCCGGGCAGCCATCGTCCAGGCGGCCTTCGCCCAACTGGAATCCGCCGGCTATGCCGCACTGACCGCCGAGTCCGTTGCCGACGCCGCCGGGGTCTCCCGCCGCACCTTCTTCAACTACTTCCCCTCGATCGAGGCGGCCCTGAACGAGCCGACCAAGCTCTTGCTGGAAAACGCCGTGGCCGTGCTCGACGAGCTGGACCCGGAGCTGGACCTGCTCTCCGCCGCGGTGACGACGGTCGAATCCCTCGTGGACCCGGCACTGCTCGAGCCCATCGCCAACCTGTACCTGCTGGCCTCCGAGCACCCGCAGATGGCCCGGATGCAGCTGGAGGCGTGGAACGACTGCGCCGAGGCGCTCACCGGGATCATCACCGCCCGCGCACCGCAGGGCACCCCGCTGGCCGCCACGGTCTTCGCCCACTGCGTCATCGGCGCCGGCAAGGCCGCCTTCGCCCAGTGGTCCCGCGAACTCGCCGCCACCCCGGACCCCGCCGATCCGCGCCGCACGCACCTGCTGCGCGCCACCCTCGCCGAGGCCATCGCCCAATTGCGCGACGGCTTCCCCTCCCTGCAACAACGTGCACAGCACACACGAAAGGCCTAAAAGACCATGGCTTCCTTCCTTTACCGACTGGGTGCACTGGCCTACCGCAGGCGCTGGGCCGTGGTGGGCATCTGGGCCGTCCTGCTGCTGGCCATCGGCCTGTGCGCCGGCGCCTTCATGGGCAAGCTGTCCAACACCTTCACCATCCCCGGCACCGAAACCCAGCGCACGCTGGACCGGATGAAGGTCGAGATGCCCGAGCTGGCCGGCGGCACCGGGTCCATCGTCTTCCGCACCCAGGACGGCGAGGTGCTGAGCCCCGCCCAGCACCGGGCCATCGAATCCTCGCTGGAAGACCTGGCCTCCCAGTCCGAGATCACCGAGGTCGCCAAGCCCTTCGCGCTGCAAAAACAGCTCGACGAGGCCAGGCCGAATCTCGCCGATGGGCAGGCCAAGCTCGACGACGCCGCCACGCAGCTGGCCGACGGCAAGAAACAACTGGCCGAGGGCAAGAAGCAGCTGGCCGAGGCGCAGGACGGCCTCGACTCCGGGCGCGTGCAGCTGGGCGATGCCAAGAAGGAACTCGCCGAAGGCCGCACGCAACTGGCCGCGGGACAGGCGAAGCTCGATGCAGCGGCCAAGGAACTGGCCACCGGCGCCGCCGCGCTCAAGAGCGGGCAGAGTCAGCTGGCGGCCGGGCAAAAGAAGTGGGACGCGGGCAACCGCGAGTACCAGGCCGGGGCCAAGCAGATCGCAGAGGGCCGCAAGGCACTGGCCACCGGGCAGGCCAAGCTCGATACCGCCGCCAAGGACCTGGCAACCGGACGGGCGCAGCACGACGCCGGCATGAAGGCCATCCTCAAGGGCCAGTCCCGCGCCACCGTGGAGAAGCAGCTGGCAGCCGGCAAGCAGCAGGCCACCGCCGGGCTGGCCACGCTGGATGCGGGAATCAAGGACCTCGACACCCTGATCGCCGGGACGAAGCAGCAACTCCAAGCCGCGAAGACGGCGCTCACGAACGCCGACACCGACGCGAAGAAGCAGGCCGCCGAGCAGGACATCGCCACGTTCGAGGAAACGCTCGCAACCCTGAACGGGCAAAAATCCGAGCTGCTCAAGCAGAAGGAATCCCTGGAAGGCACCCTCGCCCAGGTCACCCAGGGCCTCGAGGGCCTGAAGGCCCTGGACGCCGCGAAGGCGAAGCTCGATGCCGGGGCCAAGGAACTGGCCACAGGGCAGGCGACGCTGAAGGCCAAGCAGGCCGAGCTGGAGGCGGGCGCCGCGAAGCTTCCCGCAGCCAAGGCGAAACTGGACGCCGGGGCCAAGGAGCTGGCCGCCAACCGCTCCAGGATCCAGTCCGCAGCGGCGAAGATCTCCGCCGGCCGGGCGCAGTTGAGTGCCGGGCAGGCCGAGATCGACGCCAATGCCGCCAAGCTGGCCGCGGGCCAGAAGACCATCGAGGAGAACCAGGCCAAGCTTCTCGCCGGGCAAAAGACCGTGGACGAGAAGACCGCGGCGCTGCCCGACGCCGAGGAGAAGCTTGAGACCGGCGCCAAGGACCTGGCCGCGGGTCGCGCCGAACTGGCGTTCGCCGAACGCCAGGCCGGCGCCTCGGCGGGCATGCGCTTCATCTCCGCGGACGGTTCCACCGCCGTGGCGCACGTGACCTTCGTCGGCTCGACCGACGCGCTTTCCACCGCGCAGCGCGCCGACATCCAGTCCATTGCCGCGGCGCCCGAGGCCGCCGGCGTCGAGGTGCTCTTCTCCAAGGAGATCCTGCAGGACCTTTCCTCGATCTTCGGGGCCGCGGAAATCATCGGCCTGGCCGTGGCCGCCGCGGTGCTGCTGGTCATGCTCGGCACGCTGGTCGCCGCCGGGCTGCCGCTGCTCATGGCGGTGCTCGGCGTGGGCGCCGGCGTCGGCGGAACCCTCGCGCTGTCCTCGCTCATCGACATGGCCTCGATCACCCCTGCCCTGGCGCTGATGCTGGGGTTGGCGGTGGGCATCGACTACTCGCTGTTCATCGTGCACCGGCACCGCCGCCAGCTGTTGGAGGGCGTGCCGCTGGGCGAATCCATCGCCCGGGCCACCGGCACCAGCGGCAACGCCGTGGTGTTTGCCGGGCTGACCGTGGTCATCGCCCTGTCCGCGCTGGCCGTGCCGGGGCTCCCGTTCCTGGCCGTGCTGGGCTTCTCCGCCGCGTTCACCGTGATGATGGCGGTGCTGATCGCGATCACGCTGACCCCGGCGCTGCTGGGGTTCATCGGCACGAAGCTGGTGTCCAAGGGGGCCTGGGCCCGCCGGGATGCGGCCGGCGCGGCGCAGACCCGGGCCCCGCGCAACGACGCGGGCAACCGCGGCTGGGGCGCGGTGGTCACCCGCCGCCCGTGGATCGCCGCCATCGCGTCCATCGCACTCCTGGCCATCGTGGCACTGCCGGCCCTGCAGCTGCGCACCGCGCTGCCCGACGGCAGCGCCGAACCGGTGGATTCGGGCGCCTACAAGGCGTACGAGCAGATGAGCGACGCGTTCGGGGCCGGTTACAACGGCCCGCTGCTAGTGCTTGCCGACCTGCCGGCCGGGCTGGATGCCCGCGGCGCGGATGCGGCGAACCTCGATGTTGCCGACGCCGTGCGCAACATCCCGGGCGTCGTGGCGGCGATCCCGGTGCAGGTCAACGACGCGCGGAACCTCGGAGCGATCCAGGTGATCCCGGATGCGGGGCCGGCCAGCGCCGAAACCGAGGCCCTGGTGCACGCGCTGCGCGACGCGGCCCCGGGAATCGAGCAGGCGACCGGTGCCCACATTGCGGTGACCGGACAGGTCGCCGCGCAGGTGGACGTCTCGGAGAAGCTCGCCGAGGCGCTGCCGATGTACATCGGCATCGTCGTGGGGCTCTCGTTGGTCCTGCTGCTGCTGGTCTTCCGCTCGGTCGTGGTGCCGCTGCTGGCCACCGCGGGCTTCCTGCTCTCGCTGCTGGCCGCCTTCGGCGCCACCGTCGCGGTCTACCAGTTCGGTTGGCTGGGCGGCTTCTTCGACGTGAACGTGCCGGGGCCGATCATGAGCTTCCTGCCGATCCTGCTCACCGGCATCCTGTTCGGGCTGGCCATGGACTACCAGGTGTTCCTGGTGGCCGGCATGCGCGAGTCCTTCGCGCACGGGCAGCCGGCGCGCGCCGCGGTGCGCTCGGGCTTCGCCCACTCCGCGCCGGTGGTCACCGCCGCGGCGCTGATCATGACCTCGGTGTTCGCCGGGTTCGTGTTCTCGCACCTGACGATGATCCGGGCCATCGGGTTCTCGCTGGCCATCGGCGTGCTCTTCGATGCGTTCATCGTGCGCATGACGCTGACCCCGGCGATCATGCACCTGCTGGGGCACCGCGCCTGGTACATCCCGCGCTGGCTGGATCGGATCCTGCCGGACGTGGACGTGGAGGGCGCCAAGATCGCCGCGCTCGCCGCCGACGGGCAGGAAGGGTCCGGGGCACCGGATACGGGCCGCGGCGACGGGCACGGGCCGCAGGCGCCCTCGGCCCGGGATACGGTTGATGCATGAGCCAGAACCTGAACCCCAGCGCCAACGCCGCCACCGATCCGCGCGGTGAAATCGAGAATCCCGAGGACCTGCCCTTGCTGGTGCTGGCCTCGGCCTCCCCGGGACGGGCCAAGGTGCTCACCGACGCCGGCATCGACTTCGCCGTCCAGGTCTCCGCGGTCGACGAGGACGCGGCACTGGCCAGCGCCGTCCAGCGCTTCGGCGAGCTGGGCCCGGCGGACACCGCGCTGCTGCTGGCCAAGTCCAAGGCCGAGGACGTCGCCTCCACGGATGAGGCCGACGGTGCGGTGGTGCTGGGCTGCGACTCGGTCTTCGAATTCGAGGGCGTCATCTACGGCAAGCCGCACACCGCGGAAGTCGCCACCGAGCGCTGGGCGGCGATGAGCGGGAAGTCCGGGATCCTGCACACCGGGCACTGGCTCATCGACAACCGCTCCGAGGAAGACGAGGACGGCGGGTCCGGGGCGACCATCGGCGCCGTCTCCTCCACCCGCGTGGACTTCGAGCAGGTCGATGCGGAGGAGATCGCCGCCTACGTTGCCACCGGAGAGCCGCTGCCGTGCGCCGGCGGGTTCACCATCGACGGGCGCGGGGCGGCCTTCATCCGAGGCATCGAGGGCAACCCGCACACCGTGATCGGGCTGAACGTGGCCACGCTGCGCGAGCTGCTGCACGAGGCCGGGCTGTCGATCTCCGACGTCTGGGTCTAGCCACGCCTTGCACGCTCCGAGGGGCCCGCACCGGTGCGGGCCCCTCGGGCGGTTAACCCGCCAAGGTAGGCACCGAACGCCCGCAACAGGTCCCTCGCGCGACGGGACCTGAAATAATTCCAGAAACTACTTTCATCAATGGAAAGTATTTTCTGGGCTTGGTGAACACGCCAACCAGGAGGACCACCCCCCCATGGACACCAGGAACAGCACCCAGGGCCGCAGCTACGGAGCGCAGTACGCTTGGACCGACTTCGCCGCGGGAATCGCCTGCATGGCGGTCCTGGTCGCCTGCGGGCTGCTCAAGGACAGCGCCGGAATGGTCGCCATGGGCTCCTCGATGGGGGCCATGCTCGGCGCGGCGCGGGCATCAACGAGCGCCGCCGGCCGAAGGAAGGCCCGGGCGCAGGCATAGGCGCCTCCCGGGCCGCGGGAGCCACCGGCCGCAACGGGCGGCTCCGGGCCGCTTCGCAACACGTGCCGCAGCAGTTGCCGCAACGGCGGTCCCTTGTAGAACTCCTACAAAGAAATCACGACCTACTCCCGACACAGGGGGTTTTGGGGGTGCACATCCCACAAACGCAGGTAGGCTCCACAAGAGCATATTTAAGGAGATAACCCCTGCCATGAGTCAGTTGACGAAGGTTCTCATCGCCAATCGCGGAGAAATCGCCGTACGCATCATCCGCGCCGCCCGCGATGAGGGGATTGGATCGGTTGCCGTGTACGCCGAACCGGACCGCGATGCCTTGCATTCCCGCCTGGCCGACGAGGCCTACTCCCTGGGCGGTTCCACCGCCGCGGAGTCCTACCTGGACATCACCAAGATCCTCGAGGTCGCCAAGCGCTCCGGCGCGGACTCGGTGCACCCGGGCTACGGATTCCTGGCGGAGAACGCCATCTTCGCCCAGGCCGTCATCGACGCAGGGCTGACCTGGATCGGCCCGCCTCCGTCGGCCATCGACCAGCTCGGCGACAAGGTCCGGGCCCGCCACCTGGCCGAAAAGGTCGGCGCACCGCTGGTGCCCGGGACCAAGGACCCGGTCGCATCCACCGACGAGGTGCTGGCCTTCGCCGATGAGCACGGGCTGCCGCTGGCCATCAAGGCCGCCTACGGCGGCGGCGGGCGCGGCATCAAGGTCGTGCGCAACCGCGAGGAGATCGCGGAGTCCTACGACTCGGCGGTCCGCGAGGCGGTTGCCGCCTTCGGGCGCGGCGAGTGCTTCGTCGAACGCTTCCTGGATGCCCCGCGCCACGTGGAGACCCAGTGCCTGGCCGATGCGCACGGCAACGTCGTGGTGGTTTCCACCCGCGACTGCTCGCTGCAGCGCCGCAACCAGAAGCTCGTCGAGGAGGCCCCCGCGCCGTTCCTCACCGACGAGCAGAACGCCCGCCTCTACGAGGCGTCCAAGGCCATCATGCGCGAGGCCGGCTACGTGGGAGCGGGCACCTGCGAGTTCCTCGTGGGCCAGGACGGGGTCATCTCCTTCCTGGAGGTCAACACCCGCCTGCAGGTCGAGCACACCATCTCCGAGGAAGTCACCGGCATCGATCTGGTGTGCGAGCAGTTCCGGCTGGCCCGCGGCGAGGAGCTGGGCTACACCGACCCCGAGGTGCGCGGGCACTCCTTCGAGTTCCGCATCAACGGCGAGGACGCCGGGCGCGGCTTCATGCCGGCGCCGGGCACCATCACCACCATGAACCTGCCCACCGGGCCGGGCGTGCGCATCGACTCGGGCGTCGAGGCCGGGGAAACCGTCTCGGGGAACTTCGACTCGATGATCGCCAAGCTCATCGTCACCGGCGCCACCCGCGCCCAGGCCGCCGCCCGCGCCCGCCGCGCACTGGACGAGTTCCGCATCGAGGGCATGCCCACGGTGCTGCCCTTCCACCGCGCAGTGATGGCCGATCCGGCGTTCACCCCGGAGTCGGGCCCGTTCTCCATCCACACCCGCTGGATCGAGACCGAGTTCTCCAACGAGATCCCCGCCTGGGACCCCGCCACCGCCGGCACCCCCGGTGAGGACGAGGGCCGCAACGCCATCACCGTCGAGGTCGGCGGCAAGCGCCTGGAGGTCGTGCTGCCCGCGTCCCTGGGCACCGTGTCCTCCTCGTCCAACGGCAAGACGCGGAAGAAGAAGCGCTCCTCGCGTTCCACCGCCGCCGCCGGCAGCTCCGGGGCGGACCTGGTCTCCCCCATGCAGGGCACCATCGTCAAGGTGGCCGTGGCCGACGGTGACACCGTCTCCGAGGGAGATTTGATCGTGGTCCTGGAGGCCATGAAGATGGAACAGCCGCTGACCGCGCACTGCGACGGCGTGGTCTCCGGGCTCAGCGCCGTTCCGGGCGACACCGTCTCGGCAGGGGCCGTGCTGGCCTCCATCGGCGACTGACCACGCCCGCACACCGCACCGAACGGGGCGGCCCGGTCTTCCATGCGAAGGCCGGGCCGCCCCGTTGCGTTGCCCGGCCACCCCCTTGTTGGGCCGGCGCGGTGGCGCCGGGTTCCCGCCGGGCATCCGAGCGGGCCTTCGCCCACGGAACGGGTGACGGGCCCTAGGCTGGTGGCCATGACGGCAGAAATGAAGGCGGCGGGCGCACCGGACCCGCGCACCGACCCGCCACCGTGCGCCAGCGAGCGCGAGACGCTGCTGGCGTTCCTGGACTACCAGCGCCGCACCCTGGAGCTCAAGTGCGCGGGGCTCACCGCGACGGCGCTGGGCACCCGCGCGGTGCTGCCCTCCGGGTTGTCCCTACTGGGCCTGGTGCGGCACCTGGGCGATGTGGAACGATTCTGGGTCCGCACGTGCCTGGCCGGCGACCCGGCGCCGCCGCTGTACTGGGGCCCGGACGGAAACGACACCGACTTCGACTTCCCGGAGCCCGATGACCGGATGGTGGAGCTGCCCCTCGCCGCCTGGAAGGCCGAGACGGCCTTCGCCGATGCCGCACTGGGCTCGGAGCCGCTGGAGCGTGCGGTGGAGGCCGGGCACCACGGGATGGTGTCTGTGCGCTGGATCCTGGTGCACCTCATCGAGGAGTACTCCCGGCACAACGGACACGCGGACCTGCTGCGCGAATGCCTCGACGGGACCGTGGGCGAGTAGCCCCGGCGTCAACGCACGCTGCCCGCCCTCCGTGGGGAGGGCGGGCAGCGTCGGCAGTTGTCGCTAGGAGACGTTGTTCTCGTAGTCGACGTCCTTGGTGTCCTTGGTCAGGAACAGGGCGACGAGCGTGAGCACCGCGCCGAGCGCCAGGTAGGCGCCGACCCAGACGGTGTTGCCGCCGCCGAACTGCCACAGCGCGATGGCCACGAACGAGGCCGGTGCCGCGCCGATGACCGAGGACATGTTGTAGGCGATGGCCGAGCCGGTGTAGCGCACGTTCGACGGGAACAGCTCGGGCAGGTAGGCGGCCATCGGGCCGAACGTCGCACCCATCAGCGTGAAGCCGACGACCAGGCCGACCATGGCCGCGCCCTTGCCGGGGCCGAACATCAGGGTCCAGGCCAGGCCGAAGACGAGGATGCCGCCGGTCACGTACATCAGGAACTTGCGGCGGCCGAACTTCTCGGCCAGCGGCCCGGAGACCATGGTGAAGATGCCGAAGAAGACCACGCCGATGATCAGCATCGTGAGGAACTCGGGGCGGGCGATGCCCAGGCCCGGGGCAAAGGCGGCCTCGGCAGCGGCGTCGAAGACCTTGCCCTTGGCCTCGGCCGCGGCGCGGGCGGCCTCGACGGTGGCAGGGGCGGTGCCGTAGGTCAGCGTGAAGGCGGTCATCAGGTAGAAGAGCACGTAGGTGGCCAGCATGATGAAGGTGCCGGCGAGCACCGGGCGCCAGTGGTACTTCATGGTGGTCTTGAACGGGGACTTGGCGACCTTCTTCTGGTCAACGACCTTCGTGAAGGCCACGGACTCGACCAGCTTCAGGCGGACCCACAGGCCCACGGCCACCATCACGGCCGAGAGGATGAACGGCACGCGCCAGCCCCAGGACATGAACTGCTCCGGGGTCAGGCCCAGCTGCAGGCCCACGAACATCAGGTTGGCGATGATGAAGCCGATCGGCGCGCCCAGCTGCGGGAACGTGCCGTAGATGGCGCGCTTGTTGGCCGGGGCGTTCTCGGTGGCCAGCAACGCGGCACCGGACCATTCCCCGCCGAGGGCCAGGCCCTGGGCGAAGCGCAGCAGCACCAGCATCAGCGGCGCCAGCACCACGAAGTTTCCCTGCGCCGGGGGCAGGAAGCCGATCAGGAAGGTGGCGATGCCCATCAGCAGCAGCGAGGCCACCAGGGTGCCCTTGCGGCCGATCTTGTCGCCGAAGTGCCCGAAGAGCACCGAGCCCACCGGGCGGGCCACGAAGGCCACGCCGAAGATCGCGAACGAGGACAGGATCGCGTTGACGTTCGAGGCGTTCGGGAAGAACAGCGTCGGGAAAACCAGCACCGATGCGGTCGCATAGGCGTAGAAGTCGAAAAATTCAATGGTGGTGCCGATGAGGCTGGCAAACAACACGCGTCCGCGTGTGTTTTCCTTCGGTGCGACGACCGCGGTCTTGTTGGACATGGGCTCGTGATTCTCTTGGTGGGTTCCTGCAAGTTACTAGGAGTCAAGTTTAGGCTGGACGTCCACCCTTCGGACAGTCCTTCCACTATTTGGACAAGTGTACTGTGGGTCTCACCCGTTCCGAGCCCCCAGCATGCCACGGGGGGCGGCCCCGAACCCGGGCTTAAAGGGAACGAACCGCCGCAACGGGCCCCAAGGTTGGCGCACATTGCGGCGGTTCGGCCACGGTTCCGGCGTACCGGCGGAAGGTCCCTAGAGGTGGACGTGGAGGCGGCGGGCCGCCTCGGAGATGGAGCCCGAAAGCGAGGGGTAGACCGAGAAGGTCTCGGCAATGTCATCGACGTGCAGCTTGTTGTGCACCGCCAACGCGATCGGGAAGATCAGCTCGGAGGCGCGCGGGGCGACCACCACGCCGCCGATGACGGTTCCGGAGCCGCGGCGCGCAATGATCTTCACGAAGCCCTGGGTCACGTTCATCATCTTGGCCCGGGCATTGGTCGCCAGGTCCAGCTTGATGATGTCGGCCTGGTACTTGCCCTCGTCGACCATCCGCTCGGTGACGCCGACGGTGGCGATTTCCGGGGAGGTGAAGATGTTGGAGGAAACCTCGTTGAGCTTCAGCGGCTTGACCGAGTCGCCCAGGAGGTGCGCCATGGCAATGCGGCCCTGCATCGCGGAGACCGAGGCCAGCGCGAACACCCCGGTGCAGTCGCCCGCGGCGTAGACGTTGGTGGCGGTGGTGCGCGACACGCCGTCGACCTGGATGTGGCCGGACTCGGAGAGCTTGAT
Organism: Arthrobacter sp. UCD-GKA; assembly: GCF_001863355.1. NCBI lineage: Bacteria > Bacillati > Actinomycetota > Actinomycetes > Micrococcales > Micrococcaceae > Arthrobacter > Arthrobacter sp. UCD-GKA. Next base: position 138,601 of record NZ_MOLR01000008.1, on the reverse strand, counting down.
GCCGGCCTCCTCCAGCCCGATGCCGGCGGTGTTGGGGATCGAGCCGACGGCCACCAGGCAGTGGCTGCCCACGATGACCTGGCCGTCGCCCAGGGTGACCCTGACGGTGTCGCCGTCGCGTTCCACGGCTTCGGCGCGGGACTTGGCCACGACGTTGACGCCGTTGAGCTTGAAGGCCTCCTCGAGGACCTCGGCGGCGTCGGCATCCTCGCCGGGAAGCACGCGGTCGCGCGAGGAGACCAGGGTGACCTTGGTGCCCAAGAGGTTGTAGGCCGAGGCGAATTCTGCACCGGTGACACCGGAACCGACGACGATCAGGTGCTCGGGGATTTCCTTGAGGTTGTAGACCTGGGTCCAGTTGAAGATGCGTTCCCCGTCAGGAATCGCGGTGGGCAGCTCGCGCGGGTGGGCGCCAACGGAAACCAGCAGCGCGTCGGCCTCGATGGTCTCGGTGCTGCCGTCGGCACGGGAGACCTCGACCCGGGAGGCGTCGAGCAGCTTGCCCTCGCCGATGACCACGCGCACCCCGACGCGCTCCAGGCCCACGTGGATGTCCGAGGACTGCTCGCGGGCCAGCTCCAGCAGGCGGGCGTTCATGACCGAGAGGTCGGCCACGGCTACGGCATTGGCATCCCCGAGCTGGACGCCGAATTCGCGTGCCCCGACCACCCGGCGCATGGCGTCGGCCGTGGCCACGAGGGTCTTGGACGGGACGACGTCGGTCAGCACGGCCGAGCCTCCCATCCCCGCCCGTTCGACGATGGTGACCTGGGCGCCGAGTTGGGCGCCAACCATCGCGGCCTCGTAGCCACCGGGGCCACCGCCGAGAATTACAAGCCTGGGGGAATTGAAATCGCGTTGTGCACTCACGATCCCCCATTCTTCCCTACCGCGCGGTTAAGTGCACAACGCACACGCTGGGGCACGGACGGCAATCGGCCGCGCACGGGGCGGGCCGGCGGCACCGGGCCCCTCCCACCTGACAAGGCGGGGTTCCGCCGGTAGGTTTAACCCCGTGATCAACAACGAATCCGCCCCCTTTGACCTGGCCAACGCCGCCGCCGCCAAGATCGCCGAACTCACCGGCGTCCCGACCCACGACATTGCCCTGGTGCTCGGTTCCGGCTGGGGCGAGGCGGCGAACCTGGTCGGCGAAACCACCCACCGCATCGATGCCACCGAGCTTCCCGGCTTCCATGCAGCCGCGGTGCCCGGGCACGTGGGCACGATCTCCTCGGTGCTCACCGCCGGCGGCAAGCGCGTGCTGGTGCTCGGCGCGCGCACCCACTTCTACGAGGGCAAGGGCGTGCGCGCGGTGGTCCACGGGGTGCGCACCGCCGCCGCGGCGGGCGCCAAGACCCTGGTGCTGACCAACGGCTGCGGCGGGCTGAACCCCGCATGGACCCCGGGCACCCCGGTGCTGATCTCCGACCACCTCAACCTCACCGGCACCTCCCCGCTGGAGGGTGCGACGTTCGTGGACTTGACCGACCTGTATTCCCCGCGCATCCGGGACCTGGCCCGGCAGGTGGACCCGTCCCTGGACGAGGGCGTGTACGCGCAGTTCACCGGACCGCACTACGAGACCCCCGCCGAGGTGCGCTACGCCAAGGTGATCGGCGCCGACCTGGTGGGCATGTCCACCGCCTTGGAGGCCATCGCCGCACGCCACGCGGGCATGGAGGTCTTCGGGATCTCGCTGGTCACCAACCTGGCCGCCGGCATCTCCGCCACCGCGCTGAGCCACGAAGAGGTCATCGAGGCAGGCCAATCCGCCGGCCCGCGGATCTCCGCGCTTCTGGCCGACATCGTCGCCAAGCTCTAGCCGCCACCAAGCACCACGCACCCCGAACCCGCCGCACAAAGGAAACCAACCACATGAGCAGCCCCGCACCGGACACCGCCTTGCTGGATCGCGCCGCCGCCTGGGCCCGCCAGGATCCCGACGCGGCCACCGCCGCGCAGCTCAGGGCCCTGTGCGCGAAGGTTGCCGCCGGGGACCGGGACGCACACGCCGAGCTGGCGGACCGCTTCGCGGGGAACCTGGCCTTCGGCACCGCGGGGCTGCGCGCTGAACTCGGTGCCGGGCCGAACCGGATGAACTCGATGGTGGTGCGCCGCACGGCCGCCGGCATCGGACGCGTCCTGCTCGCTGCGGCCGACGGCGCCTACGTGCCGCGCGCGGTCATCGGCTACGACGCGCGGCACAACTCGGACGCCTTTGCCCGCGAGTCCGCCGCGGTGCTCACCGCCGCCGGGATCCAGGTGCAGCTGCTGCCCGCCGCCCTGCCCACCCCGGTGCTGGCCTGGGCCGTGCGCGAGCTGGGCACCGAAGCCGGGATCATGGTCACCGCCAGCCACAACCCGCCGGCGGACAACGGCTACAAGGTCTACCTCGGCGGGCGCGCCGAAACCGGATGGGGCCAGGGCGCGCAGATCGTCGCTCCCGTCGATGCGCAGATCGCCGCACGGATCAACCACGACGAGCCCATGGCGGAGATCGCGCTGGCCGCCGACGGCTGGGAGGTGCTGCCCGGCGCCGGGGAGCCCGGGGACGTGGAGGGCGCCTACCTGGATGCCATCGCCTCGGTGGTGCCCCGGGCCGGCGGCACGGGAAACGACGCGCTGGCGGCGGCGCGGGAAAGCCTGCGGATCGTGCTGACCCCGATGCACGGGGTCGGCGGGCACACCATGGCCCAGGCCCTGGGCCAGGCGGGATTCTCGCGGGTGCGCCTGGTGGCCGAGCAGGCCGAGCCGGACCCGGATTTCCCCACCGTCGCCTTCCCGAACCCGGAGGAGCCCGGCGCCCTGGACCTGGCTCTCGCGCTGGCCGGGGCCACCGACGCCGACCTGGTCATCGCCAACGACCCCGATGCGGACCGCTGCGCCGCGGCGGTGAAGTTCGAGGGCACCGGCTGGCGGATGCTGCGCGGGGACGAGCTCGGCTGGCTGCTGGGCGACCGCGCCGCCGCGAACGCCGCGCCGGGCACGGTGCTGGCCAACTCCATCGTCTCCTCGCGCATGCTCGCCTCCATCGCCGCGGCCCATTCCCTGGCGCACGAGAACACGTTGACCGGGTTCAAGTGGATTTCCCGCGTGCCGCACCTGGCCTTCGGCTACGAGGAGGCGCTGGGCTATTGCGTGGCCCCGGCCCTGGTGCGCGACAAAGACGGGCTCTCCGCGGCGCTGCTGCTGGCCGACTACGCCGCCGAGCTCAAGGCCGCCGGATCCTCGCTGCCCGAGGTGCTCGATGCCCTGGCGCTGGCCCACGGGCTGCACACCACCGACCAGCTCTCGGTGCGCGTGGCGGACCTGGGGCTGCTGGACGGCATGATGGCCGCGTTGCGCTCGGCCCCGCCGGCCACCCTGGGCGGGGAAGAGGTCACCGGGTTCGAGGACCTGTCGCTGGGGGCGAACCTGCCGCCGACCGACGGGCTGCTCTTTGCCACCGCGGCCAACACCCGGGTGATCGTGCGCCCCTCGGGAACCGAGCCCAAGCTCAAGTGCTACCTTGAAACCATCACCCCCGTAGCCGGCCCCGCCGGGCTTCCGGCGGCCCGTGCCGCGGCCACCGGGGCGCTGGGGCGCATCAAGCAGGAACTTGCGGACCTGCTCCGCCGGTGACCCGCTCCCCCACACCCCGACTTTCCTTCATCTCGACCAGGAGCCTGATACACACGCCATGAGCACCAACGACACCAATATCGCCTCGTACATCGACCACACGATCCTGAACGCCGATGCCACCGGCGCCGACATCGAACGCATCTGCGCCGAGGCCGCCAAGTACAAGTTCAAGTCCGTGTGCGTGAACCCGATCTGGGTTTCCACCGTGAGCGCCGCACTTGCCGGTTCCGGGGTGCTGACCTGCTCGGTGATCGGCTTCCCGTTCGGCGCGACCCCCACCGCGTCCAAGGTCTTCGAGGCCCGCGGGGCCATCGCCGACGGTGCCAACGAGATCGACATGGTCATCAACGTCGCCGCGGCCAAGGCCGGGGACGAGGAGGCACTGGTGGCCGACATTTCCGCCATTGCCGACGCCGTGCACGAGGGCGGGGCGATCCTGAAGGTCATCATCGAAACCTCGATGCTGACCGACGATGAAAAGATCCTGGCCTGCCGCGCCTCGGTGCGTGCGGGAGCCGACTTCGTGAAGACCTCCACTGGCTTTGGCGGCGGCGGCGCCACGCTCAAGGACGTGGCGTTGATGCGCGCAACCGTCGGCCCGGACCTGGGCGTCAAGGCCTCCGGCGGGGTCCGCTCGCTGGAAACCGCCCGTGCCATGATCGATGCCGGGGCCACGCGTCTTGGTTCCAGCTCCGGAGTTGCTATTGTGGAGGGTGAACAAGGCGCCGAGGGCTACTGACCACCCACCCTCGAACGCGCATTGAAACCAGACCATTTTAGGAGAATCGCTGTGTACTCGAACGGCAAGAACGTAGCCCACTCGGGCCAGGGCCGCTTGGCCGGAAACCTCATCGCCTTCGCGGTGTTCTTCATCCTGTTCCTTGGCTGCCTCTACTCGCTGTCGTTCTGGACGCTGGAAAACGCCTGGATCCCGGGCATCTCCTGCTTCGTGCTGGCCATCCTGGCCTTCGGCATCCCGCAGCACATTCTGGGCATGTCGGACAAGAACCCGTCGAAGACCGCTTCGCAGCGGGACTAGTCTCCCGCACGGTTTTCTCCGAAGGAGGCCGGAGCGCCACGCAGCATCCAGACCCGCGCGCCAGCAGGTGCACGGTCGTTGGTGTTGGTGGCGCCCCGGCCTCCTTTTTGCATGCGCCGCGCCAGTGCTGCCCGCGGGACCGGAATCGGGTGTCCCGGCAGCGTGAAGCTTCACCGCCGAAATTCTACAATTCGTAGAAAATCACTGGTGGGCGAGGGTATGATGAACCCAACGGGACCCTTGGGCCCCGTTGGACCAGCCTTCCCCGATTGAGGAAATGAGCGTTTCACCATGGAAAAAACTGACCGCAGCAAGATCGTTGTCGGCATTGACGGTTCGGCGCAATCGATTTCCGCGCTGCGCTATGCTGCGTCCCTGGCCGCATCCCTGGGCCACGACCTGGTGGCCTTCTCCTCGTGGCTGCCGCGCATCGCGCTGGAGGACTACACCCCGGAGTGGGCGCCGGAGCAGGACGCCCGCGACGCACTGGACAAGTCCATCACCGAGGCCTTCGGCGAGAACGTCCCGGCCAACCTGGAACGCGAGGTCACCATGGGCCCGGCGGCCCCCAACCTGATCGAGGCCTCCAAGGACGCGGCCATGCTGGTGCTGGGCACACGCGGCCGCGGCGGCTTCAAGGGCCTGGTCATGGGCTCGGTGTCCAGCTCGCTGGCCGCCCACGCCAAGTGCCCGGTGCTGATCCACCACGGCGAAACAGCCACCGCCTAGGAACCGCCCCGCGGACCCGACAGGCACCGATGCCGGGCCGGCCGCCCCCACCAGGGGCAGGCCCGCCCGGCATCGGCGTGTCCGGCACTAATCAGGCCTTGGCGCGCGGTGCCTCGACCTCGAAGATGTTGGAGAGCACGGACGAGACCCACTCCAGGATCTGCTCGTCCACCAGGTCCCTGCCGCCGATCGCCGAGGTTTTCGGCTTCGGGATGGTGATGGCGTTCAGCGCCGGCTTGTCGGCGGCGCCCTTGTACATCCGCGCCAGGCGCAGCTGGCGCGAGTCGGGCAGGTTCGCGATGGCCGCCGGGGCGAACTTGATGGCGTTGCCCATCATCGCCACGTCGGTCAGGCCCAGGGCCCGGGCGCGGATGCGGATCCGGGCGACCTCCAACAGGTTCACCACCGGGGCCGGCGGCTGCCCGTACCTGTCCACCAGCTCCGCCAGCACGTCGTCGAGGGCCGCGAAGTCGGTCGCCGCGGCGATCTTGCGGTAGGCCTCCAGGCGCAGCCGCTCACCGGGCACGTAGTCGTGCGGCAGGTGCGCGTTGACCGGCAGCTCGATCTTCATCTCCGCGGTCTTCTCGTCGGACTCCCCCTTGAAGTCGGCAACCGCCTCGCCCACCAGGCGCAGGTACAAGTCGAAGCCGACACCCGCGATGTGCCCGGACTGCTCCCCGCCGAGCAGGTTGCCCGCCCCGCGGATCTCCAGGTCCTTCATGGCCAGCTGGTAGCCCGAGCCGAGCTCGTTGTGCGCCGCCACGGCCTTGAGCCGCTCCAGGGCGACCTCGCCCAGCGGCTTCTCCGCGTTCCACAGGAAGTAGGCATACGCCCGCTCGCGGCCGCGGCCCACGCGCCCGCGCAGCTGGTGCAGCTGGGACAGCCCGTAGTTGTCGGCCCGGTCCACGATCAGCGTGTTGGCGTTGGAGATGTCCAGGCCGGTCTCGATGATGGTGGTGGAGACCAGCACGTCGAACTTCTTCTCCCAGAAATCCTGGATGATCTTCTCCAGCCGGGACTCGCTCATCTTGCCGTGCGCCACCTCCACCCGGGCCTCGGGGACCAGTTCGCGCAGCTCGGCGGCGACCTTGTCGATGGAGGAGACGCGGTTGTGCACGAAGAAGACCTGCCCGTCGCGCATCAGCTCGCGGCGGATGGCCGCGGAGATCTGCTTGTCGGTGCGCGGGCCCACGTAGGTGAGCACCGGGTGGCGCTCCTCCGGCGGGGTGGCCAACGTGGAGGTCTCGCGGATGCCGGTCAGGGACATCTCCAGGGTGCGCGGGATGGGGGTGGCGGACATGGACAGCACATCCACGTTGGTGCGCATCTTCTTGAGCTGTTCCTTGTGCTCGACACCGAAGCGCTGCTCCTCGTCGACCACCACCAGGCCCAGGTCCTTGAACTGCACGGTGTCCGAAAGCAGCCGGTGGGTGCCGATGACCACGTCGACGGTGCCGTTTTTCAGCCCCTCGATGATGTCCTTGGACTCCTTGGCGCTCTGGAAGCGCGAGAGCGTCTTGACCCGCACCGGGAAGCCGGAGTAGCGCTCGGTGAAGGTCTGCTGGTGCTGGGAGGCCAGCAGCGTGGTGGGCACCAGCACGGCGACCTGCTTGGAGTCCTGCACGGCCTTGAACGCGGCGCGCACCGCGATCTCGGTCTTGCCGAAGCCCACGTCCCCGGAGACCAGCCGGTCCATCGGGATCTCGCGCTCCATGTCGGCCTTGACCTCGTTGATGGTGGTCAGCTGGTCGGGGGTCTCCACGTAGGCGAAGGCCTCCTCCAGCTCCGACTGCCAGGGGGTGTCGGCTCCGAAGGCGTGCCCGCGGGACGCCATGCGGGCGGAGTAGAGCCGGATCAAATCCCCGGCGATCTCCTTGACTGCCTTGCGCGCCTTGGACTTGGTGCTTGACCAGTCCGAGCCGCCCATCTTGGACAGGGTCGGGGCCTCCCCGCCGACGTAGCGGGTGACCTGGTCCAGCTGGTCGGTGGGGACAAAGAGCTTGTCCCCCGGTGCCCCGCGTTTGGACGGCGCGTACTCCAGGACCAGGTATTCGCGCTTGGCATCTGCCCCGCCGGCAACCTTTCGGGCGATCAGCTCCACGAACCTGGCGATGCCGTGCTGTTCGTGGACGACGAAGTCGCCCTCGGTGAGGGTCAGCGGGTCCACGGCGTTGCGGCGCTTGGCCGCCAGCCGCTTGGCCCCGCGCGGGGCGTAGGCGCTGGAGCGGCCCAGCAGGTCGGCCTCGGTGAGGAAGCCGAGCTTCAGCGAATCCAGGGCGAACCCGCGCCCGGCCTGGCCGGTGGTGATCTCGATCAGCCCGTGGGTGGGCGCCTCGTCCAGGGAATTGATGCGGTGGGTGGGGATGTCGGCGTCGTGGAAGAGCTCGGCCAGCCGCTGGGCGGGACCGGGGCCGTCGGTGGCCACCACGATCGACCAGTCGTCCTTGATGCGCCCGGAGATGAACTCGAGCATCTCGGCCACATCCCCCTGGTAGCCGCGCGGCTCGCGGGCGTTGATGCGGATCGAGTCGGCCTCGGGCAACAGCTCGGTGTCGGATCCCAGCGAGGTCAGCGACCACCAGGACACCGCGGCGGCCTGCGCATGGGTGCGGGTCGCGGCCAGGGAGGTGAAGTTCCCGGCCTCAAGTTCGTCCACCGCGGCCTGCGCCTGGGCCTGGGACAGGTCAAGGGGTGCCGCCCCGCCGTCGGAGGCCGTGGCCCAGGCGGCGGCCAGGAACTCGGCGTTGGTGGCTTCCAGGTCGTGGGCCCGGGCCCGGACCCGTTCGGGTTCCATGACCACGGCGATCGATTCGGCCGGCAGCACCGACAGCAGCGGGACCATGGCATCGACCAGCAGCGGGGCCAGGGACTCCATGCCCTCCACCGCGACGCCTCCGGCGATCTTGGCGAGCATGTCGCGTGCGGCGGGCATCTGGGTTTGCAGCTTCGCGGCCCGGGACATCACCGCCGGGGTGATCAGCAGCTCGCGGCAGGGCGGGGCCTGGATCGCTGTGGGCGCGTCGCCCTCAAGCGAGCGCTGGTCGGCGATCGAGAAGTAGCGCATGGCCTCGATCTCGTCCCCGAAGAAGTCGATGCGCACCGGGTGGTTGGAGGTGGGCGGGAAGACATCGAGGATGCCGCCGCGCACGGCGAATTCGCCGCGGTGCGTGACCATGTCCACCCGGGCGTAGGCGGCGTCGGCCAGGGCCCGGACGACGGCGGAGAACTCGTATTCGTCCCCCACCGCAAGCTCCACGGGTTCCAGCTTGCCCAGGCCCGCGACCAGTGGCTGGATGACGGCGCGGATCGGGGCGACGATGACCTGCAGGGAAGGATCCCGGGTTTCCAGCCGGCGCAGCACGTGCAGGCGCCGGCCCACGGTGTCCGAACGCGGGGAGAGCCGCTCGTGGGGCAGGGTTTCCCAGGAGGGGAATTCCGCCACGGCGTCGGCGGGCAGGAACCCGTGCAGCCCGGCCACCAGTTCCTCGGCCTCGCGGCCGGTGGCGGTCACCGCCAGCAGCAGGCCGCCGGCGACCTTGGTGCGCAGGGCCTCGACGGCCTCGGCGGTGATGACCGCGCGCATCCCGGCGGGGGCCGCGATCTCCAGCTCGTTGGCGCGGGCGGCATAGGTCGTGGCCGCATTGGATCTGACGCGGGAAAAGGAAATGTCTTCTCGCAGGGCGGTGCGCAGGCCGTGAAGCGCCATCGAGTGGGGTCCTTTCCGAAGACCGGGTACGCGCACAACACAAGTACCCGAGATCCATGCCGGGTCCCGGGGTGCGCCATTCAAGCGTACCGCCGCGCGCGCCCATGCCCGGTACGCTGGTGGGGTTGCAAGAACATTTGGTTCGGCCAATCTATTTTACGGAGTTTTGCCCCATGGCCCTTAACGCCACCACTGATTTGATCCATGCCCCCGAGGCCGTCATTGCCACGCTGGCAGACCGCGACTTCGCCGAGCACCTGACCGGTTTGGTTGGCGGCACGCTGAAGAGCTTCGAGGTCGCCGGCGACACCGCCGCGGCGTTCACCCTGACCACGGTGCGCACCCTGCCCACCGACCGGGCCCCGGAAATCGCCCGGAAGTTCGTCGGCCAGACCGTCGACGTCACCCAGGTCGAGTCCTGGTCCGCCCCCGCCGCCGACGGCTCGCGCCAGGCCACCTTGAAGGTCACCGTCGGATCGCTGCCGGTCTCGGTCGCCGGCACCGAGTCGCTGAAGGCCACCGATGCGGGCTCCGCACTGGGCGTGGAAGCCACCGTGTCCTCCTCCATCCCGTTCGTGGGCGGCAAGATCGCCTCGGCCGCCGAGCCGTTCATCTCCAAGGCGCTGGCGCTGCAGGGCGCCAAGGTGTCCTCCTGGATCGAACGCGTCTAGGGATCGGGCCAAACCAATCCGCCGATTTCTTCGGTGGGCTGGTGCCCTCCCCGGGACCGGTGCGTGCGTGCCCGTCAAGGCATGTCAGGCACCGGTCCTGTCGTCTTCCACGATTACCCCGGCGATGCAGCCAGCGGCCACGAAGCACCCTGTTCTGAAGGTCATGCGGTTGCCTCGGTGTGCATCGGGACACGTTTAGGCGTTAGTGTAGTTCTTGGTGTGCCGGGAAGTCTGGTCGGCGATAACTTCAGCGTCCCCGAAATGAAACGAAGTAGACCATGAGCCAAACCCCCACACCCACGCCGAAATCCAAGACGGTTTTTGGCCCCGGCAGTTACGCCGAGTCCCTGCGCATCGGGGAGATCCTCCGCAAGGAGACCGTTGGCGGCCTCGTATTGATCATCGGCGCCGTCGTGGCGCTGGTCTGGGCCAACTCCCCCGCATCCGACAGCTACTTCGCCCTGCGCGACTTCACCGTCGGTTTCCAGGCCTTCGGCATCGACCTGAACCTCTCCCTCGGCCACTGGGCCGCAGACGGCCTGCTGGCGGTGTTCTTCTTCCTGGTCGGCTTGGAGCTGAAAAAGGAATTCGTCGCCGGGGACCTGCGCGACATGAAACGTGCCATCGTCCCGGTGACGGCGGCCTTCGGCGGGGTGCTGGTCCCGGCCCTGATCTTTGCCGCCCTGAATGCTTCCACCGGCGGGGAAACCCTGCGCGGCTGGGCCATCCCCACCGCCACCGACATCGCCTTTGCGGTTGCGGTGCTTGCGGTCATCGGGTCGAACCTGCCCTCCCCGCTGCGCATCTTCCTGCTGACGCTCGCGGTGGTCGATGACCTGATTGCCATTGTCATCATCGCCTTCGTCTTCACCGATGACTTGCGCCCGCCGTACCTCCTGATGGCGATCGCGCCCATCGGCCTCTACGCATTCCTCACGCACATGTGGCCGAGGTTCTTTGCCGCGAACCTCTGGGCACCCTGGGTCATCCTGTTGCCGCTGGGCATCGCGAGCTGGGCCCTGGTCTTCGGCTCGGGCATCCACTCGACCATTGCCGGCGTTGTCCTGGGCTTCTGTGTCCCGGTGCTGCGCAAGAACAAGCATGAAATCGACAAGCCGGGCCTGGCCGAGCAATTCGAGCACCGCTTCCGCCCGCTCTCCAGCGGTTTCTGCGTCCCGGTCTTTGCGTTCTTCTCGGCTGGCGTGGCCGTCGGTGGCGCCGAGGGCTTCGCCTCGGCCCTGGGCGACCCGGTGCTCTGGGGCATTGTCTTCGGACTGGTCTTCGGCAAGCCCATTGGCATCCTGGGCGCCACCTGGCTGGTGACCCGGTCGTCGAAGGCCAACCTGGATCCCGACACCAAGTGGGGCGACCTCCTGGGCGTGACGTTCCTGGCCGGAATCGGCTTCACCGTGTCGCTGCTGGTGTCGGAGCTGTCCTTCGGCCTGGCTTCGCCGCACTACGACCATGCCAAGGTCGCGATCCTGACAGGGTCCCTGCTGGCAGCGATCCTCGGCACAATCTGGCTGCGGCCACGCGACCGCCGCTACCGCCAGGTGAACGAACGCGCCGCCAGGGACGAGAACAAAGACGGCATCCCGGATGTTTTCCAGGCTCCGGAGAACAACGCCTAGCCCGACTGCGCACGAACAAGGGCCGGGTTGGCGGGCCACAGGATCTCCTGCGGCCCGCCAACCCGGCCCTTTGCCATACGGGGGCGTGGCTCCTAGCCGTTGGCGGCCAACAGGGCTGCCTCGGCGGCCACCCAGGAGAGCATGGCGCACTTGACCCGGGCGGGGAACTTGGAGACCCCGGCAAAGGCCGCTCCGTCGCCCAGGACTTCCTCGTCACCGGCCCGGGATCCGCGCGAGCGCATGAGCTCGCGGAACTCGTCGAGGATGACCATGAATTCATCCCGTTCAATGCCTTCGGCCATCTCGCTGAGCACCGAGGCCGAGGCCATCGAGATCGAACAGCCGTCCCCCTCCCAGGAAACGTTCTTCACGGTGCTGCCCTCAAGCTGGATGCGCAGGCGGATGTGGTCACCGCACACCGGGTTGTGCTGCATCGATTCGCCGCTGGCCACGCCCTCGGGCGCCTCGACCAACCCGGCACCGTGCCGGGCCTTGGCATGGTCCAGGATGATTTGTTGGTACAGCTGGTCCAGATCGCTCATTTGCCGACTCCGAAGTATCCGCGCACATCGGACACCGCGTTGAGCAGGCGGTCGATGTCGCTGGTGGTGTTGTAAAGGTAGGTGCTGGCACGGGTGCTGGAGACGACGCCCAGCGCGCGGTGCAGCGGTTGGGCACAGTGGTGCCCAACCCGCACGGCCACGCCGCGCGAGTCCAGGAACTGGCCCACGTCGTGCGGGTGCACGCCTTCGACGACGAAGGGCGCGGTACCGATGCGGGCTGCCCCCCGGTCCGGGCCCAGGACGCGCACGCCGGGGATGGCTCCCAGGCCGGTGAGCATGCGCTCGCCCAGCAGTTCCTCCCAGGCGGCGATGCGGTCCATGCCGACCTCCTGCAGGTAGGAAACGGCGGTGGCCAGGGCGTGGGCCTGCGAGATCCGTTGGGTGCCGGCCTCGAAGCGCATCGGGGCGGGCAGGTATTCGGCCTTCTCCATGGTCACCGAGGTGATCATGGAGCCTCCCGTGAGGAAGGGCGGCATGGCGTCCAGCAGCCCGGCGCGGCCGTACAGCCCGCCGATCCCGGTGGGGCCGAGCATCTTGTGCCCGGAGAACGCCATGAAGTCCACGTCGAGCTTCTTGACGTCCACCGGCAGGTGCGGGACCGACTGGCAGCCGTCAAGGACGGTCAGCGCCCCGACGTTGCGGGCCAGTGCCACCAGTGCGGGGACATCGGTCACGGTGCCCAGGACGTTGGAGACATGGGTGAAGGCGAGCACCTTGGTGGCCGGGGTAATGATCTTCCCGGCCAGGTCCATGCGCAAGGCACCGAACTCATCCACGGGAATGTACTTCAGGGTGGCGCCGGTGCGCAGTGCCAATTCCTGCCACGGGATCAGGTTCGCGTGGTGCTCGAGCTCGGTGACGACGATCTCGTCCCCGGCGCCCAGGGCAAAGGCCCGGGCGGCTTCTCCCCCGAGGCCGGCACTGGCGTTGCCGAAGGAATAGGTTATGAGGTTCAGCGCCTCGGTGGCGTTGGAGGTCCAGATGACCTCGTTGTCCTTGGCGCCGATGAAGCCGGCGACATCCGTGCGGGCCTGCTCGAAGACGTCGGTGGCCTCGACGGCCAGCGAGTGGGCCCCGCGGTGGACCGCCGCGTTGAAGTTCTCGTAGAAGTGCTGTTCGGCTTCGTATACGCAACTTGGTTTTTGCGAGGTGGCCCCGGAATCCAGGTATGTCAGCGGAACACCGTTGACGCTGCGCCCCAGGATGGGGAAGTCGGCCCGCAGTCGGGAGACCTCCACGTCATCCAGGTGCCGGGGAAGGGTATCTTGCGTCGTGGGCGAAGCACTGGACACGTTGGGATCCTCCGAAGGTTGTTCCATGCCGGATGTGCCCGCGGGTGCATCCTCGCCCGTCGGGCGGCGGTCTTCGCGGGCCGCATCTTGAATACGGCATCATTTGCTTCGCTAATTCTCCCACGTCCTGGCCCCCAAGGCATATAAGTGGACCCTTACCACTGCACCACGGGCCCGTTCCCGGGCACAAAAAAGAGGTCGGCAGCGGGTGGGGGGGTGGCCCAGTCTCGGAGGCCTCCCGCTGCCGACCCCTCGATTTGGGGCCGAAACGGCACTAGAACAGTGTATGAGTCGCAAGATCGTTGACCAAATCGCAGAAATCACGCAAGATGTTTCACCGAACCATTCACGTTCTTATGGCGCAACATGGAACTTGCGCTGCGCCACTTCCAGCCCGTGGTTCACCAATTCCTCCACGGCGTCCGCCGCCGTGTCGGTCAGGAACGGAAGGTCCTTCTTTTCATCCTTCGAGAAGTCCTTCAACACGTAGTCCGCGGTCTCCATGCGGCCCGGGGGCCGCCCCACGCCCACGCGCACCCGCAGGTAGTCCTTGGTGCCCAGGGCCTTGGAAATGTCGCGCAGCCCGTTGTGCCCACCCTCTCCCCCGCCGAGCTTGAGCTTGACGGTGTCGAAGGGGATGTCGATCTCGTCGTGCACGGCAATGACGTGGGCGGGGTCGATGCCGAAGAACTTCGCCAGGTTGGCCACGGGGCCGCCCGAGAGGTTCATGTAGGTCATCGGCTTTGCCAGGACGAGACGGGGGCCGCCGATTCCCATGCGCCCCTCGAGGATCTGGGCGCGGGAGGCGTGCGTCTTGAACTTCCCCCCGAGTCGGGAGGCCAGTTCGTCGAGGACCATTTGGCCAACATTGTGCCTGTTATGCGCGTAGCCGGGCCCGGGGTTGCCGAGCCCGGCTACAAGCCAGGTTTCTCTAGTCATGCGAGAACCAATATGAGGATGATTACTCGGCGGAAGCTGCCGACGCTGCATCCTCTTCGGACTCGACTGCTGCGGCGTCGATGGTTGCAACGACGACGTCGGCTTCGATGGCCAGTGCGGTGCCCTCCGGGAGGAGCAGGTCCGAGGCGAGGACCTGGGTGCCTGCCGGCAGGCCGGCGATGTTGGCAACAACGTGCTCCGGCAGTGCAACGGCTTCTGCTTCGACGGCGATGACCGGGTGGTCAAGCGACAGGGAGGAACCGGCGGTCAGGTCGCCCTGGATGAGGACGGAAACCTCAACGATGACCTTTTCGCCCTTCTTGACGATCAGCAGGTCAAGGTGGTCGACGGTCTGGCGCAGTGCGTGGCGCTGGATGTCCTTCACCAGGGTGATGGTGTCTTCGCCCTCGACCGAGATGTTCAGCAGGGCGTTGGCGCCACGAACGGCAAGGGTGGTTGCGGCGACCGGGAGCAGGACGCGGACCGGGTCGGTGCCGTGGCCGTAGATGACTGCCGGGATCTTGCCGGCGCGGCGTGCCTGGCGTGCGGCACCCTTACCGAAGTCGGTGCGCAGTTCGCCGTCAAGCTTGATGGTGTTAGCCATGGTGTTCTCCTGTGGAAGATGATTGATTGTTTCCTGCCCCGCTCGGGCCTAGAAGCATCATCATCCGATTCCTGCGAAGGAGAAGGACGCTAAGTGCGTTTCTAGCCTCGTCGATAACGGCCCTCCATTTGCATGGAGTTCCCTCGCCTGGGCACAAGTAAGTATTTTAGCAGGAACCGGGCTTCTGACAGAAATTGGCGGTTGTTCATCGCTCCGGGCCGCAAACGGCCTCGGGCCCCTGCGCCGCTCCGGGAACGGAGCAGCACAGGGGCCCGAGGACAACTTGCCGTCGCGGCAAGGGCAGCTGGTTAGGCGTCGCCGTCAAAGAGGCTGGTGACCGAGCCGTCCTCGAAGACTTCCTTGATGGCGCGGGCCAGCAGGGGTGCGATCGAAAGCACGGTCAGGGTCTCGAATCGCTTGGATTCCGGGATCGGCAGGGTGTTGGTGACCACGACCTCGCGGGCACCGGACTCGGCCAGGCGCTGCGCGGCCGGGTCGGAGAACACCGCGTGCGTGGCGGCAATGATGACGTCCTTGGCACCGGCGTCCTTGAGGACCTTCACGGCGCCGGCGATGGTTCCGCCGGTGTCGATCATGTCGTCGATGAGCACGCAGGTGCGGTCCTTGACCTGGCCCACGACGGTCTTGGAGACCGCCTGGTTCGGGACGGTCAGGTCGCGGGACTTGTGCACGAAGGCCAGCGGGGCGCCGCCGAGGCGCTCGGCCCACTGCTCGGCCACGCGGACGCGACCGGTATCCGGGGAAACCACGGTGACCGGGTCATCGCCGACCACTCCGCGGATGTAGTCCGCGAGCAGCGGGATGGCGAAGAGGTGGTCGACCGGGCCGTCAAAGAAGCCCTGGATCTGCGCGGTGTGCAGGTCAACGCTCATGATGCGGTCCGCGCCGGCAACCTTGAACATGTCGGCGACCAGGCGGGCGGAGATCGGCTCGCGGCCGCGCCCCTTCTTGTCCTGGCGTGCGTAGGGGTAGAACGGGGCCACCACGGTGATGCGCCGGGCCGAGGCACGCTTCATGGAGTCGACCATGATCAGCTGTTCCATGAGCCAGTTGTTCAGCGGGGCCGGGTGTGCCTGGATGACGAAGATTTCCTTGCCACGGACGGATTCGCCGGAGCGGACGTAGATCTCCCCGTTGGCAAAGTCGTAGGCGCTCATCGGGAGCAGCTCGGTGCCCAGCTCCGCGGCCACCTCTTCGGCAAGCTCCGGGTGGGCACGCCCGGAAGCCAGCACCAGCTTCTTATCGACGTTATAGCTTAGTTCGCTCATGGGATCGCTTTCTCACTCAGACGGGGATCGGAAATGATGTGGAGGGTTACTTGACCTGGTCCGCGGACTCGGCGGCTGCGCCGGAATCCAGTGCGGACCTGAATGCGGCCTCCGCGGCGGCGGAACCGGGACGCTTGGTGATCGTCCAGCCCTCCGTGTTGCGTTGCGGGGCCACGGATAGGGCAAGGGCCCCGGCCGGAACGTTCTTGCGGACGATGGCACCGGCACCGGTGTAGGCGCCGTCCCCGATGGTGACCGGGGCGACAAACACGGTGTTGGAGGCGGTGCGCACGTGCGATCCGATGACGGTGCGGTGCTTGTTGACGCCGTCGTAGTTGGCGGTGATGTTGCCGCAACCGATGTTGGTGTATTCACCGATTTCGGCATCCCCGGCGTAGCCCAGGTGCGAGAGCTTGGACCCACGGCCGACCGTGATGTTCTTGGTCTCGTAGAAGGCGCCGATCTTGGCGTCGGGGCCGAGGTTGGTCTTGGGCCGCAGGTAGGCGAAGGGGCCGACCGACGAGCCTTCGGCAATGGACGAGTCGGTGACGTCCGAGCGGACGATCTTGGCTCCGCGGCCGACATGAGTGTTGACCAAGGTGGTGTCGGGGCCGATGACCGCGTCGGTGCCGATCGCGGTGCTGCCGTGGAGCTGGGTCCCGGGCTTGATGGTCACGTCGTTGGACAGGGCCACGTCGACGTCGATCCAGGTGCTGTCCGGATCAATGATACTCACCCCGGCGCGCATCCACTTTTCCAGGATGCGGCGGTTCATTTCCTTGCCGAGCGCGGCGAGCTGCACGCGGTCGTTGGCGCCCTCGACCTGCCAGGCATCCTCGGTCACGACGGCCGCGACCCGTCCCCCGGTGGAGCGGGCAATGCCCAACACGTCGGTCAGGTACATTTCGCCCTGCGCATTGTCGGTGGTGACCTCGGCCAGTGCGGAGCGCAGCACCTGCGCATCGAAGGCGTAGATGCCGGAGTTCACTTCGCGGATGGCGCGTTCGGAATCGCTGGCATCCTTGTGCTCGCGGATGCCGGTGACGGTCCCGTCCTCGGCGCGCAGGATGCGGCCGTACCCGGTGGCATCCTCAAGCAGTGCCGTGAGCACGGTGACGGCGTTGCCCTCGCGGTCGTGGGCGGCAACGAGTTCGCCAAGGAGTTCGGTGGTCAGCAGCGGGACGTCGCCGTAGGTGACCACCACGGTGCCTTCGAGCGCCGGATCCAGCTTCTCGAGGCCCTGCTGCACGGCTCGGCCGGTGCCGGGGATTTCGTCCTGGTCGGCGATGATGACATCGGGCTTGATCTGCAGAAGGTGCTCAACGACGCGTTCGCGCTCAAAGCGGACCACGGCAACGAGCGTTTGGGGCTGGAGTCCCTCTGCCGCGGCCAGCGCGTGCCCCACCATGGAACGGCCACCGAGTTSGTGCAGGATCTTGGGTTTTGCCGATTTCATTCGGGTTCCCGCCCCTGCGGCGAGAACGATGACAGCGGCTGGTGCGTTGGCGTGAACGCTCAAGATTGGTACTCCCTGTACATTGGCTAGCCGGACCGGCCGGGCCAGGCCTCACCATTCTATCCCGGGAAAATTCCCGGAAATTCAATGGGTGATGTGTTCCGCCCATAGGATTCGAACCTATACTCCACAGCTCCAAAGGCTGGGGTGCTGCCATTACACCAGGGCGGAATGTGCGTTGAGCTCGCCTCACCGGCACAGTGAACTATTCTGCCACGACTGGGGCCATGGATGCGACTTGGACAAAGGTGCGTGTCAGTCCACTTGTCACAGCTCTGCGACTAGGCCTCGTTTAGGCCATACCTGTGGTTACCATGATCACTATGAGCCCCACCGCACGCCCACGCACGCGCATGACCGGAGTACAGCGCCGGTTGCAGCTGATCGACATTTCGCGCCATCTCTTCTCCATGCGAGGGGTCGACGGGACCACGATCGAGGAAATTGCCCGAGCCGCAGGCGTGTCGAAACCCGTGGTTTATGAGCACTTCGGCTCGAAAGAAGCGCTTTACATGGAAGTGGTCACCAACGAATACCGGGAGCTGCTGCACCGGATCACGGAGTCGCTTTCCGGCGAGGAGGACTCCTCGCGAGTGCTCCTGGAAAAGGCGGCGCTGGCGATGCTGACCTATATCGAGGAGTGCACGGAGGGTTTCCGCATCCTGGTGCGCGACGCCCCGCCGTCCCAGCCCGAAGGCACGTACTCCACGTTGTTGACCAAGGTGACCGAACAGGTCGAGCACATCCTGGCGGACGAATTCACCCACCGGGGATTCAGCGCCGAGGACGGCTCGATCTACGCGCAGATGCTCGTCGGGATGGTCGCGATGACGGCGCAGTGGTGGCTGGATGCCAGGCACCCGGACAAGCGGACCGTCGCCGCCCACGTGGTGAACCTTGCCTGGTACGGCTTGACCGGACTGCGCAAGGAACCGGGTTTGCGGGATGGCCAAACCGAGCACCTCGGCGAGGGGACAGCACAAAACTAAGCGGCACGATTCCCCCTAAGCTCTTGCACCCCGGCTACGTTCTGGCCCATGGTTGGAAAGAGGCAGCTGAGTCCTGCAGCGAATCAGACTTTGGGGGAATGGAAATGATTCATGTTGAGCCGAGTGCCGACGTCGCATCGGACGCGTCATTGGGTGCCGGAACCAATATTTGGCATCTGGCCCAGGTTCGCGAAAATGCCGTTCTGGGTGTCGAATGCAATGTTGGCCGCGGTGCATACATCGGGCCCGGTGTTCGCTTGGGTAACCGATGCAAGATCCAGAATTATGCCCTGGTTTATGAACCGGCGGTTCTGGCCGACGGGGTTTTCATCGGCCCCGCGGTCGTACTGACCAACGACTTGTTCCCCCGCGCCATCAACCCGGACGGCTCCTTGAAGTCAGGGGACGACTGGGACATGGTGGGGGTGAGCATCGCGACCGGGGCATCCATCGGCGCCCGGGCAGTGTGCATCGCACCGCTTCGGATCGGCAAGTGGGCGACCATCGCCGCGGGCGCGGTCGTAACCAAGGATGTTCCCGACTACGCAATCGTCGCCGGCGTCCCCGCCAAGCGGGTGGGCTGGGTGGGCGAAGCCGGCCATCCCCTGTCTTTTGACGACGGCCACTGGACATGTCCCGTGACCAAGGCCCGCTATCTGGAATCCGACGACCGGCTGCAACGTCTATGAGCGTGAGGACGCCGTCTCGACGATGGGTCAGCGTTCTGATCCTTTCCTACCTGCTTGTAGTGGTGTTCGTCGCCTTCATCGTCAAGATTGGGGATTTCCACTTGCCGGAAGCCATTTCTGGAGTCCTGCGTTCGATGCAGCAGCACGGCTTCACAGACGATATTCGGTTCGGCCATGTCGAGGCAGCCGCGAATGTGCTCTTCTTCGTGCCGCTGGGGGCACTGGTCCCGCTGTGGTTCAGGAATCGGCGCTGGCTCACTTCGTGGCTCGCCTGCGTCAGCATCTCGTTGATCGTTGAAGTGGTCCAATTCGTCTTTCTCAGTAATCGGGTCGGTTCGGTGCGCGATGTCATCTGCAATGGACTCGGGGCTGCCCTGGGCGTGGTACTTACGTGGATCCTGACGGAAAGTAGAGTACGCATCGGCCCAAAGCCACCTGTTCACTACCCCTGACAACGCATAGATTGGAGTAAATGGGGAGGACCGGTACCGGGTACCGGTCAAGCGTGAACTGCCTTGGGGGCGCAATGCAACAGGTCGATCTCGTCGGTGTCATCGTTGACCTTCTGGACCTTGAAGACGCGTTGGATCGGGTCACCGAACGGGCGCGTTCCTCCGAACGGGTAGATGCCGGCCATCGCCCGCTGTCAGTGGTGTCGGCCAACCTGGATCATATTGCGCAATTCGGCCGCCTCGGGCGCTGGTATGACACGCTGGACTACTCTCTGGGCATGCCTGCCTCGGAGTCGTCTCCGTCGGTGAAGCACGGAACCAACGGAGATGATTGGCTAGTTCTGCTTGACGGCGCTCCGCTTGTGGCCGAGGCAACGCGGTTGACCGGAAAGACCTGGCCCCGGCTCGCGGGCAGCGACATCATCGGCCCACTTCTGGACCGGGCGGAGAACGAAGGGTTAAGCGTCGGCTTCCTCGGCGGATCCTACGTGGTTCAGCGGGTTCTCTCCCGCACCGTCACCAGAAACCGCCCCAATCTCAAGGTCAGCGGTTATTGGGCACCGGACCGCAAGGATCTCGTGGACCACCACGCTTCGCTGGAGTTGGCGGAGTCCATCAGATCGTCGCACACCCAGATACTGGTTGTCGGGCTGGGCAAACCGCGCCAAGAGCTCTGGATGGCCAAATACGGCCTTGCCACCGGCGCAAACGTCCTCTTGGCCTTTGGCGCAGTCGTGGATTTCCTTGCCGGAAGCATCCAACGCGCACCCAATTGGGCAAGTGCAAACGGTATGGAGTGGGCTTGGCGCTTGGCACTTGAACCCAGGCGGCTGGCTCGCCGCTACCTGGTGGACGATCCACCCAGTCTTCTGCGGCTGAGGAAGGAAAGCCGGCTCCTGCCCGCACCAAAACCCGCATTTCAGCCCTACTCGGACACCCCTGAACGCAGCATCAAGGATCCGATGTCCCTCTCCCGGGAGCCCGGGATTCCCGGGAGATTTGTCGCACTCGGTGAACACGCCGACGTGGCCGTTCTTGCCGTCACATACAACAATGAAGACACCGTCGAGGACCTGGTGTCGAGTCTTCGGGAGCAAGCCAAAGGCTTGTGCCTACGCGTCGTGGTCGCCGACAACGGCTCGAACGACGCGACTCTCGAGCTACTATCCAAACATGACGACGTCATGGCCGTTTCCACGGGAGGAAACCTCGGATATGCCGGCGGCCTCAATGCCGTGATGCGGCATGCCGGGGACTGCGAAGCCGTTCTGGTTCTCAACCCGGACCTCCGCGTCGAACCCAACGCAATCGCAATGCTCATGGATCGAATGCGCCGCTCGGGTGCCGGAATCGTCGTGCCTCAGCTGCTGGAATCCGACGGAGCGACCTACGTGTCGCTGCGCAGGGAACCCAGCATCGCGACGGCAGTGGGTGACGCGCTTTTCGGAGCCAGGTTCACCGGCCGACCCGGTTGGGCGTCCGAGCTGGACTACGATGCCGAGAGCTATCAGCATCCGCACCGCATTGACTGGGCCACCGGGGCTGCGTTGCTCATCGAGTCATCGCTGGTCCTACGGCTGGGTACATGGGACGAACAGTTTTTCCTCTATTCCGAAGAGGTCGACTACTTCCGGCGTGCCCGCGAAGGCGGTGCGAGCATCTGGTACGAACCCGCGGCGCGCATGACCCACCATATGGGTGGCTCCGGTTCGTCCGCATCCTTGAACGCGTTGATGTCGATCAACCGCATCCGCTATATCCGCAAGTACCACGGGACAAGCTACGCCAACGGATTCCGCGCGGCGGTCTTGCTGGCCGAGGCGTTGCGCGCCTACAAGCCCAGCCGGCGCGGGATCCTAAGAACCTTGCTGGATGAGAACAGCTGGGCCGGCCTGCCTCGGCCAAGCACCGGTGCCCAGCAGTCACCCAGCGCTGATTTCCCCTCCGGGACCGTCATCATCCCGGCCCACAACGAGGCCTCCGTCATTGCACGCACCCTGGGGTGTCTGGCCGAGCTGGCGTCGACCGGGGCGGTGGAGGTCATTGTCGCCTGCAACGGGTGCACCGACGATACGTTCCGGGTTGCTTCGTCCTTCGCTGGTGTCAGGGTCATCGAGGTCGAAGCAGCGTCAAAGGTTGCCGCATTGAACGAAGCGGATGCGATTGCCACCAGGTGGCCCCGCATCTATCTGGATGCCGACATCGAGATGACTCCAACGGCACTGAAAATGGTCTTGGACAGACTCGCGCACAGCGACGTCCTGGCCGCTCGCCCTGCATTTGAATACGACGATTCGCAGGCAGCAGCCCCGGTGAAATCGTTCTACCGGGCTCGACGCAGAATCCCCGCGACCAATCAGGCCCTGTGGGGAGCCGGTGTCTACGGGTTGACCGAGGCAGGACATGCGAGATTCGGAAAGTTCCCCGATTTGACGGCCGATGATCTCTTCGTTGACCAGCAGTTCGAGTCCTGGGAGAAAGCGATTCTCCATACTCCCCCGGTTCGCGTCGTGCCCCCCCGTACTGTCGAAAGCCTGTTTGCGATCTTGCAACGCAATTACCGGGGACAGCAGGAGTTTGTGCGGAAGCAGGCGAACGCGAAGAATCCCGTTGGACCGGTGCCGACGACTTTCCTGGGCAGCGGAGACATCGGGTCGAGGAGAACCGTACGCCAGCTCATTGGCTCCGTTCGCGGACCCGTGAGCGCATTCGATGCCATGGTCTATGCGTCGTTTGTGGTTCGCGCCAGGCTCAACCAGAGGCGCCTCTCTTCTGGCGCAGACGGCTCAACGCGTGCCGCGTGGGAGCGCGATGAGAGCAGTCGGGCGTAGCCCCGGGGCAATGTTTCAAAGGAATTCCGTCGTGTCGTTGCCAGGCAACTGAAAATCCAGAAACCCGATAAGACCCCGCGGATCGGCTGCGCACGGGCCCAAACGGGCGTCGCCTGCGATCCGTCTGAAAAGTGCGCTTCACATGCTCCGGGCACCGAAACGCGGTATCGGTGCCGTGCCGCTGACTCTCTTTTGACGTTTTGCAAATGCGCCGAGGCGGTCGCCGACATGCGCGACTCCCACGGCCAGCCCGACGGTGAGCAGGAGAAGCGCAACTTCGGCCCGGCTGTTCCTGACACCTAAGTGCGCAATTGTGGGTCTTTCGGGCGAAATCTCCGTTGTGATGAAAGCTTCCGGCTTGACGCCCATGGTTTGCTGGGGTTCCACAGCCAGTTCCTCAATTCTGTGAACGATGCGGTCCAGCTCCAGCTGGACAACTGCGCTGTCTTCACCAACGATTTCTACCCTGATTACGGGCTTGTTGAAGTTCGATTGCCACTGTCCCCCGGCGTTCGGAAGATACACGGCAAATCCATTGCGAATCCCCGTCCCATAAAGAGGTGCGTCGGTCGGACGAGGAACACTTTCCGGAGACTCCCCGTTGAACCGTCGTTCCACCACTGCTGCGTAATAGACTGTTCGCCCGGGATCTGCGCGCAGCGTGTTTCCGCCAACGGCTGCCGGTGGTGGCAGGAACAATACGTCTGCAGAAACATAGAAAATTCCTGTTGCGGTATGTGCCGCATAAAGCACAGGGGCCATACAGATGATCGCAATGAGGACCAGGTACCAACGTCGGGCCAAAATATTGCCGTGATTCCTAATTCTTTGTCGGAATCGTTGAAACGCATTCACGGCTTCACCGTAAGCTTTCGGGTCGTTCGAAGGTCCTGAGGCACTCGTCGGATGTTCATATATGCTCCGCAAAGTCCCGCCATCAGAAAGATGAGGTTGCAAGCTTGTGGGAAGGCAAAGCAATCGTAAAAGGCGGATAGCAAGCCACCTGCAACCATCGAAGCCACGAGGGCCATTCCCATTCCACGGATCACTTGTTGCTTGTAGTGCCTGCGTGCGACCAACGCAAGAATGATGCTGCAACCAACCAGCAAGAGAAACGACGCAAGACCCACAATCCCGATTTCAATGAGACTCACCAGATATTGGTTGTCCAAAATTCGGTACGAAGGCAGGAACGTTCCGAATCCGCGGCCGACAAATGGACTGATCTCAGCAAACTTCAGCACCGTGTCGTAGCTACCTGTTCGTGAGCTGACACTTGTGTCGTTGCCGGAGAACATTCCGATGATCGTTCCAGCCATTCCGGGTACGGCGAAGTAGACAATTACCAGCCCCAGTCCCATCATGACTGCTACTCCTTTGCGGATTCCCGACGGCCAAGTCGGGAAGAGAACAACAAAGACCGCGGCCACACCTATCAAGGCAGATCTGGTCACCGAGAGAACCGAGGAAAAGGTAATGACCGCTACTGGATACCATCGAATGAAGGCCGAACGCTTCCTGTCATAAATTGCCAGGGTAAGGCAGAACGGCAGCGTCATCGCCAACACGGTTGCATATTCAAGCGGGTGCATCGCAGTCGCTTCGGATCTGACGAATCCAGCTCGGCCATCGATTCCTGATGCTCCCGTGGCTGTCAGTCCGGGAAGTTGGAAGGAATCCACAATGCTCAGACCTGTGAAGAACTGCAGAAGCCCCAGCGATGCGTACAGGCCAGCCACCATCGACAAGCGTCTTATCAATGTCATGAATCGTTCTTGGCTAGGAATCCCGTCGTTGGCAACCAGCAACACTCCGAGCAGCGCGGCCACCCGTAGAATGCCCATATCAGCGACACTCGCATCGGTCTGTGGCAAGGACGTCAACGCCGACTTTGCGTAGCTGGCAAGCACAGCACCTACAAAACAGAATGCAGCAATGCGGACCCATTGGACCCCACGGTTTTCCATCTCGTCGCTGTGTCGGACTTGGTGCCAGCACCACCACAGCAATCCGCCTAGTCCAAAGAGGGTTGCCAGGGATCCAGCACCGCCAAGCGGGCCAATTCGTCGGTCAGAAGGTATGACGAAAAGAACCACGAAGAACAGCGTCAACACGGTAACGGCATCCGTCGGAGGAACGATGCGACGCAGTGAGGCTCCGGGCGCGGCCCTTTCGCTTACCATCTGGTTTTCCATACTTCACGGCTTGGTCGAAGACGTAATGAGTTCGTCTTGTGTGGATCCATCATTTGTCTGTGAAGGGCCATCGGTGGCGCTCTCAGACGACTTTCGCTCTCCTGACGCCGAGGCGTTCTTCTCTGCGTTGGCTTGTTCCCCGTTGCGCGCACGTGATCTTGTATTCGCTGCCGGATCCGTTTGCTTTGTGGCCTTCGGCCTTCTAAGGGCCTTCTTCGCCTTGCGGCGCACGAGAAGCCTATCTAGGAGGCCAGTACCTAGAATTGTCACGGCAGAGCCGGCTGCCACCGCGGCCAAGACTACCCTCATTTGTTTCTTGTTTACTTCCTTGGCCGTGGTGTCTGTGACGATGGTCATTGCCGTGATCCTGGCGTTCTTAGGGATGTTGAGTTGGTCTTGCAGCAGCTTCAAGTTCTCAGGAATGACTGCTACCACTTGATCCAGAATCTTAAGGGTCTCGGCTTCCGTGCCGGCTTCGGCGTCAACAAGCACGATCGGGCCTGCTGTGGACACGTCTTTTCCTATGGTGTAAGTGAGATCAGTACGTTTGTGGAGGATTGGGTCAGCGACGGTCGGTGAACTCATCCGAACGGTCAGGACGCTCAATGCCTGATCCAATCCGCCCATGTAGAGGTAAGGGTTTTCGCCCTCAATCACTGCTGTCGCAGGCGGCACCAACACCACACTGGATGTGGCTTCGTATGTCACCGGGACGACTTGCAACAGGTAGTAGCCCCCCAGGGCCGTTACCAAGAGGCCGAATAGGACAAGGTACCACCGGCGGAGAAGGCCGCTAGCGAGATCATGCAGAAACATGGCGTTGTTCTATGAATAGAAAAACCTGATTTGGCTTGGTTTTTCTCGTGCCTTGAAGTTTTTCATTGATCATTTTCTGACTCCCCAGTTCAGTCAACTCATTGAAATCATTTTTGAGCTTGCTGCATTCGATTTTTCAGTTTTTCCAGCCCGTCCTTCCCCGCCACCTTCATGGCCAAGTTCTTGACGGCTGAGCGTCCTGCATCCCGAACGGTTCGCTTCGGGATGTGCCAGATGTTTTCCACAGCGGCTTCCAACACCCCCGGGACTATAACATCATCAAGCATTTTCCCGAAGATTGGAAGGTATTGGGCGGGCCCCGTCCGTCGACCCCGTACCCGGTTGCTGACATTCAGCTCGTGAATCACTTGCAGCCAAGCTGCGTCCCCCGCGATTTCGAGGACTGGCATTTGAAGTGCCAGTCGATTGTGCCAGTCGGTCCAGCACGTGACAACCGAGGACCAGTCTTCTCGGACGGAGCAAAACGCGTTGTCCTGGTCCTTGCGCCGATATAGCCTGCCTGCATTCTTGATCAAACCTTGTGTGAGATAAATTGCGGTACGTGGGCTTTCGGACCGTGCCCGCTGTAACCGCTCTACGAAATCAACGGCGAGTCCGTCATCGTTGTCAAGGTTTGTGCTGATGAGTTGGGTGTGCCGAGCCCCTGTCACCGCGCGAATATCAGCGACAAGGTCTCGTTGGGGAACTTCTTCCCGATAGATGGCGACGAACACTCCATCCGCAGACCACTCATGGATTTTCTCCTTGAGCCATGGCGGGGACTCCGGATCAAAGTAGATGATCCAGTGAAAATTACTGCAGGTTTGATTCTCAACTGACGGAAGGCAATAGCGTTCAAACAATTCAACCCGATCAACTAGCCAACCGTCACGCGTCCTGAGGTAGCTTTCGGGCCCCTTGGAAGGAAGATTGAATCTGGTCAGGAGAACATGATCAACATCCGTACTCATAACTCCACCTTGTAGATGTGATAGGAATATTCCGCGTCGAAAGTGTCGGTAAACGACGCATCTGATCCTTGCGAAATCGTTCGATTCTCAAAAAGGACTTCGATGGGTTTTCCCGCCAGCTCGGGTGGAACTGAAAAGATTCTGGCGCCGGGCTTGGGGTCGTCATCAATCATCGAAAATATATAGGCATACCCGTCATGGACTTTAAGCATGGTGTCGAGTCCAGGACCGAAGTCGTGTACATAGGTCTGTGAGTTGAGAACCGGCGCCAAATCGTGGATGCGATTGTTGATCTCTCCGGCCGCGGCAACCTGATCCTTTGCGCAGAATTCAGGGTCAACCATTGTTTGTCTCACGAGCGATCCTCCCGTGCAAGCTCCATTCAAGCTTTGGTTGAAGTACACGATGCCTCGTGCCTCGTGGATCAAGGAGTTCATCACCGCTCCTTGGAGCTGGCCCGGGGTTATGTTTGCAACGAAAGCTTGATCGTCGCCCGGGCCTCCATTCAATAACTCCACAAACTGCCACATGCGCTGCAATTTCCCGTCTGTGGCGTCGCGGGCTCGCAAGGAATCCATGGTCTTTCCATAACTGGATGCTGTCCGGCAGTTGGCGTGGTGCACCGGTGTCAAGTACTCGATCGGAGATGGCTGCCAATCGCAGAACGGAACGGTGTACCAATACATGTCAATGGACGCGACGTCGGTGTAGGCATTGATGAACTTTTCAGAGTCTTCCTTCTTCATGTCCTTTCCCATGACAATTTGGGTGAAGTTTGCATAATCAAAGCGGTCGCTGCTGACTAGCTCCTCTTTTGCCTTCTTCAGCACCCGCTGTCCTTCCTCGGGAGTAAATCTTCCATCAACTTCGTCACCCAGAAAGTTGCCTACCCAGTTCTTACTCTCCTTGGTGAACGAATCGTTCAAGGGTGGTCCTACCCAGTAGACGTCGTTATCCTCAAACAATCTGTAGGGAGTCGTTTCCGACATCCCGATATAGGAATTAAACCCCAGCGATTTGTCGTATTTGGCCTCTTCGTCGGTGCTCAAGCCGTTGTACCAAAGCACGATCGGAAAGAAGTCGGGGTTGTCCCACCCAGCGTCACGGGTTCGTGGAAATTTCGACCAAAAATCGTTCCCGCCCTCCCAATCCTTCAGGGGCAGGTTGAGTGGACTCCCCATTGTCGGGCTCTGATGGGGAGACGCAGGTTTCGACGAAACCGTCGGAAGTGCCGTCTCCGCAGTGCAAGAGACCGTTAAGAAGGCCGTGCACACGGTCAACGCCAGAATGTGGTTCCGTTGGATTCGCATCACAGGATCCGCCCATAGAATCTGTCCAAGTCGTCGCGCAGTCCGTCTTGGGTGTAGTGATTTCGGATCCTGGCGGCTGCCTTGCTGCCGTATTCTTCGCGCTCACGATCGCTCAAGTTCATGGCGGCTAACATTTCCCTGACCATTCCGGTGGTGTCCGAAACCTGCCGTGAATAGGCGGCATCAAAAAATTCATTTCCTCCACCCCCGGCATAACCCACTACGAAACAACCGGTTGCCATTGCCTCGGCAGGCGGTAGACCGAATCCGTCGCGATCGCTCAAACTCATGAAAATTGAACTTCTCCGAAGGATGTCCCCCATTTCCGATTCGGTGCGCCCGATAATTGGCTCAATTTTCCATCCACCTTCGTCCAAGATTCCACTAGAACGAAGAATGTGGCGGATCTGTCCGAGTTCGGCTTGTCGCCGGGAAGGAATGTAGCTGATGTGATGCGGTGCAGCTTCATCACGCAATTTGAAATTGATCGGGTCGATGACATTTCGGGCGATCGAGACAGCAATCTCAGGGAAGGCATATTGGAGTAGTTCTGCTCCGTCTTCTGAGACGGTGAGGATTCCTTCCAGGTTCAAGACGTCTCGGTATGGGGTTCCTGGAGCCGTTGCATCGAAATCAATTTGGTCGAAGGTGTGGTGTGGCCCTTGGTTAAAAATGACCTTTCGAATCTGTGCCGGCAGTGTATGCAATCCGTATCCATAGCACTCCGGAACCACGAGAATGTCGTTCGCATGGAACCTCAGCGATTTTGCAGATACAACTGGCGCACTGTGTTCGAACCAGTCGCAGGAGAAGCCATCTTCTTCATGGAAAACCGCAGCGGCGATACCCATGTCGTTGAGCAACTCCACATGGCGGTAGATTACCTTGACGCCGCCGCTAGGCGCGTTCTCGGCAGGTGAAAGGTAATAGATGGTCGTTCCATCCCGCGCCGGGAGAATCTTGATCGCGGGTGGAATACGCCATTTCCGATCCGAAATGTTCTGGTATCTGAGAAGCGCTTGGTTGACCCCCTTGAATAGTTTCATCGCCTCTGGGCTCCGGTCTCTGGGAACATCGGTTTCTTCGGGTCGTCAGATGGCAGCCCGATGCCCCTTGCCGCAAGCCCAGCAAGGATCCGTCCCGCAACGTCTGTCCATCTGGAAGACTCGGATGCCAGTTTCGCTTGGGCACCCATAAGTTGTGCTACTTCCGGATCGCACAGTCGAAACATCGCTGCGTATATTTCGTCGCGTTTGAGTGGATCGACTGTGATGGCACCATTCCCGAGGAGTTCTCCAGCTCCACCGACAGCAGTGGCAACGACCGGCAAGCCTGCGGACGCGGCTTCAAGATATGAAATTGGGGAGGGATCGAATCGGCTGGGCAACACAAACGCTGTTGATGCGGCATAGAGGTCGTCGAGTTTTTTCTGCCCTGCGAGGTCATTTCGAGGAATCATCCCGTGTCCGATAACCCCAGGAACATCGATTCGGGGGTGTTCGCCTACAAGGTCCAACGTGGCTTGGGGAAATGTCCGGTGAAGCCGGGTGAACGCGTGCACCACTGCATCACCGTTCTTACGCTTCCAATCGACACCAACGAACAGGAACCGGGGCCTTGCCCAGTCCCTGTGCTCGCTGATTCCAGTGCGCGGCCGATGCCCCATGCCAACCACCGCGATGCGGGCCGCCGGAATCCCGTAGTCCGACGCGATGGAGTCAGCTGCCCACATGGTGCTGGTGCAGCAAAGAATTGCCTCCCTGCAGGAATCATTCTGTCGCCGGATCCACCTTTCAACGTGTTTCCGGGGAAAGCCTGCCTGGCTGATGTCGGAGTCAGGGTGGTCAACCATCTGACGAAAGGTCCCATCATCGTATGTGACTGCCGGGAATCTACCACGCAAAACACTTGCCAAATCGTACATTTCTGTTCCCATGGCCACGACCGCGTCCAATTCCCCGGCCCCCGCAAGACTCTTCGACAGGGCCCTGGTGCGTGCCCACTGCCGCACGCCCAATCTGTCGGCTACGGCACCGCGGCGGCCCGTAATTCGTGACAAGATTGCCACCGCTTGGTGCAACCCCGGCGGAATCACAGCGCAGATCGGCACCACAACCGCCCCGTTTTCTCTGAATCCCCCAGCCAGTCCGGCAGGTGTTCCCGACCAGTTTGTGGGCTCCAAAGGATCACGTGCCGGATACAAAAAACCGAGTTTCATTCTCTTCCCCCATTTTGCATTGTCCTTGCGTGGGCAGTTGCCCCAAGCTTCCTTGTTCCACGAACGACTGGTTCCATCGTCGCCCCGACCCAGCGGCGAATGCTAGAGATTTCGCCTGAAAGATCCCTGGACCAAACACGAAAACCGTATTCTCGCAACGATCGGGCATAGATCGAGGCCAGTTCGGCCCCCATGGCGGCGAGGCTGAAATTCTCCACTGCAAACCTCCGGCCAAACTTGCCTAGTTCCCCTCGTCCTGTTGGGTCAACGAGAATTTCTTCCAGAGCCGACACGAGCCTGTCCACGGGTTTCTCCATGGATCGATCACTCCAGAAGCTGTTTCTGAACAACTCCTTGGAAGTCTGCGGATTGAATGGCTTGTACCACCCGAATTCACCCGCGACGATCAGTG
The DNA here is from genome assembly GCF_001863355.1 of Arthrobacter sp. UCD-GKA. Lineage (NCBI taxonomy): Bacteria > Bacillati > Actinomycetota > Actinomycetes > Micrococcales > Micrococcaceae > Arthrobacter > Arthrobacter sp. UCD-GKA. Next base: position 108,112 of record NZ_MOLR01000008.1, on the reverse strand, counting down.
GCTTTCCGAAAGACAGCGCACGAGCCGCTGAACCACCCATGCCAATGACGATGTCAGCGGCGGCATAGGCAGCGCGTGGGTCAGACATTGGGCCAACCATGACCACGCTCTTGCGTCCTTGGCGTCGATTGGCGATTTCGGCTTGGCGAGCCAGACGTGCTGCAGCATCACCGGTCCCCACAACCACCAAGACGGCGTCCGTGGCAGTTAGCCGTTCCATGGCCTCAATGGCATGTTCAACGCCGGTGGCCTTCATATCTTCATCGAGCCTCGTGACCATGACGATCTTGAGTTGTCTGGCGGTGAGCTCATGCATCGCCAAGAAATGGCGGGTGTCCACGGTTTCGCAGTCATCTCTGAAGGTATCCACCGGTGGGCTGATCAACTCGACACCTGAGACGCGCCCGGCAAGGTCTTCCAGAAGGTACCGCGTGCCGACAATGAGCGCCGGGCTCTTGGGTGTTTCCGGGGCGACGGCCATTTCGTAAATGGTCAGCGCAAGGGGTCTCCTACCGCCCAAACACGGTCCCCACCAGGCTGGTCGGGCCGTCCACGAACCGTAGATATGAACCATGGATGCCTTGTGGCGACGAGCAAGCTTGGACATCAGCAACGCCCCTTCAAGCGTCGTTCGCGGTCGATCAAATGCTTCGACATCGATGCCCCGTTGCTTGGCTATTTCAAACAGCGATGGACCATCCGGGATTGTATCCCGCGGTCCCACCAGAACCGATTCATAGCCATAATGCATGACCTCTGCAGCAAGATCGACCGCATTGATCTGTGTTCCACCCAATGCCAAGCTGTTGATCTGCACCAATACCTTGACCATGTCACTCCGCTCCATCGCTCATGCTGTGCGGCGATTCCTCGCGCTTCGGTCCGCGGTGAAAGGCCGCGATCCACAGTCGAAAAGTGGCCAAGACGTACACCAACGCGCCAGTGGCCCCCCCGAGACCAAGTTTCAGGAGATCACTGTCGAGGGAGAAAGTCACCAGCCATGCGCACGTTCCTGCAGCCAGTGCAGCAAGAAAAGGTAGCCGTGCAGCTCCGAACACCAGTGAGATATTGGCGCCGGTTGCCTTGTGCAGCGCATGGAGATAAACAGGCAGCGTCACAGCGCTTATGACACAGATATGGGCTATACCGATACCGATCAGCCCTCCAAAGTGTATTCCCGCATAGAGCGCCGGGATCAGGGCCACAAGAGCCGCGAGCTGGACGGTAAACAACACCCTGGTCTTCCCTGTGGAAATAATGATGTTGGCAAAGAGCAGCCCCATCACCGAGACGACACCGTAAAGAGACAGGACCGCAAGGACCGGGCCCGCTGCCGTCCATTGGGAACCGTAGAGCGTGGTGACAATCGGGGTGGAGAAAACCCCCGTGAATACGGCGATGGGCAGCGAAACCATCGCAACAGTTCGAACGGCCTGCACCAGTGCCTTGTCGATTGATCCACCGTCCCTGCGCACCGATGAAAAAGCAGGCAGGACAATGCCATTGAGCATGGCCCCGATGACGGCGGTCGACCACATACAGACGTTGAACGCCATCATGTAGACACCAACGTCCGCCGGGGTCATCATCCGGCCGACGTACACGTAGTCCAGGTTGAGCAGTACTTGGCTCAGGATGTTGGCCAAGGCCAACGGGATTCCGAATTGCATCAGCGGGCGCAGGTACGCTTTCTTGAAGCCGGGGAGGTAATTCTTGCCCACGCACTTCATCATGATGAGTCCTGCAACAATCTGTCCCGCCACACGGGACCATGCGAAGGCAGCCGCGCCGTCGCCTGCTAGGGCAATCAATACCAAAGCCGCACTGCCTGGGATGAATCCGATGATGCTGGCGCGGAAGAGCAGGTCTTGTCGGAATGTGCGTTGGAGTTGTGCGCCGGGGACGGCAAATGGTCCGATCAGGGCGACACTGATGGCAAGGATCCGCAAGGGGCCTTCGGCATCCGGTGAGCCGAGAAAGGCGGCCATTGGCCCGGCAAGCAAGGCCATCATCGACCCCAGGAACAGGCTGGTAACCACCGAAATCGTGACAACAGTCGGAGCGATCCTGTCGATATCCACGTCGGAGCGGGCAATGGTCGAGGCCACGCCCAATTCCGCGACACTTACCAGGACCGCCTGCACGGTGACAGCCAGGGCAAAGACGCCAAGTTCCTCAGGTGACACGATGCGGGCGACAAATGCCATCAGGACGATGTTGCTGACTCTCAGGAGCATGGTGCTTGCCCCTGTCCACAAGGCACCGGAACGGACATTGCGCGCCAAGGTGGCGGTGCGTTCGGAATCGGATCCCGTGCCCGGCGCAGCCGTCAGCAATGGAAGACCGATGATGTCCTTTCCCATTCCGTAGCCACCCTCCTTACAACGCCAGGCTTAGTGCTTCAACGACTCGTTGCTGCTGTTCTGCGGTGATGTGCGGATACAGCGGCAGCGACAGGATACGGGTTGCCGCGAGCTCCGAGACGGGGAAGCTGCCCGCAGGCTGTCCCAGCGACGCGAATGCCTTGGTCAGGTGCAGCGGATAGGGGTAGTGGATCCCCGCCCCGATGCCCGCCTCGTTCAACGCCTTCAGCACCCGGTCGCGCTCGGGCACCCGGATGACATACAGGTGCCAGACGTCTTCGTTGCCGGGGGCGCTGCGCGGAACCACGACTCCCGGAAGCCCATGCAACAGTTCGGCATACCGCTCGGCGGCGAGCCTGCGCTGCGCATTCCAGCCTGAAAGCTTTTTGAGCTTGGCGTTGAGCACCACGGCCTGGACGGTGTCCATGCGGGCGTTGAAGCCCACCACGTCGTGCTCGTACTTGGCTGCGCTTCCGTGCGCCCCGAGGATCCTTGCGCGTTCGGCGAGCGCCGGGTCGTTGGTTATCACGGCCCCGGCGTCGCCGGCCGCACCGAGGTTCTTGCCCGGGTAGAAGCTGGTGCCCGCGGCAAGGCCGATGGTTCCGGCGGCCCGCCCATGCCGTCTCGCGCCCTGGGCCTGGGCGGCGTCCTCGATGATGGCCAGGTCGTGGGCTGCGGCCATGGGCTCGAGCGCCTCGATGAAGGCGCTCTGGCCGTAGAGGTGCACCGGCATGATGGCCCGGGTCCGCTCGGTGACGGCCCGCTCCACGGCGGCCGGGTCGATGAGCAGGTACTCGGGGTCGACGTCGACGAGCACCGGAACGGCACCGATGCGGCAGACGGCTTCGGCAGTGGCAATGAACGTGTTGGCCGGCAGGATGACCTCGTCCCCTGCCTCGATGCCGGCGGCACGCAACGCGAGCTCCAGTGCGTCGGTTCCGTTGCTGGCCCCGAGGCAGTGCCGTGCCCCGAGGAAATCCGCATAGGCACGTTCGAATTCAGCCACCTGGTGTCCGCCGATGAACGAGGTGTTGCCAAAGACCTCGGCAAGCCCCCCGGTGACTTCGTCGTTGACTTCCGCTTGCTGCGCCCGCAGGTCCACCAGGGGAATGCTGCGCATGGCTGGTTCGGTGTTCATAGCGTTACCCCGCTGTGGCTCCACTTTTCGCGGTCGGTCGGTGCCCCGGATTTCATTGCGGAGCGGAACCGCGAAACTTCAAAGGCCGAGCGCAGCAGGGAGCGGGCGCGCGTTCCGGTCGAGGTACTGCCTCGATGGGCCAGCAGGTCGAAATAGATCTTGACCAGTTCATTGGCGCTGCGTTCCAGGCTGTAGCGGGACTCGACCAAGGAGCGGCCGAAGGCACCCAACCGCTCGCGCAGGTCGGGATCGGAGAACAGGGCCAAAAGTGCTGCTTCGAGGTCCGCGACCCCGCGACCCTCGTACCCGAACCATCCATTGGACAGGAAGTGCTCGGCGCTTTGTTCGGTGAGGGTCTGCCAGTAGCCGGCTTCCCCCTGTATGACCAGCGCCTTGGCGTGGGCCATGCCCTTGATGGCCGAGGTGCCCATGCCCACGACGATGTCGGCGGCGGCGTAGGCGGGGCGCGGATCCTCGAGATAGCCAAGCGCATCAACGACTATGCGCCCGTGAGCCTTGTTGACCTCCCAGGCACGTTCCTGCACCTGTGCCATGCCGTGCCCGTCCCCGGCGATCAGCAGGCGCACCGGGTGTTCTTCGGCCAGGCGGTCGACCAACGCGATGGCGCTGAGGATGCCCTGCAGTTTCTCCAGCTCGGTGCTCAGCATGGAGACCACCGAGACGACCAGTTCACCGTCGGCTATGCCAAGGTGCCTGCGGGCCGTGGCTGCGTCGCGGGTGGTGTTGGCTTGCACATCCACGGGTGGTTCCAGCAGGAACGCGGTGCGCTGCTGCCAGACCAGTTCGGTGGCCAGTGCCGGTGTCCCCACGATAATGGGCAGATGCCGGGGCAGGAATTCGGGCACTTGCATGGACATGACGGAGGCCACCACGGGGGTGCTGTTGCGGATTCCCGCCGAGAAGCTTGCCGCGAGGCTGGGTCCCCATTCGTAGGCGTGGACCACGTCGATGCGGTGTTCGTCGATGAGCCTGTTCAGTTCGTGGCGCCATTGCTTGGTGTTCCCGCTGTCGGGCGCCTCGGCATAGGGAATGCCCAGATCCCGGACCATGGACACCAGCACCCCGTCCGGGGCGTAGATGACCACCTCATGGCCAAGCTCCCTGACCTTCCCGGCCAGTTCGATGGCATTGAGCTGGGATCCTCCCATGCCCATGTGGTGTGGACAAACCAGGATCTTCATGGCTATCGCTCCCCCGCTGTCTCGGCCAGCGCATGGCGCTGCATGTTCGAAGTGTTGCATGGTGCCGGTCCCAGCCGGTGCGCCGGATTGCCGGCCCAGGTGCAATTGGCCGGCTGGTCCTGGAGCAGCACGGCGCCCATGCCAAGGATCGCCCCGTCCCCGACGTCCAGGTCCTGCCGCACGCTGGCGTTCATCCCCAGGTAGGCGGCGGCCCCGATGCGGGTTCCCCCACCCAGGACGACGCCGGCGGCCAGGGTCGCATAGTCTCCCAGGTGGTTGTCGTGGGTCAGTACCACCCGGGGCATCAGCACCACGTGCGCCCCGATGCGGACATCGCAGGTCAATACGCACCCGGGCAGGACGATGCTGCCGGGGCCCAGTGAGCATCTGGCGCCGATGCTGGCGCTGCGGCTTACGTGGCCGGCGTATCGTTCCGGTCCGACTCCCAGCATCCGCAGCCGGTGCACGATGCCGCGGCGAATCTGGCCGTTGCCGGCACACACTAGCAGCAGCTCGCTGCGTCCGGCGGCCAGGTCGATGCCGCCGAGCACTCGGACCCCGGCCACCAGGACGCCCTGCAGTGCCGGGGAGTCATCGAGCATGCCAACGACCTCGTGGTCGCCTGTGTCAGCGATCGAGGAAGCGGTCTCCCGTGCCAGTCCCCCGGCGGCCAGCAGCAATATCCGAGACATGGCCTATTCCTTGGGGTTTGCCAGTGCGTCGATGACGCGTTGCTGGTCGGTGTCGGAGAGCTGGTGGTACAGGGGCAGTATCAGCGTGTTTCGGGTCAGCCGGTCCGTCACCGGCAGTCCGCCGCTGGCCAGGTGGGCGTAGGCGGGTTGCAGGTGCGCGGCCATGATGCCGCGTCGGGCGGAAATCCCGAGCCGGCCCAGGTGTTCGAGCAGTCCCTCGCGATCCAGCGGGTATTCGGGCAGGACCTCGAGCCAGCAGGACTGGAAGTTGGAAGTTCCGTGTTCCGGGTCCCGCACCAGTTCCAACCCGGCGATCACCTCCAGCGCGTCCCGGTACCGCTGCACCAGGTCGCAGCGGCGGGCCACCATCGCGTCCAGCTTGCCCAGCTGCACCAGGCCCATGGCCGCCTGCATGTCGGTCATGCGGTAGTTGTAGCCGATCTCCGCATAGCTTTCCGCCGGGGCGACGAGCGCAGAGTGGCGTTCGGCCGCGGAGACTCCCATGGCATGTTCACGCAGGGTCCGGGCTCGGGCGGCCCATGCCTCGTTGTTCGTGGTGAGCATCCCGCCTTCGCCGGTGGTCAGCAGCTTGCGGGGGTGGAAGGACCAGGCAGTGACATCCGCCCCGCGACCGACCGGTTCACCGCGGTAGGTGGATCCCGCGGCGCATGCGGCGTCTTCGATGAGTTTCAACCCGTGTCCGTCGCACCAGTGGCGGATGGGCGACAAATCGACAGGAATGCCACCCTGGTCCACGACGATGACGGCGGTCGTCGCCACGGTCAATCCCCGCTCGAGGGTTTCAACACTGACGTTTCCGGTGCCGGCTTCCACGTCGACGAAGACGGGGTGCGCACCCACATAGGTCGGCGCGTTGGCCGTGGCGATGAAGGAGAAGGAGGGAACCAGAACGTCGTCTCCGGCCTTCACCCCCGCCACGAGCAATGCCAGGTGCAGCGCGGTGGTGCAACTTGAGGTGGCAACCGCGTGTGCCACCCTTTGGTGCTTGGCAAACGCCTTTTCGAAGGCGGCGGTCCTTGGGCCCTGGGCCACCCAACCGGAGGCCACGACCTCGGCGATGGCTTGGGCTTCCTCCTCGCCCAGCCAAGGCTTCATGACATTGATGCGTTCTAGGGCTGACGGTGCGGCGACCGTCGGGACGGTGTTCATTTCAGCCCCGCCCCCGTCTTGGACCCGGCCAGGCGTCCGGCAGCGACTTCCTCGCGCAGCGGTTCCCACCAGGTGACGAGCCTGCGCAGGCCTTCCTCGAGCCCCACCTTGGCGCTGAACCCGAGATCGCGTTGCGCCGCCGAGGTGTCGGCCAGACGGCGGGCAACCCCGTTGACGGCGCGTTCGGGCCCGTGCTCCACCTCCAGGTCCGATCCCATGACCTTCAGCAGCGCCTCGGCGAGCCCCAGCAGGCTGGTCTCGGTGCCGCTGGCGATGTTGTAGGTGCCCTCGTTGATGCCGCTGGCGGCAGCCAGGAGGTTGGCGCGGGCAATGTCCCGGGTGAACACGAAGTCCATGGTTTGGTCCCCGGTGCCGAAGATCAGCGGCGGCAGCCCGTCGGCGATGCGTTCCATCCAGCGAACCAACACCTCGGTGTAGGCGCCGTGCACGTCCATGCGCGGCCCGTAGACGTTGAAGTAGCGCAGGGCGACGTAGTTGGTGCCGTACATGGCCCGGAACGCGCGCAGCATCCCTTCGTTGAAGGTCTTTGCGGCTCCGTAGAAGGTGTCGTTGTTGTAGGGATGGTGGCGCTCGGTGGTGGGGAAGTTCTCGGCCTGGCCATAGACCGAGGCGCTGGAGGCCGCAACGAGCCTGGGCACCTTGGCGCGCGCGGCCGCTTCCAGGACGTTGAATGTCCCATCGACCAGCACTTCCAGGGCCAGGCGCGGCTCTTCGGCGCATTGGGTGATGCGGATGGCTGCCTGGTGGAAGACGACGTCCTTGCCCTCCACCAGCTCGCCCACCAGCTTCGTGTCGGCCAGGTCCCCCTCCACGAGGGTGCAACGTCCCGTTGCCAGTGCCCCGGCCAGGTTGCTGCGCCGGCCGCGGACCAGGTTGTCCAGCACGTCCACCTGCCCGGCCCCGGCGGCCAGCAGCTGGTCGACGACTTCCGAGCCGATGGTTCCCGCACCGCCGGTGACCAGGTATTTCCCACCTGCCAGGACGTCCGTGTTCACGGCACGGCCGCCTGTGATGTCCTTGTTCATGATGCCCCCAGTTTTTCTTGTGCTTTCCGTGTGCTTATTTGGCTACTTCGAGGCGCAGCGCTTCTCCTTGCACCCGAGCTCGGCGGCCGCCCTTGGCAAGGCTGCGGCTGGTGGCCTCCAGGACCGAAAGGACCCGCATCGCCGCCCGGCCGTCGGTCGGCGATGCCAGGCCCTGGCTGATGCTGGAGTGGAACTGCTTCACCATCGCCCCCAATGGCTCGAATTCGTCAAGCGCCGGGGACCAGGTGTCGCCCAGGCGATAGGAGATCGAGGCGTTGCGCCGGTGGGCGCTGTCCTCGTTGGTCAGTTCCTGGGCCTGCAGGTCAACACCGCGGTCGTAGATACTCAGGCGCTGCTGCGGGTTCAGGTCGTCCCACACCAAGGTCCGCTTGGACCCGCCGACCACCATGCGCCTGATCTTGGTCGGGCTGAGCCAGTTAACGTGGATGTGTGCCAGCCCGCCGCCGGGCAGCGGCAGGGACAGGTATCCCACGCAGGCCTTCCCGGCCCCGAGCGGGTCGGCCGACTGCGCCGTCACCGTCAAGGGACTAAGCCCCTCGGGAAGGATGAAGTCCAGGATTGACAGGTCATGCGGCGCCAGGTCCCAAAACACGTCCACGTCGGGCTGGATCAGCCCCAGGTTGATGCGGACCGAATCGATGTAGAGGATCTCCCCCAGGTCTCCGTCGGCAATGAGCTGACGCATCTTCATCACCGCAGGGGTGTAGCAATACGTGTGGTCCGCCATCAGCACCAGCCCGCGGTCGTGTGCGGTGTCGACCATTTCCTGGCCGGCGGTCCCGCGATCGGCCAAGGGCTTTTCCACCAGCACATGCTTTCCGGCCATCAGTGCGGCCATGGCAATGGCCGAGTGGGTGCGGGCGGGCGTGGCGATGGCGACGGCGTCGAGTGCATGTTCCTCGAGCAGTTCGGTGACATCCGGAACCACCGCGGGGTGGCCCACCTTGGCGGACAGTGCCGTGGCACGCTCGGTGTCCAGGTCGCAGATCGCCACCAGGTTCCACAACGGCGAGGCGGAAAGGTTGCGGGCCAGATTCGGTCCCCAGTATCCGGCCCCAATGACCGCGATGTTCAACGGTTGACCCATGTTCGACATTTAGTATGCACCTTCCGGTTTGATCATGACCTTCACGGTCCGCCACATGATCATGAGGTCCCCGGTCACCGACCAGTTCTCCACGTAGTACAAATCGAGGCGGATGCTTTCATCCATTGGCAGGTCCGAACGTCCGCGGGTCTGCCACAATCCCGTGACGCCTGGCTTGATGTACAGGCGCCGTTCGGTGGCCCCTTCGTACTGGGCCACTTCGCTCGCCAATGGCGGACGGGGGCCCACCAAGGACATGTCGCCCTTGAGGACGTTAAACAGCTGGGGCAATTCATCGAGGGAATACTTCCGCATCCACCTGCCCGCGCCGGTGATCCTCGGGTCGGCCTTGTGCTTGAAGAGGTATCCGTGGCCCTCATTTTGCTCTTGGAGGCTTTCCAGCTGGTCCTCGGCATCAACCACCATCGAGCGGAACTTGTACATCTTGAACGGTTCACCGCTGCGGCCAACCCGATACTGGGAGAAGAAGGCCGGTCCTTCGCTGTCTTTCCTGACGATGAGTGCCAGGACGGCCAGCACCGGAGCGAGCAGGATCAGCGCGGTTCCCGACAAAACGATATCCATGGCGCGTTTGACCACGTGGTGCCCGCCGTCGAAGTTGGGCAGGTCCACGTGCATCAGTGGCAAGCCCTCGACCGGGCGCATCCTGATGCGGGGGCCGGCGACGTTCGTCAAACTCGAGACCAGGATGATCTGGGTGCGTGATTCTTCCAAGCGCCATCCCAGCTTGCGGATCGCTTCGTTTCCGGCACGGAGCGAACCGGCGACGATGACGGCATCGGCTCCCGTACTGGCCACGACGTTTTCCAGGTTGGCCAGGCCCGCGCGTTGCAGGTAGGCCGCACCGTGCCCGGGCACCGCTTCTTCGTCGTAGACCGCTCCCACGACCTTGTAGGCCGCGCCGGAGTGCTGGGCGAGCCGGTCGGTGACGTATCGGATATCCGGGTTCTGACCGACGACCACGACGTGGGACAGGTAGTGCCCGGACTTGGTGCTTTGCCGCGTCAACCATTGGCGCCAGAGCCACCGCTCCAGCAGCAGCGCCAGCAGCCCGACGGGATAGACGGCCATGAGGATCCAGCGGTTCTCCAGTGAGTTGGTGAGGATGATGGCCATGGCGGTCCAGCCGGCGGCAACTGCCGTGGCATCGACAACGCGCTTGTACTCCATGGCGCCTGCGCCGATGCGCTGCAATGAGCGGGTTCGATAGAGCGCAAGCAAGAGCATCCAGAACAAGGCAGCAACGGATATCTCTAGCCTCCCTGTGTTCGCGACTCCGGGAAAGATCGTCGAACCGAGGGCGGATACGAACACGATGGTTGCCACGTCCGTTGCGGTCAGTCGCCACGTGAATCTGCGTCGCCACTCCCTGGCGGGTGCTTCGACCGTCACCGCTCCGGTGCGGGCCCGCACATTGGCGCTCACCGGCCACCAGCGCGAGGCTGCATCGAATGACTCGTTGATATTGGTCATGTGAGTGGTCCTTCGCCATGAAACGGGCTCATGGAAGTTGCCCGCACACGCGAATAAAATGCGCTGTACATTGTTCCCCAAGTCCCCAAGTTTTGTCCTACAGGTTTTATCAATTCCCCAATGTCGATCTGTGTCGAGCCTAGTTCTGGCTCCTTCCGGGTACACGCGTAAACGACTACTCGATTCGACTCCGCGAGGAGCCAAGTAGACACTCGGGTCTTACGTACGTACCGACCCACAAGGGGCAAGCGGTGGATCCCCGGGCAATGAAAAACTCCGGCACAACGCACCGGGGAGGTTTTTTACGGAAGGAGCCGGCGGTTGCTGGGGGGTCGATCACGCCCGAAAGCGGATCGCCAACCGCCGACTCCAGTCCTGATGTTCAAGTGATGCCCCACTCGTGGGGACCACTTGCCCCCTTGCCGTGTTCCGGCTCCGGAACCGTGTTTCAGGCGGGGGCACCTGACACGGTCTCTGCCGGGAACAGAATCCCTCGGGGTAACTCAAATACTAGGCAGGGGCCGCCGCGGTCTCACGCGTACGTCCTACCTGATTCTCGGCCGGACACTACGCGGTTTCCGGCTCGTGGCTACTCGGTGAAATTCGCGGCATGGCCACGGCGGTGCCGGCCATGAAGCGAGCGCAGGAAGCTACGTTTCTGTCGCGCCCAGTTCTTCCCGGCCGCTGATGCCGAGCTTGGCAAAAACCCGATACAAATGACCTTCCACGGTCCGCTGGGACACCGTCAGTTTTCGAGCAATTTCCTTGTTGCTTTTTCCCTCTCGAACCAACGAGATGATTTCTTCCTCGCGTCGGGTCAAGCTTCTCTCACGCACCACCGGTCGCAGCGGTCCCCAGGCAGTCCCGCCCAGTTCCTGGATCCAAATGGCCAAACGACGAAGAACGAGCCCGCGGCGGCGTTCATTGCCCTCTGCAGTGAGCTCGTGCAGAGATGAGGCCAACAGCTCCGCGCCCAATCCCGTTTCGCCCACCGAGAACAGCTCTTCTGCCACTTGGTCGATCATTTCCGTCCCCGCCGAGGTAGTCAGCTCGAGTGCCGCCGCCAGTGCATTGCTTCTTTGCGAAACGCCCTTGACACTCAATTGCCGCAGCCGCCCGCAGCCAGTGGGTCCGGCGGCGGTGGAAAGCCCCATCTGCCAACGCATCAGCAGCAATTGGTGTTCGGTGTGCGCGTGCCGTTCTCGCTTGGCACGATCAATGAGCTGGTTCAGTCGGTCCGTGTTGGCCGGGGACGATGCCAAGGCCAGATAGCCTTCGGCGAGGAGCATTGCGTCTTCGTTTCCAAGTCCGTGGTAACCACGCCGTAGCGCGGTTTCCCGGTATTCGGGTACCTGCCGGGCCGCGGCCCCGTGAAGCTGCGCGTCTTCGTAGACCCCCAGGGCCTCGGCCAATTCATGCAGTTGGTCCGGATCGTTGATGGCGAGCTCCGCACGAGCTTCGGACAGCAGCCGTCCGGCGCGTTGCCAGCGTCCCTGCTGAACAGCCGCGAAGCCCGCCCAAAGATGCAGTGTGCCGCTCCAGTGCATCTGCAGGCTCGGATGGGCCGACTCCCGGTACGAGGCAATTGTCCCCACGGCGTCGTAATCCCCCACCGCGATCAATGCCCTCAGCGCGGTTGTCATGAATTGGTAGCCGTCCATCGATTCAACTTCCGAACTTGCGCGAATCAGGTCCACCGCCTCGAGGGCGGCATCGGCCGCTTCAACGAACCTGCCCAGGTCCAGAAGCACCCGGCAGCGCACGTCGCGGCAGTTCAGGAATTCCACGCTCCCGGCGATGCTCCGTCGTTCGCATTCCAGGGCATGATCCAGGAGTGATAGAAGATCTTCCCGCGCCCCAAATTCCAGCCACAGGTTCAAGACCTCGATCCCGAACAGGGATTTTTCGAGGGCCCCTGCTTCCTGCCTCGACCCTCCGGAGGCAATGGTTTCGGTGCGTTGCGCCCAATCGCTGACCAGCGAGCCGATGTCGTTGGCGGATTCGCCTTCCTGCCACAGTGAACTTGCCTCCACCGATTTGAGCTCGCTGATCAATGCAAGGTCCGTCGTCTGTGTCAGCGCGTGCCTGATGGTTTCCGTGAGTAACTGGTGTTGTCCCATGCCCAGCATGGAGCGCGCGGCAAGAAGCGCAAGGAAGGGATCTTCTTCCCAAACTCCCGTGAGTTGGCAAAGTTCCCAGGCCTCGATGAAATCCAGGTTCTTGTTGGCAAGGTCAATGGCGTCCACGAATCTCTCGTAGGAGACGATCTCACCGCTTTCGCAGGCCCACAGCAGGGCCTTCGGGGACGTAACCATTTCCGAGACCTGCGATGAAAAGCGTTCCCACAGGGCTGCGCTTCTCCCGGGTGGGACCAGGTCGCGCAATGCGTGAGCGTATATCGGCGCAGATACCTCGATTCTTGAATCATCGATATAGCGAACAAGACCTGTTCCCACGAGCCGTCCCAAGTTGGTGCCCGAGAAATGCTGAAGTGTCTTCGCTTCGGCGGGTCCTCCCAGGGCAAGGATTTCCAGCGCCTCGGCATCATCAGCATTAAGCCGCTTTTGGATTTCCGAGACCACGGAACTCAGGTGAACGCGATCATTCACCTGCGGTCGAGTCAGCACCAACCAGTCGGGTGACTCCACGAAGAGGCCTTGTTCAATCGCGGCCCGTAGGAATGCGTCAATCAGCATGGGGTTTCCACCGCATATTGATGCAATCGCCTTGGCCGAGGTGCCGGTGGGCGGCTTCCCAAAGAATCGTTGTACGTACTCGGCCACTTCACTGGGTGTAAGAGCACTCAATGAAAGGTGACCTAATCTGGCACCAAGCTGGGTGCTCGCCACCACCGTATCAATGTGGCCGTCACCCACGGCCAGCAAGATGAGTTTGATGGTTCCGGCCAAGGCCAATTGCGAGAGCACGAAGGCGCTCGCGGCGTCGAGGAATTGGGCTTCTTCAACTACCACCAATTGCTTGGAACCCGTGGTCGATTCGAGTCGCTGTGTGAGGTAGCGCAGCAGCTCCAGTTCGCCCAGATGTCCATCGAATTCTATGAGCAAAGGCGAAAGAGCCCCGAAGGCACTTTCACCCAGTACGGGGGAACAAAGCAAGTGCACCGCATTCGCGAGTTCCTCTCCCAACACTTCCAGGAGCAACTGCCTCTTTCTGCTTCCGATCGGTCCGGAAACGACAACGCCCGTGGATCCCGTTCGGTCCAGCAACTCGCGCAGCTCCTGCCGAAGATCGCGCGCAGGAGCCTGGTCGGGCTCGAGACCGGGAATTCTCATGGGGCAACTCGGTCATCTACCCGTAGTGTCGCGACGAGGGTGCTCAACTCCCGCCGTCCTCCCAAGGCCAGCTTGGAATATATCTGGTAAAGGTGCCCTTCCACGGTGCGAATCGAAACACCGGCGTCGCGTGCGATCTGCTGGTTGTTCATTCCTTGGGCCGCGGCACTTGCAACGAATTTTTCTCGCTTGGTCAGGACCTCCAGCACGGGATTGTCCCGCATCATGAGCTCTACATCTTCGGTGCCCGAACGCACCGCATTTCCCTTTCTGCGCTGCTTCAGCCAACCCGCAACGGCCAACCGCCCCGCGACCGATATGCCGGCAAGGATGCGGTTGGACCTGGGCAAGGCAAAAATTGACAGATCGTCGCCGACAAGAAGGTCCAGCGCATCCAAGACGCTCTTTTCCCGGTTCCCGTTGGTTCCCGCGAGCAGCAGGTCGATGGCTTTTGCCACGTTCGACTCAGCTGCGGGATGTGCGTGAGCGGGAGGCGGTCCGTCGATCGTCGCCCCATGATGCAAGGCGACCAGGGCATCCATTGTCTCGCACTTTGTGGACCCCCGCAGCGGCGAGCCATTGAGGGAAACCGCTGAGGCATCGGCATCAACGGAGGCAAGAAGGTCGCTGAACCACCAGCGGGCCTTGCTCCAACGTTCCTGGAAGTCGAGGGCGTTGCAGGAAGCCGGCTCGTCCTTAGTGCGCAGGTGGAACAGCATCGATTTCACAAGCCAACGGTCATGGCCCGCGTCATCCTGCTCGAATTGCGCAAGCACCGATTCCAGTACCTTTCGGTCGTTTCCGGGCCTGTCACCAACGATATTCAAGATGCAATTGACCATGACGAGGAGTTCGAATAGCGCAGGGGAGATATTCTCCAAAAATTCGTTGACGATGCATTTCAGGTACGCATTTGCCCGCTGCATCTCCCCGCAAAGCAGGCACTTCCGAAGTTGCACCAACAGCGCACCCAGGTTCCGGGCAGAGTCTTCAGAGCTATTGGAAAGCTCATTCACCACGCGTGACTCCCCGGCGATGAAATCATGGAAGTTCCCCTCGACGGACAACGACCCGGCGTCCCCCCCATGGACGTCGACGCGTGATTCCGGATGAAGTACTCCCGCCAGGAGCTGGGAGCTGAGCACCACCAGCTGCCGGTGTTCTCGATCCCGTTGGGCAAACCCCCAGCCAATGAGGTGGTCGAGGTCCATGAGCTCGTCGTTCGCCAGCCCACGGATGTGCATGGGTTGCTCGACTGCAATCCGCTCCAACAAGTTCCTCTGCGAAACGGTGAGAATCGCTATTTGCGACAGGGCCATCGACTCCAATTGGCCATCCCGCGGCCAGGGCCTTGGGCCCAGCACCAAATGTCCCTCGTGGACAAGCAGCTTCCCACTGGCAATCGCGTCCTGGCCCAAGGCATGCAACCAGCCCGGGTTGCCTTGGCTTTGGCGCCACATGGCCGCCGTCGCCATGGGTGTGGGAACGGCATCAAATTCTTTTTGCAGGGCTGCCTGGACTTCGTCGATGCGAAGTGCTCCGAGCCGGATTTCGCGATGTCCACGACCGCTGCTGACGGGGGCGAACTCAGGCGGCAGGAACTCGGCCTGTTCGGTCAAGACGACCAAGAGAATGCTTCTGTTGTGGGTCATCTGGGCGAGAACCGCCCGGGACTGAGCGTCCAACAGTCGGGGGTACTGCACCACGACAACCGGCCGCTGGCCGTGGGTGGTGACGTGTTTTGAAATCACCCGCATGACATTGGCCGGGCTAATTTCCTCGTTTGCCTCCAGCTGCGCGAGCAGGAAAGCCAAGGCCCCGTAAGTGAGATGCTGCGCATACGGAGTACCGATGACATGGATCGGCTCGGCCCGCCCCAAATCGTTTCGCTGGATTGCGCGCACCAAGGGCGCCCGATCATCGCCGTGCTCCCCAAGCAACACGATCGAACTGGTCTGGGCGTCACCCAGTGCCGTCTGCAGCTCCCTCAGGCCCTGCCTTCGTGGTGAGTCCCCAAGTAGTTCGGCAAAGATCGATTGTCCAGATACCTCGGCATTATTCGAAATTTCTGCATGCCAAGAAAGTTCCATCATGCTGTTCACCCGTTCCCCAATTCCGGTTAAACCAGCCATGGACCTTCCCCAAGTACTTCCATGGCGGCTCTGTGATCATCCTACGGCGTCTCTACGGACCACGCATCAGTAGCGACGACACTTAGTCCACTCATTCGTCTTGCCTTCGGTACTTAAGTACTCCATCCCTCAGCGGCGACTTCCAGGTCGGAACCGGGAATCGAATCCAGAAAAATCTGGATCAGCCCCTCGCGGGAACCCACATTGAGTCGCTGGTAAATCTGGTAGAGATGGCCCTCAACTGTCCGAATTTTCAGCTGCAACCTGTTTGCGATCTCACGGTTGCTGGCGCCGGTGGCAGCTTCCGCCACGATCATCCGCTGCCGCTGGGTCAACAAGGAAAGGACACTGCTTGCCGAGCTTCTGCCGGACACACCCAGAGATGAGCCCGCACGCTCATAAGCGACTTTCCAGGGTGTCAATTCGATGTCGGATCCGGATCGGACAAGCATTACCTCAATTGAATCGGTAAATGAGCGATGGCCCAAGGCGCGGAGGGCGCCGAGCACTTCCCGCTGCAATTCGCGGTTGTTTCCCTCAAGGCTTCGCACCAATGCGGCCACAAGTTCCGCCACCGGCCCATCGATCTGTTGCGCGCATTCAAGCAGTTGGGCATCGCTTTCCCGGTGGCCCATGCGCAGCAAGGACATCCGCTGGGCCAGCTCAAGGCTGAGGTCGCCGTGTGCGGCGCTCGCGATAGCACCGGCAAGCAGGCAGGATACCGCTTCGCCCGCATGGCCAAGGTGGAAGAGCGCCTCGGCTCGCAACATGGCAATCGTCTGCCCGGACACCCAATCGGCCACAGCAGGCATGGCATCAAGTTCCGCGAGGTAGCGCTCGGCTGTTTCCCGGTCCAGGAATGAGGCCGCCACCGCCGCCGCGGCAATCGCCAGCGGCAGGTACCCGGCGGTATCTACCGTCCGCAACTGCTCGATCTCGACGGTCATCAGCTCCAGCGCCTCCCGCGGACGCCCGCTCAGCACGCTTTTGAGCGACGAGTACAACCCATTGACATCGGTGAGCCGGGGGGATCCCTCCCCACCGATCCACGCCGCAGCAATGAGCTCGAAGGCATTTTTCCATTCACCGGAGAGCAGATACAGGTCAACGAGATGCAGCTTGATGCTTTGTCCAACGACCGGCGGGAGCGACTCCTGCCGCAACGAGAAAAGCAGTTCGCGTCCGCGTCTGATCCCTTCCCTGACCTCGCCACGGCGCACCGAGTGCAGGTTCTGGAAGCACTGCCACCTTAGCTGCTCGTGCCTGCCCAGCAGTGGGTGGATGTACGGTGTCCCGCCGGTGTCAAATCGTTCACCCAGCAAGAAGCTGGTTTCGGCTCCCATGAGATCGAGCCTGCCTCGAAGCACGAGGAAACCCTCCCGGTTTTCCGGTTCCCCGGAGAGGCACGCATCGATATCGACCCTAGTGCGCTTCATTCCCTGCTGGAAGGCATCGGTTGGTGCATCGGGGCTCAGCGACTCAAGAACCGTCGAAGCCAGCTCCAGGCGGATCCGGTCGATTGGGCCGCGCGGATTGCCCCGGGAGCCGGGAACCGGGAGTCCTTCTCCCAGCTCCAGCCGTAAAAGCGAGCGCATTTCCCTTGCCCGTTCAAGTTGACCACCGCGGATCGCCGCGTCCAGGGCCAACAAACGCGCCTCGACCGGAGCGTTTTCGAGCGCCGCCAGTATTTGGAGGCACAGTTCGATTTGTCCCTCGGCGTAGGCCTGCTCCGCCGCCTGCAACCGGAGCCGGGCGCCGGAGTCGATCCCGGAGGCCTGTTCCCACTTCAGCAGGACCAGCGGTGTGAGCGCTCCGTCGGCCCCGGGCGTGTTGCACATTTGCTCGAGCAGCTCCAGCGCGACGCCAGGCGGAGTGTCCTCGGCAATGCACTGGCTGCTCAGCCCCCCGCGCAGCCGCACCTTGCGCGCATACATCCCGCGGATCTCCAGCATGCCCTCGGAATAGATTGAATCCACGGCCTGCGCGGGGTTGAGCGCAACCAGCAGGCTGAGCGGGATTTCCTCGGAGAATGCCAGGATGCGCAGCACTCGTTGCTCCGGCTTCGAGAATCGCCTGAGCTTTTGAACGACCAGACCGCGGCTGCGGGGCCCAGGAGGACCGGCAACGCCATGAACCACCCACGAGTTTTCCGCGAAATCAAGATACCCCTGTTCGCGCCAGTCCAGGGCAACCGCAGCGAGCAGGTGTACTTGCCCCGCCGAAGCGCACCACAATTGGTAGGTGGCAATCCGGCTGATTTCTGCCCCCAAGGCCTTGGCCAGCAGGTCGTGCGTCATGCCCAGGGTCAACGGATGCAGCCTGACCGGATGCAGGTCGACGGCGGCACCCAGGTCGTTTCCCGCCCCGGGTTCCGTCCCGTCCTGCCCGCCGGCGATGCACAGCAACGAAATGCTGCTCGCCAGCGTCAGTGAGGACAGGAAGGAAACGCTTGACGCTCCAAGCCGCAAACCGGCGGGTATGAAGATCACCACATGCCGGCCACCAGCTCTCGAATCCAAGAGCTTCTTGACTACTCCGAGTTCGTGGAAACGGGCCACCTCGCCGAGCCGTTCGATTCGCCGCAGTTTGCTTGCCAGTTCCATGGAGGTCCGGTGGCGTTCGGGATGCTCGAGGTCGACGATCAACGTCCTGTCTTGCAGTTTCAGCATCACGGCCTTGGCAAGGGTACGCTTGCCGACCCCGCCGGGCCCCTCAAGCAAGGCACCGGGACCATTGAGTACCGCCCCAATAGTCTCTTCCAGCAATTCGTAATGCGCGAAAACATCCCAATCAAATTCATGATCCGGCATTGTCGCCCGATCATGATTCGGTGGTGATGCTGATGTCGCGGTCCCCAAACCGTTGATCTGCACTGCCCAATCACCTTTGCTCCCGTGGATTAGTCTGTCACGGCAGGGATCGGATTGGTAGAGCGCGGATCCCAGGAAATCGGTGGTGGGACCTCGCTCGGGAATTTCCCGATCCTTCCGAGGGGCTGTAGCTTGGTGAGTCGACCGGAGCTCGGTTACTGGTAGGACGCCACGTACGCTCCGCTGGACGCATCAAAGATTGCGTATTCGACCCCCTTCACCGTTTCAACCACGAAATCGATCGCTTCACCCTTGGTACGGATCCCGGTTAATGCACCTTCGAGGGATTTTGTCGGCAGCATGGCTTTGAGCATTCCGTGGGTCCCGGGATCGATGTCCAGCGAGAACGACAATTCACCCTCATTCCAATTTGTTGACTCAAAGCTCGAGGCATTCCGGGCATCGGCCCAATCCAGGAGTTGCTTGGCAGACACCATTGGAATGGAATTCCGGATGGCGATCTCTATCAGTTCGGCATCAAAACCTGTACTGAAATCAAAGTGGGTGCCGAATGCTCCGTAGAATCCCTCGGAGCCTGTAGCCCTGTCCAAGAGGCGTTCCACTGCCTCGGGATTCCCTGCGAAGACCTCATCCACCAGATGTGTTTCTTGTTGGTACACATTGATGAGATCGCCGTTCGAGTCGCTAAAGCGCATCGGCAGACCGGAGCCTGTCATGAAGCCTGCACGCTCACGGATCCAGTCACCGGGCCAGTAATAATAATTCATGTCCATTCGAATCCCCCAGCTTCGTTCAATGCTGGCTTGCGTTGACCACTCGCTCCAGGCGATGCAATGCAACCTGTTCCCTGTCTGGGGTGGAAGGTTAGGGTATTTTCTCCGGAATTCGCCCATGGATTGTGAGAAGGCCAACGTCAGGGATTTGGCATCCCAGTCTTCACATCCGGTGGACACATGGGCACCGATATCGAACCCGAGGTCGGTGTAGCCCTTGGCGGCATCGGGAGCGAGCCCCGATKCCGGATACAGCCAAGACGTTGCCCGAAAGCACTCCCACTGCTCGACGTGACAACCGTCCGGACTGAGTTCATTCAGGCGACCAAACATTGTGGCTGTTCCTTTGTCCGTTCCATGGTCGTCCGCGGACATGACCAAGACAGCCTTGGAGAAGTTCGGGAAGTACCAGAATTTGGGCATCGGTCCATTGTCTTGGTTCATGTAGCCGATCAAGTTGGAAAGTAGCCGCAGGTGTTCGTCGGCCTGGGGAATATGGGCCTTCGCTAGATCCAGGTAGTCTCGCTCCCCGGCCCCAAAAAATAGGTCGTTCGGGCGGATGGGCGCAATGCCGTCACGTTCCATGCCTGCCCACGCGGGATTCCCTTGCCGTGTAAGAACCGTGGACTTGGCGAGGTTGAATGCGTATGTTGCCACGTTTCCGTGCCCGTTAGTTCCCGGTTTCAACGTGACTGCCGGCGATCTCGGCGATCCCGACGCGGTGCTACTCAGCGTAGCAACGGCCCGCGTTTCACTCTCCAGCTCCAGCCGGGACGATTCTCCGTGGAATTGGATGGAATCGGCGACGATGCCATTGCCCGGAGCTTGCGACGTATCGACTTGAAGATATCCGTCGGAAATCTCCGTGCCGTGGTTTTTCACGCCAGCGAGCTCAGCAATAGGTCCCACCGGTTCCATGGCGATGAGGTTGCCGTTATTTTTCTTGACCCACTCGGAGATCGCTCCAGCTGCGACCGATCCCACGGGTCCAGCACTCAGGATCACCAGATCGTGGACTTTCAGGATTTGTGGCGTTAGCTGATCGATGGAGATGGTTTCGAAGTTGTTCAATCCTTCCGCACGAAGTATCTCGGCATATTGCGAAGCAAGTTCACTGGCTTCATCAATGACCAGCAGGATCGATCCGCCCGGGCCAAGTTCGAGGGACGATTTTTCGGGAACGGAAAAGGTCCAAGTATTCAAAGTGCTTCGGCTGTTGTTGGATGCGGCATCGCCCTGCACCGAGGCCATATATTTTCCAGGGACCAGTTTCTTCGCGGGCTCAAAAATAATGGATCTGCGATCAACCCCGAATTCGAGTTGGCCATTGACAGAGTTCCCCCGCTGGTCACGTAGCAGCAGACCCATCCGGCTGGAGTCTTCGTTGATTGGTCGGTCCAACCATGCGACCACCGCGGCTTCACGCGAAACGGATATTGCGCCGTCTCGCGGAAAAAGAGAAACGATTTGAGCTTCATCGGGCATGTGCTTGTAGCCCATGGTGCTAGCAAGGAATACCAGCAACCCCAAGAATGCGATTGTTAACAGCACTACTCGATTCGTGTTTCCACGCAAACGACTCATGACGTAATTTCCCCAAATTCACGACGAGCCCCGTCCCCCCAGTGGTCCGAGTCTGATCGAGATTACCGACATGAACACCATTAATCAACACTGAGGCGAAACCCATGAACAGTGCTCGTGAACAGGTGCCGGTCTTTTGCGAGCACCTTGACGGCACTGCTCGTTTCGAGGGAACAGCCGGATCGGCGGCATCGGCCCGGCTTCGAACAGGTGTCCGCCCCCGGGCCCGATGCCCCCTGAGCGCCCGGCGGCTACTCCCCGAGCATCTCCGCAGCCTCCAGCCAGGCCAGCTCCAGCTCGTCCTTCTCACCCTGTGCACCCTGCAAGGTGGCATTGAGCGTGGCGACCTGGTCGAACTTCATGGCCTCGGATGCCACGGCCATCTCGGTGTGGAGTTTCTTGATCAGCGATTCGAGCTTGCCCATCTGGCGCTCGACGCGGTTCAGTTCCTTGCGCGCCTCACGCTTTTCGGCCTCGGTCGGTCCGGCGGCCTCCGGGGTCGCGGCGGGGCCGGTCTTGTCCGTGGGTGCCCCGGTGTTGGACGTGCCGTGCACCCCGGCGCGCAGTTCCAGGTACTGGTCGACGCCGCCGGGCAGACCGCGCAGCTTGCCGTCGCCCAGCAGCGCCAGCTGGTGGTCGGTTACGCGCTCGAGCAGGTAGCGGTCGTGGCTGACCACCACAAGGGTGCCGGGCCAGCCGTCGAGCATGTCCTCGATGGCTGCCAGGGTGTCGGTGTCCAGGTCGTTGGTCGGCTCATCGAGCATCAGCACGTTCGGCTCGCCGATGAGCAGGCGCAGCAGCTGCAGCCGGCGGCGCTCGCCACCGGAGAGCTCCTTGACCGGGGTCCACTGCTTGTCGGTGCCGAATCCCAGCTGCTCGGCCAGCGCCCCGGCGGAGACTTCCTTGCCGCCGACCTCGAAGGACATCCGTTCGGCCTTGATGACCTCGATCAGGCGCATGTCCTTGATCTCGTCGAGCTCCTTGACTTCCTGGGTGAGGATCGCGGTCTTCACGGTCTTGCCGCGCTTGATCACCCCGGAGGTGGGTTCGATCTGCCCGTTGAGCAATTGCAGCAGCGTGGACTTGCCGGCGCCGTTGACGCCCACGATGCCCAGGCGCTCGCCCGGGGCCAGGCGCAGGGTGATGTTGTTGAACAGCGGCTTGCCGGTCCCGAAGTCCAGGGACACGTTCTCCAGGTCGAGCACGTCCTTGCCCAGGCGGGCGGTGGCCATCTTGTTCAGTTCCACGGTGTCGCGGGCCGCCGGCACGTCGGCGATGAGCGTGTTGGCTGCCTCGATGCGGAACTTGGGCTTGGCGGTGCGGGCCGGGGCACCGCGGCGCAGCCAGGCCAGTTCCTTCTTGACCAGCTGCTGGCGCTTGTTCTCCACCACGGCGGCGGTCTTGTCGCGCTCGGCGCGGGCCAGCACGTAGGCGGCATAGCCGCCGTCGAACGGATCCACGGTGCCGTCGTGCACTTCCCAGGTGCGCGTGCAGATCTCGTCGAGGAACCAGCGGTCGTGGGTGACCACGAGCAGGCCGTTGGCATTGGCGCGCCAGCGGTTCTTCAGGTGCGCCGCGAGCCAGGCGACGCCCTCGACGTCGAGGTGGTTGGTGGGCTCGTCGAGCATGATGACCTCATGGTCGCCGATGAGCAGCTTGGCCAGGGCGACGCGGCGCTTCTGGCCGCCGGAGAGCGAGTTGACCTCGGCGTGCCAGTCGACCTCGCCGACCAGCCCGCCCATGACCTCGCGCACCAGCGGGTTCGAGGCCCATTCGTGGTCCGCGGCCTCCCCCACGATGGCCTCGCCGACGCTGAGCGCACCGTCGAGCACGTCGGTCTGGTCCAGGTAGGCCACCCGCACGTCCCCGCGCTTGGTCACCCGGCCCTCGTCGGGGCTGATGCGGCCGGCCAGCAGGCGCATCAGCGTGGACTTGCCATCTCCGTTGCGCCCGACCATGCCGATGCGGTCCCCGTCCTCGAGTCCCAGCGAGAGCGAGTCAAGGACGGTACGGGTGCCGAAGGACATCGAGACGTTTTCGGCGCCGAGCAGGTGGGCCACGGTGTGGTGCTCCTTTTGTTAAGGGGTTTCGATGACGGCGGGCAGGATGACGGCGCCGGGGACCGGGCCATGGACGGACAGCGTTGCCACGCCCGCCTCATCCGAAAGCTGGGTGATGATTTGGGCCGCATGGTCCGGGTTGCGGGCCAACAGCGCCAGGGTGGGGCCGGATCCGGAGACCAGGGCGTGCAGCGCGCCGGCGGCCTCGCCCAGGTCGCGCACCACGCCGAGTTCGGGGGCCAGGGCCAGGGCGGCGCGGGTCATGTCGTTGGCCAGCAGCGGCGCCAGGGCATCGAGGTCCCCGTCGAGCAGCGCCCCGACCATTGCCGGGTCGACCTCGACGGGGGTGGTGACCTCCTCGTTGGCCCGCAGCCGGTCGAGCATGCCGTAGACCCTGGGGGTGGACAGCCCGTAGGAGGCCGGGACCAGCACCCAGTCGGTGCGGGTGCGCAGCAGCAGCGGGGCCAGCTCGTCGCCGACGCCCAGCCCGACGGCGGCGCCCCCCTGCATCGCGAAGGGCACGTCCGCGCCCAGGCGTGCGCCCAGCCGGGCCAGTTCCTCGCGGTTCAGCCCGGTGCCCCACAGCGCGTTGCAGGCCACCAGGGCGGCGGCGGCGTCGGCCGATCCCCCGCCCATGCCCCCGGCGATGGGCACGCGCTTGGTGATGCACAGATCGACACCGGCGTAGTGCCCGGTGTGTTCGCGCAGCATCAGTGCGGCCTTGACGACCAGGTTGTCCGGGCCCAGCGGGAAGGACTCGGGGTCCGCGACCGCGGTGGAATCGGGGTGCAGGAAGACCTGGATTTCCTCGTCGGCGCGTGCGGTGGCCGAGACGTCCTCGTAGAGCGAGACGGCCAGGTACAGGCTGGCCACCGAGTGGTAGCCGTCTTCGCGGGGCGGGCCGACCCTGAAGTAGCAGTTGATCTTTCCCGGGGCGCGGGCAACGACGGTGTGGGTCATGGGGTACCGGGTACGGATGCGACCTTGGCCTCGGCAATCGCGGCGAATTCGGCGATGCCGAGCTTTTCGCCGCGGGCCTGCGGATCCACGCCGGCGGCCACAAGCGCGGCCTCGGCCAGCGCCGGGGATCCGGCCCAGCCGGCCAGGGCGGCGCGCAGCGTCTTGCGGCGCTGGGCGAAGGCCGCGTCGATGACGGCAAAGACCTCTTGGCGGGTGGCGGTGGTCTGCGGCGGGTTGCCGCGTTCGAAGCCGACCAGCCCGGAGTTGATCTTGGGGGCGGGCCAGAACACGTTCATGCCGATGACCCCGGCCTTGCGCATGGTGCCGTACCAGGCGCCCTTGACTGACGGCACGCCGTAGGTCTTGTTGCCCGGGCCCGCGGCCATGCGGTCGGCGACCTCGTCCTGGACCATGACCAGTCCGTGTTGCAGGGAGGGGAAGTGCTCGAGCAGGTGCAGCACCACGGGCACCGCGACGTTGTAGGGCAGGTTGGCCACCAGCGCGGTGGGCGCGTGCGGCAGCTCGGTGACCTTCATGGCGTCGGAGAGGACCACCGTGAGGTTATCCGCCTTCTCCGGGCGCATTTCGGTGACGGTCTGCGGCAGCCGGGCGGCGAGCTTCGGGTCGATTTCCACCGCGACGACGCGGGCGGCGGCATCCAGCAGGCCCAGGGTCAGCGAGCCGAGGCCCGGCCCGACCTCCAGCACGGTTTCGTTCGGGTCCAGCTTGGCGGTGGCCACGATGCGCCGGATGGTGTTTCCGTCGATGACGAAGTTCTGCCCCAGGGTCTTGGTGGGGCGCACGTCGAGTTCGCCGGCGAGGCGGCGGATCTCGGTGGCGCCGAGCAGTGGTGGCGGGGTCGATTCTACGGAAGTCACGTTTCAATCTTAGTTCAGGGCCCGCCGACCGCCGACCGGGGCGTTTGCCCCGGCGGGCCGGGACGGCCGGTTGGCGGAAATGGCCAATGGGCCCCGCCCGGTGTCGGCGGAACCCATTGGTCCTGGTGTTCTTGTGTGCACCGGCGATGCCGGCGCCCCGGGGGCAAGTGCCCTGGGTGTTGGTATTAGCGCAGGCCCAGCTTGCTGGAGCAGGCCGGCCAGTGGCCCCAGCCGCCGCTGCGGCGCAGCACCTCGGCGGTGGCTACCTGTTCGGCGGGAGTGGCCTGGTGCGGCAGGGCTGCGTACTTGCCGCCGCCGGCCCCGCGCCAGCTGCTGGCGGAGAACTGCAGCCCGCCGTAGTAGCCGTTGCCGGTGTTGATGGACCAGTTGCCGCCGGACTCGCACTTGGCCAGCGCGGCCCAGGTGGCCGAAACGCTGCCGGGCGTGCTGGTGGACTTGGGCTTCGGCTTGGGCTTGGTGCCCACCGACACCTCGGCGTCTACGGCCTTGGTGGTGAGCTTGTCGCTCTCGAGCTTGCGGTCGGTTTCCTTGCCGTCGCGCAGCGTCACGGTGTAGGTGAGGGTGCGTTCGCCGTCCTTGCCCTTGACCAGGGTCTTCTTGGAGCCGACCAGGGCGTCGGAGTCCTTGGTGGTGTCGGTGCCGTGGGCAACGACCTTGGTCTTGGTGACGGTTTTGGTCTCGACGCGCACAATCTTGAGCTTCATCTCGTCGGTGACGGCGTCGGTGGCCTTGGCGTTGAGTTCGTCGTCCTTGCCCAGGGTGAGCTTGGCTTCTTCGAGTACCGCTTCAACGGTCTCGGCGGTGGTGTTCAGCTTCTTGGTCTTGCCGTCGACCTTGATCGAGACGTCCTTGGGAGTGGAGATGTCGATCGCGGTGGACAGGGAGGCCAGGGCGAGTGCCGGGCCCTGGCCGATCTGTGCCTTTTCCGAAACGTTCAGCTGGTCCACGACATCGGCGACGGTCAGTCCGGTGGTGTGCACGACGCGGTCGACGCCGTCGATGCTCACGTTCACGGACTTGTTGCGCTTGATGTCGATCAGGGCGCCGTCGGCAACCGGTGCATCCAGTGACGGGGTGACCACGTCGCGGTCCCCCACGGGGATTGCCGAGTCCTTCAAGACATCGCCAACGGTGGCGGCGCGCGTGGAGACGGACTGGCTTTGGCCGTCGATGGCCACGGCAATGGTCTTGCCGGCACCGACGAACATGACCAGGCCGAGGATCAACGCGGTCAAAACGGCTGCTTGCGCGCCGACTTTCACCCAGCGATTCTTAAGGGCATTCTGCACAGGATTCCAAACTTCGGTCGATCCCGGGCACGGGGGCAGCAATGCCACACGGTGGGTGAACGGTTGCCCCCGGCGAAAAACCGGGCGCAGCCCACCGTGTGCTCATTGGTTGGTGCGAGCACAATCCAATTCTTTTTCATCTCATCGATGTTGCGCCGGGGCGCTTGCGAACACGCCCCGTGCAGAATCAAATGCACCCGGGAACCTTCCCCGATCCCGGCTACTAAAGATCAACCGTAACCGAATCGTAATAAGGCCGCAAGCACTTCGTGCTTGCCTTGTGCATGAAACCGGCTAGAAGTCCCCGTAGACGCGCCGGGTGTTTGCGGCCAGGGCGCGGCAATATTCCTCGAGGTCCGCCCCCGTGGTTTCGGCCATGAAGCGCACGGTTTGCGGGATCAGGTAACTGGCGTTCGGCCGTCCCCGGTAAGGGTGCGGGGTAAGGAACGGGGCGTCCGTTTCCACCAGCACCAATTCCGGCCTGGCCACCAACAATGCCGCACGCAGGTCGTGCGAGTTCTTGAATGTCACGGTGCCGGAGAAGGACAGGTACCAGCCGTTTTCGTTGCAGATCTCGGCCAGCTGCACGTCGCCGGAAAAGCAGTGGAAGACCACGCGCTCGGGAAGCGGTTCGTCCCGCAGGACGCGCACCACATCGAGATGTGCGTCACGATCATGGATTTGCAGGGCCTTGGAATGCTCGCGGGCAATGCGGATGTGCTCGCGGAAGGAGTGCTCCTGGGCCGGGCGGCCCGGCTCCCGGGTACGGAAATAATCGAGTCCGGTCTCCCCCACGGCCCGCACCCGCTCGTGGGCGGCGAGATCCTCGATGCGCGCAATGGCCGCGTCCAGGTCCCCGGCCTCGGCCAGGCGCGCGGCATCGTTGGGGTGGATCGCCACGGCGGCGAGCACCCGGGAATCCTCCGTGGCCGCACGCACCGCGAACTCGGAGGATTCCACGTCGCACCCGACCTGGACAACCCCGGGCACACCGACCGCGTTGGCCGCGTCGAGGGCCTGGGCGACGGTGACGTGCACCGAGCCGTCACGGAAGTCCAGGTGGGTGTGGTTGTCCGGGACGCCGAAGGGCAGCGGCGCCGGTGCCGGCGGGTAGGAGAGGTTGCGTTTCTTGCCGTGCTCGTCCTGGCCGCTGCGGTTCGGGGCCCCCGGTTCGTGCCCGGCATCGGGCCGAAGGTAGGCGGCCGGCACGCCCAGGGTGGCACCGAGGTCCGCTTGCTGTTTTGAGACTGGCATGGCGCCCTCTCCTCCTTCGCTTAGTGACCCGGCTTTGCGGGCCGATGGCCGTTGGCCCATCCAGCGTACGCGGCCCGGCACACCGGTGCGCCCCGGCGTGACGCAGCGCACGCCAATGACGGTATCGTTGGAAAGGAGAATTACATACCTTCCACCGTACGGATGCGTTCCAGGAGGACCTTGCATGTCGCTTTCCACCGAGTCCCAGATTCTTCCGGCCGATGAATTCGGCCGGGTCTGCGAAGAAGTGCTGGCCGGTATCGCCACGGTGATCGACGGCAAGGCGGAGGTGGCGCGCACCGCGCTGATCGTCCTGCTGGCCCAGGGCCACCTGCTGCTGGAGGATGTGCCGGGGGTCGGTAAGACCATGCTGGCCAAGACCCTGGCCAAGTCGGTGAACTGCACCGTGCACCGCATCCAGTTCACCCCCGACCTGCTGCCCTCGGACGTGACCGGGGTGTCGATCTTCAACCAGAACACCCACGAGTTCCAGTTCCGGCCCGGCCCGGTGTTCGCGCACATCGTGATCGGCGACGAGATCAACCGGGCCAACGCCAAGACCCAGTCTGCGTTGCTTGAATGCATGGAGGAGGGACAGGTCACCGTCGACGGGACCACCCACATGCTCGAAAGCCCGTTCATGGTGATCGCCACGCAGAACCCCATCGAGCTGGAAGGGACCTTCCCGCTGCCCGAGGCACAGCGCGATCGGTTCATGGCCAAGATCTCCATGGGCTATCCGGACGCCGCTGCCGAGATGGCGATGCTCGAGACCCACCAGTCCACCTCGCCGCTGGACGACCTGCGCCCCGTCCTGGACCTGGCCTCGCTGCACACCCTGATCAACACCGTGGCCGCGGTCTATGTTTCCGACCCGGTGAAGGAATACGTGGTGGCCCTGGGGCGGGCGACCCGCGAGCACGCGGACATCCGCCTGGGCGCCTCCCCGCGGTCCCTGCTGCAGCTGCTGCGCGCCGCCAAGGCCGAGGCCGCACTCAACGCCCGGGACTACGTGTTGCCCGAGGACGTGCGAAACATCGCCGCGAAGGTCCTGGGGCACCGGCTGATCCTGCACCGGAGGGCCGAGGCCGCCGGCTCGAACGCCGAATCGATCCTGGTGTCCATCCTCAACGCGATACCGGTGCGCGCCGGGGCCCGCGGCTAGCCGGTAAATCACAGGCCAAGGCAGCGACCTCCATGAGCATCCCGTCGGCGGAACCCAACGAGTTCCGCGAATCCCCATCCGGCAACCGGTGGATCACCGCAGAAAAACCCGCAACGCTGCGCGAAAAGGTCCATCTCGGATTCCTCACCGCGCGCGGCTGGGGGCTCTTTGCCGCCGGGGCGATATCCCTGCTGCTGGCCTTCCTGATGGGCCGGCGCGAGCTGCTGGCCATCGCCCTGTTCCTGCTGCTCACTCCGCTGCTGGCGGCCTTCCTGCTGCGCTTTGGCAATTCCGAGCTGGCCGTCACCCGGACCTTCAACCCGCAGCAGGCCACCACCGACTCGGGGGTCCGGGTGCGGCTGCACATCACCCACCAGGGTCGCGGGGCCGGACCTCTCACGCTGCGCGACACCCTGCCGGAGGATTTCGGGGCGGGCCCGGAATTCCGCTTCCCCTCGCGCACCGCCGTCCCCGGCSCCGGGGACTCGGGCAGCTGGTACGAATACCGGCTGCGCCTGGCCACCCGCGGCATCTATTCCATCGGGCCGGTCCGCGCCCAGGTCGGCGACGTCTTCGGGCTGGCTTCCCGGCCCGCGGCCCTGGATGCGCCCAGCGCGCTGCTGGCGCTGCCGGTGTGCGAGATGCTCGAACCCACCGGCATTCCCGGCGAGCACGGCTCCCACGGGCAGGCAGCCTCGAACCGCCGGCTGACCCCGGACTCCTTCGAGGTGATGACCCGCGAATACCGCCCCGGGGACACCGTGCGCCGCATCCACTGGCCGGCCACCGCCCGGAAGGGCACGCTGATGGTGCGCCAGGAGGACTACCGGGCAACCCCGCGCGCGGTGCTGATGCTGGACCGCTCCCGCGCCGCGTTCCTCGCCCAGGGCGTGGGTGCCGAACCGGTGCTGAAGATCCCGCAATTCACCTCCACCCCCAAGGACTCGAGCCGCCGCTTCGAATGGGGGCTGCACGCGGCCCTGGGCATCGGCGCCTACCTGGCCCAAACCGGGTTCGGCATCGACCTGATCGACCACCGCGGCACCTCCATCAACGCGGTCTCGGCCTCGGGCACCGAGGACTCCGCAGAGCTCTTTGCCGGGCCCCACGCCACCGCGCGGATGCAGCAGGCATTGGCCGCGCTGGGACTCGAGGACGCCGCCGGGGAACGCCGCGAACCGGCCCGGGCCACGCTGGCCGCGGCCCTGAAGGAACGCATGCGCGAACGCGGGGACCGGCTGGTGCTGATCCTGGGCGAACTCACCGAGGCGCAGGCCGACAGCTGGCTCGAGGTGGTTGGCGCCCGCAGCAAGGTCACGGTGCTGTGCGTGGCCAATCGCGAGGGACACCTCGCCCCGGTCATCTCCCGCTTCCGGCAGGCCGGCTGGGCTGCCGTTGCGGTCAACCCGAAATCCACGCTCGCCGAAGCCTGGGCCGAATTGGGGCGCACCTCATGAGCACACCGACACTGGACAAGCCACGGGTCCCGAACCCCGACCCGCCGGCGCCACGCCGCCGGGCACCGGCCCGGAGCCTGCCGGCCGCCGCCTTCTGCGCCTTCGCCGTGCTGGTGGGCGTGCTGGGGGCCGCCGCCTCGCTGCACGGGGTCGTCAGCGACTGGGGCTGGATGCTGCAGGTCACCACGGTGGTCGGCGCCGTGGTGCTGGCCGCCAACCTGGTCCGGGCCCTGGGTGCCCGCCGCTACCTGGGCACCGCGGCCGGGGCCGTGGTGGCGGTACTGGTGCTGACCTTCCTGTTTTTCGCCAACACCGCCTGGCTGGGCGTGGTGCCCACGGCCTCGACCTACCGCGCGCTGCTGCGGGTGTGGGCGCTTGCCAACGAACAGATGGGCTCCCAGGTGCCCCCGGTGCAAAGCACCGGGGTGATCGTCTTTTCCGTGTGCGTCTGGGCCGCCGCGGTGGCCCTGGCGGTGGACGCCCTGGCCTTCGAGATCCGGGCCGCGGCCCTGGCCGGGTTGCCGCTGGCGATGCTGCTGTCGATCTCCTCGCTCTTCGAGGCACACGGGGCGGGCATCGGCACGGTGTCGGTCACCGCGGTGGGCTACCTGCTGGTCCTGGCTGCGTCCCGCTGGCAGGACGGTGCCGGGTCGGGGCGCCGGGCCATGGAGCTCGGCGGTCCGGGCTCCGGGCCGCGGGGAACCCCGCGGCCCGGGGCGCGTTCGGCACTGCTGCAGGGCACCGCGATCATCGCCGGGGCGCTGGCCACGTTGCTGGTGCTGCCCTCGGCCATTCCCGGCTTCTCCAAGGGCATGCTCACCGAGGGCACCCGGCCCTCCTGGGGCCAGCTGGCCACCAACATCGACCCGATGGTCGCCCTGGGCAACGACCTGCGCAACAGGTCCTCGGGAACGGTGCTGCACTACTTCACTGATTCGCTCGCCCCCGTCTACCTGCGCACCTCGGTCATCGCGGACCTCACGGCCGAGAGGTGGGAACCGGATCCGGAGATCTACCGGGTCCCGGCCACCGAGAACCTGGTGACCCGTGCCTTCCCGACGGTCTTCGAGTCCGCGCAGCCGGCCTTCACCCGCGTGGCCACCGACAAGTACCGGGGAGCGTGGATGCCCCTGCCGGCCAACGCCATCACCCTGAACGGGCTGGATGGTTCCTGGGGCTGGAGCCCCGACACCGGGACGCTGCGCGCCGCGAAGGGATCCACCCCGGAGGCCGAGGACTACACCGTGATGAGCGTGAACCCCGAGATCACCGCCAAGTCGCTGCGGGAGCTGTCGACCTCGATGCCCGGCGGCTTCTTCGCCGAGGTCGACCCGGAGTACCTGGCGCTGCCCCAGGACACCCCCGATTCGCTGGCCAAGGCCACCAGGGACGCGGTGGCCCAGGCGGGGGGCGACAAGTACGAGCAGGCCGTGGCCGTGCAGGACTACCTGCGCTCCACGGTGTTCACCTACTCGGAAAAGACCCCTGTGGAGGACGGCTACGACGGCAGCGGGATGAAGGTCATCGACGCGTTCCTGCAGGAAAAGGCCGGGTACTGCATCCACTTCGGCTCCACCATGGCGCTGATGGCCCGCGAGCTGGGCATCCCCAGCCGCCTGGTCACCGGCTACTCCCCCGGCACCCCCACCGGGGTGAAGATCACCGGGCAGAACGGCGTCGAACTGAACGAATACATCGTGAACTCGCGCAACGCCCACCTCTGGCCGGAACTCTACTTCCCCGGCGCCGGCTGGGTCGCCTTCGAGCCGACCCCGGGGCGCGGGGTCCCGCCGGCCTACGCGCCGGCCCTTCCGGCGTCCACCGCCAGCTCCGCCGAGGACCCGCGTCTGCTCAACCCGTCCAGTTCCTCCTCCGGGCCGTCATCGGCCGAGTCCTCTTCGAGCGCCCCGGCGGCGGCCCCGGGATCCGGCCCCGATGCCGGGACCCCCTTCTCCGGCCTGCTGCCGCTGGCGCTGATCGTGCTGCTGGCCGGGGCCGGTCCGTGGGCGGCCCGCCGTATCCAGCGCACCGGTAGGCTGTCCCGGATGCGCCGGACCGGTGAAATCGACCAGCACTACGGCAGGGAAACCGGTGCCGCCGCGGCCTGGGCCGAAGTGGTGGCCCTGGGTCTGGACCATTCGATGCCCATGCGCCACGACGAATCGGCCGGGGACTATGCCCGGCGGCTGGCCCGCATCCTGCCGCAGGCCGCAGCGCCCCTGTCCGTCCTGGCCCGGGCCTACGAGCGGATGCGCTACGCGCCGGGGCACGGGCAGCCGGACGCCGCGGTGTTGGCCGAGGCGCTGTCCGGGGTGGGACACGCCCTGTCCGCCGGGATGGGTCCCGGCGAGCGCCTGGGCCGGGCGCTGTGGCCACGTTCGCTCTTTGCCCCGCGCCCGCTGGAGCCCTTCGGCTACGCCTCGGGCACGTAGGTGAACAGGTAGTCGGCCAGGGCCTCGAACTGGTCCCGGGGCGTGAATCCGGTGGCCTTGAGCTTGGCCAGCTCCAGGGTGCTGTGCATCGGGCGCGGGGCCATGGAGGGGTGCCCGGCCCGGTAGGCATCGGTGCTCGTGGCGGTGATGCGCCCCGGGTCGTGGCCCAGGGCCGCAAAGACCTCGGCGGCGATGCGCGCCCAGGAGACCGCTTCTCCCTCGTTGGTCAGGTTGTAGGTCCCGTGGGGAGCCTGCGAATCCAGCAGGTGCACGATGCCGGCGGCCAGGTCCTTGGCGAAGCAGAGGCGTCCGTATTGGTCGTCGATGACGCTCGGGTCCACCCCTGCGCGGGCCAGGCGCGCCATGGTGGACACGAAGTTCTTCCCCTCGCCGACCACCCAGCTGGTGCGGACCAGGTAGTGCCCGGGCACCTGGGCCACCACGGCGTCCCCGGCCGCCTTGGTCTGCCCGTAGACCCCGAGCGGGCAGGGGGCGTCGTCCTCGGTGTAGCCGGGCTTGCCCCCGTCAAAGACGTAGTCGCTGGAAAGGTGCACCAGCGTGGTCCCGTGCCGGGTGCAGGCGGCGGCCAGCTGCCCCACGGCGGTGACGTTGGCCGCCCAGGCGGCCCGGCGCCCGGCCGGGGTTTCGGCCTCGTCGACCTGGGTGTAGGCGGCGGCATTGATCACCGCCCGGTACCCGGAGAGGTCAAGGGCGGCCAGCTGGCGGGCATCGGTGATGTCCACTTGCCCGCGGGTGGCGAATTCGTAGCTGCCGTCGACGGGTGCCAGGGCGGCCAGGGCGCGGCCCAGCTGCCCGTTGGCGCCGAGCACCAGGGTCTTGCGCGGGGCCACCGGGGTGAGCGCATCGAGCATCGGGTGGGTCCGGTCGGCGTCCGAGACGGTGGCCTTGGCCAGCGGGATCGGCCAGGGGATGCCGGCGGCCGGGTCCGCCAGGTTCAGGAAGGTGTACCCGGAACGGGCCTTGTCGGACCAGTGTTCGGTGACCAGGTAGCTGTATCCGGTGTCCGGTTCCAGGGTCTGGAAGCCGTTGCCGACCCCGCGCGGCACGAACACCGCCTGCCCGGGGCCCAGCGTGGCGCTGAAGCTCGCCCCGAAGCCCGCCCCGGCGCGCAGGTCCACCCAGGCGCCGAAGACGGACCCGCCGACGACCGCCACGTACTTGTCCCAGGGCTCGGCATGGATGCCGCGGGTGGTCCCGGCCAGCCGGTTGAAGGAGACGTTGTTTTGCACGGGGCGGAAATCGGGCAGCCCGGCCGCCACCATTTTTGCGCGTTGCCAGCTTTCCTTGAACCAGCCGCGGGCATCCTCGTGGACCGGCAGGTGGACCAGCAGCAGGCCGGCGATCCCGGTTTCTTGCACGATCGGCGCGTTGTTCACTCCCCCGCCCCGCTCTCCGGTGCCGCGATGCCTTGCGCCGCGTGCGCGGCCTCCTGGAGCAGGTAGCGCTGCTCGGTCCCGGCCTTGGTGCCCTCCCACCACCACGCGTTCTCGCGGTACCAGGAAATGGTGTGGGCCAGCCCGGAGGACAGGTCCCGGTGTGCCGGGCGCCAGCCGAGTTCGGTGCGCAGCACCGAGGCATCGATCCCGTAGCGCAGGTCGTGGCCGGGCCTGTCGGCGACGGTGTCGTACGCGTCGGGGTCCTGGCCCATCAGCTCCAGGATGGACCGGAGGACCTCGCGGTTGGACTTCTCGCCGTCTGAGCCGACCAGGTAGGTCTTGCCCACCGTTCCACGGTTCAGGATTTCCCACACCGCCGAGGAGTGGTCCTCCACGTGGATCCAGTCCCGGACGTTGGCCCCGGTGCCGTAGAGCTTGGGCCGGACCCCGGCCAGGATGTTGGTGATCTGCCGCGGGATGAATTTCTCCACGTGCTGGTAGGGGCCGTAGTTGTTGGAGCAGTTGCTGATGGTCGCCCGCACGCCGAAGGAACGCACCCAGGCCCGCACCAGCAGGTCCGAGGCGGCCTTGGTGGCCGAGTATGGGCTGGAGGGGTTGTAGGGGGTGGTGTCGGTGAACCGGTTCGGGTCATCGAGTTCCAGGTCCCCGTAGACCTCGTCGGTGGAGATGTGGTGGAAACGCTTTTCGTGGCGGCGCACCGCCTCGAGCAGGGTGTAGGTGCCCAGCACGTTGGTGTCCACAAACGGCCTGGGGTCGAAGAGCGAGTTGTCGTTGTGCGACTCGGCGGCAAAATGCACCACGGCGTCGGAAACGGCGACGAGTTCGTCGACCAGCGGCGCATCGGTGATGTCGCCGATGGCCACGGTGAGCCGCGGCCCGGGGACTCCCTGCAGCGAGGCCAGGTTTCCGGCATAGGTCAGCGAGTCAAGGACGGTCAGATGCGCATCGGAGTGCTCGATCAAATAGTGCACGAAGTTGGCCCCAATGAATCCCGCACCCCCGGTAACCAGGATTCTTTTCATGATTGCAAGGCTAGCTCCCCTCCCCATCCATGACTAGGTGTGCCTAGGATGGGGCCATGAAGGGGATCATACTTGCCGGGGGAACTGGATCGCGCTTGCATCCGATCACGCACGGGATTTCAAAACAGCTGGTGCCTGTCTATGACAAGCCCATGATCTACTACCCGTTGAGCACGCTGATGCTCGCGGGAATCACCGAGGTGCTGGTGATCACGACCCCAGCCGATGCACACCAGTTCCGCGGGCTGCTGGGAGATGGATCGCAGTTCGGGATCACCATCGACTACGCCATCCAGCCCTCGCCCGACGGGCTGGCCCAGGCCTTCGTCATCGGTGCCGAACACATCGGGGACGGCCCGGTGGCCCTGGTGCTGGGCGACAACATCTTCTACGGCCCGGGCTTCGGTTCGCAGCTTGCCGATTTCCATGCCGATTCCGGGGCATCGATCTTCGGCTACTGGGTCAAGGACCCGGGCGCCTACGGCGTGGTGGAATTCGACGCCGCGGGCACCGCGGTGTCGCTGGAAGAAAAACCGGCCAAGCCGCGCAGCAACTACGCGGTGCCCGGGCTGTATTTCTATGACAACTCGGTGATCGACCGGGCGCGGGACCTGGAGCCCTCGGCGCGTGGGGAACTGGAAATCACCGACATCAACCGCCAATACCTGGAGGAAGGCTCGTTGCGCGTGCACGTGCTGGCCCGCGGCACCGCGTGGCTGGACACCGGGACCTTTGATTCGCTCAACGACGCCTCGAACTTCATCCGCACCATCGAGGCCCGGCAGGGGCTGAAGGTCGGTGTTCCCGAGGAGGTCGCCTGGCGCCGCGGGTTGATCGACGATGAGGCGTTGGAGGCCTGTGCGGCGAAACTGGGCAAGAGCGGCTACGGCGCCTACCTGCGCACGCTGCTGGCCCACGACTTCGAGGACCCCTACCACTAGGGATCGCCGGCCGGAGGCGACCGGCGGCAGCAAAGCAGACGGCGGCGCCCCCTGGTCCCCTTGTGCCCGACCGGTGGGTGGTTGGGCGAAGAAGGGCAGGAAGCGCCGCCGTCGGCGTGCCGGTGGGCCGCTTAGCGGGCCGCGTACGGGTCGGCGATGCCGATGTACTGGGTGGTGGTGTACTCGGCCAGGCCCTCGGCGCCGCCCTCGCGGCCCAGGCCCGACTGCTTCACGCCGCCGAAGGGTGCCGCGGCGTTGGAGATGACCCCGGCGTTGAAGCCGACCAGGCCGAACTCGATCTGCTCCGCCACGCGCAGGAGGCGGTTGATGTCGCGCGAGTAGAGGTAGGAAGCCAGCCCGTACTCCGACGCGTTGGCCAGTTCGATGGCGTGCGCCTCGTCGCGGAAGGTGGTCACCGGGGCGACGGGCCCGAAGATCTCCTGGCGCAGGATCTCGGCGTCGTTGGCAACGTTCGACAACACGGTGGGTGCGTAGAAGTAGCCCGGGCCCTCGACCGGGGCGCCGCCGGTCTCAGCCACGGCGCCGGCCTCGACCGCCTTGGCAACCAGGGCGTGGATGTCGTCGCGGGCGCCGGCATCGATGATCGGGCCGACGTTGGTGGTGGCCTCGGTGCCGCGGCCGGTCTTCAGCGCGCCCATGGCGGCGGAGAACTTGGAGATGAACTCCTTGGCCACCGACTCGTGCACCAGGAAGCGGTTGGCTGCGGTGCAGGCCTCGCCCATGTTGCGCATCTTCGCCGCCATGGCGCCCTCGACGGCGGCGTCCAGGTCGGCATCCTCGAAGACCAGGAACGGCGCGTTGCCGCCCAGTTCCATGGAGGTGCGCAGCACCTTGTCGGCGGCGTCCTTCATCAGCATCTTGCCCACGGCGGTGGAACCGGTGAAGGAGACCTTGCGCAGGCGGTCGTCCTGCATCAGCGGGCCGGAGATCTTCGAGGCGCTCTTGGAGGAGACCACGTTGAGCACGCCGGCCGGAAGGCCCGCTTCCATCATGGTGGCGGCGAAGAGCTGGGAGGTCAGCGGGGTGAGCTTGGCGGGCTTGAGCACCATGGTGCAGCCGGCGGCGATCGCCGGGGCGACCTTGCGGGTGGCCATGGCCAGCGGGAAGTTCCACGGGGTGATCAGCAGGCACGGGCCGACCGGCTTGGTCTGCACGATCATCTTGTTCTTGCCCTCGGGGGTGGTGAGGTAGCGGCCGTAGTCGCGCACCGTCTCCTCGGAGAACCAGCGCAGGAACTCGGCGCCGTAGGTGACCTCGCCGCGGGCCTCGGCCAGCGGCTTGCCCATTTCCAGGCTCATGAGCAGCGCGAAGTCCTCGGCGCGGGCGGTGACCAGGTCGAAGGCGCGGCGCAGGATCTCGGCGCGCTCACGCGGTGCGGTCAGCGCCCAGGTCTTCTGCACGGCGTCGGCGGCGTCCAGGGCCGCCATGGCGTCCTCGGAGGTGGCCGAGGCCAGGGTGGCAAGCTTTTCTCCGGTGGCCGGGTCAACGACGTCGAAGGTTCCGCCGTCGGAGGCCTCGCGCCATTCGCCATTGATCAGCAAACCGGTCGGGACGGAGGCGAGTAGTTCGGCTTCGCGCTCGGGGGTAATGGTCATTGGGGCGTTCTCCCTTGAACGGTGGGGTGTTGCGAAACGTGCAGGTTCTTGTTGGTCTCCACGCTAGTGCCGCGGCAAGTCACTGTAAATTTCCAACTGCACTATGACGCAGCCCCCGTTTTGTGCAGGTACCCCAAGGGGCGCACCGACGGCGATTCCGGGGCGCAGGGCTCAGGCGCGGGCCTCGAGCACCGCCGCATAGAGTTCGCGCTTGGACACCCGTTCGGTCTCGGCCACCGCCGCCACCGCTTCCTTGAGCCGCAGGCCCTCGGTGACCAGCTGCTGCACCTGGGCCACGTGGTCCACCGCACGGGCCGGTTCCCCGGCAGGCGCACCGGCGACGACCACGGCGATTTCCCCGCGGACCTCGCCCTCGGCCCAGAGCAGCAGCTCGTCGAGGCTCCCGCGGATCACTTCCTCGTACATCTTGGTCAGTTCCCGGGCGATGGCGCCCTTGCGCTCGGGTCCGAAGGCGTCGCGCAGCGCGCGGATCATCGCGTCCAGCCGGTGCGGGGCCTCGAAGAAGACCATGGTGCGTTGCTCGGCGGCCAGGTCTTCGAGGCGTTTGGAGCGTTCCCCGGCCTTGCGGGGCAAGAAGCCCTCGAAGGTGAAACGGTCGGTGGGCAGCCCGGACAGGGCCAGTGCGGTGAGCACGGCCGAGGGCCCGGGCACCGCGGTGACCGTGACGCCGGCGGCCACTGCGGCCTCGACCAACTTGAACCCGGGGTCCGAGACCGCGGGCATGCCCGCGTCGGAGACCACCAGGACCGTGGCGCCGCCGGCGACCAGTTCCAGCAGCTCGGTGAGCCGGTGGGTTTCGTTGTGTTCGTGGTAGCTGATCAGCCGGCCGGGCACCCGGACGCCAAGCCCGGTGGCCAGGTGCAGGAAGCGCCGGGTGTCCTCGGCCGCCACGATGTCCGCGCTCTTCATGAGCTCGATCAGGCGTGGGGACGCGTCGGAAAGGTTGCCGATGGGGGTCGCGGCAAGGACGATCTGGCCCGGGGTTTCTTGAGTTTCCACGCCCCAAGCCTACTGCCCGCGCGTGCCTCCAAGTCCCGCAGGGGGCCGCCGGTAGAGTGTTGACGGTGACTACCGCTTCCATGCACAGAACGCGCCGCTGGGTCCAGACCCCGGCCGACGCCTTCGGGATCCAGGCCCTGGGGGACCGCTTGTCCGGCCCCTTGCACCGGGCCGGGGCCTGGGGCTGGATCGTTCCGCTGGCCATGGCGATGCTCGGGGCGGTGCTGCGTTTCACCAACCTCGCCCATCCCCACCTGCTGATCTTTGACGAGACCTACTACGTCAAGGACGCCTACACCATGATGCACGCGGGCTACGAGCTGGAGTGGGGCGAAAACCCCAACGAGGCATTCATCTCCGGACAACCGGAGCCCAAGGAATCGGCCTCCTTCGTGGTCCATCCCCCGCTGGGCAAGTGGCTGATTGCCGCCGGAATGTGGCTTTTCGGGACCGACAACGGGCTGGGCTGGCGTTTTTCCGGAGCGCTCTTTGGCACGCTGTCGGTGCTGCTGTGCGCACTGGTGGCCCAGAAGCTGTTCTCCTCGGTGCTCCTGGGCGGGATTGCCGGCCTGCTGGCCGCGGTGGATGGCCACCAAATCGTCATGTCCCGCACCGGGCTGTTGGACATCTTCTTGATGTTCTTCATCCTGGCAGGCTTCCACGCGTTGCTCCTTGACCGTTTCCACGGGCGGGCGAAGCTGGCCCGGGCGCTGTCCACCGCGGATGGTTCACGGCCCTCCGACAGGTTGCTGGCCTACGGGCCATGGCTGTGGTGGCGCCCCTGGCGGCTGGTCGCCGGGGTGATGCTGGGGGCCGCGGCCGGGGTGAAGTGGTCCGCGCTGTCCTTCATTGCCGTCTTCGGGCTGATGACGGTGCTCTGGGACCTGTCGGCACGGCGCCGCGCCGGGATCCGGCACTGGGTCCTCGCCGGGCTGACCCGCGACGGGATCCCCGCATTCCTGCTGATCATTCCCACGGCCGCGGCGGTGTACCTGGCAACCTGGATCGGTTGGCTGCGCTCCGCCGACGGCCGCTACCGCCAATGGGCGGTGGAAAACCCCTCGGAAACCTGGGGTTGGGTGCCGGATGTGTTCCGCTCCCTGGCCGAGTACCACCGGGCCGCCTATGCGTTCCACCAGGGACTGGGTTCGCCGCACGGCTGGGAATCATCGCCGTGGAGCTGGCTCTTTGCCGGTCGCCCGGTGCTGTTCTTTTACGAGTCGCGCAGCAACGGCGAATTCGGGTGCACCAGCACCAATTGCGTCCAGGCGATCACCGATCTGCCCAATCCGGTCATGTGGTGGTCCGCGACCCTGGCCATGCTGCTGGTGCTGTTCTACTGGATCGGGGCGCGCGATTGGCGTGCCGGGGCGATCCTTGCCGCCGTTGCCGCCGGGTTCCTGCCGTGGTTCGCCTACCCGGATCGCACCATGTTCTTCTTCTACACCCTGCCCTTCGCCCCGTTCATGGTCCTGGCCCTGACCTACGTGCTGGGCAGGTTCCTGCCCACCGACAAGCAGGTCCCCTGGCACCGGCGGCGCGTGCTGTGGGGCGTGGGGATCTTCCTGGCGCTGGTGGTGGCCGTGTCCGCGTTCTTCCTGCCGGTGTGGACCGGGGACATGATCACGTACGAGAATTGGCGCATCCACATCTGGATGCCCAGCTGGGGATAGGCCATGGATTACTCGTCAGTAACATAGACTATGGTCCACACCACATGACGACCACCACGGGAACACACCACACCATGCGCGAAGCAAGCACCGGACTGATCACTGGACTGCCTCAGGATTCGAACACCACGGACCTGCTGCTGGCGCGCCTGGCCCGCGGGGATTCGGCACCGCTGTTCAGCGTCAAGCGCGGCGCCTCGTGGACCGACGTGTCAACCGCCGATTTCACGGCCTCGGTCCGGTCCCTGGCCAAGACGCTGCTCGCCCACGGCCTCGCCCCGGGCGACACCGTGGCGATCATGTCCTCCACCCGCTACGAATGGGCACTGGCCGAACAGGCCATCTGGTTCGCCGGCGCGGTGTCGGTGCCCATCTACGAAACCAGCTCCCCGTTCCAGGTCGAGTGGATCCTCAAGGATTCCGGGGCCCGGCTCGCCTTTGCCGAGGACCCCCGGCGCGCGCAGGTGATCGACCAGGCCGCCGCCGCCCTCGGCGAAAAGGTCACGGTGCTCGCCTTCGAGGACGGCACGGATGCCGATCCGCAGGGCATACCGTCGGCGGGGCTGAAGGAGCTGGTGGATGCCGGCTCCCGCAGCGCCGTGACCGACGAGCAGCTCGAGGCCGCACGGACCTCGGCCGGCCTGCAGGACCTGGCGACCCTGGTCTACACCTCCGGAACCACCGGGCGGCCCAAGGGCTGCATGATGACCCACGCGAATTTCTCCCTGATCGCCGTGAACCTGGCCCCGCACATGGCCCCGGTGCTGGGCACCGGTGAGCGCACCTTGATGTTCCTGCCGCTGGCCCACGTGCTGGCCCGCGCCGTGCAGCAGGTCTGCGTGCACGCCGGCTCCACCATCGCCCACACCTCCACCGCCTCCACCCTCGTGGAAGACCTGGCCGCGGTGAAGCCCGGTTTCCTGCTGGCCGTGCCCCGGATCTTCGAGAAGATCCGCACCACCGCGTCCAACACCGCGCAGGCCGCCGGCAAGGGCGCGCTCTTCGCCCAGGCCGAGTCGGTGGCCATCGAATACTCCCGTGTTGCCGACGACCGCGCCCGCGGGATTCGCACCCGCCGCTCCCCCGTGCTGCTGGCCAGGCACGCCCTGTTCAACAAGGTGCTCTACCCCAGGCTGCGGGCGGTGTTCGGCGGCCGGGTCCGCTACGCGATCTGCGGCGCCAGCGCGCTGAACCCCGAGCTGGCGCACTTCTTCCGCGGCGCAGGCATCGGCCTGCTGGAGGGCTACGGGCTCACCGAGACCAC
The DNA here is from genome assembly GCF_001863355.1 of Arthrobacter sp. UCD-GKA. Lineage (NCBI taxonomy): Bacteria > Bacillati > Actinomycetota > Actinomycetes > Micrococcales > Micrococcaceae > Arthrobacter > Arthrobacter sp. UCD-GKA. Next base: position 66,816 of record NZ_MOLR01000008.1, on the reverse strand, counting down.
CGCACCGGCCACGGTGAACATGGCCCGGGACGTGCGGGTGGGCTCCGTGGGCATCCCCGTGCCGGGCACCGCGATCCGCATCGCCGACGACGACGAGATCCGCATCAAGGGCATCGGGGTCTTTGCCGGATACCACCGCAATGCCCGGGCCACGGCCGAGGCCTTCGACGAGGACGGGTTCTTCAAGACCGGGGACACCGGGACCCTGGACGATTCCGGGTTCCTGAGCATCACCGGCCGCACGAAGGACATCCTGGTCACCGCCGGGGGCAAGAACGTGGCGCCGGGCCCGCTGGAGGAAATCATCCGGGCCTGCCGCCTGGTCAACCAGGTCGTCGTGGTCGGTGAGAACCGCCCGTTCGTCGCGGCCCTGGTGACACTGGATCCGGACGAACTCGGCCCGTGGTGCCGCGCCAATGCGCCCGGCGGGCTTTCGCTGGGGCAGGCAGCGGTGCACCCGCGGGTGCTGGCCGAGATCCAGGCGGCCGTGGATGCGGCCAACGAGACGGTGTCCAAGGCCGAGGGCATCCGCAAGTTCACGATCCTGGATGCCGAGTTCACCGAGGAATCCGGGCACCTGACCCCGTCCCTGAAACTCAAGCGGGCCAGCGTCATCGCCGACTACTCCGCGGCGATCGACGCACTCTACGAGCGCTGAGAACCACCCGGGAAAACACAGATCCCCCCGGTGCTGCCGTGGGGCACCCCGGGGGGGGATCGCGTCGTGGTCCGCCGCGGCGGCAGCTACAGTCCGAAGACGCGCTTTTCCTGGCGCAGGCGCGCGGCCTCGCGGCGCTTGGCCGTGGGCCAGGTGCGGATCAGCGTGATGAGCGCGGTGAGCACGACCAGCCCGGCGATGCCGATCGCGGCGTCCACCCAGAACTGCGGCGGATACAGGCGGATCAACGTGTCCGAGTAGTTGAACGTCCAGTTGCCCTGGGCGAAGAAGATCTCGTGGAACGTGGTGAAGAAGCTGTCCCAGCCCAGGATCGCCACGGTGGTCAGCCCGGCCAGCAGCACCAGGGTCACCACGGATCCGGCAAAGAGCCCGCGGCGGATGCCACCGGCATAGCGCTTGCCCAGGTAGGCCAGCGCAATGACCGCAATGACGCCCAGGATGATCCCGCCCAGGTAGGTGAAGGACATGACGTTCTTGACGTCGGCCATGTGCTGGACCTCGGTGCCCAGGAAGAGCGGGTTGCCGTTGGGGAACCTCAATTCGCCCAGGTAACGGTTGTCGGCGACGTTGTTCAGGAAGTCCACGCCGTAGGACCCGTAGGTCATCCGGTCCGCGGTGGTGAAGCCGAAGCCGTCGGCCGGGAAGCCGGGGCGCTGGTAGGCGATCCAGAGGAAGATCGGGCTGGCGATCAGCCGGATGGCGAGGATCAGCAGGATGAAGGGGTAGGCAATCGCCAGCAGCACCTGCAGGGTGCGGGCCAGCGGAGGCTTGGAATCCAGGGCGGCCTCGCGGGCGGCGCGGCGTTCGCGAGCGGCCGGGGTCGGCTCGGGCACCGGGGTGTAGGCGCCAAAGACCCGGCTGCGGGCCTCGGCGATCGCGGATGCCGTTTGCGCAGGCGTGCCGGCACCCGGTGCCGCGGCACCCGGGCGCGGCAGCGTCTGGGTCTTGTCGTCGCCCACCGGGGCGGCCGCGGTTGCCGGTGCCGTGGACACGGCGACCTTGGTGGTCTCGGGCAGTGGTTCCACCGGGATCTGGGCAATGATGTCCTCGACCTCCTCGGGTTCCTCCGGCTTCGGCTTGGCCACCGGCTTCGCGGCGGGCTTCAGCGGTGCGCCGGCCTGGGCGACCGGGGCCTTGGCCGCAGGAGCCGCGGCGGCCGGAGCCTGTGCCGGCTTGGCCGGTGCGGCGGAGGGAGCGGCAGGGGAAGACGTTGCGGGCTTCGACGCGGCGGCCGGCTTGGCAGCTGCCTGCGGGGCGGCGGCCGGCTTGGCGGCCTTCTGCGCTGCGGCGGCGCGCGTTGCCACCAGCGAGGCCTCGATCTTCGCGGCGGCGGCCGCGGCCGCGGCGCTCAACGAGCCGGAAGCCGGCTTCGCCTCGGCCTTGGCACCGGGACCGGGCACTGCCGGTGCGGTCGCCGGCGTACCCGGCTTGCCGGTCTGCGGTTCGTCCTGCTCAGCCATGCTTCTCCCTCAAAACTCTGACATGCGGTGCGCGTGCGGTGCACGGCAGCACCGGACACTTGCCGACCACTGCCAAACACACAGTCCCAAGACTATCGAGCCAACGGTTCCCCCGGGGCCCACTGGCGGCTTTGGACCCCGCGTGTCGGCAAGGTGACCTGCCCGTAACCTGCCTGGCCAACGTCGGTTGACGCCCGGGATCGCGGTGCGCACGGCGGCACCGGAAACCCTCCGGCGGCCACGGTTGGCGGCCGCCCGAAGCCATCGCTCAGTAGCGGTACGTTTCCGCTTTGTACGGCCCGGAGACCCCGAGGCCCAGGTACGCGGCCTGGGCCTCGGACAGCTCGGTCAGCTCCACGCCCAGGGCCGCCAGGTGCAGGCGGGCCACCTTCTCGTCGAGGATCCTGGGCAGCACGTGGACGGCCGTGGCGTATTCCCCGGTGCCGGCCTTGGTGAACAGCTCGATCTGCGCGATCACCTGGTTGGCGAAGGACGTGGACATCACGAACGAGGGGTGGCCGGTGGCATTGCCCAGGTTCAGCAGGCGGCCCTCGGAGAGCACGATGACCGAGCGCTCCGCCGCGGTCCCGGCCGCGAAGGTCCATTCGTGCACCTGGGCCTTGATCTCGACCTTCTGCACGCCCGGGACCCGGGCCAGGCCGGCCATGTCGATCTCGTTGTCGAAGTGGCCCACGTTGCCCACGATGGCCTTGTCCTTCATCCCCTGCAGGTGCGCGGCGGTGATGATGTCGTTGCCGCCGGTGGTGGTCACGAAGATGTCCCCCTGCCCCAGCACGGATTCCAGGCGCGCGACCTGGTAGCCGTCCATGGCCGCCTGCAGCGCGCAGATCGGGTCGATCTCGGTGACGATGACCCTGGCGCCCTGCCCGCGCATGGCCTCGGCGGCGCCCTTGCCCACGTCCCCGTAGCCGCAGATGACCACGACTTTCCCGCCGATGAGCACGTCGGTGGCGCGCATGATCCCGTCGGGCAGCGAGTGGCGGATGCCGTACTTGTTGTCGAACTTGGACTTGGTCACCGAGTCGTTGACGTTGATCGCCGGAAAGAGCAGCGTGCCGGCGGCGGCCATCTGGTTCAGCCGCATCACCCCGGTGGTGGTTTCCTCGCTGACGCCCTTGATCTTCGCGGCGATGCGGGTGAACTTTTCCGGGTCCCTGGCCAGGGAGTCGCGCAGGGTGTCAAGCACGATGGCATGCTCGTGGCTTGTGGCGGCCTCGGGTCCGGGCACCGCGCCGGCAGCCTCGTACTGCGCCCCCAGGTGCACCAGCATGGTGGCGTCCCCGCCGTCGTCCAGGATCAGGTTCGGGCCAAGTTCCGGGTCCTGCCCGGCTCCGGGCCAGGAAAGGATCTGTTCGGCGGTCCACCAGTAGTCCTCCAGGGATTCGCCCTTCCAGGCGAAGACCGGGACCCCTGCGGGGTTTTCGGGGGTGCCGGCGCCCACGACCACCGCGGCGGCTGCCTCGTCCTGGGTGGAGAAGATGTTGCAGGAGGCCCAGCGGACCTGTGCACCCAGGGCGACGAGGGTTTCGATGAGCACGGCCGTCTGCACCGTCATGTGCAGGGAGCCGGCGATGCGGGCTCCGGCCAGCGGCTGCGCCGCCGAGTACTCGGCGCGCAGGGACATCAGGCCGGGCATCTCGTGTTCTGCCAGGCGGATCTGGTGGCGTCCGGCCTCGTGCAGGGAGAGGTCGGCGACCTTGTGCTCGGGTCCCATCTCGCCACCCGCCTAGCCGTGGGCCTTGGCGGGGATCACCGTGGCCTCGGGGGCCAGCATGACCGGGATGCCCTCGACGATGTCGTAGCTGTAGGTTTCGCCGTCGGCACCGGTGCCGGTGGAAACCAGGATGTCCCCGTGCTGCACCAGGGTGGAGCCGGTGACGGGGCAACGGAGCTGGGCGGTGAGTTGCGCTGAGAGGTTCGACATGGAACCCAGTTTAGGGCTCCAGGTTCCCTTCGCGCAGCACCCGCAGGTGGCGACGGGTCAGGGATTGGGAATCGCCGGGCTCGATGGCCGGCGGGGCGCTGCGCGGGGACGGGGTCTCGAGGGGCGGGGCCACGACGGTGTGCGCCTCGTTTTCCCGCACCGCGTTGGCCAGGGCGTAGAGGTCGTCATTGCGCAGCCTGCCCTGCTCGGGCAGTGCCAGGCGCAGGACCTGCCAGCCCAGCGGCGCGGTCAGTCGCTCGGCATGGACGGCGCACAGGTCGTAGCAATGCGGTTCCGCGTAGGTCGCCAAGGGACCGAGCACCGCCGTCGAGTCGGCGTACACATACGTCAAGGTGGCGATGGCCGGCTGGCGGCACGCCGAACGTGAACAAAGTCTATTGGATCCCACGGTTACACAGACTACCGCAGCGCGGTGCCCGCCACGGCCGCGCACCGCCGTGCGGGCCAACTGATCCGCAGCGGGCATTGCGTGGCTTAAGCTAAAGACATGTCCGGAAAACTGTCGATCGATTTGGACGGGCGCGATCCTGCCTCGTTGAACAGCGGCTCGACCCGCCGGTTCGCCGACCGCAAGCGCAACCGGCACGGACGCGGACGCCGCGGGCCGCTGCTCCTGGCGCCGATGCCCGGTGCACGCACCCGGGCCGAGCGCTTCGAGGACCTGCTGATCGAATCCGCCGAGCGCCTGGCCGATCGCTGGGGCGAGCGGGTGACCTCGATCGATTTCCGCATAATGATGGTCCCCAATGCCAAGGTGCTCGATCGTGCCAGGGCCGAAGGCACCCGGGTGCCCTGGGCGACCAGCCGCTCCGCGCGTCCCGGGCGCCCCGACCGCATCACGCTTTACCGCCGCCCCATCGAGGAGGCGTGCGTCCACGGACCCGAGCTGCTGCCCGAGCTGGTGCATTTCTCCATCGTGGAGCAGCTGGCCGACCTGTGGGCCATGGACCCGCAGGCGATCGATCCCGAGTACGGGATCTGGGGCCCCGGCCCGGGCGCCTGACCGATCCCTAGTCCCGCAGCACGACCTGGACGCCCTCGCGGCCCAGCGGTGCGGCGCTGACCGGAAGCGCGGCAATCCCGTAGGCCCCGTCGGTGAGGACGGCCGCGGCATAGCTTGGCGCGCCGGTGGCCGAGAGCACCAGTGCCGCCGCGCCGGACCCGAAGTCCTTCTCCCCCAGCGCCACGGACTTGGAGCCGGACAATTCGATGGTGCGGCTGGCCGAGAGCTTCCCGTCGGCGCCCAGCGAACGCACCGACACCGTGGCGGTGTCATCCGGTGCGCTCAGCACCACGGTGGCCTTGCCCGCCGCCGGCAGCACCATCAGGTGTTCGCTGCCCAGCCGGCTGGCCGCACCGGCCCAGGCCAGGTCGATCGGTTCGTTGGCCTTGGTGCCGCGGACCATTTTCACGCTCGCGCTCACCGCGGAGTCGCCCTCGACGACGATGGTGTAGTTCCCGGCCGGGAGCCCGCCCAGCGGCATGCGCGCGGTGGCGTTGGAGGCGATGACCACCTCGCCGCCCCCGGGGATGGCAACCTCGCCGTTGGGGCCCAGGGCCCGCATCTGCACGGTGGCGCCCTCGGCCGAGGTGGCGGCCAGCACGAGTTCGGCGACCGCGTCGGCGTTGGCCGCGGGCTTGCCCAGCTCTCCGGCCAGCTTCGGGTCCAGGATCGCCACCCCGGGGATCACCTGGGTGTTGTTGGCGGTGGCCGCGGAGCCCAGGTAGTCAAGGCCGCCGGGGACCAGGCCGCGCAGCGTGGACTGCTGGATGGTCGCGTTGACCCGTCCGCCGCTTGAGGTGACCTTGGCCGAGAGGGCCTTTTCGTTGGGCGCGTAGCCGGCCAGGACGATGGATTTGGATTCGCCCGGGGCCACGGCCAGCGCCGAGAGGTTGGGGGCCTGGATCATGCCGTCGGCGCCGCGCAGGTCCACGCGCACCTGGGCCACGGAAGCGGTGGGGTTCACCAGGTTCAGCACCGCGGTGGATCCGGGCGTGGTGACCCCGCCGGTCAGCCAGGTCTCGGCCGCCGGTGCGCTGCAGGCCGCGGCTGCGAGCCCTGCCAGGTCGCCGTCGGTGGCGCGGTAGGAGCGCACGGCCGAGACCAGGGACTGGACCCCGCCCAGCGGCTGGGCGTGCACCGTGAGCGGCTCGGAGTACTTGCTCACCGGGCCCAGGGCGCCCTTGCGCTGGTTGGTGCCGTCCGCTCCGGCTCCGGTCAATTTTTCGGCCTCTTGCGCCGGCAAGCGCGCGGCGATGGTCTTTTCGACCGCCAGGTCGCCCTTGAGCATCTGGGCGCCGGGAATGCGTCCGGCAGAGTCGGAAAGCACCGCGGCGCGGATGGAGGTCTGGGCGTCCTTGGAGGCCGGGGCGAATTCCGGGTCGACACCGGTTCCGGCGCCGGTGAAAAGCTTCATGGTTGCCGGGCAGGAGGCCAGTGCGTCGCCCGCGGGCAGCGAGGTCACCGGGACCTCGGAGCCCGGCGCGGCGGTGGCCGGCGGGAAGACGGAACCCGCGGCGATGGCGGCGGCGCCCAGGCACAGCACGCCCACCGAGCCCAGTACGCCAAGGGTCCGGCCGCGGGCCTTGGAGCGTTGCCCGCGTGCCCCTGCCTTGGCAGTGGATTCCCGGGAACCGGCCGGTGCAGCGGAAACCCCGGTCTCCTTGGCCGCTCCGGCGGTGTCGGCCGGAGCTGGCTCCGCACCGGTTGCCGGGGCATTGGCTGCCTGCGTGCCGGCGGCGGCCACGGGTGCCGGGGACGGCACCGCGGCGGGGTCCTTGCCCGGGGCTTCGTCGGCGGGCAGCTTGGCGCCGGGAGCGAGTCCCGCTGCCTCGCGGGCGGCCTGGGCTACGCGTTCGGCCTCGCGCCGAGCCCTGCGGGAATCGTTTTTCACTTCTTCTCCTTGGCCGCCGCGGCACGGTGTCCGCGATCGAGTTCGTCAATGCTTTCGGCGTTGCCGCGTGTGCGGTACTCGTCCAGGCGGCGCGCGGCAAAGCGGCGGCTGCGCGGGATCGGGATGACCAACAGCAGGGCCAGGACCAGCACCGCGAGCTGGGCGATGGCCACGGGCACCTGGTAGGAGCTCTGGTAGCGCAGCTCCAGGGTGCCGCCGGCGGCACCCAGCTCAAAGCCCTGGGCCCACTGCGCGGTTTCGGCACCCGTGCCGGTGGCATCGGCATCCTCGCCGGAGGCGGCGCCAACGGTGGTGGGCTTCAGGGCCACCCCGTCAAGGGTTGCCTTCCATCCGGGATCGGCGCGTTCGGCCATGACCAGCATCCGGTTTGCCTCCCCGGCCGGGAGCTTGGCCCCGGAGACGGTCCCGCGGTGCGAGGGCAGCAGGGCCAGGGTCTTGTCGTCGGCCATGATGCGCACCCGGGCGGTCGAATCGGTGGCGTTGTCCACGCCGGGGATCTTTTCCTTCGGTTCCACGCGCCACAGCCAGCCGGACTCGGTTTGCCCCACGGCCACCAAACCCGGCACGGCGTCCAGCCGTGCCACCAGCGCCGAGGCGGTCTGCCGCTGGTCCTGCAGCACCACGAACCCGGTGCCCAGGGCGGCCAGTTCCGTCCGCGGATCCAGTGCCGAATCGGACACCAGGGTAGCCACGGACTGTTCGACCAGGCGTCCGGCGTCATCGGATTCACGCAGCGCCGGGTCGATCAGGCCGCCGACCAGGCGGTTTGCGGACGCCGTCTGGGACAGGGCATCGGCGGTGGTGCCGGCCCCGTTCATCAACGCGGCACTGACGGCGCCGTCGCCGTTTTGGGCCAGCACCAGGGTGCGGTCCTCGTAGGCGCCCAGCCCGCGGTCGGCAGCGGTGGCCGGCAGCGTGCGCGGGGCGACCGGCTGCAGCAGGCTTGCGGCACCGAAATCGGTGACGGTGGCGGTGGCGGTGCCGCCCTCGGCCGTGGCCGGAACCGGGTTCTGCGCCAGGATCCAGTGGGCACCGGCCACCAAAACGGAAATGCCCAGCAGGGCCGAGGCCCACGCCAGGGAGCCGGTGGCGATGCGGGGCGCGCGATCCGCGGAGGAGGTCGGCACGCCGGTGCGCTCGCCGCGGAAGACGGAGATCCCCAGCCCCGCGGCGAAGAGCAGCCCCAGGGTGAAGAAGGAGACGAAGGGGCCGTTGAATGCGGTGACGAAGGTGTCCCCCGCCACGGCGGAGGGCACCAGGGAAGCGCCGTACCCGGCGGCGAGCATCAGCACGCCGCCCAGCCACAGCGCGCGGGCCAGCGGCAGCGAGGCGTTCCGCCCTCCGGCGAAGAGGCCGATGACGGCAAAGACAAGCAGCGGTGCCCCGACCAGCAGGACCAGGACCAGGGCCCAGGGTCCGGCGGGCAGGAAGTCGAATCCTGCCGGGATGCCGCGGAAGTCAAAAGCGTTCGGGAACCCGAGGGCCTGGACCCACAACGGGGCCGCGTCGTGGGGCAGCGCCAGTCCCGGGTCGGTGAGCAGCACGCGCGGGTTGCCCAGGGCGGCAACCACCAGCGGCAGGTGGAAGACCAGCATCGGCAGCGGCACCCACCACAGGGTCTTGGCCCGTGAGCGCAGCACGATGGCGGTCAGCACGATGAGCACCAGCAGGGCCAGGCCCGCGGCCGGGGAACCGGCGGCGAGGGGAACCAGCAGCAGCGCGGCCGCCGCGGCGGCGGTCCACGAAGGGACGCCGCCAACACCGGGATGCGAGGCGCCTGGTGCCTCGGGGCCGCGTCGGGAGCCGAAGTCGACCCCGGCGCCCACGGAGCGCAGCAGGGCCAGCAGCAGCAGCGGTGCGAGCACGTGGACGAGCACGGCGCCGGCGCGCCCGGAACCCAGGGAAACCTGCAGCACCGGGGCCAGGCCCCAGAGCAATCCGCCGACCATGCGGGCGGCACGCGAACGGGTGACCGCCCCCAGGCCCAGCCAGGCACTCAGCGCCGCCAGCGGCATGGCTGCCAGGGTCAGCACCACGGCCGCGGCATTGGCGTTGCCGCCGCCGGCCAGGGCCAGCAGCCAATGGAAGTAGTCGATCGGGTCCCCGCCCGCGGGGCTGCCGGATCCGAGGTTGGCCCACCATCCGGTGGCGTTGGCAAAGATCTCGCTCGCCTTGGTGGACAGCGGCAGCAGTGCGCCTCCGGCCACGGCGCCGGCGCCCAGCAGGGCGCGCAGCCCGACGAGGGACACCGCGAGGGTGGCCAGCGCGGCGATGATTGCGCTGACGAAGGCGGAGGTGCGGTTGGGTGCGGCCATGGCCGCGAAGTCGTTGCGGGCATCCCCGCTGGGGTCCTGCGAGGTCGTGGCCCCGGTGCCGTCGCCGTAGACGGTTGCCCCGTCCAGGGAGTCGATCATGTGCTTGCGGTGTTCGCGCACCAGTGCCTGGTCGGTGAGCAGCCGGGAAATCGAGTTGCGCGGGACCTTGCGGGTGGCCGCCGCAGCGGCCCGGGAGCGGGAAAGTTTAACGGGGGTGCCCACGGCACGGAAGGTGGCACCGAGCTGGCCAAAGGCGTATGCGGGGTCCTTGGCGAGCACCGAAAGCAGGAAGCGGTAGATCCCGCCGAGCACCGCGCCGACAACCAGGAACGGGATGGCCCATCCCGGGGCGTGCTTGAGGCGCATGAAGACCTCGGCCCTGCGGGTTTCGGCCGGCCCGGCCAGGGCGCGGACGACCGCTGCCTTGTGGTGGATCTTGGCCGCGGGCACGATGACCACGCGGTTGCCCATGAGGCGGTTGCGCCAGCACAAGTCCATGTCGTCGCCCAGCCCCGGAAGCGCGGGGTCGAAGCCGCCCAGGGCCTCGAAGACGTCGCGGCGGATCAGCATTCCGGCGCTGGTCACCGCGAAGGAGTCGGTGCGCGCGTCGTACTGGCCCTGGTCGACCTCGTCGATCTCGATGAGGGTCAGCCGCTCGGCATACTTGTTCACGCTCAGGCCCACATCCAGCAGGCGGCGCGGTGAATCCAGGTCGAGTTGCTTGCAGCCGGCTATCGTCACCGATTCGGTGGCCTCGACGACGTTCACCAGCTTTTCCAGGGCGTTCAGTTCCGGCACCGAATCGTCGTGGATCAGCCAGAGCCATTCGGTGCGCCCGGCCCGCGGGGCCCCCAGGGACTGGACCGCGGCCATCACCGAGTGCCCGAAGCTGTGTTCCGGCACGGTCAGGATCGTGGCGTCGGAGGACAGGTGCTGGCGCAGCAGGTCCGCCGAACCATCGGTGGAGGACGCGTCGACCCCGACGAAGCGGTCGATCAGGCGCGTCTGGGCGCGCAGCGCGGCCAGGGTCCGTGGCAAAAAATCTGCGCCATTGTGGGCAGCCACAATGGCGGTGACGTGGATCGTGGGGAGAATTAGACTGCTCGCTTCCGCAAGCGCCGACGTTCGCGCTCCGACAACCCGCCCCAAATCCCAAAGCGTTCATCGTTGGTCAAGGCGTATTCCAGGCATTCGGACCGCACGTTGCAGGCACCGCACACGCGCTTGGCGTCCCGGGTCGATCCGCCCTTTTCGGGGAAGAATGCCTCGGGGTCGGTCTGTGCGCACAGGGCCTCGGACTGCCAGCCCAGTTCGCCTTCCTCGTCCTCGGACCCCAACCCGATCCAGATGGCCTGGGCCGGGCTCTTGCCGTCGGCCGATGCATCCAGGCTTGGCGCCCAGGACGGGGTCGGTTCGGCGACCAGGTCGTTGGCGGCGTCATGCGCCGCGAGGAAGGCAGCGGTCTCCTCGGCCTGGGTCAGGACCCGCGAACCATTGGATTCCTGTTCCGGGCCGGAGGCCGCAGGGTCCACGAACCAGTCCGCCGGCACACCCCGGCCGCCGTTGAAGTTGGGCGCAATTCCCGTCGTTGCGGCTTCGTTGAAGCTTCGATCCACGTTCCCCATGGTTTACCAACCTTCCGCCGTTACGAACTAGACACAAAAAATGACCGTAAAATGAGCGACATCGACGACCTTCAATAAAAAGCCGTCGAGGGACAATTTCGCTCCCCCAGACGGTGCACTATCTAATTACACTGGTGTAACTCCGGTCGCGTCAAGTGCGGCCGTCGATTTTAGCCACACATGTCGTAGATTTAGAGCCACGCCACGCCCGGGACTTCGGCGGGATCGCACAGCAATACCCCTGCCCGCGGATTCCCGGGGAATTCACAGGCTTGACAAGGAGCAATACATGCCCATTGATACCAATTCGTTATCTCCCGTCGAATCACTGCTGGCACCGGTGCGCCATTCCACGCAGCCGTACCTCACCTGGTACTCGCGGTCCGGGGAGCGCGTCGAGCTCAGCGGACGGGTTTTTGACAACTGGGTTGCCAAGAGCGCGAACCTTTTGCACGAAGAATTTGATTTAGCCCCGGGCAGCGTTGTCGCCACCGACATGCCCGGCCATTGGAAGTCCGCGGCGCTGGCCCTGGCCTGCTGGCACCTGGGTGCCGAAGTGCGCTGCGTGGCCCCCGGAACGGATCCCGGGAATGTCGATGTATTTATTACCGCCGATCCGCAAACCTTAGCAGTCAACGGCTCGGTCGAGGTCATCGCCGTCCCCCTGCCCTCGCTCGCCATGGCCTTCGACGGCCCGCTGCCGGTCGGCGCCACCGACTACGCCTCCGAGGTCCGCTCCTACGCGGACTCGTTCTTCCCCTCCCCCATCGACACCGACGCCACCGCACTGGTCTCCGAAACCGGGACGCTGCCCTACACCCAGCTCTTCGCCGCAGGCACCGATCCGGTGGCCGCCGGGGCCACGCTGGTGAGCACCGCGTGGCCGCTGGAGCGGATCCTGCCGGCGCTCCTGGCCCAGTGGATCGGCGGCAACCCGGTGGTCATGGTCGAAGACGGGGTCAACATCACCGATTCCCTGCTCGGCGGCGAACGGGTCGTCACGCGCCTGGACGCGCAGGACTAGGGACCGGGCCCCGGCACCTGCCGGCACGTTGCCGGCCCCCGGGTGCCGGGCATGAAAAAACCCCGGCACGATTTCTTCCCGGATCCATCCGCCCGGTGGCGGGTGGTGGATTCCTTGAAGTTTCGTGCCGGGGCATCGGCCCGGCGGGCGGGCGAAGCCCTCAGGCGGCGCCGTCGGGGGCGCGCAGCGTCCGGTTGCCGCCGGAAACTCCGTGCTCCAGCGAACCGGTTTCGGGACCGACGCTGAGCAACTCGCGATCGTGGGCGAATTCCTCTTCGTCATCCATGGCCGCGCCAAAGACCCAGAAGCGGTAGGCGAAGAACCGGAAGATGGTGCCCAGCACCAGGCCGACCACGGACCCGGCAATAAACAGGCTGGTCGTGTCGGTCAGGCCCATCCAGTACTTCGTGACGAACACGCAGGCCGCGGCGATTCCCAGCCCGATGGCGTTCATGATGAGGAACATCACCAGTTCGCGCACGACGTTGGCCTGTCGGCGGTGGCGGAAGGTCCAGAAGCGATTGGCAACCCAGGAGAACATCGTGGCCACGACGCCGGCAACGATCTTCGCCTTGACCTCGGAGTCGTGCATGGGGCCCTGGAGCATCCACAGGTAGATGCCGGAGTCGATGACGAAGGCAACACCCCCGACGACGCCGAACTTGGCGACTTCCCGCCACATCATGGACACCAGGCCCATGAGCTTGTCCCAGATCCTCGTCAGCATGATCCTCCATGTAATCGTTTCAATGCGTTTCGCCGCCCCTCAAGGACGAAGATCCAAGTCGCGGCGATGGAGCTGATCCGCGACTTCTTGACCCGGTCAACCAAGCCATTCTAATGCGATTCGCTGAAAGTTCACCGACAAAGGTGTCCAAACTCCCTTTGCCAGCAACCCGCGAGCGCGTAGGTTGGGTAGGCTAGGCGGGTGACGTTTCCAGTGATTGGCGTTGTTGGCGGAGGCCAACTCGCACGAATGATGGCCCCCGAGGCATTGAACCTCGGCTTCGAACTACGCATCCTGGCCGAAGGCCCTGATGTCTCAGCCGCGCGCTGTGTTGCCGACGCACCGGTGGGTGATTACAAGGATTTGGCAACGCTTCGGGAGTTTGCACGCGGACTCGACGTGCTGACCTTCGACCACGAGCACGTGCCCAACGAGCACCTGCAGACGCTGATTTCCGAGGGCGTGAACGTGCAGCCGCGACCCGCCGCGCTGATCCATGCCCAGGACAAGCTGGTCATGCGTGCGGCCATCGCGGAGCTCGGCCTGCCCAACCCGGCCTGGGCCGCGGTCGAAACCGTCGAGGAACTGGTGGCATTCGGCGAGCGGATCGGCTGGCCGATCGTGCTCAAGACCCCGCGCGGCGGCTACGACGGCAAGGGCGTGCGCATGCTCGATTCCGCCGACGAGGCCCGCGCCGCGGCCGACTGGTTCGGCAACGGCGCCCTGCTGGCCGAGGACAAGGTCGCCTTCACCCGCGAGCTGTCCGCCCTGGTGGCCCGCACCCCCGGCGGCGAGGAAAAGGGCTGGGACGTGGTGCACACCATCCAGGTCGACGGCGTCTGCGACGAGGTCATCGCCCCGGCCAAGGACCTGCCCGAGGACGTCGCCCGGGCCGCGAAGGACGCGGCCCTGAAGATCGCCGACGCCTTCGGCGTCACCGGCGTGATGGCGGCGGAACTCTTTGAGACCCCCGGCATCGGTGCCGGGTTCGTGATCAACGAACTGGCCATGCGCCCGCACAACACCGGGCACTGGACCATGAACGGTTCGATCACCAGCCAGTTCGAGCAGCACCTGCGCGCGGTCCTTGACCTGCCGCTGGGCGCCACCGACGCGCTGGCCGAAACCACCGTGATGAAGAACTACCTCGGCGGGGCCAACCAGGACCTGTTCACCGCGTTCAACGCCGCACTGGCCGCCGAACCGCGCGTAAAGGTCCACGCCTACGGCAAGTCCGTGCGCCCGGGGCGCAAGATCGGCCACGTCAATGTGGTTTCCGAGCCCGGCGAATCGGTCGATTCGCTGCGCGACCGGGCCAACGCCGTGGCCTCCCTGATCCGTGACGGCGTGCCCTCCGCGGCACCCGCCACCGCCACCTCCGTCGAAGGACACACCTCTTGAGCACTCCCGCACCGCTTGTAGGCCTGGTCATGGGCTCGGACTCGGACTGGCCCGTGATGAAGCTGGCCGCCGAGGCCCTGCGCGAATTTTCCATCCCCTTCGAGGCCGACGTGGTCTCCGCGCACCGCATGCCCGAGGACATGATCGCCTACGGCAAGGCAGCCCACACCCGCGGCATCCGCGTGATCATCGCCGGAGCCGGCGGCGCCGCCCACCTGCCGGGCATGCTCGCCTCGGTCACCCCGCTGCCGGTCATCGGCGTCCCGGTGCCGCTGAAGACCCTGGACGGCATGGATTCGCTGCTGTCCATCGTGCAGATGCCCGCGGGCGTCCCCGTGGCCACCGTGTCCATCGGGGGGGCGCGCAATGCCGGACTGCTGGCCGTGCGCATGCTCGCCTCCGGCACCGACGAGTTCGCCGCCCGGCTCCAGGAACAGCTCATCGACTTCGCAGGGACCCTGCGGCAGGTCGCCGCCGACAAGGGCGCCGCGCTGCGGGCCGCCGTCGCCGCCGAAACCCCCGGCACCTAAGGACCCCATGACATCGAGCCGCCACCACTCCCGCAACCCGGACCTGCTCCCGGACGCCGTCTCGGCTCCCGCGCCGGTGCGTTCCAAGCGCGCACTGTTCCTGCTGCTGCTGACAGTCTTCTTCCCCGGCAGCGCCCAATGGGTCTCGGGCAAGCGCGCCCTGGGCGGGTTCGTCATGCGCATCACCCTGGCCTGCTGGGCGCTGCTGCTGCTGGTGCTGGGCGTCGCGCTGTTCAAGCGCGACTGGCTGCTGGGCTTCTTCGCCCAGGCCTGGGTCCAGCTGGGGGCCTCGGTGCTGCTGGTGGTGCTGGCCGCCGGCTGGTTGTTGATGTTCCTGAACACCCTGGCAATCATCCGGCCCAAGTACCTGGCCCCGGGGGCCCGCATCGGGCTCACCGCCACGCTGTTGGTGCTGGCCCTGGCCATCACCGGGTCGCTGGGCTACGGCGCGTTCGTGCTGAACAAGGGCCGCGAAACCATTTCCAACGTCTTCTCCGCCGGCCCGGCGTTCAAGCCCGTGGACGGGCGCTACAACATCGCGGTGTTCGGCGCCGACTCGGCCGGGAACCGCGAGGGCGTGCGCACCGACTCGATGTCGCTGCTCAGTGTCGATGCCAAGACCGGCAAGTCGCTGCTGATCTCGATCCCGCGCAACTTCCAGAACGCCCAGTTCTCCAAGGACTCCCCCATGCGCGAGGTGTACCCCACCGGGTACAACTGCGGCAACGAGTGCCTGTTCAACGCGATCTACCGCGACGCCACCGACAACCACGCCGACCTCTACCCCGGCGTCGCAAACCCCGGGGCGCAGGCAACCATGGAGGCCATCGAGGGCACCACGGGCCTGAAGGTCCAGTCCTACGTGATGATCGACATGGCCGGGTTCGCCGGCTTCATCAACGCCATGGGCGGGGTCACCGTGGATTCGGGCGGCTGGGTCCCCTACAACGGCAAGGCCTGGCCCAACTCCTCGGTGAACACCCACTGGTTCGCCCCCGGCGAGCACCACTTCACCGGCAAGCAGGCCCTGTGGTTTGCCCGCTCCCGCGACTTCACCACCGACTACCACCGCATCGCCCGCCAGCAGTGCCTGCAGCAGGCCATGATTTCCCAGTTCAGCCCCAAGACCATCCTCACGCGTTTCACCTCGCTCATGGATGCCGGCGAGCAGCTGGTGGAAACCGACATCCCGCAGCAGCAGCTCGGTTCCTTCCTGAACCTGGCCGACAAGGCCCGCGCCACCCCGTTCAAGCGCCTGACCCTGGGCGCACCGGACTTCGGGTCGGCCGCGGACAAGTTCTCCACGTACCCGGACTTCGACGCGATCCACACCCGAATCCAGGACATGATCGCCGCGCAATCGGGCGCAGCGGCTTCCAAGGCCCCGGCCAAGAAGAGCGCCGAGGCGACCAAGAAGTCCGATTCCGCCGAATCCTCGGCCTCCTCGGGCTCGGATTCGGGCAGCAAGCGCAACTCCGAGCCCGGGAAGATCTCCGTGGTGCCCTCCGACGCGCCCACCGCACAGGCCGACGGCTCGGAGCTGACCGAGAGGTACCTGGTGACCCTGGAACAGATCGGCCGCACGGACTTGCTGGAAAAGATTGCCGCCAACAACAACGAGTGTTCCGTGCCCTGACCCGGGCCCCTTCCCATGCCAAAGGACCATGATGTATCGCCTGACAAACACCATCCGTGATTATGCCTGGGGATCCACCGGCGCCATTGCCGGTCTTTTGGGAACCGCTCCCAGCGGCAGGCCCGAGGCCGAGATGTGGCTCGGAGCCCACCCCTCGGCCCCTTCCCTGACGCCGGACGGCGGCGAGGCCACCGGCCTGGACCGGTTGATTGCCGCCGACCCCCGGGGACTGCTTGGCCCGGAGGTCGCACAGGCCTACGGCCAGCTGCCGTTCCTGATGAAGCTGCTGGCCGCCGGCAAGCCGCTGTCCATCCAGGTGCACCCCTCCGCGCAGCAGGCGGCCGCCGGCTTCGAGGCCGAGAACGCCGCGGGCCTGCCCGCCGACGCGCCGCACCGGAACTACCGGGACGGCTCGCACAAGCCTGAAATGATCTATGCCCTCTCCGATTTCGCGGCCCTGAGCGGCTTCCGCTCCCCCGCCGAGACCGCCGAACTCTTCCGTTCCCTGGGTGCCGTGCTGGATGGGCCAAACGCGGCAACCTGCGCCCGGATCGTGGAGCTGCTCTCCAACCCCGTCGAGGCCGAAGCACTGAGCTCGACCTGTGAGTACCTGCTGGGCGGGACCCCGGAACCGGGAAACCTGGTGGCGGCCGCCGTCGCAGCGGTGAAGGCCCACCCGGCGCTGGCCGAACATGTCTCGCTGGCGGAGCTGC
The DNA here is from genome assembly GCF_001863355.1 of Arthrobacter sp. UCD-GKA. Taxonomy (NCBI): domain Bacteria; kingdom Bacillati; phylum Actinomycetota; class Actinomycetes; order Micrococcales; family Micrococcaceae; genus Arthrobacter; species Arthrobacter sp. UCD-GKA. The sequence goes on along the minus strand of NZ_MOLR01000008.1, from coordinate 49,825 downwards.
CGCGGATCAACGAGCACTACCCGAACGACATCGGGGTGCTGGTCTCGCTGTTGCTGAACCTGGTGGTGCTGGCCCCCGGGCAGGCCATCTACCTGGATGCCGGGAACGTGCACGCGTACCTGCGCGGGCTCGGCGTGGAGGTCATGGCCAACTCCGACAACGTGCTGCGCGGCGGGCTGACGCCCAAGCACATCGACGTGCCCGAGCTGCTGCGCATCACGCGTTTCGAGGCCCTGGGCGTCCCGCTGCTCGAGCCCGAGAGGACCATGTACGGCCAGCAGGTCTTCACCCCGCCGTTTGCCGAGTTCCAGCTCCAGCACATCGAGCTTGACGCCGTCGCCGACGCCACCGACATGGGCGGCGGGGACGTGCCGGTGGCCGCCAACGGCCCGGTCATCGTGCTGTGCGTCGCCGGCGAGGTGCTCATCGACACCCCGCGCGGGGACGAACTGCTGCGCCGCGGCGACTCGCTGTTCATCGGCGCCAACGAGGCCCCCGCCATGGCCCGGCGCAGCGCGAACTCCGCGGGCCGCGCGTTTGCCGTGACTCCGCAGCCGGTGCCATAGGCGCCCAAGGCAAAAAACGCCGCGGGGCCCGACAGGAATGAACTTCCTGTCGGGCCCCGCGGCGTCAAGCGGCAGGGCCGCCATGGGTTTTAGCGGGTGTAGGCTTCCCACTTGTCGGACTGGTGCTCGCCCTCGACGAAGCGGATGGTGCCCGACTTCGAGCGCATCACGATCGACTGGGTGTGGATGCGGCCGTTCTTGTAGCGCACCCCGCGCAGCAGGTCGCCGTCGGTGATGCCGGTGGCGGCGAAGTAGCAGTTGTCGCTGGTCACCAGGTCGTTGGTGGTCAGCACGCGGTCCAGGTCGTGGCCGGCGTCGATGGCTTTCTGCTTCTCGTCGTCGTCCGTGGGCCACAGGCGACCCTGGATGATCCCGCCCAGCGACTTGATGGCGCACGCGGTGACGATGCCCTCGGGGGTTCCACCGATGCCCATCAGCGCGTCCACGCCGGTGCCCTCGCGGGTCGCGGCAATGGCGCCGGCAACGTCGCCGTCCATGATGAACTTGGTGCGTGCGCCGGCGGCACGGATTTCATCGACCAGCCCCGCGTGGCGCGGGCGATCCAGGATGCACACGGTGATCTGGGAAACCTTCTTGCCCTTGGCCTTGGCGATCAGGTGCAGGTTCTGCTTGACCGGCAGGCGCAGGTCGACCAGCTCGGCGGCCTCGGGGCCGGTGACCAGCTTTTCCATGTAGAAGACCGCGGAGGGGTCGAACATCGAACCGCGGTCGGCCACGGCCAGCACCGAGAGGGCGTTGTTGATGCCCAGGGCGGCCAGTCGGGTGCCGTCGATCGGGTCAACGGCAACGTCGCACTCGGCGCCGGTTCCGTCGCCCACGCGTTCGCCGTTGAACAGCATGGGGGCTTCATCCTTCTCGCCCTCGCCGATGACGACGACGCCATTGAAGGAGACGGTGGACAGCAGCGAGCGCATGGCGTCGACGGCCGCGCCGTCGGCGGCATTCTTGTCGCCGAACCCAACCCAGGGGCTCGAGGCAATGGCAGCGGCCTCGGTCGCGCGCACCAGCTCAAGGGCAAGGTTGCGGTCCGGTTCGGCGTCGCCAACTGAAAGTCGTGGGGACAGGTGGGCAAAATTCGTGGCTTCAGTCACGGTCTTCCTCGTCGTTGAGATCTGTTCGTTTGCCGGGGGCCAACACCGTCCATCATATCTCCCGAGGTCAATTACGCCCTTTCGGCACCGACTTGCGTTTCGTGCCATCCCGGGGCGGCGGCCGGCGCCGGGCCTGTTTAGATTCTGCGGGTGCCATGGGCGAGAATGGAGGGGTGAGTGAACACCCCGAAAGCCCCGCCGTGCCCGCAAACACCCCAGAGCCGACCGAGACCCCGGCCGCGGTGGACACCGCCGTGCCGTCGAACGCCGCCGGCCAGGTGCCTGACACCGGCCAGGAACCGGCCCCGAAGCCGCTGCTGACCCCCTCACAGGCCAAGCGGGCCAACCAGACGCTCAAGGGCATGATCATCTCGGTGGTGCTCACCGTGGCCGTGGCGGTTCCCGTGATCCTGATCAACCCGCCAAACAAGGCCGACACCTACCGCGCGCCCGTTGACATCGCCGCTGTCGCCTCGCAGGCCGCCCCCGACGCCGATTTCACCCCGTGGGCCCCGAACCTGCCCGAGGGCGACTACGTGAACTTTGCACGCTGGATCACCAAGAACGTCGACGGGATCAAGTACTGGGAGTTTGGCGTCGTCACCAAGGACGACAAGTTCGTGTGGGTCCGCCAGACCGCCAAGACCAACCCGTCGTGGCTGGCCGCCGTGACCCAGGGCGCTACCCCCGCGGGCACCCACACCGTGGACGGGACCGAGTGGGAGCTGCGGAAGAAGGAGAAAACCCAGGTGTTGATCGCCACGCGCGGCCAATCCACCATCGTGCTCTCCAGCGACAGCGGCACCGAACCTCTGGAGAAGCTCGCCGGCCTGGCCCAGCGCGAGATCCCGGCCAACTAGCGGTCCATTGCCCGCTGCATTCCGGACGCGGCGTTCGGCGGACACCACGGCAAGCATGAGACTTTCCCCACATCCGGCGTCCCCGGCGCGCCGCGGGATAGCGTTTCCACGGGGCTTCACGAAACACATGGATTTCAACCCGGCACCGGTGTTGCGTCTATGCTAAAAAACATGAACCCACCCGAAGCCGAGGCATCCGCCGACCACGTACAGTTGACCCCCGCCCAGGCCTGGCGGAAATTGCGTGAAGGAAATTCCCGTTTCGTTGCCGGGCACACCGACCACCCGAACCAGGATGCGTTGCGCCGCCAGTTCCTGGTTGACAAGCAGCACCCCTTCGCCGTGATCTTCGGCTGCTCGGACTCGCGCCTCGCGGCGGAAATCATCTTCGACCTCGGCCTGGGCGACGTGTTCGTGGTGCGCACCGCCGGGCACGTGATCGACTCGGCGGCGCTGGGCTCTCTGGAGTACTCGGTGGCCATGCTCAACGTCCCGCTGATCGTGGTCCTGGGCCACGACTCCTGCGGCGCGGTGACGGCCACCATCGATTCGGTGGAAAGCGGAACCATGCCGCCGGGCTTCATCCGCGACCTGGTTGAGCACATCACCCCGTCGGTGATCACCGCCCGCCGCAACGGCATCCGTGACGTGAACACCACCGTGGTGGAGCACGTGCAGCAGACCACCCACCGCCTGGTCGAACAGTCCCGGATCATTTCCTCCGCCATCGACGAGGGCCGCACCGCGGTCATCGGGGTGACCTACCGCCTGGCCGAGGGCAAGGCGGAAATGGTTTCCGGTTTCGGCGTGCTCTAGGCACCACCGTCTTGGAACCGGCCGGCCCCCGGGAGCCGGCCGGTTTTTTCATGCGCGCGAGGTGCACCAAGCTGGCTTTTATTCCCGTGTTCGCCGTTCGCACGAACTGTGCGCCCGGCCACTGCCGAAGCGGGGGCTTCGGGCGTACCGTGGGTGACATGGACACTTCCGCTGACTTCCGCATTGAACACGACACCATGGGCGAGGTCCGGGTACCGGCCGCCGCCCTCTACCGGGCGCAGACCCAAAGGGCCGTGGAGAACTTCCCGATTTCCGGCAAGAAGCTGGAGCCCGCGCACATCCGGGCGCTGGCCCAGGTGAAGAAGGCCGCGGCGCTGGCCAACCTGGAGCTCCGGGTGCTTGATGCCGAGCGTGCACTGGCGATCGTCGAGGCCGCGGACGAGGTCGCGGACAACAAGTACGACGAGCATTTCCCCATCGACGTGTTCCAGACCGGTTCGGGCACCTCGAGCAACATGAACATGAACGAGGTCCTCGCCGAGCTGGCGACCCGCGCGCTCGCCGCGGCCGGATCCGAGACCATCGTGCATCCCAACGACCACGTCAATGCGTCCCAGTCCTCCAACGACGTCTTCCCCACCTCGGTGCACGTCGCGGCAACCGCCGGACTGCTGGGCGACGTCGTCCCGGGCCTCGAGGTCCTGGCGGCCTCGCTGGAGGCCAAGGCGGTTCAGTTCAAGGACGTGGTGAAGTCCGGGCGCACCCACCTGATGGACGCGACCCCGGTGACCCTGGGCCAGGAATTCGGCGGCTACGCCGCGCAGATGCGCTACGGCGTCGAGCGCATCATGGCCTCGCTGCCGCGGGTGGCCGAGGTGCCGCTGGGCGGCACCGCGGTGGGCACCGGCATCAACACCCCTGACGGGTTCCCGGAGCGCGTCATCGAGCTGCTTGCCGAGGACACCGGGCTGCCGCTGACCGAGGCCCGGAACCACTTCGAGGCCCAGGCCAACCGCGACGGGCTCATCGAGGCCTCCGCCCAGCTGCGCAACATCGCGATCTCGCTGATGAAGATCAACAACGATTTGCGTTGGATGGGCTCGGGACCGAACACCGGGCTGGGCGAGATCGCCATCCCCGACCTGCAGCCGGGCTCCTCGATCATGCCGGGCAAGGTCAACCCGGTGATCTCCGAGGCCGCGATCATGGTCGCGGCGCAGGTGATCGGCAACGACACCGCGATTGCCTGGTCCGGGACCAACGGGGCGTTCGAGCTGAACGTGGGCATCCCGGTGATGGCCTCGAACCTGCTCGAGTCCATCCGCCTGCTGGGCAACACCAGCCGGGTCATGGCCGAGAAGATGGTCGACGGGATCACCGCGAACGTGGAGCGCGCCCGCTTCCTGGCCGAGGCCTCCCCCTCCATCGTCACCCCGCTGAACAAGCTCATCGGCTACGAGAACGCCGCGAAGATCGCCAAGAAGGCCGTCGCCGACGGTCTCACCGTGCGCGAGGCGACCGTGGCCCTGGGCTTCGTGGAGCGCGGCGAGGTGACCGAGGCACAGCTCGACGAGCTGCTCGATGTCACCACCATGACCGGCAAGCACTGACGCCCACGCAGCATCCCCGGTCCGCGGCGGCCCGTCCAGGAAGGTTCCATTTCCCTTCCCCGGCGGGCCGCCGTTTGCATGCCCGGGCGCCAGTGCCGCGGGACGTGCCGTGAGCGACCCCACTTAAGTTGCACTCAACAACCAATAGTGCAAAACTGCACTCTGTGAAGAATAGTGCAAATGAGCTTCCCGCCGAGCCGGCCACCCCGCCAACCCTCAGCGCCCGCATGCTCAAGACCCGCCTGTCCATCTCGCGGAACGCGCGCGAGCTGACGGCCGAGCACGGCTTCGCCGGATTCACCGTCGAGGAACTCTGCGCCCGCGTCGGGATCTCCCGGCGCACCTTCTTCAACTACTACGCCACCAAGCTCGACGCCGTCTTCGGGCACGCCGAGGACGGGCTCTCCGCCGAGGCGCTCGAGCGGTTCATGAACGCGAGGCCCGCCGGGACCACGGGGATCTCCCCCACGCTGCTGGCCGACCTGGTGACCCTGGTGCTCGAGCAGCTGCGCCTCGACGACGCCGAGATCCGCGGGGTCCACGGGTTCTTCACGATCCTGCACCGCGAGCCGGAACTGCTCGCCCGCATGATGAAGGTCGGCCCCGAACGCCAGGCCGAATTCACCGCCCTGGTGGCCAAGCGCGAGGGCGTGGCGGCCGACCACGGCGGCATCGGCGTGCTGGTGCACGTCCTGCAGTTCGCGACCCACCGGGCCATCGAGCGCTATCTGGCCTCCCCCGAAGGCCCCTCGCTGGAGGAAGAATTCCTCTCGGTCATGAACCAGACCCGGGAGCTGTTCGGCCAGCACCTGCTGCACGAGCCCCAGGCTCCCGCGTCCTGACCCGGCGCTCCGTCGCCGCCACGCATTTTTCCCACCACACGCAAGGAAATCCCCTTATGGCCACCACCACCGCGTCCCGGAAATCCCCGGACCCGGCACCGCTGCTGCTGACGCAGCGGCGCATCTGGATCATCTTCTCCGCGCTGATCGCCGGCATGATGCTCTCTTCCCTGGACCAGACCATCGTCTCCACCGCCATGCCCACCATCGTGGGCCAGCTCGGCGGCGTCGAGCACCAGGCGTGGATCACCACCGCCTACCTGCTGGCCACCACCATCGTCATGCCGATCTACGGCAAGTTCGGCGACGTGCTGGGCCGGCGCAACCTCTTCCTGATCGCCATCGCGCTGTTCACCCTGGCCTCCGTGGGTGCGGCGTTCGCCGGGACCTTCTGGATGTTCGTGTTCTTCCGCGCCATGCAGGGGTTGGGCGGCGGCGGGCTGATGATCCTCTCGCAGGCCATCATCGCCGACATCGTCCCGGCCTCCGAGCGCGGGAAGTACATGGGCCCGCTGGGTGCCATCTTCGGCCTTTCGGCCGTCGCCGGTCCGCTGCTGGGCGGCTTCTTCGTCGACCACATGACCTGGCAGTGGGCGTTCTACATCAACATCCCGATCGGCATCGGCGCGTTTTTGATCGCCTGGTTCGCGTTGACCATCCCGAACAAGAAGTCCACCAAGAAGATCGATGTGCTCGGCGTGCTGCTGCTCTCGATCGCCACCACCTGCCTGATCTTCTTCACCGACTTCGGTGGGAACAAGAACCACGGCTGGGCCGCCCCCGAGACCTGGGCCTGGGGCGTGGGCATGCTCGCGGCCATCGTGCTCTTCGTGATCACCGAGGCCCGCGCCGAGGACCCGATCATCCCGCTGTCGCTGTTCAGGAACCCGATCTTCGTCAACGCCACGGCCATCGGCTTCACCCTGGGCCTGGGCATGTTCGCTGCCATCGCCTTCGTGCCCACCTTCCTGCAGATGTCCTCGGGCACCTCCGCGGCGGTTTCCGGGCTGCTGATGGTCCCGATGATGGTCGGCATGATGGGCACCAGCATCTACTCCGGCATCGCGATCACCAAGACCGGCAAGTACAAGGGCTACCCAATCGCCGGCGCCCTGGTCACCGCCGGGGCCATGCTGGCCTTCACCACGCTCTCGGCGACCACCCCGCTGTGGCTGATCTGCGTGTACCTGTTTGTCTTCGGCGCCGGGCTGGGCCTGATCATGCAGGTGGTCGTGCTGGTGGTGCAGAACGCCGTGGACCCCGCCATGGTCGGCACCGCAACCTCCACGAACAACTACTTCCGCGAGGTCGGCGCGTCCCTAGGCGTGGCCATCTTCGGGGCGATGTTCACCAACAGGCTCTCCGAGAAGCTCACCGACGTGTTCACCGGCGCCGGGGCGAGTGCCGCCGATGCGGGCAACGCCACCGCGACGCTGGACCCGCAGACCATGGCGCAGCTGCCCGAGGCCGTGCGCGAGGGCATCGTGAACGCCTATGCGGACTCGCTGGCCCCGGTGTTCTGGTACCTGATCCCGTTCATCCTCATCGCCTTCGTGCTGGCGCTGTTCCTCAAGCAGGTCAAGCTCTCGGACACCGCGGGCATGGTCGCCCGCGGCGAGGCCATCGGCGGCGAGGAAGCCAAGTCGCTGGAGGACGCGGCCCGCTTCGGTGGCACGGCCGTGGTCGGCACCACCGGGGCCCCGGAGGCCGACGCCCACGAACCGGGGGCGAACCGCTAAGGGTTTTCCCCACCAGGCATCGGTGCCCCGCAAGACCGTGTTCCATTCCCGCACCGGGAATGGAAGGGCAGGTCTTGCGGGGCACTTTTGCGTTCTGCAAGTCCGCGTCGGGTCAGGCCCGGTCCGCGTTGCCGGTGATGAAGTGCCCGGATTCGGTGGGCTCGAGGGTCCAGTCAATGGCGCGTTGGTGTTTGGGCGGCACTTTGGGCATCGCGTCGAGACCGAACCACCCGACCTCGAGGTTCTCGTCGTCGTTGACCATTGCCTGGCCGCCCAGGTACTCGCCGGCCAGGATGATATCCAGGTATTGGGCGCGGTCCCCGTTGGGATAGAGCGCCTCGTCGGTGGTGGCCACACCGACCAGGCGGGTGATGGCGCAGTGCACCGCGGTTTCCTCGAACACCTCGCGCACCGCCGCGACGGCCGGCTCCTCGCCGGGCTCCAGGATGCCGGCGGGAAGCGTCCATTTCCCGTTGTCGGCCCGGCGGACCAGCAGCACCCGGTCCTCGTGGATCACCACGGCCTTGACCCCGGGCAGCCACAGCGGGTCGTTGCCGATCTTTTCTCGCATCTTCACAATGAATTCGGGTGTGGGCATGGAAGGCCTCGGGCACCTTTCGTGGTTTGGCTTGCTTCTTGGCTATCCGGCCACGGCCAGGGCGACAGCGGCGCCCACCAGCATGAACGGGCCAAAGGCCACCGAGGAACGCAGCGTGACCTTGCGGGCCAGCAGCAGCGCGATCGACCACAGGGCCCCGACGATGAAGGCGAACGCCGTGGCCCACAACAGGTGGGTGTAGGACAGGAAGCCGAGGTAGAGCCCCAGCACCGCGGCGAGCTTCACGTCCCCCAGGCCCATGCCCGCCGGTGCGATCAGGTGCAGCACCAGGTAGCCGGCAAAGAGGATCACCGCGCCCAGCGCCATCCGCAGCAGGGTCATCGGCTCCCCGGCCAGCAGCGCGGCCGCACCCAGCAGCACCAGGGCGGCGATGAACCACGGGCCCAGGATCCGGTTGGGCAACAGGTGCGAGCGGAAGTCGATGACGGTCAGGCGCACGGCGTTGTACAGGTAGAGCGCCAGGGCCAGGGCGGCCAGGATTCCGGCCACCGTGGCCAGCGCCTGCGGGGAGGCAAACCAGTGCAAAATGAGTTGCGGCATGGGCCAAACCTTACGCGGTGGGGTGCCCCGGTGTCAGCGGCGGCACGCTGTCCAACGGGCAAAGCCGTGCGGCGGGGACCTCGCTAGACTGAAATCATGGAACAGTTCAATGGTGAGGCCGTCTTCCCGGATCCGGACCGGGCACCCAGCAAGGAACTCATGGGGCGTTTCCGCCGTCTGGCCCGTTCCTCCCCGTGGCTGTGGAACACGCTCCAGGTCACCATCTCCGTCACCGACGCCGAGCAACATGCGATCGCGTTTGCCGCCCCGAACCTGCCCAAGCAACTCACGGTGCTGATCAGGCGCCCCGATGCCATCCGCGTGGAGGATGAGTCCGGCGCGGTGCTCTTCCGCACCGAACACATCAACGACTCCCGCGACGCCAGCTTCGTGGCTGCCACCCGCAAGAGCTGGTTGCTTCCCCCGCAGCTGCTGGCCCCGGTCTACGGGGACGATGGGCTGGTTTCCCGGCGCCCGGAGGCCGACTACGTCAACGAGTTGATGCCGGTGGGGCTGTGGAGCGCGTTCCTGGACCCGGTGGAGGTCGCAGGCTTTGCCCCCGGGCCGGCCGACATGGCCTTCCCGCATCCCAGCACCATCCATTCCCTGCGGTCCATCGTGGACGATTCGGGACGCGAGTGCCTCGAGGCGGTGCTGTCCCGCGGCCACTCCTACGCACCGCTCATGCCCGAGGCTCCCCTGCTGGGCGAGGGAATGACCCGGATCCGGCTGGATCGGGCCACCGGAATCTGCGTGCTGCGCCAGGTGCTGGACGGTCCCGAGGCCGGGGTCGAGCACCGGATCGCGATCACCGCCGTGGACGAATACATGATCGACGGGCTGTTCACCCAGCCGCTGTCCTCGCTGTCCGACGTGCGCCGGGCCCCGCTGTGGCCGATCCCCGGGTTGGCCGACTATCCCGGGCCCGAAGCGCCCGAGCACGCACGGCACCGGGGCGGGCCCGCGGCCTGAACCGCGCGCCCGCACCCGGGGATTCCCGTTCCTAGTGGATCCGGTCCTCGAGCAGCTCGGTGACCAATGCGGCGATCTCGGAGCGCTCGGAGCGGGTCAGGGTCACGTGCCCGAAGATGTGGTGGCCCTTGAGCTGTTCGACCACCGCCGCGACGCCGTCGTGCCGACCCACCCGCAGGTTGTCGCGCTGGGCCACGTCATGGGTCAGGATGACCTTGGAGTTCTGGCCGATCCGCGAAAGCACCGTGAGCAGCACGTTGCGCTCCAGCGACTGGGCTTCGTCCACGATCACGTAGGCGTCGTGCAGGGACCGGCCGCGGATGTGGGTCAGCGGCAGCACCTCGAGCATGCCCCGGCTCAAGACCTCGTCGATCGCATTCTTGGACACCACCGAGCCCAGGGTGTCGAACACCGCTTGGGCCCACGGGTTCATCTTGTCCGCCTCGGCACCGGGCAGGTACCCCAGTTCCTGGCCGCCGACCGGGTAGAGCGGTCGGAAGACCATGATCTTGCGATGTTCGCGGCGTTCCATGACCGCTTCGAGCCCGGCGCACAGCGCGAGCGCCGACTTGCCGGTCCCGGCCCGGCCGCCGAGCGAAACGATGCCGATTTCCTTGTCCATCAGCAGGTCCAGGGCCAGGCGCTGCTCGGCGGAGCGCCCGCGCAGCCCAAAGGCCTCGCGGTCCCCGCGCACCAGGCGCACCAGGTGGTTGCGGTCCACCCGTCCCAGTGCCGAGCCGCGCGGGGAGTGCAGGATCAGCCCGGTGTTCACCGGCTGCTCCGCGGCCTCCTCGAGTTCCAGGGATTCCTCGGCGTAGAGCGCCGACATGTTTTCCTCGGACACGTTCATTTCATGGACGCCGGTCCAGCCGGAATCCGCGATGAGCTCGTTGCGGTATTCCTCTGCGATCAGACCCATGGCCGAGGCCTTGATGCGCATCGGCATGTCCTTGGAGACCAGGGTGACATCCAGCCCCTCGTCCAGCAGCGACTTGGCCACGGCCAGGATCCTGGTGTCGTTGGCCGAGTTGCGGAAGCCCACCGGCAACACGTCGGGGGCAATGTTGTTCAGCTCGATGCGCAGGGTCCCGCCCTGCGTCCCCACCACCATGTCCTTGGCCAGCCCGCCGTGCCTGGACCCCAGGTCCTCCAGGGTCCGCAGCGCCTCGCGGGCGAAGAACCCCAGGGTCGGGTCGTTGCGCTTGTGCTCGAGCTCGCTGATCACCGTCAATGGCAGGACCACGTGGTGCTCGGCAAAGCGCAGCATGGCGTGCGGGTCCGCGATCAGCACCGAGGTGTCCAGCACGAAGGTGCGGGCACCCTCCTGCGGGGCCGGTTCGGTGGCGCCCGCAATGGATCCGGCGGGTGAGCTGGTTGGGTATTCCTGGTTCGCTGCCAAGTCTCGCTCCTCGCGGGGAGATGCTCCCCGAATCGGCGGGCGATGACGGCCTCATCACCCGTTAATCCCCAACATACGCGCACATCAACGGGCATTCCTAGGGTGCGGAGCGAGTCGTGATGAAGACGAGATTAAGGTTCCGGGACTCCGGGGTGTCCGGAAGGTTGCCGCGACGGGCGCTGCAACCTCAGGAACCGAAGCGGCGTTGCCGGTCGGCGAAGTCGCGCAGCGCGCGCAGGAAGTCCACGCGCCGGAAGTCCGGCCACAGCGCCTCGCAGAAGTAGAACTCGGAATAGGCACTCTGCCAGGTCAGGAATCCGGAGAGGCGCTGTTCGCCCGAGGTGCGGATGACCAGGTCCGGGTCCGGCTGTCCCTTGGTGTACAGGTGGGTGGCCAGCTGGTCCGGATCCAGGCCCTGGGCGATCTGTGCCGCGTTCTGCCCGTTGGCGTGGCCCTGGAGCAGCAGTGCCTTGACCGCATCGACGATTTCCTGCCGGCCGCCGTAGCCGACGGCAACGTTGACGTGGATGCCGGCGACTGCCGCGGTGGAAGCCTCCAACTCGCGCAGCTTGCTGGCCAGGTAGTCCGGGAGCAATTCGAGGTTCCCGACGGGCTTGACGCGCACGGTCTTGGTTTCGCCCAGCCGGTCAAGGGTGTTGGCGATGATGCCCATCAGGTCATCGAGTTCCTGGCTGGAGCGGTTCATGTTGTCCGTGGAGAGCATGTAGAGCGTGACCAGGTTGATATCCAGCTCCTGGCACCAGCCCAGGAATTCCAGGATCTTGTCCGCACCCGCCTGGTGCCCGCTGGCGGTGGTCTGGCCCGAAAGCTTGGCCCAGCGGCGGTTCCCGTCCACGAGCACGCCAATATGCGCCGGCAGCTTTTCCGGGGCCAAGAGACCCCGCAGCTGCCGCTCATAGAGCCGGTAGACGAATCCCGGTAGTTCCACGGCGATACTCCTGCTTTGGATAGGGGGTGCATGCGGGCGGTCCCCACGGACCGCATCCGTTGGTTAACGCTACCGGGTTCCACTGCCGGCGAGGTGTCATGACTCGGGCATTGTCCCGGGCAATAGCCCACACCGTGTCCGGCGGGGAGCGGGGAACCCGGGGAGCCTTGCGGCAGGAAGTCAGTCAACCTACCACTTGGCAAGTTAGGCTATGGGCATGATCCAACCCTCCGGAATCCACCCCCAGCCACCGGTTCCGTCCCAGCCGGACAAGCCCTTGCTGCGCGGTTGGATCCATGCCGTCACCGCCCCGCTGGCCCTGGCAGCGGGCATCGTGCTGGTGGTCCTGGCCCCGGCCGGGGCGGGCAAGATCACCAGTGCCGTCTTCGCGTTCACCGGGGTGCTGCTCTTCGGGGTCTCGGCGTTTTACCACCGTGGGAACTGGTCGCCGCAAACCACGCGTTTGCTCAAGCGGATCGACCACACCAACATCATGCTGCTGATCGCCGGCTCCTACACGCCGCTTGCCTGGGCATTGCTTCCACCCAGGTCCGCCACGATCCTGCTGGTTTCGATCTGGATCGGCGCACTGGCCGGGGTGGGCTTCCGGGTCTTCTACACCGATGCCCCGCGTTGGCTCTACACCCCGGTGTATGTGTTGCTGGGTCTGGCCTCCCTGCTGTTCATCGGGGATTTCTTTGCCGCGAACCCGGCCGCGGCAATCCTGATATGCACCGGCGGGGTCTTCTACATCGTCGGGGCGGTGTTTTACGCGCTCAAGGCCCCGAACCCGATTCCGGGCGTCTTGGGGTTCCATGAACTTTTCCATGCGTGCACGCTCGTTGGTTTTGCCTGCCATTTCACCGCGATCAGCATGGCGGTGCTGGGCACCGCCTAAGCGCCCTGCCCGCCGCGGGCAAGACCGGGCACGATCAGCGCGGCCAGCGAGGGGATGTCGCTGACCGGTGCATGGCAGATGCCTCCGCGGCACACATAAAGCCGCAGCTGGCCCTTGGGTCCGGCGGGATATCCGGCCGCATCCGCTCCGGTGCTGACCGCGCCGCGCTGGGACAGCCCCGCCAGCACCCCCAGGCGCACGGCGGAGAGCCGCTCGTCCTCGGTTCCGCCGGCCACGGCCAGCTCGGTGCTCGAGCCGTGGAGGAACCGGGCGACCACGCCCAATGCACTGCCGACCGCCTGCGGCGCCCGTTCGGCCAAGGCCGGGACGAACCCCAGCAGCATGCGAACCACACCCAGGTCGGCCTCGCTGCGCTCGAACCCGGCATCCGTTTCCCCGGAGCCAAGTTGCAGGCGGCCGGCCCTGTCCAGCAGTGCCGCGGCCAGCAGCGAGGTGGCCGCCGGCACCGCATCGTCCAGTGCCTCGGCGCTGCTCGCCCCGCCGCGCACGGCACGCACCCGCGGGTCGTTGGCTGCGCTGTCGCGCGGCCGTCCATCCTGCAGGAAGATTTCTTGCGCGGATGCCAGCACCTCGTCTGCCCGCGCGAACCACTCCGGCTCCCCCGTGGCAACCCCCAGCGACTGGAATCCCAGGGCTACCCCCGCGTAGTCCTCCAGCACGGCGTCGATGGCCGTGTTTGCCCGGCCCTGGTGGCTGATGCGGTGGAGCACTCCCCCGGCGCCCGCGGTCGCGGGAACCCAGTGCACCGCATGGAGGTAGGCGGCCGCCCCGGTGGCGAGCTCCAGCAAGCGCGATTCGCGCAGCAGCACCGACGCTTCGGCCAGCGAGGCGATGGTCAGGCCGTTCCACCCGGCAACGACCTTGTCGTCGCGGCCCGGCTGGACGCGCTTGGTTCTCTCGGCTTCCAAGGCCTTGAAGGCCCTGTCCAGTTCCGGCCATTCGAGCAGGCTGGGGGTTCTCGACAGCGCAATGGTCATGGGTGCATCCTGCGGAGGGAGGCTTGCCGTCCGGGCATCCTCGGCGGGAAGCCTGGCCCCCTCCCACAGCTGCCAGAAGACGCTGCCCGTGCCCGGAAGCGCATCGGGACGCGGCCCGGCGGGGTTGCCGCTTGGTTCGCCCAGGATCCGGGCGACCTCGGCCCGGGTGAAGACGTAGGTGGCGCCCTCGTGGTGGGTTCCATCGGGCATCACGGTGTCGGCGTCGAGCGAGGAAGCGAATCCGCCGCCGGGAAGCAGCATCCGGGTCTCCAGCCACCGGGATATGCCCACGGCCGCGACCCGGCACAGCTTGGCGACCTCGGGATCGGGCAGCTGCACGGATGCGCGGGCGTAGAGGCCCAGCAGCTGGGCATTGTCGTACAGCATCTTCTCGAAGTGCGGGATCTTCCACCCTGGGTCCACGCAGTAGCGGGCAAAGCCGCCGCCGACGTGGTCGGCCAGGGCGCTGCGGGCCATGGTTTCCAGGGTGTCCGAGGCCAGCGCGGTGGCCTGGCCGGCCGCCGATCCCAGGCCCAGCCCCGCGCGCAAGAGGAAATCCAGCACGGGGCTGGGCGGGAACTTGGGTGCCGGCGCAAACCCGCCGGTGGGGTCCTGCAAGGTGGCCAGCTTGTTCACGGCCGCTGAAACGACCGGGGCCAGCGCGGAGCCGTTGCTGCCGGTGGGCAGCGGCAGGGCACGGGTAAACATCTTGGCCTGTCCCCCGGCCACCGAGCCCAGATGGTCGGCAAGCGTCGTCGCCTGCAGTTCGAGTGCATCGCGCCGGTTCACCCAGGCGTCGGTGACCGCCTCGAGCACCTGCCCGAAGGAGGGCATGCCGGGGCGCGGGACGGGCGGGAAGTAGGTTCCGGCGTGGATGGCACGGCCGTCCGGGAGCGTGAACACGCTCATCGGCCAGCCTCCGGCCCCGGTGAGGGTCTGCGTGGCGGCCATGTAGGCCTCGTCGACGGCGGGGTGTTCCTCGCGGTCGACCTTGATCGGCACGAAATGTTCGTTCAGGTATGCGGCGACCCGGGGATCGTCAAAGGATTCGGCGGCCATCACGTGGCACCAGTGGCAGGCCGCGTAGCCGATGGACAGGAACACCGGGATGTCGCGCGCCGCGGCCTCGGCAAACGCCTCGTCCCCGTAGGGCCACCAGTCCACCGGCTGGTGGGCATGCTGGCGCAGGTAGGCGGAGGCGCTGGAGGCGATTCGTTGTCCCATGCATCAAGTCTCCACCACGAACGCCCTTCGCGTCGTGGCCCGCGAAATCCTGCGTATGCGGATGACCTGTTGCCCTCCGATATCGCCTGGGACGATTCCGGGGCCAGGTGCCTGGACTCCGGATTGCCGGTCTTCGACCTACGGCACCGCACGCACATGAGCTCGAGCTCGTTGGGCGGTCAGCGGTCGCGGCGAACGGCCCCGGCGGAGGAATGTCCGCCGGGGCCGTGCCTTGGATGGCCAAGCGCGCTTAGCGCGCGGGGGTGTCGCCCGGTTCGTCGGGCTGGATGTCCTTGCCCTTTTCGACCAGCTCCTGCTGGCGGGCTTCGGCCTCGCCCTGGTAGCGGACGCGGCGGATGCGGCGGGTCATGTCACGGATCAGGAAGATGGTGACGATGACGACCGCTGCGGTGGCAACAAAGCCAACGAAGCCCGGGCCGATGTTCTGGGCGGCGTCCCCCACGGGCGCGCCGGGTACCGGGGACGGACTAACGGAGGCTGCATACAGCAGGAACGAATACACGCGTGGGGCTCTTTCTGAAAAAGTTGGCGGCCGGATTCACCGGCACGCTACCTATCTTAGACCGGCAAACAGGTCGGTCTCTGGGAGTGTGGTGGGAACCGCGGATTTGATCAAGGTGAAATCCTCCCACGGCCATGCCTGGGCGTAGATTGCCTCGGGCACGGCAAAGAAGAATCCGGTCGGATCGATCTGGGTCCGGTGCGCCAGGAGCGCCCGGTCCCGCTGCTTGAAGAAGTCGGCGCAGTGCACCTGGGTGGTGGTCTTGTGCGGCGAGACCCACCCGAAGAACTGCTCTTCCGGGTGTTCCTCCCAGGCGGCAACGCGCTCGGCATAAGGCGATTCGATGCCCGCATCGACCATCGCGTAGTGCAGGGTCCGGAAACGTTCGGGGGCAAAGGCGCGGTCGTAGTAAAGCTTCGAGGTTTCCCAGGGCTCGCCCAGTTCCGGGGAGCTGTCGGCCTTGGCGGCTTCCGCGAAGGCATGCACGGCGACCTTGTGCGCCTGGATGTGGTCGGGGTGGGGGTATCCCCCGTTTTCGTCGTACGCAATGATCACGTGCGGCTTGAACTCGCGGATCAGCTTGATCAGCGGGGCGGATGCGCGGTCCAGCGGCTGCAGCGCGAAGGAGCCGAAGTCGAGTTCCGGCAGCGGATCGCCCTCGGGCAGCCCCGAGTCGGTGAATCCGAGCCAGCGGTGTTCGATGCCCAGCACCGCAGCGGCCTCTGCCATCTCGGTGCGCCGCACTCCGGTCAGGTCGCGGTGCGCGTGGGCGAGTTCCCCGACGGCCGCGTTGAGGATGTCCCCGCGTTCCCCGCCGGTGCAGGTTGCCACCATCACCCTTGCCCCGGCGGCAACATATGCCGCCATGGTGGCCGAGCCCTTGGACGCCTCGTCGTCGGGGTGCGCATGGACCGCCAACAATCGCAGGCCCGATGAATCAGCGATATGCTCCACGTTTCGTACTTCCACCTAGGTGACTCCAACTTCCTCATGCTCGGTGAAGGGTTCCCCTTGCCAAGGCTTAGACTGGTAGGGATGATTTCCCGGCCGCGACGCCCATGAATCGAAAGAGGCGCCATTGTCCAGCTTAACGAATAGGTACGGTTCGCCCAAGCGCGGCCTGGCCAAAAGAACCCGCAAGACGCTGATCGTCCTCGGCCTGGCCGTTGGCATCGTGGCTGCGTTCTACCTGGCCACCGCCACCACTTCGAAGGTGGAATTCAAGGACAACTCCTTCATGGTCCACTCCCCCACCAGCGCCACCGCGATCGTGGACATCTCCAAGGATGCCGGCGACACGGTCCAGTGCGAGATCCGGGCGCTGAACGAGTCCTACGCGATTGTTGGCTGGAAGACGCTGGTCGTGGGCCCCACCGAGGGCAAGGGCATGACGACCACCAGGTTCGATGTGAAGCTCCGCACCGAGTCCCTGGCCACCACCGCAGGCGTCGAGGAATGCCGGTTGCTCAAGGCCTCCTGACCACCGCGGGACCACCGCATCCGGGGCGTCGCTGAATGTTTCGACTGCACGACGCGCCGCTACGCCAAAAGCTCAAACTCTTGGGTAAATAGCCGAATTGCGGCTAATATCTTTCTAATACGTTAATGCCCCGCTACAGACCGTGACGGACAAAGTTCTTCACCTGCTGTGCGGGGTCTTTGCTTGCAAGATGTTCGTCGCATCATCGGGCGGGACCGTCTCGGCATGTTGTTCCCCAGGGAATAGCGGCCCTGATTACACAAGGAGTATCACGTGACCACGACCAATCACGAACCAGTTGTTTGGCTGACCCAAGAGGCCTATGACCGCCTTGCCGCCGAGCTCGAGCACCTCTCGGGCCCGGGCCGTGCAGAGATCGTTGACCGCATTGAGCAGGCACGTTCCGAGGGCGATCTCAAGGAAAACGGTGGCTACCACGCGGCCAAGGAAGAGCAGGGCAAGGCCGAGGCCCGCATCACGTACCTCAAGGACCTGCTGCGTCGCGCCCACGTGGGCGAAGCTCCCGCCGATGACGGAATCGTCGAGCCGGGCATGCTGGTCGAGGCAATCATCGCCGGCGACAAGACCACCTTCCTCTTTGGCAGCCGCGAGGTAGCCGGGGACACCGACCTGGAGGTCTACTCGGAGCGCTCCCCGATTGGCGCCGCGGTCCACGGCGCGAAGTCCGGTGACACGCTCAGCTACACCGCACCGAACGGCAAGGAAATCACCGTCGAGATCGTTTCCTGCAAGCCTTACAGCGTTTAATGCACTTCCCCGCGCCATGGCGCGGGACTCGGCTTGGTGGCCGTTGATCCTTCACCCGGATTCCGCCCTTGCCCCATCGGGGCGAAGAGCGGGGGGTGGACGTATCGGCGGCCATCGGTCGTTAACGCCTGCTCCGGCCCGCCAAAAAACGCCCTCCAGGTTCCTGCGCCTAAGCAGGAACCTGGAGGGCGTTGTCGTTTGCGGTCGGGATTCAGCCCATGATCATGGGCTGGAAGCCCTCGGCGCGCAGGTTGTTGAGCACCAGTTCCGAGTGCACATGCCCCTTGGTCTCCATGTCGATGGTGATCGCCACGTCGCCCATGGACAGCGATCCGCCCACGCGGGTGTGGTCCAGGCGCGTCACGTTGGCATCGGACTCGGCGATGACCCGGGAAATGGTTGCCAGCTCGCCGGGACGGTCATCAAGCATCATGCGCACGGTCAGGTAGCGCCCGGCCGCGGAGAGGCCGCGCTGGATGACCTTGAGCATCAGCAGCGGGTCGATGTTGCCGCCGGAAAGCACCACCGCGGTCTTGGCGGGGGTGATCCCGAGTTCCGCCAGCTTGCCCTCGAGCAGCGCGGCCACGCCCACGGCGCCGGCCGGCTCGACCACCAGCTTCGAGCGTTCCATGAGGAAGACCAGGGCGCGGGCCAGGCCGTCTTCGGAGACCGTGACCACCTCGTCGACCAGTTCGCGGATGATCTGGAAGGGCAGCTGGCCCGGGCGGCCCACGGCGATGCCGTCCGCGATGGTCCGCACGGTGTCCAGCGGGACCAGCGCGTCGGCGGCCAGCGAGGGAGGGTAGGCGGCGGCGTTCTCGGCCTGCACCCCGATGATCTTGATGTCCCGGCCCAGTTCCTTGGCACGTGTCTTGATCGCCACCGCGACCCCGGCGAGCAGGCCGCCGCCGCCCACGCCCATCAGCACGGTGTCGACGTCCGGGAGCTGCTCGAGGATTTCCAGGCCGATGGTTCCCTGCCCGGCGATGATGTCGGGGTTGTCGAAGGGGTGCACGAACACCGCACCGGTCGCGGTCGCGTAGCGCTCGGCCTCGGCCAGCGCCTCGTCCACGTTGTGCCCGTGCAGGATGACCTCGGCCCCGTGGTCGCGGGTGGCGGTGAGCTTGGGCAGTGCCACGCCCAGCGGCATGTAGATCCGGGCTTTGATCCCCAGTCGGCGGGCGGCCTGGGCCACGCCCTGGGCGTGGTTGCCTGCCGAGGCCGCCACGACGCCTCGGGCGCGCTCCTCGGCGGTGAGCTTGGCCATGCGCACGTAGGCGCCGCGGACCTTGAAGGAACCGGCACGCTGCAGGTTCTCGCATTTCAGGTAGACCTCGGAGCCGATGTCCAGGGACAGCGCGCGCGAGTGCTCCATCGGCGTGCGGACGGCCACACCCTCAAGCAGGTCGCGGGCCTCTTCGATGTCGGACAGGCTCACCGGGAGTTGGGTCTTCTGGATCATGGGAGCGGCTTTCTTCTGGGCGTGTTCACACGCGGTGCAATCAGGAATGGAAGTCTTTCGGGGCCATGACCTTGGACCGGGGGTGGGCGGTGCAGGTGCGGATCAGGAACCGGGGTCTGGTTCTTCTCCGTCAAGGTCGGCGGGAGCCGGTTCCGCGGAGCGGACCGGCTTGGTAATTCGTGAACCGTTCACGGCCGCCACGGCCGCGGTCTCTGGGCCAAAGAGCGGATCGTGCTCCCAGCCCCGGTCAGAAATGTACTTCACCACGGTGTTGGCCACGGCCAGCACCGGGACTGCAAACAGGGCGCCGGCGATGCCGGCGACGATGGAGCCGCCGGCCACGGCCATGACGACGGCCAGCGGGTGCAGGCTCACGGCCTTGCCCATGACCAATGGCTGCAGGATGTGGGATTCGGCCTGCTGGATGAAGAGCACCACCAGCAACATGATCAGCGCGTTGACCCAGCCGTTGGCCACCAGGGCCAGCAGCACGGCCACGGCCCCGGTGACCAGTGCACCGATGACCGGGATGAACGAGCCAATGAAAACGAGCACGCCCAGCGGAAGGGCCAGCGGCACCCCGAGGATCAGGGCGCCCACGCCGATGCCCACGGCGTCGATGAAGGCTACAAAGAGCTGGACGCGGACGTAGCTGACCATCGAGCCCCAGCCGAGGTGGCCGGCACCGTGGGCGGCGGCCCGGGCACGGCGCGGCAGCAGGTTGATGAAGAAGCGCCCGATGCGCGGTCCATCCAGCAGCAGGAAGATCAGCGAGAAGAGCACCAGCAGCATGCCCGTCACCAGGTGCCCGAGGGTGGTGCCCCAGGACAGCGCACCGGAGAGGATGGACGAGGAGTTGTTCTTGAGCGTGTTCAGGGCGTCTTGGAAAAGCGTGTCGAGGTCCTGGTTGCTCAACCCCAGCGGGCCGGTGGAGAGCCAGTGCTGGATCTGCGCGATGCCGGTCAGTGCCTGGGCCCACAGGGAAGCGAAGCCGTTGGCCAGCCGCTGCCCAACGATGGAGAGGCCTCCGACGATCACCGCCAGGAAACCAACCATGGTCACCCCGACCGAAAGCCCCTTGGGGAAACGCAGGGTGCGGGTCAGGAACTTCACCACGGGGCTGAGCAGCCCGGCCAGCAGGGCCGCGATCATCAGCGGGATCACCAGCAGGGACACGTGGGACAGCAACCAGACGGCGATGCCCACGGCCAGCACGATGACGATCAACCGCCAGGACCAGGACGCGGCGATCCGCACGCCGTAGGGCAGGTCCTCGGCCTCGGCATGGGCGGCGTAGATGATCGCCGGGTTCTCCTCGGCCTCGGGCGAGGCGGCCATCCGTTGCTTGGTGGCCGCGGCGCTTTGCTGCACCGCTTCGGTGGCCGCGGCCAGGCGCCGCAGGGGGCGGGGCAGCTTCATGCCTTGACTCCTCGGGGAAGGGGCCCGGGGGTCGCGAGCCTGCGCGCCGTCTTCCCGGTCGATCCCTTGCTGCCTGTCAATGCCATGAACATACGTTATCCCTTGAAAGTTGCCGGTGCGGCATAGATGACGCACATATTGCAGAAAAACCGCGGGGCAGTACCCAAATCATGGGTACTGCCCCGCGGTCACACAGCAGAATGACTAATCATCGCCACGCAGGATAGCCAGAATGCGCAGAATCTCAACGTACAGCCAGACCAGCGTCACGGTCAGGCCGAATGCGGCGGTCCAGGCGGCCTTGGCCGGTGCGCCCTGGCGCACGCCCTCGGAGATGTTGGTGAAGTCCAGCACGAGTGCGTAGGTGGCCAGCAGCACGGCGAGCACGCCGATGCCGACGCCCAGCATGCCGCTGCGCATGCCGAACATGCCATCGACGGCGCCGAACATCATCAGGCCGAAGTTCAGCAGCGAGAACACGCCGTAGCCGATCATCGCGATCATGAACATGCGGGTCATCTTCGGGGTCGCGCGGTACTTGCCCGAGCGGTAGAGCACCAGGGTCACGGCGAAGACCGAGAATGTCGCGAGCACGGCCTGGACGGCGATGCCCGGGTACATGTTCTCGAAGACGCCCGAGAGGCCGCCGAGGAACAGGCCCTCGAAGCCGGCGTAGAGCAGGATCAGCGCCGGCGAGGGCTGGCGCTTGAAGGAATTGACCAGGCCCAGGCCCAGGCCGACGAGTGCGCCGACGAGCATCAGGGCCGGTAGCTGCCAGCCGATGGCCGCGCCAATGAGGACCACGCCGAGGCTCAGCATCGTCTTGTTGATGACGTCGGCGTAGGTCATGCGGCCGGTTTCCTGCGGTGACGCGGAAGGCTGCGAGTACAGGTCCTGCAGGGCCTGTGCGCTCATCGGCTGAGCATAGGTGGTGGACGCGGCACCCGTGGCGCCGGCCGCACGGGTCTGCTCGCGGTAGTTCTTGGACTTAAAGACCGGGTTTCCGCCCAGGGCCATGGTGTTTCTCCTCGGTAGGGTTGTTAGTAAATAGCCTACGTTGGTTCAACGTTCGGTGCAGACCAATAAATCCCCAAATCAGGACCTTTTTGGGTTTAAGTTTGCGGTTCATGGTTTTCAGGTGCCGCAACCTTGCCGATATTCGCGGTTTCCCGTGCAGCGATCGGGCCAGAGCCCGCAACCGAGCGACTTCGCCCGGAGACCCGTGACCCCACCTCAACCGGCGGACCGGCATCCACAGACTCGAGCCGCTCCCCGGTTGCGCGTGGAAAATGGCGAGACGGGACCACGCGCCCTTGCTCGGGATCGGGCGCCGGTGCGTGCCACCCCTCGGGGGCAACGGACCGACTTGGGCCCCTCCGCGCACCTGGCTCCGGATCCGGATATCGCCCCGGCCGCGCAGCCTCCGGAATTCCGGCCTTAACCAGACCGTTACCGTTTCCCCCAACCAATCGCCGCCGAACCGTATTGCTACACACCTCCGCGGCACTACGATGGGCACACGTGAGTGACATGAGTCACTCCTTTGTCCGGTGCTTGTGGTTGCCGGGCCACGCTACGACGAGAGGGCTCGCACCGTGTTTCGTCAAGCAAACGCAGTAGTGATCCGCTGGGTGGGGGTCGTGGGGCTTATCGCCTTGTTCGCGGGGTTGGCCCTCGCTTCGGCAGTGCCGGCATTGGCGATGCCCTCGGCATCGGCATCGGCGGCCGGACAGCTCCAGGCGCCGCTGCAGAAGCAGGAACTGACGATCCGTGGAACCCTCCGCGATGGATCCGTTCCGATCGAGGGCGTACGGATCACGGCGAGCTCAACCACCGGTTTCAGTGCGGAGGCGACAACCGACAAGGATGGCCGGTGGGTCATCGTCGTTCCCGCAAAGGGAACCTACGAGGTCCTGTTGGACGTCGCCACGCTGCCCGCGGACAAGCCCCTGAGCGAGGGGGAGGCGAACCCGCGCATCGTGGAATTCGGCACCTCGTCCAACATGGGTGTCATATTCAAGGTCGGCGAGAACGCGGCCGCTGCCACCAGGAGCTTCGGATCGATCCTGGCCGAGCGGACGGTGGCCGGCTTGAGTTTTGGGTTGCTCCTGGCCTTGACCGCGGTCGGGCTGTCGCTGGTCTTCGGAACAACGGGCCTGACCAACTTTGCGCACGGGGAAATGGTGACCTTCGGCGCCGTGTCCACCTTCGCGCTCTCGGCCTGGGGATTCCCGCTCTGGGCGGCCCTGGTCGTTGCCGTCCTGCTGGGCGGGGCCTTGGGCTGGCTGCAGGATTGGGGATTGTGGAAGCCCCTGCGGCGCCGTGGCTCGGCCTTGGTGCCCATGATGATCGTCTCCATCGGGCTTGCCCTGGCCATGCGCTACATCATCCTGTTCTTCTTCGGCGGAACCACCGAACAACTGCCCTCGGCGCAAAGCCCGATCCTGGTGGTGCTGGGGGTTTCGATCTCGCGAAACACGCTGGTTTCCCTGGTGGTCTCGCTGGTGGTGATCATCGCGGTGGCATTGCTGCTGCTCAAGACCCGGTTCGGCAAGGCGACACGCGCCGTGGCCGACAACCCGGCGCTTGCCGCGGCTTCGGGAATCGATGTGGACCGCGTGATCCGCATGGTGTGGGTGGTCGGCAGCATGCTTGCCGCACTCGGCGGAATCCTCTGGGCGTACTACCGGCCCGGTGTCGCCTTCAACATGGGCCAGCAGATCCTGCTGATGATCTTCGCCGGGGTGACCCTGGGCGGACTCGGCACGGTGTTCGGGGCGCTCATCGGTTCTGTGCTGGTCGGTCTCATGGTGGAGATTTCGACGATCTGGCTGGAGGCCGATTTGAAATACGTCGGTGCACTGGCGGTCATGATCCTCGTGCTGCTGTTCAAGCCGCAGGGCCTGCTGGGCCGCCGCGAGCGCGTGGGCTAGGGGAAAGGAACCCATCATGGACTTCGCAGCGATCTTCACCAATGCCTTGACGGAAATCGTCAGCCCGATCACCGCGTCCTATGCGCTCGCCGCGCTGGGACTGGCAGTGCACTTCGGCTACGCGGGCCTGCTGAACTTCGGACAGGCCGGCTTCATGGCCGTGGGCGCCTACGGCTTCTCCATCTCAACGCTCACCTTTGGCGCGCCGCTGCCCGTGGCGTTGCTGGTGGCACTCGTGGCCTCGGTCCTGTTCGCGTTGATCCTGGGCATTCCCACGCTGCGCCTGCGCGCGGACTACCTGGCCATCGTCACGATCGCCGCGGCCGAGATCGTCCGCTACATCGTCACCACCAATTCCCTGACCAACGTCACCGGGTCGGCCAACGGCCTGGCCACCTTCGAGCGCAGCTTCTACGCTTTGAGCCCTTTCCCTCCCGGCGACTACCCGGTGGGTCCGCTGAATTTCAATGACCGCAGCCTGTGGGTGACCATTGTCGCCTGGGGCATCGTGTTGCTCTGCGCCGCGATCGTGTGGGCGCTGATGCGCAGCCCGTGGGGCCGGGTGCTGAAGGGAATCCGTGAGGACGAGAACGCCGTGCTCTCGCTGGGCAAGAACGTCTTCGTCTACAAGATGGAAGCGCTGGTCATCGGCGGCCTGTTCGGCTCGCTGGCCGGGATCTTGTTCACCTTGCCCACCGGGGCGGTGCAACCGGCCAACTACGGCTCGGAGCTGACCTTCTTCCTGTGGACGGCGCTGCTGCTCGGCGGCATGGCCACGGTCTTCGGGTCGGTGCTCGGAGCCATGATCTTCTGGGTGGTGCTCTCCCTGACCCAGGGCATCCTTCTGGGGCTCATCGAGGCCGGGTACATCACCTTCCTCTCCAGCGCCCAGGCCGGCCAGCTGCGCTACATCCTGGTGGGTGTGGCCCTGATGCTACTGATGATTTTCCGCCCGCAAGGAATCCTGGGCAACAAGAAGGAGCTCGCTTTCTCATGAGTGACCCGCAACGAATTCCGCCGGGACCCGCCACCGGCCAGGACCCGGACGCCTCCCCGTTCAACGACACCGGTCCCATTGCCGTAGGACCGGCCGCACCCGGTTGCAAGAAACGCGACCCCATCATCGTCGCCGATGGCGTGCGCCGCTCGTTCGGTGCCCTCAAGGCGGTGGACGTGGACCATGTTGAAATCCCGCGGCACAAGATCACCGCGCTCATCGGCCCCAACGGCGCGGGCAAGACGACGTTCTTCAACCTGCTCACCGGCTTCGACACCCCCGATTCCGGGTCATGGACCTTCGACGGAAACAACCTTGCCGGGATCCGCCCCCACCGGGTGGCGCGCCTGGGCATGGTCCGCACCTTCCAGCTCACCAAGGTCATGGGCAAGCTCACCGTCATCGAAAACATGCGCCTCGGCGGTGCCGACCAGCCCGGCGAAGCCCTGTGGAGGGCCATGTTTCCCTGGCTGTGGCGGGAGCGCGAGGCCGAGCTCACCCGCACCGCCGATTCCCTGCTGGCCATGTTCAAGCTGGCAGAGAAACGCGAAGACTATGCCGCATCGCTTTCCGGGGGCCAACGCAAGCTGCTGGAAATGGCCAGGGCACTGATGGCCGAACCAAGGCTCGTCATGCTCGACGAGCCCATGGCCGGGGTCAACCCGGCCCTGACCCAATCCCTGCTCGACCACATCAAGAACCTCAAGTCCACCGGGACCACGGTGCTTTTCGTGGAACACGACATGCACGTGGTCCGCCACATCGCCGACTGGGTCATTGTGATGGCCGAGGGCCGCGTGGTGGCGGAGGGCCCGCCCAAGGAAGTGATGCAGGACCAGGCGGTCATCGACGCCTACCTGGGTGCCCACCACGATGTCGACCTGGGTGCCCCGGAGGGCGTCGCACGCTTGGAAGACGTCTTGAGCGAGGATGCCGAATCCGTTGTCGGCACCGAAGACGCGGGAGAACTCCTGGCCGTGCATGACGAGCCGGACACCCAGGACCCCCACGGGAGGCAGCCATGAGCACCGAAGCGGAAGCCGCCGTGGTCAGCGTGACCGACCTGGTCGCCGGCTACCTGCCCGGGGTCAATATCCTCAACGGCTGCAACCTCGAGGCGCGCCAGGGTGAACTGATCGGCATCATCGGCCCCAACGGAGCCGGCAAGTCGACACTGCTCAAGGCGATGTTCGGGCTGGTGAAGGTCCACTCGGGTCGCGTGGTCGTCCACGGGGCCGACCTGACCGGGCTCAAGGCCAACAAGCTGGTTTCCCGCGGGCTGGGATTCGTGCCGCAGACCAACAACGTGTTTCCGGCGCTGAGCATCCAGGAAAACATGGAGATGGGCATTTTCCAGCGCCCCAAGGACTTTGCTGAGCGATTCGAGTTCGTCACCTCGCTCTTTCCGGAATTGGGCAAGCGCCGGAACCAGCGTGCCGGTTCCCTCTCCGGCGGTGAGCGGCAAATGGTGGCCATGGGCAGGGCGCTGATGATGGAACCTGCGGTCCTGCTGCTCGACGAGCCTTCGGCGGGCCTCTCCCCCGTCCGGCAGGACGAAACCTTCCTGCGGGTCCACGAGATCAACCGGGCCGGCGTGTGCGTCATCATGGTCGAGCAGAATGCCAGGCGATGCCTGCAGATCTGCGACCGCGCCTACGTCCTGGACCAGGGCCGCGATGCGCACACCGGCACCGGACGCGAGCTGCTCAACGATCCCAAGGTCATCCAGCTCTACCTGGGCAACCTGGCCGAGACCGTGGAACGCGAGGAGTCCGAAGGCGGCACGCCGCCGCCCGCACCGGAATAGCAATGCCACTGCCCGCGCCGGGCGCAGGGGGAGCAAGGAGAGGCCGAACCGACTTGATGTCGGTTCGGCCTCTCCTTGCGTGCCTGCCGGGGTGTTCGGGGCCGTCTAGACGGCCCCGGCCTCTTCACGCAGTGGCTTTGGCACATTGTTGCCGTCGTACTGGTAGACGCCCATGATGCCCTCGGTGATGTCGCCCTTCTCGTCGAAGGTCACCGGCCCGGCAACGCCGTCGTAGTCGATGTCCTTGCCTTCGTCGAGCAACTTCTTGCACGAGGCGAAGTCCCCGCACTTCTCGCCGTCGCGCGAGACCGCCTGCAGCTGGGCCGCAATGGCCGCGCCGTCGTTGGACTTGGCAACGGTGGAGGCCAGCGCGATCAGCGTGGTGGCATCGTAGGATTCGGCCGCGTAGTTCCAGTCCTTGAGCGAGTCGTTGACAGCTTCCAACCGCGTCTTGAAATCGGTCTTCGCGAAGGATCCCGGCTGGGTGCCCATGGCCCCTTCCAGGGTCCCCTTGTCGAAGTCCTTCGAGTAGTCAAGGATGTTGCCATCCACGAAGTACATGGTGGTGGGGTCGACACCCTTCTGGATCAGCAGCGGGATGATGGAACGGGCTTGGTCGAAGCTCAGGATCGCAATGGCATCGGGCTTTGCCGCGACGACCTCGTCGACCTGGGACGAAAATTGCGAGTCCCCTTCGTTGAACATCGATTCGACGACGATTTCGCCGTTTGCCGCTTCGACCGCCATCCGGATGTTCTTGGCCAGTCCGGTGCCGTAGGCATCGTTGAGCACGATCATGCCCACCGTCGCTGCACCCTGGCCGACCATGACGTTGCCGAGGATCCGGCCCTGCATGACATCGGATGGAGCGGTGCGCCAGTACAGGCCCTTGTCGTCCCAGGTGCTGAATTCCGGAGCCGTATTGGCCGGGGACATCATCAGTGTGCCGGCACCGGTGATCTGGTTGATCACGGTCTTGGTGACGCCGGAAGAAGCTGCGCCAATGATGGCTGAGACATTCTGTCCGAGCATTTCGGTGCTCGATTGCGTGGCGATATTCGTCGTGGTGTCGCCCGAGTCGCGGTGCATGACCGTGACGTCCTCGCCGTGCACGCCACCTGCTTCGTTGATTTCCTTGATTGCTAGGTCCACTCCGGCGGTCATGGGTGGGCCGAAGAAGGAAAGGTTGCCGGTGCTCGGAAGCAGCGTTCCAAGCTTAAGCGGGCCTTCGGCCGCCGGTGCAGAGCCCGTTGCCGTTGGTGAGGCGCTGGGTTCGTTGCCGCCTCCTCCGGCGCATGCCGTGGCGGTCAGGGCAAGTGCGGCCCCGACGGCCAGGAAACGGCCCCCTCGAGTAAAACGCGATCGTGGTGGAGCGATCATGTTGATTCCCCTCAAAAATATGCCCTCTAGGCTGTGGCCCGATGGGCGGCCAAGGCACCTCGGCTACTTAGGAACGTAACCCAAAAAACCCTAGAATATAAGGAGTAATTGATTACAGGCAGATAACGGCGAGTCTCAGTTTTCAACGAAAGATCGATCGATCAACGGCGGACCCGGAAGGCATGGAGATCCCCCGGCTTCAACCGTGACTCAAACCTTTCAAAACGGCTTCCGCGGATCAAGGGTTCTGGTGGAACGAACCATGCAAACACCTCCTGCCAGCGCTGTCGCATTCTGCGCTGATTTCGCCCTTGCCCACCTCGAGCAACAGGCATTCAATCTGTTCGCGAACGTCATTGCAGCACCCGGCCATGGTTCAGGTCGTGACATTGCATGTATCCGCGTCGGGATGTTCTGGAGGGCACCGCTCGTTGCTACTTCATAGTCCGCAGAAACCACGTGGGGAGCCGCGTGGCAACCGAGAATCGTGGCGATTCATTTCCAACCGTGGGCAAAATGTGGGCTAAACAGTAGTTTTGGGCAAAGCGAAGGCCCCTGCTTCCTTGTAAAAAACAGGGAAGCAGGGGCCATTCACTCGGTACCCCCAGTGGGACTCGAACCCACAATCCTTTCGGCAGCTGATTTTAAGTCAGCCGTGTATACCAGTTCCACCATAGGGGCCTACCCGACCAAGCGTACAAGAACGTTCCCACTCTGGGGAAACGTAGCATGTACCTGGCATGGGAAGGGGCGGCGCCACCGTCGTTCGCGGATCCCGGGCCGTGGGCCTATCACGTTGGGCCCGGGATCCGTGGCACGGTGCCACCGCCTCCGCTCGTAACTGCTAGGCGCGCGGCTTCGGGGTTGCTGCCTCCACAAAGGTGGAGCGCGGGTTTTCGAGGTTGTTCAGCTGCAGCGAGTCGCGGGTGAAGAAGAGCGCCACCATCCAGTCGCCCAGAACGCGGAACTTGCGCTCGAAGGTCGGCATGGCCATGCCGTGGTAGCCACGGTGTGCCATCCAGGCTGGCCAGCCCTTGAGCTTGACGCCCATGACCTTGGCGACGCCCTTGTTCGCACCGAAACCGGCAACTGCGCCGAGGTTCTTGTGCTTGTAGTTCTTGACCTGGCCCACGCCGTAGCGGGTGGAGTACAGGTTGTGTGCCAGCAACTTGGCCTGGCGCACTGCGTGCTGTGCGTTGGGCACGCAGGTGCCGTCCGGCAGGCCGCCGGTCACGTCGGGCACTGCCGACACGTCGCCTGCGGCCCAGGCGCCCTCGATGGCGACGCCGTCTTCGCCGGTGATGCGCAGGTCGGTGCCGGTCATGACGCGGCCGCGGGGCTCGATCGGGAAGTCGGTGGAGCGAACCATCGGGTTGGCCATGACGCCGGCGGTCCAGATCAGCGTGTCGGACTCGAAGGTCTCGGCAGCGGACTTGTCCGGCATGTTGATCAGGGCCAGCTTGCCCTCGGTGGCGTCGGCCAGCGAGGTGTTCAGCAGGACCTCGATGCCGCGGCTGCGCAGGTGGTCGACAACCCACAGCGCCTGGTCCTCGGTGACTTCTGGCATGATGCGGCCCATGGCCTCGACCAGCACGAAGCGCAGCTCGTCCTTGCCGATGCGGCCGTTCAGGGCTGCGGCGTGGCGGGCCATGTCCTCGATCTCGGCGATGGTCTCGATGCCGGCGAAGCCGCCGCCGACCACGACGAAGCTCAGGGCGCGCTTGCGCTCGGAGGCGTCGGTCATCAGCGAGGCCGACTCGATGCGCTCGAGGATCTTGTTGCGCAGGGCAACGGCTTCCTCGATGGACTTCAGGCCGATGCCCTCATCCGCGAGGCCCGGGATCGGGAAGGTGCGGGTGACCGCGCCGGCGGCCAGGACCACGTCGCGGTACTCGAGCTCGAACGGCTCGCCGACAACCGGCACGACGACGGCCTTGTTGTTCTTGTGGTCGATGGCCGAGACGCGGCCATTGATCAGTTCGGCATGCTTGAGGTGCTGGCGGTGCGACACCACGACGTGGCGCGGCTCGATCTGGCCACCTGCCACCTCGGGGAGGAACGGCTGGTAGGTCATGTACGGCAGCGGGTCCACGACGGTGACGATTCCGCCGTGGTCCTTGACCTTCTTCTGCAGCTTCATTGCGACGTAAAGTCCAACGTAGCCGCCGCCAACTACAAGAATGCGCGGGCGGTCGGAAAATTGTTGAGTGATAGGCATGTACCCATCATATCCCCAAAAACACCCTTTGTGAAAGTCTTCACTAACACACCGAGGGGTGGCGCAGACCACTTTTCGGCCCGCATCCTCAGGAGTTTTCGCCGGACTCCGGAAGCTCGTCGAAGATGTCCTTGCGACCGGTGCGATCGCCCAGTTTCAGCGCCGAAACCGGCGCGCTCTTGGTCGATTCGGCGATGGCCACCCGGCGCCTGGCACGCGTGTAGTGCAGGGTCCCGCCCAGCATGGTCAACAGCAGCAACCCGCCGAAGCCCAGCACCAGCAGCGGCGGCAGGAATCCGGAGCCGTCGCTCGGCGGCAACGGCGCGGGGGCCGCGATGGGCTTGATGTCGGACTTCTCCGTGGAGATGCCCGGGGCCTCGGTGGGCCCGGCGTTGACCTGTGCGCCGCGGCGGTGCACCCGGATCCATTCGGTGATGGTGTTCATCGGGTTCGCCTCCACCTGCGGCACGTCGGCGGTGAGCGCCGCATGGGCATCGAGGATGCCGTGGCCGTAGAGGTTGTCGATGCCCGGCTTCCCTGCATCTCGCGCGGTGGCCAGTATCCGGTTGATGACCTGCGGGGCCTTCATCTCCGGGTACTTGGAGCGGATCATCGCCGCGACCCCGGCCACCAGGGGCGCGGCGCCGGAGGTACCCGACCAATCCGCGTAGCCGCCGCCGGGCAGCCCGCCGACCAGCGGGTCGGCCGGGGCCGCCACGCCGATGCTGATGCCCTCGGTGGAGGAATCGACGCTGGCCTTGCCCTGGCGGTCGATGCCGGCCACGGTGAGCACCCCGGGGATCGTGGCCGGGGCCCCGACCTGCTTCATGCCGCCGGCACGGTTCCCGGCCGCGGCGACAATGACCACGTCCTTGTCCTCGGCGTACTTGAACGCCGTGTCCCAGCTGGTAGGCCAGTCCGGCTGGGTGGAACCCAGCGAGATGTTGATGACCTTCGCCCCGTTATCCACGGCCCACTTCACGGCCGCTGGCACCTGCTCCTCGACGGAAATCCCGGCGGGGTTCTCCGTGCCCATCCACAGCGAGAGCGAAAGCAGGTTGGCCTCCGGGGCCACGCCCAGCATGCCGTCGGGCCCGGCGGCGGGCTTCGGGATCTCGATCGGCTCGGGTGCCGGGGGCGGATCCTCGTCGGCTTCCTTGGCGGAGGCGACGGCCCGCTCGTAGGCGTTCTTCTGCGCCTCGGCATCGGCCTTGGCCTCGGCGATCGCCGCGCTGTTGTTGCCGCGCCCGGCCAGCAGCGTGGCCACCAGCGTCCCGTGCTCAGGCAGCGTGCCCAACGGCTTGGAGCCGTCCGGGATGCCGGCGCCGGAGATGTCCTTGCCCCCGGTGACCGCACCGAGCAGGTCGGGGTGGGAGGTGTCGATGCCCGTGTCAATGACCGCCACGGTGACCCCGGCGCCCTTGGAGACCTCCCAGGCCTTGGTGATGCCGGAGGATTTGAGCCACCATTCCCCGTCGCGGGCCGCGTCGGCATGTGCAGCAGGGGCCACGGCCAGTGCGGCCGTGAGGCCAAGCACCAGGGTCAATGCCGTGGCGGCGATGCGGCGCAGTCGTTGGCTCAAGTGTTCTCCTAGCGTGGGGCGTGGGGGACGCATGGGGGTTTCGGGCTGCGGTGCTTAGTTCCCCGGGCCAAGTCCCAGGGCAATTCCGTCCAGAATATCGTGCTCCGAGGCGGTGGCGGTGCCGATCCTGCCCGCACCCGCGCCGGCGACCCGTTCCAGGATGCATCCGTAGATCAGCGCGCCGGCGGCAATCACATCCACCCGGCCGGGGTGCATATAGCCAAGTGAGGCACGGGTTTCCCGGTCGGATTCGAGCATGAACGCAATGGCGGTTTCAAGCTTGTCGATGCCCAGCTCGGCACCGTGGATGAGGTTCGAGTCATAGTTCGCCAGTCCCAGCGCGGCGGCGGTGAGCGTGGTGATCGTCCCGGCCACGCCCACGATCCGGTCCACCGTGGAAAAGTCGACGGTTTCCTGGACCTCGTCGAGCACCGCGTTGACCTGCGCACGGGCGGCAGCAATGGTCTCGGGGGTTGGCATGTCGTGGCGCCAGAAGCG
Source organism: Arthrobacter sp. UCD-GKA (assembly GCF_001863355.1). NCBI lineage: Bacteria > Bacillati > Actinomycetota > Actinomycetes > Micrococcales > Micrococcaceae > Arthrobacter > Arthrobacter sp. UCD-GKA. Next base: position 17,653 of record NZ_MOLR01000008.1, on the reverse strand, counting down.
CTCGGTGAGCCTGACGCAGCCCATGTCCATGGACCGGGAAGCCACCGGCCCGTTCTCATCCCCCAGCACGAACTCGGTCGATCCCCCGCCCAGGTCGACCACCAGGATGCGGGTTCCCGGCGCGGCCGGCGCCACGGAGGCGGCCCCGGCGAAGGACAGCGCCGCCTCGGTGTCCCCGGGCACAACCTCCGGGTCCACTCCCAGGCGCGCGCGGACCCCGGCGACAAACTCGTCGCGGTTGGCCGCATCGCGGGTGGCCGAGGTGGCCACGAATCGGATGCGGGTGGCCCCGTGCTCGCGGATCATCTCGGCATACTCGTCAATCGCGGCGAAGGTGCGTTCCAGTGCCTCGGGGGCGAATTCGCCGGTGGCATCCACATCCTGGCCCAGGCGCACCACGCGCATCTGGCGCAGCACGTCCTCCAGCGCCGGGCCCGTCGGGGTCTGGCGGGTGTCGGCGATGAGCAAGCGGATGGAGTTGGTGCCGCAGTCGATCGCGGCGACCCGGCTCACGCGCCAGGCGCTTCGGTGGAACCGGAGGCCGGGTCGTTGGCCGCGGCCTCGCGGGCGGCGCGGGCAGCTGCCCGCTGGGCCTGTTTGATGGCCGGGTCCACGGACTGGGTCTTCACGTGGCGCGAGCGGTCCTGGCTGGGGGCCTGGCCCTCGGTGTCCCAGGCCCCGGCGCAATAGCACTTGTCCTTGGTCCACCACTCGGCGATGGCCTCCAGGGCGCGGTCGCCCAGCGGGTTCACGCCCGGGCCAGCGGCCAGCGAGTGGCCCGCCAGCACGTGCAGGCACTTCACGCGGGTGGGCATGCCACCGGCGGAAACCCCCGCGATTTCCGGGACGGCCCCAGTGCCGGAGCGCTCGCCAATGGCATCGCGCACGGCCAGGTACTCGTCGTGCGCGCGCGCGTAGGCGGCGGCCAGCTCGGCATCCTGGCCCAGCTCGGCGTTCATCTCGTTCATGACCCCGGCGGCCTCGAGGCGCGAGACCGCTGCGGTGATCACCGGGTGCGTCAGGTAGTAGGTGGTCGGGAACGGGATCCCGGAGGAGAGCCGCGGTGCCGTGGTGGCCACCAGCGGGTTCCCGCAGACGCAGCGGGCACCGATCTCCACCACGTCGCGCACCGGGCGGTTCAGTTGGCGGGACAGGGTTTCCAGGTCCGCGGCGCTGGGCACCCGGGCTGCAGCATCGAGTGCTTCGTGGTTTTGGTTCGCGGCGTCCACGGTTGGGAGCATCTCCTCGCGTTGGTGTGTCATGAAAAAGGTGTGTGTGCGGCCGTGCGGCTCAGTCGGTGGCGGCGCGCTGCGCCGAGTCGAAGAGCGCATCGACCCAGGGCAGGTCGGTGCGGACTTCCTTGGGGCTTTGGTTGGGCTCGCCTGGCGCTGTTTCCTCGGGGCGGGTGCCGACGACCATGTAGTTCCGCTCGCCCGGCATGACCAAGTTTATCCGGTCGCGGGCCTGCTGCTTGATGTACAGCGGATCGTCCCAGCGGGCGATCTGGTCCTTGAGCGCTTCCTGCTCGGCCTGCTTGGCGGCAATCGAGGTGCGCAGCGCGGCAATCTCGTCGCGCTGGCGCGCATAGGTGCCGATGCTGGGCACCAGCAGCACCGCAAAGACCGACAACGCGATGCTCAACGCCAGCAGGCGGCCGGAAAAGCTGCGCGCCGGAATGGGCTTCTTGGGGCCCGCGGGTCCCTTGCGGGATTCGGGCGGGGCAGCCTGGGCGTCCTTGCGCACGGCACCGGAGAGCAGGTTCCGGTCCTCGATGCGCCGCTGCGAGGCGCTGGTCTTGGCCTTGGCCTTGGGTTTTGCGGCCGGCTTGGAAGCGGGCTTGGGTCCGGTCCGCGGCTTCGGGGCCGCCTTGGTCGCGGCGGGCTTCGCCGCGGCAGGCTTCGGGGACGCCGGAGCGGGCTTGCCCGAGGCGGTCACCCGGCCCAGCGGAACGACCTTGGGACGCGCAGGAGCGGCCGCGGGCCTGGGAGCCGACTGTGCCTGGCGGGGTTCTTCGCGGTGTTGCCGCGGGCGCTTGGGCGGTGCCTCGGAGGCAGCGGCTCGCTGCGGATCGGTGTCGTCCCCGCGTGCCGGGCCCTTGGCCGAGGTCCCGGAGCGCGGCATGGGAGGACGTCGCGTGGCCATCGTGCTCCTTTGCCCTCTCGGTCCGGAGCCCTTTTCACATGGCCCCGGGGTTCTTCGTCGTCTCAAGCTTTCGGGGGTTAACACAAAAACTCGTGGGGGAACCAAGAATAGTTCCCCCACGAGCCTACGTGTAATTACGGCTGGTTAGGCACCGAAACGCGGGAAGGCGCCGGCACCGGCGTAAACCGCCGCATCGCCGAGTTCTTCCTCGATGCGCAGCAGCTGGTTGTACTTCGCCACGCGCTCCGAGCGGGCCGGGGCACCGGTCTTGATCTGGCCGGCGTTGGTGGCCACGCAGATGTCGGCGATGGTGGTGTCCTCGGTCTCGCCCGAGCGGTGCGAGGTGATCGTGGAGTAGCCGGCACGCTGGGCCATCGAGATGGCGTCCAGGGTCTCGGTCAGGGTGCCGATCTGGTTGACCTTCACCAGCAGCGAGTTGGCGGTGCCGGTCTCGATGCCGCGGGCCAGGCGCTCAGGGTTGGTGACGAACAAGTCGTCGCCCACCAGCTGGACCTTGTCGCCGATGGCGTCGGTGAGGGTCTTCCAGCCTTCCCAGTCGTCCTCGTCCAGCGGGTCCTCGATGGAGACCAGCGGGAAGTCGGCGACCAGCTGTGCGTAGTAGTCGCTCATTTCCTGGGCGGTGATCGACTTGCCTTCGAACTGGTAGGTGCCGTTCTCGAAGAACTCCGAGGAGGCAACATCCAGGGCCAGGGCAATGTCTTCGCCCGGGGTGTAGCCGGAGCGGGTGATGGCCTCGGTGATCAGCTCGAGGGCCGCACGGTTGGAGGGCAGGTTCGGGGCGAAGCCGCCCTCGTCGCCTAGGCCGGTGGACAGGCCCTTTTCCTTGAGCACGGCCTTGAGGTTGTGGTAGACCTCAACGCCCCAGCGCAGGCCCTCGGAGAAGGTCGATGCGCCGATCGGGGCAATCATGAATTCCTGGATGTCCACATCGGAGTCGGCGTGCGAGCCGCCGTTGAGGATGTTCATCAGCGGAACCGGCAGCACGTGGGCGTTCGGGCCGCCCAGGTACTTGTACAGTGGCAGGTTCGAGGACTCGGCGGCGGCGTTGGCCACGGCGAGCGAGACGCCCAGGATCGCGTTGGCGCCCAGCTTGGACTTGTTGGACGTGCCGTCCAGGTCGATCATTGCGGCATCGAGTGCACGCTGGTCGGTGGCGTCCATTCCCTCGACGACTTCGCCGATGTCATCGATGACGGCGTTGACGGCGCCAAGGACACCCTTGCCCTGGTAACGCTTGGGATCTTCGTCGCGGCGCTCTGCTGCCTCGAAGGCACCGGTGGAGGCACCGGAAGGAACCGCTGCGCGGCCCATCGAGCCGTCGGAGAGCAGGACCTCAACCTCAACGGTTGGGTTGCCGCGCGAATCGAGGATCTCGCGGGCGTGGATGGCTTCAATCAATGCCATGGGAAGGTACTCCTTCAAGGTGTGGATGTTGGTCGAACGTGAACTGCATGACGCAGGCGCCGTTGCCTGCCCCTAGCCTAGCTTGGGCGAGAGGCAGTTCACTAAGTTGTTTCCTGCGTTTCGCCCTGCGCCAATGCAATGCGTTGCTGCACGACAGTGCGCAGGGCTCGTTCGGCGTCGAGGCCCCGGGAACGGGCCGCGTCGCACAGGGCGAGCAGCTGCTCGCCCAGTTCCTGTTCGTTTTCCGGAGCGCCAAGGTGCGGCGCATCCGGCGGAACGATGGAATCCTGGTTCGTCCCCGTATCCACGCCGGGCGCGGCACCGGCATCGGTGATCGCCGCGTGCCTCTCGGTGCGGGAGAGAAAGGTTTGGGCATAGAGCAGCGCCGGCAGGTTCTTGGGCATGCCCGCGGTCGGTGACTCGTTCAGCGGTTTTTCGGCGCGCTTGGCGCGGTCCCAGGACTCGATGATCTCGGCGATCGAGTCCGGGAAGCTGTCCTTGAGGCTGCCGTCGGGGTGGAAGATGTGGGTGTTGCGGCGCACCATCTTCGCGGCCAGGAAGGCGGCGATGGAATCGAAGTCGAAGGACCGGCGCTCGGCGCCGATTGAGGCGTGCAGGAGCACCTGCAGCAGGATGTCGCCAAGCTCGGCTTCCAGCTCGGCATCCGGGGCGTGGGACTCGATGGCCTCGGTGAGTTCGTAGGATTCCTCGAGCAGGTACCGGACCAGGGATTCGTGGGTCAGCGCGGCGGTCCAGGCGCAATGTTCGCGCAGCTGGGAAATGATCTCGACGAGGCGGTCGACCTGCTCACTCACTGGTGGTTCTCTCCCCGTTGGTGCGAAGGGGCCGTGCACGTGCCGCTGCCGAAAGCAGCAGGCCGGATGCACAACCCGTGGGCGTCGTTGCCCGCGTCCAACACTATCGGACACCGCTCGCGCCGGACCCGCGGGCCGGATCCGGTGTCGGTCACATCCCGCGGTGGATGCCTGGTCTACAGCCCCCTGGATGAGGAATCCCCATCATGAACTTTCGGGCACGAGCCGGCCCCGAGGCGGCCGGTTCGGTGCGATGGTTCCCCGGACGGGCGGGGGCCTTAAACGCCGAGGCCGGTGCACCGGTGCCCCAAGACGGGCACTGATGCACCGGCGGCCGGTGCCGGGGAAGCGGCCGATCCGCTCCCCCTCGGGGTCGAGGGCTGGTTAGTCGTCGTCCTCGTCGTCGAAGTCCTCGAACTCGTCGTCGTCGCCGTTCTGCTCGTCGTTCATCTGCTCGTAGGCCTCGTTGATGAAGTCCACCAGCGCTTCGCGTTCCTCCAGCGGGAGGAAGGCCGCCTCGGCGGCGTTCAGCGTGAGGTCCAGCAGGTCTTCGAGGTCGTAGTCGAAGGCCTCGACGAGCAGCTCGAACTCGTCCGAGATCGTGGTGCCGCTCATCAGCCGGTTGTCCGGGGAGATGGTGACGTTGAACCCGGTCTGCACCAAGAGGTCCACCGGGTGAGATTCGATGCCGTCGCCGAAGGCGGCGGTGGCTCCGGTCTGCAGGTTGGAGGACGGGCAGATCTCCAGGGCGATGCCGCGGTCGCGGACCCAATTGGCGACCGGGCCCAGATTGACCAGGCCGGTGTCGTCGCCGACCTCCTCGCCGTCGTCGTCGAGCCCGCCGAACTGGATCTCGATGTCCTCGGCGATGCGCACGCCGTGGCCCAGGCGTTGGGCCCGTCCGGTGATCAGCGCGTCGCGGATGGAGTCAAGGCCCGCGGCCTCCCCGGCGTGCACTGTGGTGGGGAAGAAGTTCTCCGCCAGCAGGTCGAAGGCCTCCTTCATGCGCGAGGGCGGGAACCCGTCCTCGGCGCCGGCGATGTCAAAGCCCACCACACCGCGCGAGCGGTGGCGCAGGGCCAGCTCGGCGATCTCGACGCCGCGGTCGGCGTGGCGCATGGCGGTGACCAGCTGGCCGACCTGGATCGGGGTGCCGGCCTCGGTCAGCCGCTCGCTGGCCTCCTCGAGTCCCGCCTGCACGGCCTCGACGGCGTCGTCCAAGGACAGGCCGTCCCGCTGGTGCTGCTCGGGTGCCCAGCGCACCTCGGCGTAGACCACGCCGTCGGCGACCAGGTCCTCGACGAATTCGGCCGCGACCCGCTTGAGCGCGTCCTTGGTCTGCATCACCGCGATGGTGTGTTCAAAGGTTTCCAGGTAGCGCTCCAGCGAACCGGAGTCGGCCGAGGCCCGGAACCAGGCGCCGAGTTCCTCGGCGTTGGTGGAAGGAAGCTCGTGGCCCGCGGCGGCCAGCTCGATGATGGTTTGCGGGCGCAATCCCCCGTCGAGGTGGTCGTGCAGCGAGACCTTGGGAAGGGCCTTGAAGTCGAAGGAAGGGTCATAGGCAATGTGGATCATCTCGTCAGTCACCCGCCCAGCCTAGCGGGGCCCGACGGCTTCCAACAGTGGATCGGGGTGGTGTTGGGCCGAATGTTCACCCAACGCCCACCGCGTGTTCAGTTGCCGTCCGAGGCCATGGCTTCGGGTTCGGGGTCCTGCCCGGGCACTCGCACGGGGCGCTGTGCTTCCACGCCGCGGTGGTCCCCGTTGGAGTCCGGGTTTTCGTGTTGCGTGCCGCGGCGGCCCAGGCGGACCAGTACCGCGTGCGAGAGCTTGTCGATCAGGTAGCCCATGACGATGGCCAGGGCCACGGAAAGGCCGATGCCCAGCAGCTGGTTGTCGTGGAACCAGGCCCCTGCCACCACGCCGATGGCCACCGAATAGCTGGCCCAGGTCAGGCAGCCGGCAACGTCCAGCAGGGTGAAGCGCCGGTGCGAGAAGCCGGTGGCGCCGGAGCTCAGGTTCACCACGACCCGGCCGATGGGAACGTAGCGGGCGGTGAAGATCAGCATGGCCCCGCGCACGTTCAGCTCGCGCCGGGCAAAGGCAAAGAGCTTCTGGGTGCGCGGCCTGCGCATCCAGCCGAAGCGTTCGGTGCCGATGCGCCGTCCGAGCAGGTAGGCCATCTGGTCCCCGGTGATCGCCCCGACCGCACCGGCCAGGATCAGCAGGTAGACATTGGGGATCCCGGTGCCGGCCGCCACGACACCCAGTGCCACCAGCAGCGTCTCGGACGGAAGGATGGGCAGGAAGCCGTCGATGAAGCAAAAGAGGCAAACGACCGGCAGAATCCACCACGCGTTTGCCGCGTGCACGATGGCTTCGTTGATCAGATCCACTAAGAAACCGGCTTTCGATTATTTGGTGCGGGCCACCCCAATTACCCCAAGGTGATGCGTATCTTGTTTCCAAGCCCCGCGTGGTTCCCATTCTCCCGCATGTTGCACGCAGTGCGCATCATTCCGCAGGCTGAATCGCGCCGCGTTGCACCTGGTCCTTTCGGATCAGGTGCAACGAGGGTTGCTGGCGGTGTCACGGCGGTGTCCACGATCAGACCGTGGGTCAGGAAGCGGTGATCCGCTCGTGGATCAGCGCCATGTCGGGGCGGCTTCCGGCCGGGGCAATGGTAGCGGCCTTTTCGAGGCTTTCCCGTGCCCGCTCGAAGCGTTCGGGGGTGTCGGTGAGCATGGTGGCCAGCGGCTGGCCTCGGCGCACCAGGTCCCCGGGCTTGGCGTGCAGGCGCACGCCGGCACCTGCCTGCACCGGGTCCTGCCGGCGGGCGCGTCCGGCGCCCAGGCGCCAGGCGGCGACCCCCACATCCATGGCATCCAGGGAGGTGACGACTCCGTCGACCTGGGCGTAAACGATGTCCGATTCCCTGGCCACCGGCAGCGGCGCGCCGTTGTCCCCGCCCTGCGCGGCGATCATGGCCCGCCACTTGTCCATGGCCCGCCCGTCCTTCAACGCGGCCGCGACGTCCACGTCGGTGATCCCGGCGCCGGCGAGCATCTCGGTGGCCAGCGCGATGGTCAGTTCCACCACGTCGGCCGGGCCTCCCCCGGCGAGCACGTCGATCGATTCGGCGACCTCGATGGCGTTGCCGGCGGTGAACCCCAGCGGGGTGTCCATGTTGGTCAGCAGCGCCACGGTGTGCACCCCGGCATCGGTGCCCAGGTTCACCATGGTGCGCGCCAGCTCGCGGGCATCTTCCAGGGACTTCATGAACGCGCCGGAGCCGACCTTCACGTCCAGCACCAGCGCGCCGGTGCCCTCGGCGATCTTCTTGCTCATGATCGATGAGGCGATCAGCGGGATGGCCTCGACGGTGCCGGTGACATCGCGCAGTGCATAGAGCTTCTTGTCCGCCGGGGCCAGGGAGGCGCCGGCGGCGCAGATGACCGCGCCGACCTCGGAGAGCTGGCGCATCATCTGCGCATTGGTCAGATCCGCGCGCCAGCCGGGGATCGCCTCGAGCTTGTCCAGGGTGCCGCCGGTGTGTCCCAGCCCGCGGCCCGAGAGCTGCGGGACGGCCACGCCGAAGACGGCAACCAGCGGGGCCAGCGGCAGGGTGATCTTGTCCCCCACCCCGCCGGTGGAATGCTTGTCGGTGGTGGCCAGTGCCCGCCCGGCCGGGGTGCGCAGCGTGGAGAAGTCCATGCGATCGCCAGAGTTGATCATGGCGGTGGTCCAGCGGGAGATCTCCGCCCGGTCCATGCCGTTGAGCAGGATCGCCATGTTCAGCGCCGCCATCTGTTCCTCGGCGATCACCCCGCGGGTGTAGGCGTCGATGGTCCAGTCGATCTGCTCGCCGGACAGGGTGCCGCGGTCGCGCTTGATGCGGATGATGTCAACGGCGTCAAAGTTCTCGGTGCTCATGAATGCTCCCTTGTCGGAAAACCTTGCCCCGCCCACCCCCTGGGGGGGTGGGCGGGGCAAGTGGTTTAGAGGTTGTGCGGCCCGAACGCGTCGGGCAGCACCTGTTCCATGGTCTGGATCCCGCGCGGTGTCATCAGCACCATTTCGGAGCCGCGGTGCTCGGAGAGCAGCTGCCGGCAGCGCCCGCAGGGCATCAGCGCGGCCCCGGAGGAATCCACGCAGTAGAAGGCGTGCAGTTTCCCGCCTCCGGTGGCAAAGAGCTCGCCGACCATGTTGCATTCGGCGCACAATGTCACCCCGTAGGCGGCGTTCTCCACGTTGCAGCCCGAGACGATCCGTCCGCCCTCGGTCAGCGCCGCGGCGCCCACCTTGAACTTCGAATACGGCGCGTAGGCCCGCTCCATGGCCGCGACCGCGGCCAGCCGCAGAGTTTCCCAGGTTTCCTCGGTGACTTCCGGCATCTGCATGGCGAGGCTACTCCTTCACGTACGGGACGCCGTCGGCAGCCGGCGCCCGGGACTTGCCGACGAGGCCGGCCACCGCGAAGATCGTCACGGCGTAGGGCAGCATCTGCATGAACTGGCTGGGGACCGGGGTGCCCAGGATGGTCAGCACGAAGGAAAGGTTCAGCGAGAAGCCGAAGAGCAGCGAGGCGAAGAACGCCCCGACCGGGTTCCAGCGGCCGAAGATCAGCGCGGCCAGGGCGATGAAGCCCTGCCCGGCGGTCATTTCCTTGTTGAAGGACGAGGAGGTCACCAGCGTGAAGAACGCACCGCCCATGCCGGCCACGACGCCGGCAAGCACCACGTTCCAGAAACGCAGCGAGTTGACCTTGATGCCCACGGTGTCCGCGGCCTTGGGGTGCTCGCCCACGGCGCGCACGCGCAGCCCCCAACGGGTCTTGAACAGGCCGAACCAGACCAGGAAGACCGCCAGGTACATGCCGTAGCCCAGGATCGTCTGGTCGAAGAAGATCGGGCCAAAGATCGGGATGTCGGCCAGGAGCGGGATGCGGATCACCGAGAACGCCGGGGGCGCATTGAACTTCTCCGGGTTCTCGACCATCACGGTGGAGAAGAAGAAGCTGGTCAGCCCGGCCACCAGCACGTTGAGCACGACACCGACGATGACCTGGTTGACCAGGTACTTGATGGCGAAGACCGCCAGCACCATGGACACCAGCACCGAGCCGACGACCGCGGCCAGCACCCCGGCAACCAGCGAGCCGGTCATCGAACCGACGATCGCCGCGCAGAAGGCGCCGGCCAGCAGCTGGCCCTCGATGGCGATGTTGACCACGCCAGCGCGTTCGCACAGCACCCCGGAGAGCGAGCCGAAGATCAGCGGGGTGGCCAGCGTGAAGGACCCGGCAATCAACCCGGAGAGGTACACGTTGGGGGTGTTGGCGCTGCCGATCACCCAGACCAGGAAGGAAATGGTGAAGACCGCGGCGAAGACCGGCAGCATCCAGCGCTTCGGCTTGGCCCCGGCGCGCACCAGCACGAACGAGTAGGCCGCAATCCCCAGCAGCACCAGGGCCCCGGCCCAGCCCACGAACGTGGTGCCGAGCACCAGGTCCGGGACGGAGATCTTCTGCGAGCCGTCGGTGATGCGGAAGCGGGCCTCTGCGTGGGGGCTGCCGACGGCGAAGCCGGCCAGGGCCAGCAGCCCGAGCACGGTGTAGGTGATCGGTGCGGTCCAGGAGCGGACCACGGCCCGGGTGGCCGCGGCACCCTGCGGTGCCTTGGCGATGGTTGCGTGGCTCATGCTGCACCTCCGGTGGCTGCCTTGGCGGCCTTCTGGGTCYTKGGCTTGGACGTGCCGATCCGGAAGATCGAACGCACCAGCGGCGGTGCCGCGATGAACAGCACGATGAAGGACTGGACCACCAGCACGATGTCGATGGGGATGCCGGTGTTGGCCTGCATGCCCACGCCGCCGGCGCGCAGCGCGCCGAAGAGCAGCCCGGCGAAGAGCGTGCCGATGGGGTTGGAGCGGCCCAGCAGCGCCACGGTGATCGCGTCGAAGCCGAAGCTGGCGGCGATGCCGCTGGAGAGCGAGCGCTCGGTGCCCAGGATCTGGGCGGTGCCGGCCAGCCCGGCCAGCGCACCGGCAATCAGCATGGACAGCAGGTAGGCCCGTCCCACGTTGATCCCGGCGGTCTTTGCTGCCACCGGGTTGGCGCCCACGGCGCGCAGCTCGAATCCGGTGGTGGAGCGGTTCAGCAGCCACCAGGTGAAGGCCACCGCGGCCAGCGCAACGACGAAGCCCCAGTGCAGGCGGAAGGCCGAACCGAACATCAGCGGGTAGGCGGCGGATTCCGCGACCGGCTCGGAGAGCGGGTTGTTGGAGCCCGGGCGCTGGAAGGCGGGGGTGGAGAGCAGGTACATCAGCAGGTACAGCGCGATGTAGTTGAGCATGATCGTCACGATCACCTCGTGCGCACCGCGGCGGGCCTTGAGGAACCCGGCGATGCCGCCCCAGAGCGCGCCGCCGACGATGCCTGCCAGCACCGCGAGCACCAGGTGGATGCCCACCGGCAAGTCGAGGGTGAAGCCGACCCAACCGGCCAGCATCGCACCGAGGATGATCTGTCCCTGGCCACCGATGTTGAACAGGCCCACGCGGAACGCCAGCGCCACGCCCAGGCCGGCGAGCACCAGCGGGGTGGCAATGGTCAGCGTCTCGGTCAGCGGGTAGATCGCATCCGAGAAGCTGGCGGCCGAGGTGTTCACGATGCTCGACTGGAACAGCGCGATGTAGGCCTCGGAGACCGAGGTCCACACGGCCGAGAACATGTCCCCGGGCCGCGAGAAGAAGTAGCTGGCGGTGGTGGTGACGCGCTCGTCGGTGACCGCGATCAGGATCGCGCCGACCAGCAGCGAGAGCACGATGGCCAGCACCGAGACCAGGCCGTTGCCGCTCATGATGCGGTGCAGCACCGAGCCCTCTGGCTTTTCGTGGTGCACCACCGGTGCCGGTGGCGGCACCGCGGGCGCCTCGGCGTGTTCGGCCGGGGGCAGTCCCGGGGTCTTGTCCATGCTCATTGATTGCCTCCGTTGCCGCTGTTGTTCTCGGCTTCCTCGTTGCTTGCCCCGGCCATCATCAGGCCCAGCACGTCGCGGGGGGTGTCCCCGGGGACGATTCCAACCAGCTTGCCCTTGTAGAGCACAGCGATCCGGTCGGCCAGCTCGACGACCTCGTCGAGCTCGGTGGACACGATCAGCACCGGGGTGCCGGCATCGCGTTCAGCGACGATGCGCCGGTGCAGGAACTCGATCGACCCCACGTCCACGCCGCGCGTGGGCTGCGAGGCAATGAACAGCTTCAGCGGGCGGGCCAGCTCGCGGGCCATGACGACCTTCTGCTGGTTGCCGCCCGAGAGCGTGCCGGCCTCGGACTCGGGGCCCTGGGTGCGCACGTCGAACTCGGCGATCTTCGCCAGCGCGTTCTTCAGCATCACCGCCGGTCGCATGTTCAGCCCGCGGGCGAAGGGGGCCTTGTCATACTGGTTCAGCACCAGGTTCTCGGCCACCGTGAAGGTGCCGATGACCCCGTCGGTGCTGCGGTCCTCGGGGACGAAGCCGACCCCGGAGTTGATGATTGCCTTGACCGTGCGGCCCAGCAGTTCCTTGCCGTCAAGCTTGATCGACCCGCTGGCGTGCTCGACCAGGCCCATGATGGCCTCTGTCAGTTCGGTCTGCCCGTTGCCCTGGACACCTGCCACCGCGAGGATCTCGCCCTGCGAGATCGAAAAGCTGACCGAGTCGAGCAGCACCTGGCCGGAGCCGGTGAGCACCGAGAGGTCCTTGACCGTGAAGGTCTCGGCCCCGAGCTTCGGGGCGTCCTTTTCCATGGTCAGGGACACCGAGCGGCCCACCATCAGCGCGGCGAGCTCGGAGGCGGGGGCCGCCGGGTCGGCCTTGCCCACGACCTTGCCGCGGCGGATCACCGTGATGACGTCCGAGATCGCCTTGACCTCGCGCAGCTTGTGCGAGATGAAGACCACCGCGGTGCCCGAGTCGCGCAGCTGGCCAATGATGGCCAGCAGCTCGTCGGTTTCCTGCGGGGTGAGCACGGCGGTGGGCTCGTCGAGGATCAGCACGCGTGCGTTGCGCACCAGGGCCTTGATGATCTCCACGCGCTGCTGCACGCCCACCGGCAAATCCTCGATGACCGCGTCGGGGTCCACACCGAATCCGTAGCGGTCGGAGATCTCCCGGATGCGGGCCCGGGTCTTGTCCAGGTCCAGGATCCCGGCGGCGCCGGTGTCCTCGTTGCCCAGGGCCACGTTCTCGGCGACGGTGAAGACCGGCACGAGCATGAAGTGCTGGTGGACCATGCCGATCCCGGCGGCCATGGCGTCGCCCGGCCCGTTGAACTTCACCGGCTTGTCGTCAATGAGGATGGTGCCCTCGGTGGCCTCGTAGAGGCCGAAGAGCACGTTCATGAGGGTCGATTTGCCCGCGCCGTTCTCGCCGAGCAGGGAGTGGACCTGCCCGGACTCGACGATGACGTCGATGTGGTCGTTGGCGGTGAAGTTGCCGAATTTTTTGGTGATGCCCCGAAGCTCGAGTTTCACGTTGGCTACCCGTTTCCCTTCTCATCCTGCCCGGTACGGGTCGAGGGGGTTGTAAGTGGAGGTGGCCCCCGCTGTCTCCACCCTAGTCACATACGGGCGAAGGCGGAATGCCGGAAATTGGCACGACCAAACGCGCCGTCCCGGACCCCGCCCGGGGGCCGGGGGGGTAACTATCGGACGACGCGTTTGGAGGGTGCTGCCTGGCGGCTGCCGCTACTTGGTCTTCGGGCTGGAAGGCGATTTGACCTTCACGGCGCCGGAGATGATGTCGGCCTTCAGCGCGTCGAGCTCGCTCTTGAGCTCGGCCGAAACCTTGGAGTCGAAGTCGTGGAACGGGGCGAGGGCGACGCCGCCGTTTTCCAGGGTGCCGACGTACGGGGTGGAATCGAACTTGCCTTCCACATCCGAGGTGACGACGTCTTCGACGGACTGGCCCATCTCCTTGACCACGGAGGAGAGCACGAACTCGTTGCCCGAGGCCAGGGACTCGAAGCCGTCGGCGTCGACCCAGATGACCTTGACGTCCTTGCCGCCGGCGTTGAGCTCCTTCACGGCGTCCATGGTGCCCAGGCCGACCGGGCCGGCCACCGGCATGATCACGTCGGCGCCCTCGTTGGCGAAGGTCACCGTGGTGTTCTTGCCCTTGCCCTGGTTGTCGAAGTCACCGGTGAAGGTGCCCGACTGCTTGGCAACGTCCCAACCCAGGACCTTGACGTCCTTGGACTTCTTCTCGTTGTAGTACGCAACGCCGTCGGCGTAGCCGTCCATGAAGATGGAGACGGTCGGGATGTTCATGCCGCCGTAGGTGGCGACCTTGCCGGTCTCGGACATGCCCGCGGCGAGGTAGCCGGCGAGGAATGCGGCCTGGGCCGTGTCGTAGATGATCGGCTTGACGTTCTTGGCGTCGATGGCGTTGTCGTCAACGATCGCGAAGTGCTTGTCCGGGTTGGCGGCAGCTGCCTTCTTGGTGTCGTCCGAGAGCAGGAAGCCGACCGTGATGGTGATGTTGCAGCCGCCCTTGACCATGGCGTTGAGGTTCGGGGCGAAGTCGGTGGCGGCCTTGGATTCGGCCTGCTTGACCTTGATGCCGAGATCCGTCTTGGCCGCCATCAGGCCTTCGTAGGAGGACTGGTTGAAGGAACGGTCGTCGAAGCCGCCGGAGTCCGAGACGATGCAACCGGTGAAGTCCGATGCGCCGGCCGGGGCAGAGCCGCTGGCGGAACCCGACGGGGCCGCTTCCGGGGCAGCGCCGCAGGCGGTCAGGACGAGTGCGGAAATGCCGAGCACGGCCGCGGCCATACCGGTCTTGCGCTTGATGTTGCGCATGGGGGTTCCCTCCATAAGGTTACGAGCTACAGGTCTTGGCGTGGAAGTGCAACAGGCGCCCCATGCCGGTTCCGGCACCGTGGCAGTGTGCACTGTTGCCAGCATCCACCGGGTGCCAAGCGTGAGTCGCCCCCTGCCGCTCCCGGACCGCTTCGTCAATGAAGGGACCGGAGGTTGGAAGGAACGGCTTCACATCGACCTAGCCTAGCCTGTAAAACGCTTGACGCGGGAAGGAAAATGTTACAACCAGATAACTCTGCGGGTGTCGGCTAGTCGTCCTCGCCGGCCCTGAGTTGGGCAATGGCCCGGATGGCAGCGGCGGCCATGACCGTCACGCCGACCTCGATGGCCGATTCGTCGGGGATGTAGTCCCCGCGGTGCAGGTCGTAGTCCTCCCCGCCGGGGGTGCGGGTGCCCAGGCGCATCATGGCCCCGGGGACCTTGTTGGTCATCCAGGCGAAATCCTCCCCGCCCATGGACTGCGGGGTCAGCACGATCGCGCCCGAGCCGATCTCGGCGCGGGCCGAGTCCTCGATGAGGTCGGTTTCCTCTTCGGTGTTGATCACCGGGGGCACCCCGCGGATGTGCTCGAGCTTGACCTCGACCCCGTAGGGGCTGGCGACCTGGCGGACGACCTCGTCGAGCAGGTCCCCGGCGCCCTTCCAGGCCTCGCCGTCCAGGCAGCGCATGGTGCCGGCCAGGTAGCCGGTGGCCGGGATCGCGTTCGGTGCGCTGCCGGCGTGGATCTGGCCCCAGACCACCGAGACCGCCGAGCGCACGTCGATGCGACGTCCCAGCACGGCCGGGACGTTGGTGGCGATCTGGCTCATCGCGAAGACCAGGTCCTCGGTCAGGTGCGGGCGGGAGGTGTGACCGCCGCGGCCGACCAGCTCGATCTTGATGGTGTCGCTCGCGCTGGTGATGGCCCCGATGCGGGTGCCGATCTTCCCGGCGTCGATGCGCGGTTCGCAGTGCAGGGCCAGGATGCGCGGGACCTCGTCCAGCACGCCCGCGGCAATCACGGCCAGGGCTCCCCCGGGCATTTTTTCCTCGGCGGGCTGGAAGATCACCCGGATGCGTGCGCCCAGCGGGGATTCGTCGTCGATGGCCTTGAGCACCTTGGCGACCCCGAGCATCACGGTGGTGTGGATGTCGTGTCCGCAGGAGTGCGCGACCCCGTCCACGACCGAGGCGTAGTCCAGGCCGGTCTCTTCCAGGATCGGCAGCGCGTCGATGTCGGCGCGCAGCCCCAGGGCGATCGGGCCCTGCCCGATGTCGACATAGGCGCCGGTCTCTTCCAGGGCGACCGGCTTCAGGCCGGCGTCGCGCAGCCGGTTCAGGATGCGTTCGGTGGTCTGGTATTCCACGAACGAGAGCTCCGGGTTGGCATGGACCTCACGGCGGAATGCCACCAGCTCGCCAACCAGGGGCTTGACCCATGGCTTGACGGAGGGCAATTTCAGGTCTTGATTCATACTCGTGCGCACCTGACCGACAATACGCGTTGGGACCTGCCCTTGGGCAGTCCGCTTCCATTTGTTGCCTTGGACATTTTGGGGATCCTCCTTTCTTGACAAAGGCCAAGGGGCCCGGTGCCGGCGGCGCGCCTTCAATGCGCACCGCCGGCACCGGGCCCCCTCTCAAAGGACCTTGCTAGGCGTTTTCCTTGATCAGTTCGGCGCAGCGTTCGCCGATCATCATCACCGTGATGTTCGGGTTCACCGTCACCAGTGCCGGCATCACCGAGGCGTCGGCCACGCGCAGCCCGCTCACGCCCTTGACCCGCAGCTGCGGATCCAGCGGGGACATCTGGTCGGTTTCCGCGCCCATGCGCACCGACCCTGCCGGGTGGTACACGGTGTTGTGGGTGCGTTTGATGTAGTCGGCGATCTGCTCGTCGGACTGCACCTCCGGCCCCGGGTACAGCTCGGTTCCGGCCCATTCGGCCATGGCCGGCTGGGCGACGATCTTGCGGGCCTTGCGGATTCCGGCGATCATCACCTTCATGTCGTGGCCCTGCTCATCGGTGAAGTAGCGCGGGTCGACCTTGGGCTTGTCGCGGAAGTCGCGGCTGCGCAGCCGCACCGTGCCGCGGGACTTGGCCCGGGTCACGTTGGGGGTCAGGCAGAAGGCGTTATCCGAGGTTGGGTAGCCCTGGCGCAGGGTGTGCATGTCGAAGGGCACCGAGCCGTAGTGCATCATCAGATCCGGGCGGTCCAGGCCCGCCACGGTGTGGGTGAAGATCCCGATCTCCCACCACTGGGTGGATTCGGTGACCATGGGCTGCTTGGCCTCCCACTGGATCACGCCCTCGGGGTGGTCCTGCAGGTTCGAGCCCACGCCCGGGGAGTCGGCCAGCACCTCGATGCCGTGCTCGGCCAGATGCTGCGCCGGGCCGATGCCCGAGAGCATCAGCAGCTTGGGGGTGTCGATCGCCCCGGCGCTGAGGATGACCTCGCGGCGGGCCGAGTAGTGGATGGTGCGCCCGAAGGCGCCCTCCACCGCGAACACGCCGGTGCACCTGCGGTCCTCGTCGAAGGAGAGCTTGCTGGCCTGCAGCCCGGTGAGCAGCGTGAAGTTTTCCCGCTGCGCGATCGGGTGGATGTAGGAAACCGAGGAGGAGGACCTGGTTCCGTCTTCCAACCTGTTGATCTGGAAGAAATTCGCCCCGTTGAGCACCGTCTGATTGTTGTTGAACCTGGCCCGCGGGATCCCGGCCTGTTCGCAGGCATCGAGCACCGCGACACCGCAGGGGTCGTTCGGCGGCACGTTCATCAGCCTCACCGGGCCGGCATCCCCGTGGTGCGGGGCATCCGGGCCGGCGTTCTCGTTGGTTTCCAGCTGCTTGTAGAGCCGGAAGGCCATCTCGGCGTTCCAGCCGGTCGCCCCGTGCTCGGTCTCCCAGGCGTCCAGGTCCTGGGCCGGGGCCCAGAACGCGATGCAGGAGTTGTGGCTCGAACACCCGCCCATGACCTTGGCCCGGGAGTGGCGCATGAACGAGTTCCCGTTCTCCTGCTCCTCGATCGGGTAGTCCCAGTCGTAGCCGGATTCGAGCAGTTCCATCCAGCGGTCCAGCTGCAAGACCTCGTCGATGCCCCGGTCATCGGGGCCGGCCTCGATCAGCGCGACCGTGACGGACGGGTCCTCCGAGAGCCGGGCCGCGACCGCGGCCCCGGCGGAGCCGCCGCCGACGACGAGGTAGTCGAATGCGGTCTGGGGGGTTGGTGCGTTCTCGGTGCCCACGTTCAGGTTCTCCATCCCTAGCTGTCCTTGTCCTGTGCCTGTGCCTGGTCCTCGAACCAGCCGGTGACCTGCGGGTCGAGGTTCTGGTAGATGTGCTTGGCTTCCTGGTACTCGGCCAGGCCCGTGGGACCCAGCTCGCGGCCCACCCCGGATTGCCCGAAGCCGCCCCATTCGGCCTGCGGCAGGT